>DIVW01000001.1:0-654 GCA_002428365.1 Propionibacteriaceae bacterium UBA6122
AGGGCACCTTCATCATCAACGGCACTGAGCGCGTTGTGGTTTCCCAGCTGGTGCGCTCTCCTGGCGTCTACTTCGAGCAGACCGCCGACAAGACCTCCGACAAAGACATCTTCACCTGCAAGATGATCCCGTCCCGGGGCGCTTGGCTGGAGTTCGAGATTGACAAGCGCGACATGGTGGGCGTGCGGGTCGACCGCAAGCGCAAGCAGAACGTCACCGTCCTGCTGAAGGCGCTGGGTTGGACCAACGAGCAGATCCTGGCTGAGTTCGGTGAGTTCGAGTCGATTCGCTTGACCCTGGAAAAGGACCACACCGCCAACACTGACGAGGCGCTGCTGGATCTCTACCGCAAGCTGCGTCCGGGCGAACCGCCGACTCGTGAGGCTGCCCAGCAGATGCTGGAGAACTACTACTTCAATCCGAAGCGCTACGACCTGGCGAAGGTTGGTCGCTACAAGATCAACAAGAAGCTCGGCCTGTCGCTGCCGTTCGACACCCAGGTGCTCACCATCGAGGACATTGTCGCGGCAATCCGCTACATCGTGATGCTGCACGAGGGTCGCACCGAACTTGGCGAGACCATCGTCGAGACCGACGACATCGATCACTTCGGTAACCGCCGCCTTCGCACCGTCGGTGAGCTGATCCAGAACC
>DIVW01000001.1:698-79403 GCA_002428365.1 Propionibacteriaceae bacterium UBA6122
GCAGTTCATGGACCAGACCAACCCGGTGGCCGGCCTCACTCACAAGCGCCGCCTGTCTGCGCTCGGGCCTGGCGGTCTGTCGCGTGATCGTGCTGGCATGGAAGTGCGTGACGTCCACCACAGCCACTACGGCCGGATGTGCCCCATCGAGACCCCTGAAGGCCCGAACATCGGTCTGATCGGCTCGCTGGCTTCCTTCGCCCGGGTCAATGCTTTCGGCTTCATCGAGACGCCCTACCGCAAGGTCGTTGACGGCCTGGTCACCGACCAGATCGACTACCTCACCGCCGATTTCGAGGATCGTTACGTCATCGCCCAGGCAAACGCCAAGCTGGCAGCGGGCGGCAAGTTCATCGAAGATCGCGTGCTCGTGCGGAAGAAGCACGGTGACGCCGATGAGGTTGCTCCTGACCAGGTTCAGTACATGGACGTCTCGCCGCGCCAGATGGTGTCGGTCGCGACGGCGCTGATCCCGTTCCTCGAGCATGACGATGCCTCTCGAGCCCTGATGGGCGCCAACATGCAGCGTCAGGCCGTTCCGCTGATCCGCAATGAGGCGCCGTTCATCGGCACTGGCATGGAGTACCGCGGCGCGATCGATGCTGGTGACGTCACCGTGGCCAGCAAAGCCGGTGTGGTCACCTCTGTTAGCGCCGACATCATCGATGTCACCAACGACGACGGCACCTACAGCAGCTACCGGCTGGCCAAGTTCCGTCGCTCCAACCAGGCCACCTGCATCAACCAGCGTCCCTTGGTCGCGTCCGGTCAGCGGGTCGAGGTTGGTTCTCCGATGGCCGACGGTGCCTGCACCGACGGTGGCGAGATGGCCCTGGGCCGCAACCTTCTGGTGGCGTTCATGCCTTGGGAAGGCCACAACTACGAGGACGCGATCATCCTCAGCCAGCGCCTGGTGCAAGACGACATCCTCACCAGCATCCACATCGAAGAGCACGAGATCGATGCTCGCGACACCAAGCTGGGCGCAGAAGAGATCACTCGCGACATCCCCAACATCGGTGAGGACATGCTCGCCAATCTCGACGAGCGCGGCATCATCCGCATCGGCGCTGAGGTTGGCACCGGCGACATCCTCGTCGGCAAGGTCACCCCGAAGGGCGAAACCGAGCTGACTCCGGAAGAGCGACTGCTGCGGGCCATCTTCGGCGAGAAGGCTCGCGAAGTGCGCGACACCTCGATGAAGGTGCCCCACGGTGAGTCCGGCACGGTCATTGCCGTGCGGGTCTTTGATCGTGAAGAGGACGACGAACTGCCCCCCGGTGTGAACCAAATGGTGCGGGTCTACGTCGCTCAGAAGCGAAAGATCTCCAATGGAGACAAGCTCGCCGGTCGTCACGGCAATAAGGGCGTCATCTCCAAGATCCTGCCCATCGAGGACATGCCGTTCATGGAGGATGGCACCCCGGTGGACATCGTGCTCAACCCGCTGGGCGTGCCTTCCCGGATGAACGTTGGCCAGGTGCTGGAGACCCACCTTGGGTGGGTAGCCAAGACCGGCTGGGACCTCGCTGGGGTGGATGAGCCATGGGCGGAGCGGCTCCGCGGTGTTGGGCTGGAGAAGGTTGGCGGCAACGCTCGCTTGGCTACGCCGGTTTTCGACGGTGCCAACGAGGACGAGATCGCCGGTCTGCTTGAGCACGGTCTGCCGCAGCGCGATGGTCTGCAGCTGGTTGACGCCAGTGGCAAGGCAAGGCTCTTCGACGGTCGTTCCGGTGAGCCCTACCCGGATCCGGTTGGTGTCGGCTACATCTACATGCTGAAGCTGCACCACCTTGTCGACGACAAGATCCACGCGCGGTCCACCGGTCCGTACTCGATGATCACCCAGCAGCCGCTGGGCGGTAAGGCTCAGTTCGGTGGCCAGCGCTTCGGTGAGATGGAAGTGTGGGCACTTGAGGCCTATGGCGCCGCTTGGGCGCTGCAGGAGCTGCTCACCATCAAGTCCGACGATGTCGCAGGCCGGGTCAAGGTCTACGAGGCGATCGTCAAGGGCGAGAACATTCCTGAGCCGGGTATTCCCGAATCGTTCAAGGTTCTGGTCAAGGAGATGAAGTCGCTGTGCCTGAATGTGGAGGTTCTCTCCAGCGACGGCACCGTGGTGGAACTGCGTGACTCCGAGGACGACTACCGCGCGAGCGAAGAGTTCGGCATCGACCTGTCCCGCCGTCCCGGAGCTGACTCGTTCCGCTCCGTGGACGAAGTCTGAGTTGCACCAACTCAGTCAAACAGACAACTCAGACAAACCAGATTTCCTGACTGCAGGGGAAAGAGAAGCAACGTGCTGGACGTGAACTCCTACGACGAGCTTCGGATCGGGCTGGCTACCGCCGATCAGATCCGCGAATGGTCACACGGCGAGGTAAAGAAGCCCGAGACCATCAACTACCGCACGCTCAAGCCTGAGCGCGACGGCTTGTTCTGCGAGAAGATTTTCGGTCCCACCAGGGACTGGGAGTGCAACTGTGGCAAGTACAAGCGGGTGCGCTTCAAGGGCATCATCTGTGAGCGCTGTGGCGTTGAGGTGACCCGCTCCAATGTGCGTCGTGATCGGATGGGCCACGTCGAGCTCGCCGCTCCGGTGACCCACATCTGGTACTTCAAAGGTGTGCCGAGCCGGCTGGGTTACCTGCTGGACATCGCGCCGAAGGACCTGGAGAAGGTCATCTACTTCGCCGCGTACATGATCACTGCGGTCGACGCAGAGGCCCGCCACCGCGACCTGCCCTCGCTGGAAGCCAAGGTGGAGGTCGAGCGCAAGCAGCTCGAGTCTCGCCGGGATTCCGACGCCGAGGCGCGGCTGCGGAAGCTGGAAGAGGACATCGCTCAGCTCGAAGCCGAGGGTGCCAAGACCGACGTCAAGAAGCGGGTCCGGGACGCCGGTGAGCGCGAAGTTCGCCAGCTGCGGACCCAGGCCCAGCGGGATCTCGATCGGCTGGACGCGGTCTGGGCCCGGTTCAAGGCGCTCAAGATCCAGGATCTTGAGGGTGACGAGATCCTTTACCGGGAGATGAAGGCACGCTTCGGCAAGTACTTCGAGGGCTACATGGGCGCTGAGGCGATCAAGAAGCGCCTGGGCACCTTCGATCTGCAGGCCGAATCGGAGAATCTGCGGGAGATCATTAAGACCGGCAAGGGTCAGCGCAAGACCCGGGCGCTGAAGCGTCTGAAGGTGGTTTCGGCCTTCCTGAACACCACTAACAGCCCGCTCGGTATGGTGCTGGACGCCGTCCCGGTGATCCCGCCCGACCTGCGCCCGATGGTTCAGCTGGATGGTGGCCGCTTCGCTACCTCCGACCTGAACGACCTGTACCGCCGAGTGATCAACCGGAATAACCGGCTGAAGCGGCTGCTCGATCTGGGCGCTCCGGAAATCATCGTCAACAACGAGAAGCGAATGCTTCAGGAAGCCGTCGACTCGCTGTTCGACAACGGCCGTCGTGGCCGTCCGGTCACCGGTCCTGGCAACCGTCCGTTGAAGTCGATCTCCGACATGCTCAAGGGCAAGCAGGGTCGCTTCCGGCAGAACCTGCTGGGNNAGCGCGTCGACTACTCCGGCCGTTCGGTCATCGTGGTTGGCCCGCAGCTGAAGCTGCACCAGTGCGGTCTGCCGAAGAACATGGCCTTGGAGTTGTTCAAGCCGTTTGTGATGAAGCGACTCGACGACCTCAATCTCGCTCAGAACATCAAGAGCGCCAAGCGGATGGTCGAACGTCAACGTCCGGTCGTTTGGGACGTGCTCGAAGAGGTCATCGCCGAGCATCCGGTGCTGCTTAACCGGGCGCCAACCCTGCACCGTCTGGGCATTCAGGCGTTCGAACCGCAGCTGATCGAGGGCAAGGCTATTCAGCTGCACCCGCTGGTCTGCACCGCCTTCAACGCCGACTTCGACGGCGACCAGATGGCGGTCCACCTTCCGCTCAGCGCGGAGGCGCAGGCCGAGGCCCGCATCCTGATGCTGAGCACCAACAACATCCTCAAGCCGGCTGACGGCCGTCCGGTGACCCTGCCCACCCAGGACATGGTTATCGGTCACTACTTCCTCACCCTGGAAAAGTCGGGTGCGGTGGGTGAAGGTCATGCGTTCAGCTCGGTCGCAGAGGCCTACATGGCCTTCGACCGCGGCCAGCTCGCCATTGGTGCGATTTGCCGGATCCGGCTCACCGGTGTGGTTCCGCCGGCCGGGTTTGAGCTGCGCGCTGACGGCAGCGTCCTGCTGGAGACCACCTTGGGACGGGCGCTGTTCAATGAGGCGCTGCCAGCCGATTACCCCTACGTCAACGTCGAGGTCGATCGCAAGAAGCTCAGCCAGATCGTCAACGATCTCGCCGAGCGCTACCCGAAGGTAGAAGTTGCGGTCACCCTGGACCGGCTCAAGGCTCTTGGTTTCAAGTGGGCCACCCGGTCCGGCGTCACCGTGTCGATCTCGGACGTCCAGACTCCGCCTTCCAAGCCGGAGATCATGGCTTCCTACGAGGTTCGGGCAGCCAAGATCACCAAGCAGTACGAACGCGGCAAGGTGACCGATGAGGAACGTTCCCAGGAGCTGATTCAGCTGTGGAATGACGCCACCGCTGAGCTGACTGCGGCCATGGAGGCGAACTTCACCAAGGACAACCCGATCTTCATGATGGTGCACTCCGGCGCTCGAGGGAACATGACCCAGATGCGTCAGATTGCGGCCATGCGAGGCTTGGTGGCCAACCCCAAGGGTGAGATCATTCCGCGCCCGATCAAGTCCAACTTCCGTGAGGGCTTGAGCGTTCTGGAGTACTTCATCTCCACCCACGGTGGTCGTAAGGGGCAGGCCGATACCGCACTGCGGACGGCCGACTCCGGCTATCTGACTCGTCGTCTGGTCGACGTCTCTCAGGACGTGATCATCCGCGAAGAGGATTGCCAGACCGAGCGCGGCCTGATCAGGCCGATCGCGGCCGAAGGCAAGAACGGCAAGCTGGTTGCGGCTCGGGACAACGAGACCAGTGTCTACTCCCGCACGTTGGCCACCAATGTGGTTAGCGCCGAGGGCAAGGTGCTGGTTGAGGCTGGCGTCGATCTAGGCGATGTGAACATCAAGAAGCTGCTGAAGCACGGCATCACCGAGGTGAAGGTCCGCTCGGTCCTCACCTGTGAGGCCGCCACCGGCACCTGCGCGATGTGCTACGGCCGCTCGCTGGCCACCGGCAAGTTGGTCGATGTCGGCGAAGCCGTCGGTATCGTCGCGGCCCAGTCGATTGGTGAGCCCGGTACCCAGCTGACGATGCGTACCTTCCACACCGGTGGTGTGGCCGGTGACGACATCACCCAGGGTCTGCCTCGAGTGGTCGAGCTCTTCGAAGCTCGCTCGCCAAAGGGCAAGGCCCCGATTGCCGAGGCCGCTGGCCGGGTTCGGATCGACGAAGGCGAGCGCACCCGCAAGCTCATCCTCGTCCGCGACGATGGCGAGCCGGATCTGGAATACCTGCTGCCGCGGCGCGTGCGCCTGGAGTGGGAGGACAAGGCTGGCTTCCAGCACTCCATCGCTGATGGCGCGCACGTTGCTGCTGGTGAGCAGCTTTACGCCGGTACTCCTGATCCGCAGGATGTGCTTCGCGTATCGGGCTTGCGCAAGGTGCAGGAGCATCTCGTCGAGGAGGTCCAAGCGGTGTATCGCACCCAGGGCGCCCCGATCCATGACAAGCACATCGAGATCATCATTCGGCAGATGTTGCGCCGGGTTACGGTGATTGAGTCCGGTGAGACTTCGATGCTGCCTGGCGAACTCGTGGACCGGAAGACCTTCGAGACGGAGAACCGTCAGATGATCACCGAGAACAAGACTCCTGCTCAGGGACGTCCGGTGCTGATGGGTATCACCAAGGCTTCGCTGGCCACCGAATCGTGGCTAAGCGCGGCTTCCTTCCAGGAGACCACCAAGGTGTTGACCGACGCGGCGATTCACGCCAAGTCCGATTCGCTGGTCGGCCTGAAGGAGAACGTGATCCTGGGCAAGCTGATCCCGGCCGGCACCGGTTTGGATCGGTACCGCAACATCCGCGTCGAACCGACTGCGGAAGCCCGGGCAGCGGCCTACGACCTGACCTACGACCCCTACGACTACGACCTGAGTGTCGGGGGGCCGTCGATCGGTCTGGACGAGTACGACACCGGCGAGCTGCGCTGATCATGCGGATTGTCGTGGCTTCTGATCACGCTGGCGTCGATCTCCGCAAGGAGATCGCCGCCGAGGCGGTCGAGCTCGGCCATGAAGTGGTCGATCTCGGTCCGGAGGTCGGTGAGTCCATCGACTATCCGGTGAACGGCGAGAGAGTCGGTCGTCTGGTGGCGGCAGGGGAGTACGACCGTGGCCTGTTGGTCTGCGGTACCGGAGTCGGGATTTCGATCGCGGCCAACAAGGTACCCGGCATCAGGGCTGTGGTCTGCTCCGAGCCGTTCAGTGCAGTGATGTCGCGTGCCCACAACGACGCCAATGTGTTGGCGTTGGGTGCTCGAGTTGTAGGTGTCGGCCTAGGTCGACAAATCGTTCGGGAATGGCTGGCCACGGAGTTCGAAGGTGGTCGCCACGCCCGTCGGGTGAATTTGATTAGTGAGATCGAAGGGTCCTCTACCTGAGGGCTCCCGCCTGGGTCCGTTTTGACGGTGCTCAGGCGTTCCAGTAGCCTTATTAGCTGTGTTCGGGAGACCGAACCATGCGTGCGTGCGCCGCGTCCGGCCTCGTCCTTAGCTGTAGTGAAGGACTAAGGCTGGTGGCGCTCGGCGCGCGCCACGAAAACCTCCGACGGAAAGAGATACCAGCCGGTGCCCACCATCCAGCAGCTGGTCCGCAAGGGCCGCACTGACAAGGTCAGCAAAAACAAGACCCCTGCGCTCAAGGGTTCCCCGCAGCGCCGCGGTGTTTGCACCCGGGTGTACACCACCACCCCGAAGAAGCCGAACTCGGCCCTTCGCAAGGTGGCGCGCGTGCGACTCTCCTCCGGTGTTGAGGTGACTGCCTACATTCCAGGTGTTGGCCACAACCTGCAGGAGCACTCGATGGTGCTGGTGCGGGGTGGTCGAGTGAAGGACCTGCCTGGTGTGCGCTACAAGATCATCCGCGGCTCCCTTGACACCCAGGGTGTGAAGAACCGCAAGCAGGCTCGTAGCCGCTACGGCGCGAAGAAGGAGAAGTAATGCCTCGCAAGGGTCCCGCCCCGAAGCGTCCGATCGTTGTCGATCCGGTCTACGGCTCGCCGTTGGTCTCCCAGCTGGTCAGCAAGATCCTGCTGGACGGCAAGAAGACCACCGCTCAGAGCATCGTTTACGACGCCCTTGAGGGCACGCGGTCCAAGACTGGAATCGATCCGGTTCAGACCTTGAAGAAGGCGCTGGACAACATTCGTCCCGCCCTTGAGGTGAAGAGCCGCCGCGTCGGTGGTGCCACCTACCAGGTGCCGATCGAGGTGAAGCCGGTCCGGGCTAACACCCTGGCTCTGCGTTGGCTGGTGACCTTCTCCCGTCAGCGTCGTGAGAAGACCATGACCGAGCGTCTGATGAACGAGCTGCTGGATGCGTCCAACGGCTTGGGTGCTTCAGTGAAGCGTCGTGAAGACACTCACAAGATGGCTGAAGCGAACCGTGCGTTCGCCCACTACCGCTGGTGAACCTAACCAGCTCATGAACAACACAGGGCACGGCAGACCAACGCCGTGCCCTGTCCTCTGAAACAGGGCGCCCTGAAAACAGGGCGCAGCAGCAATGGAAGGTTGAGCCCGAAGTGGCGATTGATTTGAAGCAGGACCTCGCGCAGGTCCGGAACATCGGGATCATGGCCCACATCGACGCGGGCAAGACCACCACCACCGAGCGGATCCTGTACTACACCGGCATCAACTACAAGATCGGCGAAGTGCACGACGGTGCCGCGACGATGGACTGGATGGAGCAGGNNCACGCCCGGCCACGTCGACTTCACCATCGAGGTCGAGCGTTCGCTGCGAGTGCTCGACGGTGCAGTGTGTGTCTTCGACGGTGTGGCCGGGGTCGAGCCCCAGTCGCAGACCGTTTGGCGCCAGGCCACCAGGTATGGCGTGCCGCGGATTTGTTATGTGAACAAGCTCGACCGCACCGGCGCCTCCTTCGACTATTGCGTGAAGACGATCCGCGAGCGGCTCCACACCGTCGCGGCCGTGTTGCAGCTGCCGGTGGGTTCGGAGGGCGGTTTCCAGGGCGTCATCGACCTGGTTGGCATGCGGGCGCTGATGTGGCGCGGTGAGACTGCGATTGGCGAGGACTACGTCGTCGAGGAAATCCCAGCCGCGATGCTTGCCGAGGCTGAGGCCGCTCGCGAAGCGATGATCCACATTCTGGCCGACAACGACGACGAGTTCGCCGAGTTGTGGCTGGAGGCGGAAGAGAGCGGCGGCACCCTGAGTGTGGCTGAGATCAAGGGCGCCGTCCGCCGGGCGGTAATCGGTAACAAGATCACCGCCGTAATCTGCGGTTCTTCGTTCAAGAACAAGGGCGTGCAGCCGATGCTGGACGCGGTCATCGACTACCTGCCGTCCCCGCTGGAGATCCCGCCGATCGAGGGCTTCAAGCCCGGTCATCCCGAGATCATCATCGACAAGCACACCTCCAACGACGAGCCGCTGGCGATGCTGGCCTTCAAGATCGCTGCCGACCCGCACCTCGGCAAGCTGACCTACATCCGGGTCTACTCCGGCGTACTCAAGGCCGGCCAGCAGGTGCTCAACTCGACGAAGGGTCGCAAGGAGCGGATCGGCAAGATCTACCAGATGCACGCCAACAAGCGTCAGGAGATCGAGGAGATCGGCGCTGGCATGATCATCGCGGTGATGGGCTTGAAGGACACCACCACCGGTGAGACGCTGTGTGACCCGGCGAACCCGGTAGTGCTGGAGTCGATGGACTTCCCAGCACCGGTGATCGAGCAGGCCATCGAGCCGAAGACCAAGTCTGACCAGGAGAAGCTCGGCGTAGCCATCCAGCGATTGGCCGAAGAGGATCCGACCTTCCGCGTCCACACCGACGAAGAGACCGGGCAAACCATCATCGCCGGCATGGGCGAGTTGCACCTCGAAGTCATGATCGACCGCATGAAGCGGGAGTTCAAAGTCGAGGCCAACATCGGCAAGCCTCAGGTCGCCTACCGCGAGACGCTGCGTCGCACGGTCGAGAAGGCCGAGTACATCCACAAGAAGCAGTCCGGTGGTTCGGGTCAGTACGCAAAGGTCTTGATCTCCCTGGAGCCGACGGCCCCGGGCACCGGCTATGAGTTTGTGAACGCCGTCACCGGCGGCCGCATCCCCAAGGAGTACATCCCCGCGGTCGACCGCGGCATCAAGGAAGCCATGGCATTCGGTCCGCTGGCCGGATATCCGGTAGAGGACATCAAGGCGACCCTCCTTGATGGTGCCTACCACGACGTGGACTCCTCGGAACTGGCCTTCAAGATCGCCGGCTCGATGGTGTTCAAGGAAGCTGCCCGCAAGGCTGATCCGGCCCTGCTGGAGCCGCTGATGGCGGTCGAGGTTACGACTCCTGATGATTACCTGGGCACGGTGATCGGCGACATCAACAGCCGCCGCGGCCACGTCCAGTCGATGGATGAGGCCCACGGCGCCCAAGTGATCAAGGCGCTGGTGCCGCTGAGCGAGATGTTTGGCTACGTCGGCGACCTTCGATCCAAGACCTCCGGTCAGGCTTCGTACTCCATGGAGTTCGACTCCTACGGCGAATGTCCCAAGTCGGTGGCCGACGAGATCATCGCCAAGGGACGCGGCGGCGCGGCCTGAGTTTGACTCAGGTCGGCCGGTAGAGAAAACTTGTCCTGGTCCGTGCTCTGGCGCGGACCATGACCATGCAGTCAGAAGTGTAAGCAACGCCCCGCGAGTAGCGCGTGGCGACTATCCGAAAAAGGAGCCCAAGTGGCAAAGGCCAAGTTCGAGCGGACCAAGCCGCACTGCAACATCGGCACCATCGGGCATATCGACCACGGCAAGACCACGCTCACCGCGGCGATTACGAAGGTGCTCCACGACAAGTACCCCGAGCTGAATGCGGTTTCGGCGTTCGACCAGATCGACAAGGCGCCCGAAGAGCGTCAGCGCGGTATCACGATCTCCATTGCGCACGTCGAGTACCAGACTGAGGCGCGTCACTACGCTCACGTCGACTGCCCCGGTCACGCTGACTACGTGAAGAACATGATCACCGGTGCTGCTCAGATGGACGGTGCGATCCTGGTCGTGGCCGCCACCGACGGCCCGATGCCCCAGACTCGCGAGCACGTGCTGCTGGCCCGCCAGGTAGGCGTCCCGGCGATCGTGGTTGCGCTGAACAAGTGCGACATGGTCGACGACGAAGAGCTCATTGAGCTCGTCGAGCTCGAAGTTCGTGAGCTGCTCAGCTCGCAGGAGTTCGACGGCGACAACTGCCCGATCGTTCGTGTGGCCGCATTCCCGGCCATGAACGGCGACGCCAAGTGGTCCGAAGCTGTTCTGGAGCTCATGAACGCAGTTGATGAGTACATCCCGCAGCCGGAGCGCGACACTGAGAAGCCGTTCCTGATGCCGATCGAGGACGTGTTCACCATCACCGGTCGTGGCACCGTGGTGACCGGCCGTATCGAGCGCGGCATCGTCAAGACCGGCGAGACCGTTGACATCATCGGCATTGCTGACAAGAAGCTGACCAGCACCATCACCGGTGTTGAGATGTTCCGCAAGATCCTCGACGAGGGTCGCGCGGGTGAGAACGTCGGCCTGCTGCTGCGTGGCACCAAGAAGGACGAGGTTGAGCGCGGCATGGTCGTGATCAAGCCGGGTTCGACTACCCCGCACACCGATTTCGATGCCAACGTCTACGTGCTGACCAAGGAGGAGGGTGGCCGTCACAAGCCGTTCTTCACCAAGTACAGCCCGCAGTTCTACTTCCGCACCACCGACGTGACCGGTGTGGTTGAGCTGCCCGAGGGCACCGACATGGTGATGCCCGGTGACACCACCGACATGACCGTGCACCTGAACAAGCCGATCGCCATGGAAGACGGCCTGAAGTTCGCCATCCGCGAGGGTGGCCGGACCGTGGGCGCCGGTCGCGTGGTGAAGATCCTTAAGTGATCTTCTAGCTAGGCTGCGACAGCGCCGGTTCCTTCGGGGACCGGCGCTGTTGCTTTTCCGGTTTCACTAGCCGGCGGCGCTCACGTCTGGATGAGCAGGTCGGCACGGGTGGGTGGATTCGCCCCGGCTCGCGACACAGTGATGGCTGCGCAAGCCAGCGCGCGGTCCACGGCAGCAGCGATCCGGTCGAAATGGACGAAGCGCAGGCGCTCGCGAGCCTCCTGCCCACCCAGGAAGCCGCCGTCTAACAGCCCGGAGATCAGACCGGCCATGAACGAATCTCCGGCCCCGATGGTGTCGACCACCTTGGAGGGCAGCGGACGGCGTTCAAACAGCTCGCCGCCGACAAGGATCAGCGTGTCGGCACCGCCCCTGGTGATGGCGACCACCGCGGGGCCGAGCCTGGCCCAGTCGGCCAGCACCTGGGGCAGCGGCTTGCCCGGGTAGAGCCACTCGGTATCCTCCGCCGAGGCCTTCACGACGTCGGCGAGGGCGATCATCGTTTCGATGACCGGTCGGGCCTGCTCGGGTGAGCCCATCAGGGAAGGCCGAACATTTGGGTCGTAGGAGACGGTGGAGCGATAACGGGCCTCAGCCACGGCGGCGGCGACCGCAGCGGCGCCCGGCGCTAGCGTGGCGGCAATTGAACCGGTATGCAGGTGACTGCCGGGGGGCGGTCGGAGGCTGTCCGGAGTGGGGTTCCAGGTCAGATCGAACTCATAGTTGGCCACCCCCGCTGCGTCCAGCCGTGCGGTGGCAGTGGGCGTGCGTTCGGCGGCCTGACTCCCGGGAGTCAACTGCACGCCTTCGGTGGCCAACACCGACGCGATCCGAGCACCACGCTCATCGGTGCCGATGTGGGTGGCCAACCGGGTGCTGTGGTCTAGGCGAGACAATCCGATGGCAACATTGGCCGGGCTACCACCCACGTGCTCGACGGCTTCGCCGGACGGTGGCAGCACGATATCGATGAGGGCTTCCCCGACTACGGTGACGGCAGGCTCCATGGCGCACACTCTAGGGCCGCAACGTGATGCCGGTGAGTTGCTCGGAAATATTCCATACCGTGGCGCCAGCACCATCGACCAGCGCGCCCCGTGGCAGCGGAATGGCGCCCGCCAGGCCAGCGAGCCCACTATGGCTGAGCGGCCCGTAATACGGCGCCGGGTCAGCGGTAGTGGCGGCCATTAGCACCGGTTGCGCGCCGTCAGTGGGGGATTGGAGCGCACCGAACAGCTTGCCGAGCCAGTTCACTACTTCGGGTGGGCCGTTGGTGGTGAAGATGTCGGTTTGGGCCCATCCAGGGTGTGCGGCCACAGCGGTGACCGGCGAACCGGCCCGCTGACAGCGCCGGTGTAGCTCCGTTGCGAAGAGGACCGCAGCCAGTTTGGAATCCGAATACGAGCGAGTGGTGGAGCCGGTTGGGCCGCCGAACTCCGCGGTGATCTCGCCGCGAGTTGCCATCAACGAGCCGAGCATCACCACCCGACCAGCGGCAGCTGTCAGCGCTGGCCACAGACCACAGACCAGCGCGTAGGCGCCCAGATAGTTGACTCCCACCAGAAGTTCGAACCCGTCGGTGGTGGTCGCTGCTGGGTCGTTGCTGCTGAGACCAGCGTTGTTGATCAACAAATCGATCGGGGTCGAGCCCACTCGAGTGGCGAACGCGCTGATGCTGGCCAGCGAGCCGAGTTCGATCTCTTCCACGCGCACGTCGGCGCCAGGAGTTGCCGCCCGGATCAGCTCGGCAGTGGTTTGGCCCTTAGCAAGGTTGCGCACCCCCAGAATCACCGTGGCGCCAGCACCGGCCAGGGCCAGGGCGCAGGCCTGGCCGATGCCGGCACTGGCACCAGTGATGACCACCTGCTTGCCGTTGAGCGCAGGCAGCGCCAGTGGCGCCAGCCGATCAGGGACTCGGGAAGCTCGCGCCATAGTGGCTCCGGTCAGCCGAGCCGGCGTTGGATGGCCGCCCATTCGTCGCGCAGGCCCACCGTGCGGTGGAAAAGCGCCGGTGTTGCGCCATCAGCGGCGAAGTAGCCCAGCCGCTCGAACTGCACGACTTCGCCGGGGTCCACCTCGGCCAAGGACGCCTCCGCCTTGCACCCAGCCAGCAACTCCCGCGAGTTACGGTTCAGATCGTCCAACGGCTCACCGGTGGCCTCGCCCGGGATCGGCGCCGTAAACAGCCGGTCATAAAGCGCCACCGTGATGTCGATCGCGTGAGGTGCGGAGACCCAATGCATCGTTGACTTCACCTTGCGCCCGTCCGGAGCGTCGCCACCACGGGATTCGGGGTCGTAGCTGGCATGGACCGCGGTGACGTTGCCAGCAGCATCGGTTTCCAGCGAGGTGGCGGTGACCAAGTAGGCGCCACGGAGCCGTACTTCGCGGCCAATTGAGAGGCGGAAGAACTTCGGCGGCGGAACTTCCGCGAAGTCCTCGGCCTCGATGAACAGTTCCCCGGTGAAGGCGACCTGGCGGGTGCCTGACTCCGGGTTGTCGGGGCTATTGGCAACCTCGAAGTACTCGACCACCGGGGAGCCGTCGGCGTCGGTGGGCCAGCCGTCGATCACCAGGCGTAGCGGTCGCAGCACCGCCATCCGTCGCGGCGCATTGGCATTTAGCTCGCGACGGACGTAGGACTCCAGTGCCTCGATGTTCTGGCGGCTGTTGGTTCGGGTGGTGCCGATCTCGATACAGAAGTCGCGTAGCGCCTTGGCCGGGTAGCCGCGGCGGCGCAGGCCGCCTAGCGTTGGCATCCGAGGATCGTCCCAGCCGTCAACGGTGCCTTCGGCCACCAACTTGGCCAACCGGCGCTTGCTGGTGACGGTGTGGGTGAGCTCCAAGCGGGCGAACTCGATCTGCTGTGGCTTCTCGGCCGGCAGCGGGAGCTTGCTCAGGTACCAGTCGTAAAGCGGGCGATGGGTGTCGAACTCCAGCGTGCAGATGGAGTGGGTGACCTTCTCGATGGCATCACTTTGGCCGTGCGCCCAGTCATAGGTGGGGTAGATGCACCACTGGTCACCGGTGCGGAAGTGGTGCGAATGGCGGATGCGGTACATCACCGGGTCGCGCAGGGCCATGTTCTCGTGGTTCATGTCGATCTTGGCGCGCAGGACTTTGGCACCGTCTGGAAACTCCCCGGCGCGCATCCGGGCGAACAGATCGAGGTTCTCCTCGATCGGCCGACTGCGGAAGGGACTGTCGATGCCGGGCTTGCCGAAGCCGCCACGCTGGGCCGAAATGGTCTCCGTGTCGGAATCATCCACATAGGCCAGGCCCTGGGAAATCAAGTGCACGGCCCACTCGTAGAGCTGGCCGAAGTAGTCCGAGGCGTGCAGTACGGCGGCCGGGTGGAAACCGAGCCATTCGATGTCAGCAAGGATCGAGGTGAAGTACTCGGTCTCCTCGGTGTCTGGGTTGGTGTCGTCCAGACGCAAATTGCAGATGCCGCCAAACTGCTCGGCCGTGCCGAAGTCAACGGTGATCGCTTTGGCGTGGCCGATGTGGAGGTAGCCATTGGGCTCAGGCGGGAACCTGGTCTGGACTCGGCCGGAGTAGGTGCCTTCCTCAAGGTCCTTTCGGACCCGATCGCGGATGAAATCGCTGTAGGCATCCAACTCGGTCATGACGGCCAAGTTAGCACGCTCCCAAGGGCCGCCAGAGACGGTCGTAACCCGGCGGATACCTGGTACTGGCAGGGTGTGGACATGTACCGATACAACCAACCCCCCGAAGAGCTGCGGCTGCCCGCATCGCTTGGTCTAGATGTTGGTCCGGAGGCTGACCTTGTCATCGTGGCCTGGCGGCAGGTGATCCTGGGCTTCAGCGATCCGTCCGACTTCGTCGAGGATGTCCGCGATGAGTTCAAGCTGCCGGACGCGGTACTGACGGCGGCGTTCGAGGCCGTGCTGGCCGCTCGGCGAGAGCAGCAGGCGTCCTTCGCCGATGCGGCAACCACCACCTTGACCAAGGCCTTCATTGAGTTGAATGCTCGCGGGATCCTGGCCTTGGAAGGCTTCTCCTGCTGCGCTGAGTGTGGCGCCAGGGATATCCATGAGCTGCTGGACGCTGAGCAGGAACACCGCGGCTACGTGTTCTATCACCAAGCCGACGCCGAGCATCTGGTTGACCACGGGCATGTGGAACTCACCTTTGGTGCCGCCCTTGATCAGCTGATGGAGCCCGAGGACTACCAGCGGTTGTTGCCCGAGGGCAAACAGTGGTGGTTTGAGCAGGTGTCGGTGGAGTTTTTCCGCGACGAAGTGCTGCCGGTGTTGGCTGACTACGGCATCAAAGTCGAGTGGAATCGTGAGTTCGGCACCCGCCCGATGCTCAGCGGAGTGGACTTCTACGCCGAGGTCTGAGCTGCGTTGCCGGTAGCGATGTGGGTGGGGGAGACGGGCTCGTGATCGCTCTCAGCTAGGCTGTTGCGGCCATGACTTCAGCTCCTGCCCGCCTCCGCGTAGCGCCTTCGCCGACTGGTGATCCGCACGTCGGCACGGCGTATATGTCCTTGTTCAATCTTGCCTACGCCAAGGCCACCGGTGGCCAATTTCTGCTGCGTATCGAAGACACCGATCGCGCGCGGTACGTTGCCACTTCCGAGCAACAGATCTACGACACGCTGCATTGGCTGGGCCTGGACTGGGACGAGGGTCCCGACATCGGCGGCCCATTTGCCCCGTACCGGCAGTCCGAGCGGCTGGAGACCTACCGTCCCTTCGTCGACCGGCTGATCGAGGCCGGGCACGCCTACTACTGCTGGTGTTCCACCGAGCGCCTCGGCCAGTTGCGAGCCGAGCAGCAGGCGTCCAAGGTGTCGGTGACCGGCTATGACCGGCTCTGTTACGGCAAGACCCGTGAAGAGCGAGCCGCGCTGCCAGGGTTCAGTGAGACCCCGGTGGTGCGGATGCTGATCCCTGATGATGTCGAGCTCAGTTTCACCGACCTGATCCGCGGTGAGGTGAACGCGCCGCTGCCCGATGACCAGGTGATTCTGAAGGCTGACGGCTTCCCGACCTATCACCTGGCGGTGGTGGTCGATGATCACTTGATGGGCATCACCCATGTGGTCCGCGGTGAGGAGTGGATCTCTTCAACGCCGAAACACCTGCTGCTCTACAAGTGGCTGGGTTTGGCCGCGCCAGCGTTTGCGCACATGCCGTTGCTGCGCAACACCGACAAGTCGAAGATCTCCAAGCGCAAAAACCCGGCCGCCCGGCTCACCTGGTTCGCCGAGCAGGGATACCTGCCGGCCGCGCTGCGCAACTTCCTGCAGTTGTTGGCCTACCCGCCGCTGCACGAGGGCAGCGACGTGGCGAGCTTTGCTGAATTCGTGGCCGCGTTCGACTGGGCGAAGGTGAACACGACCGGGCCGATCTTTGATCTCACCAAGCTCAACTCGTTGAATGCCGACTACATTCGGGCGCTCAGTGCAGCCGAGTTGGCCGGTCAGGTCATTGCCTACGCCACCAAGTATGGGCAGTGGGACGACCCAAGCGAGGCTGAGGTTGCCCTGCTGCGCGCCGCCATTCCGTTGGTTCAGGAGCGGCTGATCCTGCTCAGCGAAGCGGTGCCGAAGCTGGCCTACCTGTTCACCGCAGACGCCGAACTGGTGATTGATCCCGACGGGTTGGCCAAGGCCGGACCGGACGCCGCCCAGGTCGTAGCTTCGGCGAGCGTGGCGCTATCTGGGCTCGGCGAGTGGAACCACGACACGATCCAGACCGCGCTGCGCGAAGCGCTGGTGGGCGGCCTGGGGATCAAACCGAAGTTCGCCTTCGGCCCGGTCCGGCTGGCGATCACCGGCTCCAACGTCTCCCCGCCGCTGTTTGAGTCGATGGAGCTACTCGGCCGGGAATCCTCACTGGCCCGGCTGGAGAAGTTGGCCAGCCTCCTGTGAGCCAGGTGGTGGCGGTGTTCGGTGGCCGCAGCGAAATCGGACTGGCACTAGCCACCAGGCTGGCACCGGGTTCCGCCGTGGTGCTGGCCGCTCGTCCGGGATCGATGGCCGAGGCGGTGGCAGCCTGCCAGGCGGCCGGTGCCCAGAGAGTCGAGATTTTCGACTTCGACGCCGACGACATTGCTGCTCAAGCTGACCTGGTGACCGCAATCGAGGACCGCGTTGGGCCGATCGACGTGGCGGTGCTGGCCTTCGGGATTCTGGGCGATCAGGCAATCGCTGAGCGCGACTCGGTGGCGGCTGCCGCACTCCTGCACACCGACTTCATCGCCCAGGCCGGCCTGTTGACCGTGCTGGCACAGCGGATGCGAACCCGCGCCGCTGGCACCTTGGTGGCCTTCTCCTCTGTCGCCGGGCAGCGAGTTCGGCGAGCCAACTACGTCTACGGCTCGGCCAAGGCCGGGCTGGACGGATTCGCCTCCGGCCTGGCCGATGCCCTGCACGGCAGCGGGGTGCACCTGATCATCGCTCGGCCGGGGTTCGTGATCGGCCGGATGACCGCCGGTCTGGACCCGGCACCTTTTTCGTCCACCCCCGATCAGGTGGCCGATGCGGTCGTGCGCCGCGTCCGGTCTGGGCGTGGGGTGGAGCTGTGGATCCCGTGGCAGTTGCGGGTGATGTTCGCTGTGGCCCGCTTCGTTCCCCGCGCGCTGTGGCGGCGAATGCCGCGCTGATTGTCGACGGACTACGGGGCCTGGCCGATCTCGATTTCGTCAGGCAGTGCGGGGATTCCAGCCGGGGCATCGCCGGTGGAGACGCGAATCAGGACTACGCCGACGACGATCAGCACCCCGCCAATGATCTGCATGCCAGTCGGGATCTCCCCCAAGACAACGGCAGCCACCAAGGCTGCGAACAGCACTTCGGACAGACTCACAAAACTCGACAGGCGCTCACCCATCAGCGCGATGCCTGCCACCCCGAGGGCGTAGGCGGCCGCGGTCGCAAACACCACGACCACCCCGAGCGGAACCCACCACGGCACTAGCGTCCCCATCAGGTCCACCGAAACCAGGGGCGCGGAGTAGGGGAGTAACCCGGAAGCGATGAGCAGGCCGAGGGCCGCTGCCCCGACCGGCAGCCCGAACGCTGGCAGCGCCAGCGCAGGCAGTTCGGTGCGTCGCGCGCCGAGGGCGAAATAGGCGGCAGCGCCGGTCATGGCGCCGAGGCCGAACAGGACTCCCAAACCATCAAGTCGGGCACCGCTGAGATCCAGGACGCAGAACAGGCCAGCGACGCTGACCGCAGCGCCAGCCAGCACCAGCTTGCTCGGGGCGTGGCGTTGCCGAAGCCAGGCCAACAACACCAACGCCACCGGCGCCATGTATTCGATCAGCAGCGCCACGCTCACGCTCATTCTCGACACGGCCGCGAAATACATCCCCTGGGCGGTGGCCACAGCCAACACGCCGAAGCTGAGGATCAGCCGCCATTCGGTAATCAGCAGGCGCAGGCGGCCTCGAATCGACCACAATCCCAGTGGCAACAGCAGTACCGAGGCTGCGCAGACGCGCCAGAAGACCGCGGCCAACGGCGTCCAGCCAGCATCAAGCAGTGGCCGGACGAAGGCGCCGGAGGTCGCGAAAGCAAGCGAAGCCGCCAAACCGAGCATTAGCCCTGCTGCTGGGTGCATCGAAGTGGGCGTGGAGGCGACATACTGGGAGGGCACGGGTGGCATTCTGCCCGTCCGGAGACCGATTTTGCATCCACGCGGCGTGCGTGGGAGAATCGTCAGGTTGCTCCGACGAGGACGCCCGCTTGGCGGCCTTGCCGATAAGTCTGGCGCGCGGGTGCCGGGCCCTACCACGACCCAAATCGAAACGGTCATGCGCGGCCCAGAATAGGCCCGACACGCCCGACCTCGGGGGTCGGAGGAACACGCTCCATCGGTAGATGCAGCCGGTCGAGAAAGACGAGAAGAAGGACGAACCAGTGGCGGGACAGAAGATCCGGATCAGACTCCGGGCTTACGACCACGAGGTCATTGACTCTTCGGCGAAGAAAATCGTCGACACGGTGACCCGTACCGGCGCCAAGGTGGCAGGCCCTGTGCCGTTGCCCACCGAGAAGAACGTGTTCTGTGTGATCCGTTCTCCCCACAAGTACAAGGACAGCCGCGAGCACTTTGAGATGCGCACACATAAGCGGCTGATCGACATTCTCGACCCGACGCCGAAGACCGTCGACTCGCTGATGCGTCTCGACCTGCCGGCCGGTGTCGACATCGAGATCAAGCTTCCGTGAGGTCAACTGAGATGAGCGATCAGACTTTGAAGGGGTTGCTGGGCACCAAGCTCGGCATGACCCAGGTATGGGACGCCGACAACAAGGTTGTCCCGGTGACCGTCATCCAGGCTGGCCCTTGCGTGGTCACCCAAGTCCGTACCCCCGATGTGGACGGCTATGCCGCCGTCCAGCTGGGTTTTGGTGCGGTCAAGGCTAAGAACGTCACCAAGCCCGCCGCCGGGCACTTCGAGCGGGCCGGCGTCACTCCGCGCCGGCATCTCGTTGAGCTGCGTACCGCTGATGCCAGCACCTACACCCTGGGCCAAGAGCTGAACGCTGATGTGTTCGCCGCCACCGACATCATCGATGTCACCGGCGTGACCAAGGGCAAGGGCACCGCCGGCGTCATGAAGCGACACGGCTTCCACGGCCTCCGCGCCAGCCATGGTGTGCACCGCAAGCACCGTTCCCCGGGTTCAATCGGCGCCTGCGCCACCCCCGGCCACGTGTTCAAGGGCACCAAGATGGCTGGCCGCATGGGCGTCGAAAAGGTGACCGTGCAGAACCTGACCGTCCATGCCGTCGATACCGAGCGCGGGCTGATCCTGGTCAAGGGCTCCGTGCCCGGGCCCAAGGGGACGCTGGTTGTGCTGCGGACTTCGGCCAAGAAGGGAGCCAAGGCATGAGCGAGACCCGAACCGTAGCTGTGCTGGGCACCAAGTCGGCGAAGGCCGAGTTGCCTGGCGCCCTGTTTGACACTCAGTCCAATGTGCCGCTGATCCACCAGGTTGTGGTGGCCCAGCTGGCCGCTGCTCGCCAGGGCACCCACTCCACCAAGACCCGGGGCGAAGTCTCCGGCGGTGGAGCCAAGCCGTGGCGCCAAAAGGGCACCGGCCGCGCCCGTCAGGGTTCGCGTCGCTCGCCGCAATGGGTAGGCGGCGGTATCTCGCACGGCCCGCAGCCGCGCAGCTACGCCCAGCGCACCCCGAAGAAGATGATCGCCGCCGCGCTACGCGGAGCGCTTTCTGATCGGGCCCGGGACGGTCGCATCCACGTGATCGAGTCGATCGTCATCGGCGAGACTCCTTCCACCAAAGCGGCGCTGGCTGCACTGGCAGAGATCAACGGTGCCAAGCTGCTGGTCGTTCTGGACCGTGACGAGGACGTGGCGTGGCTGAGCCTGCGCAACGTGCCGACCGTGCACGCCCTGGCAGTCGACCAGCTCAACGCCTACGACGTGCTGGTTAGCGACGACGTGGTGTTCACCACCTCAGCGCTGGCCACCTTCATCGGTGGGCCGCTCAACGGTGCCAGCGAGGTAACTGTCGTCGAGGCTGCTGCCCCGGAAGTTGAAGAGGCCAAGCCAGTCAAGGCCGCCCCGAAAGCCAAGGCCGTCAAGGCCGAGGCCGCTGAGGTCGCCGAGGAAGCTGAGGTAAAGCCAGCCAAGGCTGCGCCAAAAGCCAAGGCCGCACCGAAGGCCAAGGCTGAGCCCAAGGAGGAGACGAAGTGAGCGACCTAAAGATCCGCGACCATCGCGACATCCTGCTGGCCCCCGTGGTCAGCGAGAAGGCTTACAGCCTGCTGGACGAGAACAAGTACACGTTCCTGGTTGCTCCGGACGCCAACAAGACCGAGATCAAGATCGCGGTCGAGGCTGTCTTCGGGGTGAAGGTGGTTGCAGTCAATACCGCCAACCGCCAGGGCAAGCGCAAGCGCACCCGAGCTGGGTGGGGCAAGCAAAAGGACACCAAGCGGGCCATTGTGAGCATCGCTGAGGGCCAGCGCATTGACATCTTCTCCGGCGCCATCGCCTGAGCCGCTGGCAGCTGAGATAGGAAAACGAACTCATGGGTATCCGTAAGTACAAGCCGACCACTCCGGGCCGTCGTGGCTCCTCAGTGGCCGACTTCGTCGAACTGACTCGCTCCACGCCGGAGAAGTCGCTGGTCACCTCCAAGCCGAAGACTGGCGGTCGGAATAGCTCCGGCCGAATCACCACTCGGCACATTGGTGGCGGTCACAAGCAGGCCTACCGGCTGGTCGACTTCCGTCGCTATGACAAGGACGGTGTGCCGGCCAAGGTTGCGCACATCGAGTACGACCCGAACCGAACCGCTCGGATCGCGCTCCTGCACTACGCCGATGGCGAGAAGCGCTACATCATCGCTCCCAACGGACTGGTTCAGGGTGCTTTCGTTGAGGCCGGTGAAGGCGCCGACATCAAGCCCGGCAACAACCTGCCGTTGCGCAACATCCCGGTGGGCACCACGGTGCACGCGGTGGAGATGCGTCCCGGTGGTGGCGCCAAGATGGGCCGCTCGGCTGGCGCCAAGATCCAGCTGGTCGCTCGCGAGGGCAAGATGGCCACGTTGCGTCTGCCCTCCGGTGAAATGCGTCTGGTGGACGTGCGCTGCCGCGCGACCGTTGGTGAGGTCGGCAACGCCGAGCAGTCCAACATCAACTGGGGCAAGGCTGGCCGCAACCGCTGGAAGGGCATTCGCCCAACCGTCCGCGGTGTGGCGATGAACCCGATCGACCACCCGCATGGTGGTGGTGAGGGTAAGACCTCCGGTGGTCGTCACCCAGTAACTCCGTGGGGCAAGCCTGAGGGCCGTACCCGCGACAAGAACAAGGCGAGTTCTCGCCTGATCATCCGCCGCCGCAAGTCCGGCAAGAAGCGCTGATAGGACAGGTGAGGTAACAAAATGCCACGCAGCCTGAAGAAGGGCCCGTTCATCGATGACCATCTGGCCAAGAAGGTGGACGCCCAAAACGAGAAGGGCACCAAGCAGGTCATCAAGACCTGGTCACGGCGCTCGATGATCTCTCCCGACATGATCGGGCACACCATTGCGGTGCATGACGGCCGCAAGCATGTGCCGGTGTTCGTGACCGAGTCGATGATCGGTCACAAACTGGGCGAGTTCGCCCCAACCCGCACTTTCCGCGGGCACATCAAGGACGACAAGAAGTCACGCCGCCGCTGAGCGGGCGAGAAGAGGAACTGATTCACATCATGAGCAACAAAGAGCGACCCACTCGTCGCGCCGCCCTGCTCGGGGATCGTCCCGGTTCGTACGCGATTGCCCGCCACGTCCGGATGAGCCCGATGAAGGTACGACGCGTGATCGACCTCGTGCGCGGGATGGACGTCACCGACGCCCTGAACGTGCTCAAGTTCGCCCCGCAGGCGGCCTCCGAGCCGGTGTACAAGGCAGTGGCCAGTGCCACCGCCAACGCCGAGAACACTGAAGGCCTTCGGGTCGAGGAACTGTTCGTGTCCCAGGCTTTCGTCGACGAGGGCATGACCCTGCGGCGGATTCGCCCGCGGGCCAAGGGTTCGGCCAGCCGAATCCTCAAGCGGGCCAGTCACATCACCGTTGTAGTCGAGCCGAAGACCGAGAAGGGAGCCTGAGCATGGGCCAGAAAATCAACCCCAATGGCTTCCGCCTTGGAATCACCACCGATCACAAGACCCGTTGGTACGCCGACAAGAGCTATGCCGACCTGGTAGCCGAGGACGTAAAGGTTCGTCGCTACCTGGCCAAGACCCTTGAGCGGGCCGGCATCTCCAGTGTGGAGATTGAGCGTCGCAGCGAGCGGGTGACCATTTTCCTGTACGCCGCGCGTCCGGGTATCGTCATCGGCCGCAACGGCGCCGAAGCCGAGCGCGTTCGGGCGGCGCTGGAGAAGCTCACCGGCAAGCAGGTTCAGCTGAACATCCTCGAGGTGAAGAACCCCGAGACCGATGCCCAGCTGGTTGCCCAAGGTGTTGCTGAGCAGCTCGGTGCCCGGGTGGCCTTCCGCCGCGCGATGCGCAAGGCCCAGCAGAGCGCGATGCGCGCCGGTGCCCTTGGCATCCGGATTCAGTGCTCGGGCCGTCTGGGTGGCGCCGAAATGAGCCGGTCGGAGTTCTACCGCGAGGGTCGAGTGCCGCTGCACACCTTGCGCGCTGACATCGACTATGGCTTCTACGAGGCCCGTACGACCTTCGGCCGGATCGGTGTGAAGGTCTGGATCTACAAGGGCGATGTCTCGGGCAACCGGGCCGAACGTGCTGCTCAGAAGGCGGCACGTCAGGTCGCCGGTGGTGGCCGTGGCCGTCCCGCCCGTGGCCCGCGTCGCGATAGCGCGCCGGCCCGTGGAGATCGTCCTGAGCGTGGCGGACGCCGTCGCGCCGATGCCGTCGCCGCCGACGCGAGCGCTCCGAGCGCTGCCGCGCCGGAGGCTGTTGAGAGCGCAGGAGCCTGACATGTTGATTCCTCGTCGAGTCAAGCACCGCAAGCAGCATCACCCGAGGCGCAATGGCATGGCCAAGGGTGGCACCAAGCTGGCTTTCGGTGACTTCGGAATCCAGGCACTCGAGTCCTCCTACCTGACCAACCGTCAGATCGAGAGCGCTCGTATTGCCATGACCCGTCACATCAAGCGTGGCGGCAAGGTGTGGATCAACGTCTACCCCGACCGGCCCATGACCAAGCACCCAGCCGAATCGCGGATGGGTTCGGGTAAGGGTTCGCCGGAGTGGTGGATCGCCAACATCAAGCCCGGACGGGTGCTGTTTGAGTTGTCCGGTGTTGACGAGTCGGTGGCCCGCGAGGCCATGCGCCTGGCGATTCACAAGCTGCCGTTCAAGGCTCGCTTCATCAAGCGGGAAGTAGGTGAGATCTGATGGCCAACATCGTTACGGCCAATGAGCTGCGCGGCCTGAGCCGCGCGGAGCTCAACGCCAAGGTGACCGAGCTGAAGGAAGAGCTCTTCGGGCTGCGGTTCGCCGCTGCCACCGGACAGTTGGAATCCCACGGTCGGCTGCGCGAGGCCCGCAAGGACATCGCTCGCATCTACACCGTGTTGCAGGAGCGCAACCTCGGCATCGTGCCAGAGCCGGATGAGGACAAGTGAGTCAGATGAGCGAGACTGTGAACAACGAGAGCGGGAACGTCCGCAACGGCGCCCGCAAGGTCCGCGAGGGCATTGTCGTTTCCGACAAGATGGACAAGACCGTCGTCGTGGCCGTCGAGCAGCGGGTCAAGCACCCGCTGTACGGCAAGGTCATGACCAAGTCGGAGCGCCTCAAGGCGCACGACGAGGCCAATGAGGCCGGCGTCGGTGACCGCGTACGGGTGATGGAGACCCGCCCGCTCAGCGCTACCAAGCGCTGGCGGCTGGTTGAGGTCCTCGAAAAGGCCAAGTGACCAGGAGATATTGCAGATGATCCAGCAGGAATCGCGACTGAAGGTCGCCGACAACACCGGTGCGAAGGAACTCCTTTGCATCCGGGTGCTCGGCGGCTCCAAGCGTCGCTACGCCGGCCTGGGCGACAAGATCGTCGCAACGGTCAAGGACGCCATCCCCGGTGGCAACGTGAAGAAGGGCGAGGTCGTCAAGGCGGTCATCGTCCGTACGGTGAAGGAGACCCGTCGTCCCGATGGCTCCTACATCAAGTTCGATGAGAATGCCGCCGTGCTCCTGAAGAACGACGGGGAGCCTCGCGGCACCCGCATCTTCGGTCCGGTCGGCCGAGAGCTGCGCGAGAAGAAGTACATGCGAATCATCTCGCTGGCGCCGGAGGTGCTGTGAAATGGCAAATTCGTTGCATGTAAAGAAGGGTGACCGCGTCAAGGTCATCGCCGGCAAAGACAAGGGCCGCATCGGTGAGATCCTCTCCGTTGACCCCAAGGCTGGCCGCGTGGTGGTCCAGGGCGTGAACATCGTCAAGAAGCACAAGCGTGAAACCCCGAACAACCAGACCCGGCAGAACAATGCTGGCGGGATCATCTCGGTGGAGGCGCCTATCAACGTCTCCAACGTGCAGCTGGTCGTGAAGGTGGATGGCAAGGAAGTTGTGACCCGAGTCGGGTACCAGCGCGATCAGGTGACCAAGCGTCGTCCTGATGGCACCGAGTACACCGCCGAGCGCAGCGTCCGCGTCGCCCGCAAGACCGGGAAGGAAATCTGATGGCCGCCACCGCGACCAAATCGCTGCCGAGGCTCAAGGAGAAGTACCGCTCCGAGATCGCTCCGGCGCTCTACTCTGAGTTCGGTTTCGCCAACGTCATGCAGATCCCTGGTCTGGTCAAGATCGTGGTCAACATGGGCGTTGGCGAAGCTGCCCGGGACTCCAAGGTCATCGACGCCGCCGTGCGCGATCTGACCGCGATCACCGGCCAGAAGCCGACCGTCACCAAGGCGCGCAAGTCGATCGCGCAGTTCAAACTGCGTGAAGGTATGCCGATTGGTTGCCACGTGACCCTTCGCGGCGACCGGATGTGGGAGTTTGCCGATCGGCTGCTCACTTTGGCGCTGCCTCGGATCCGCGACTTCCGCGGCCTGAGCGCGCGCCAGTTCGACGGTCTGGGCAACTACACCTTCGGTCTGACCGAACAGGTGATGTTCCACGAGATCGACCAGGACCGGATCGACAAGCTGCGCGGTATGGACATCACTTTCGTGACGACCGCCAAGACCGATGACGAGGGGCGGGCGCTGCTGAAGGCGCTGGGCTTCCCGTTCAAGGCCCCTGCCGATGAGGTTGCCAAGGCCGTCAAAAAGAAGGGCCCGGCGTTCGCGGGCAAGAGGAAGAAGTGAGCTGAAATATGGCCAAGACCGCTCTGAAGGTGAAGCAGGCTCGCAAGCCGAAGTTCGCCGTACGCGCCTACACCCGCTGCAACAAGTGTGGTCGGCCCAAGGCCGTCTACCGCAAGTTCGGCCTGTGCCGGATCTGCGTCCGCGAACTCGCCCACAAGGGCGAACTGCCGGGCGTCACCAAGTCCTCCTGGTGAGTAACTCGACCAGGCCAATCCACAACCCGCTGAAGGTCCGCAGCTTTGCGGAAACCGCGGCGAGAAAGAGTTATCAACTGCCATGACCATGACCGATCCGATCGCGGACATGCTTACGCGGCTGCGGAACGCCAATCAGGCGTACCACGAGTCGACCAGCATGCCGCACAGCAAGATCAAGGTGGGAATCGCCGAAATCCTGAAGACTCAGGGCTACATCGCCGGCTTCGAGGTGCTCGAACCGGGCGCCGGCGAAGTGGGCAAGACCCTGACGCTGACCCTGAAGTATGGCCAAAACCGGGAGCGTTCGCTCGCTGGGGTGCGCCGTATTTCCAAGCCAGGCCTGCGCGTCTACGCAAAGTCGACCGCGCTGCCGAAGGTGCTGGGCGGCATGGGAATCGCGATCATCTCTACTTCCCAGGGTCTTTTGACCGACAAGGAAGCCAACTCTCGGAGTGTAGGTGGGGAAGTCCTCGCCTACGTCTGGTGACCGGAAGGAGCTGAACAGATGTCACGAATTGGCAAGCTTCCGATCACTGTCCCGGCCGGGGTGGACGTTGCCCTGGATGGCCAGAAGGTATCGGTGAAGGGCCCGAAGGGGAACCTGGAGCATGTTGTCGCTGAACCGATCAAGGTTGCGCGCAACGAAGCTGGCGAGCTGGAGGTGAGCCGTCCCAACGACGAGCGCATCAGCCGCTCGTTGCACGGTCTGACCCGGACTCTGGTGGCCAACATGGTCACCGGTGTCACTGCGGGGTACGAGAAGAAGCTCGAAATCGTCGGCGTGGGTTACCGCGTCACTTTGAAGAGCCCCGAGCAGTTGGAGTTCAACCTCGGTTTCTCTCACCCAGTGGTGGTGAATGCCCCGGCGGGCATCACTTTCACTGTCGAGACCAACACCAAGTTCACCGTCTACGGGATCGACAAGCAGGCGGTCGGCGAGGTCGCCGCGAACATCCGCAAGATCCGCAAGCCGGAGCCCTACAAGGGCAAGGGCGTGCGATATGCCGGCGAACACGTTCGGCGCAAGGTTGGAAAGGCTGGTAAGTGATGGCTATCTCGCTGTCCAATCACAAGAGCATGGCCGACAAGGCTGCGGCGCGAGTGCGTCGCCAGGCCCGTGGCCGCAAGAAGATCGCTGGTACTGCGGTGCGTCCGCGCCTGGTGGTCTTCCGCTCCAGCCGCCATATCGCCGCTCAGGTGATCGACGACGTCGCCGGGGTCACCCTGGCTGCGGCTTCGAGCCTGGAGTTGCGCACCGAGTCCGGCGACAAGTCGGTCAAGGCTGCGCAAGTAGGCAAGATGGTCGCCGAGCGCGCCAAGCAGGCCGGTGTGGAGAGTGTGGTCTTCGACCGCGCCGGCAACAGGTACCACGGTCGGATCGCGGCGCTGGCTGACAGCGCCCGCGAGGCCGGTCTCGGATTCTGACGGATCGAAAGGTAACAAAGCGATGAATGGAACCCAGCGCCGCGGAGGCAATGCCGCGGGCGGTGAACAGCGTCGCGGCCGCGAAGATCGTCGTGGCCGGGATGCAGCCGCCGAAAAGGAAAAGAGCAACTATCTCGAGCGGGTGGTCGCGATCAACCGCGTGGCCAAGGTCGTTCAGGGTGGCCGCCGCTTCAGCTTCACTGCTCTGGTAGTGGTTGGTGACGGTGACGGTACCGTCGGCGTCGGCTATGGCAAGGCTAAGGAAGTGCCGGCTGCGATTGCCAAGGGCGTAGAGGAAGCTAAGAAGAACTTCTTCCGCGTGCCGCGGATTCAGGGCACCATCCCGCACCCGGTTCAGGGCGAGAAGGCGGCTGGCGTGGTTATGCTGCGCCCGGCTTCCCCGGGTACCGGCGTTATCGCCGGCGGCTCGGTTCGCGCAGTGCTGGAGTGCGCCGGTGTTCATGACGTGCTCGCAAAGTCTCTTGGCTCGGACAACGCGATCAACGTGGTTCATGCCACGGTCGTTGCGTTGAAGAGCCTTGAGGAGCCGGAGGCAGTGGCCAAGCGCCGCGGTCTTTCGGTGGAGGACGTCACTCCTGCGGCAATCCTGCGCGCTCGTGCGGAGGGGGCCCACTGATGGCACGGCTGAAAGTAACCCAGGTCCGTTCCGGGATCGGTGGCAAGCACAATCAGCGTGAAACCCTGCGTTCGCTGGGTCTGAAGCGCATCGGCGATGTGGTGGTGAAGGAGGACCGTCCCGAGATTCGGGGGATGGTCAACACCATTCCGCACCTGATCGCCGTAGAGGAGGTCGAGTGATATGGCACTGAAAGTTCATCACCTGCGTCCGGCTCCGGGCGCCAAGACTGCTAAGACCCGCGTGGGTCGTGGCCAAGGCTCCAAGGGTAAGACTGCGGGCCGCGGCACCAAGGGGACCGGGGCGCGGAAGAACACTCCGGAGAACTTCGAGGGTGGGCAGATGCCGCTGCACATGCGGCTGCCCAAGCTTCGTGGCTTCAACAACCCGTTCCGCGTCGAGTACCAGGTAGTCAACGTGGCTCGGCTCGCCGAGCTGTTCCCCGAAGGTGGCGAGGTCACGCCGTTCGACCTGGTGGCCAAGGGCGCGGTGCGCGACGGCCAGCTGGTGAAGATTCTGGGCAACGGTGAGCTCACCGTTGCACTGAAGGTGAACGCGCATGCGTTCTCCGCTTCGGCCAAGGGCAAAATCGAAGCTGCTGGCGGCAGCGTTACCGAACTCTGAGTTCGGCCGACGCGCTTGCAGTGCGACTAGGTGTTGAGGGTCAGCCGCGATGGCTGGCCCTCAACGCGTATCACCGGTTGGATGCGGTTCGAGACCGTGCCTGCCGGAATCGGGAAAACGCAGTGTCCTTGGTACAGTTGCCAAGGTTGCCCAGGTGCGGTTCGGCTGGCCGGATCGGTCGCCGGGCGCACACACGGTTAGGAGTTAGGTTCGGCAATGCTCTCCGCTTTTGGTAACGCGCTACGCACGCCTGACCTGCGCAAGAAGATCCTGTTCACTTTGATGATCCTGGCGGTCTTCCGCCTCGGCTCGGTGATCCCGTCCCCCAACGTGAACGTGGTTGCGGTGAATGAGTGCCGCGCCAGCGCGGCCGCTGGCGATTCCGCCGGCCTGTACTCGATGATCCAGCTGTTCTCCGGTGGCGCGCTGCTTCAGCTGGCCATCTTCGCACTGGGAATCATGCCCTACATCACCGCGAGCATCATCTTGCAGCTGCTGACGGTGGTGATCCCGCGGCTCGAAACCCTGAAGAAGGATGGCGCCTCGGGTACGGCGAAGATCACCCAGTACACCCGCTATCTCACCATCGTGCTGGCGGTGCTCAACTCCACTGCCTTCGTGACCTTGGCCGTCAACGGTCAACTTTTCCCCGGATGTAACCAGGACCTTGTCTATGACAAGGGACTGTTCCCGATCATCACGATGATCCTCACCATGACCGCTGGCACCGGCGTGATCATGTGGTTGGGTGAGCTGATCACTGATCGCGGCGTCGGCAACGGCATGTCGGTGATGATCTTCACCCAGATCGCCGCGCAGTTCCCGGCATCGCTATGGGCGATCAAGGAGAGCCGCGAGGGCGCCCAAGGTTGGTTGATCTTTGCTGCGACCATCGCCGTGGGCCTGGCAGTAATGGCTGCGGTCGTCTTCATGGAACAGGCGCAGCGCCGGATTCCGGTGCAGTACGCCAAGCGGATGGTCGGGCGCAAGCTGATCGGCGGCAGCACCACCTACATCCCGATCAAGGTGAACCAGGCCGGCGTTATCCCGGTGATCTTCGCCTCCTCCATCCTTTACCTGCCAATGCTTTACGCCCAGTTCCAGCCGGGCACCGCAGATGCGCCAAACCAGGTGTCGCTGTGGATCTCGACCTATATGGCCAACGGCAGCTGGGTGTACAACCTGGTGTTCTTCCTGCTGGTCATCTTCTTTGCCTACTTCTATGTGTCGATCACCTTCGACCCGGTCGAGGTCAGCGACAACATGAAGAAGTACGGCGGGTTCATTCCTGGCATCCGTGCTGGCGGCCCGACCGAGCGCTACCTCGCGTTCGTGCTGTCGCGGCTCACCGCGCCCGGTTCGCTCTACCTAGGGATCGTCGCGCTGATCCCAGCGGTCGCTTTCGCGCTGTTTGGCACCCAGAACGATTTCCCCTTCGGCGGTACTTCGATCCTGATCATCGTCGGCGTCGGCTTGGATACGGTCAAGCAGATCCAAAGCCAGTTGCAGCAACGGAACTATGAGGGATTCTTGCGATGAGACTGCTGATCATGGGCCCGCCCGGGGTAGGTAAGGGCACGCAGGCCTGTGGGGTAGCTACACACTATGGAGTCCCAGCGATTTCAACCGGTGAGATCTTCCGTAACCATGTGAAGGGTGAGACTCCGTTAGGTCAGCGGATTTCTGCGACCTTGGCGGCAGGCGGCTATGTGCCTGACGAGGTGACCAACGCCATCGTGGCGGATCGTTTACAGCAAGCAGATGCGGCCGCCGGTTGGTTGCTGGACGGCTACCCTCGCACTGCGGTTCAGGTGGAAGCGCTCGATTCCTTCCTAGCCGAGGAATCCTCAGCGCTGGATGCCGTTATCTCGCTGTTGGCCGATCGTGAGCTGTTGGTGGGACGGTTACTCAAACGGGCCGAGATCGAAGGCCGCGACGACGACAATGCCGAGACCATCCAGCACCGGATGGATGTCTATCACGCCGCCACCGACCCGCTCCTGGACACCTATCGCCAGCGCGGGCTCCTCATCGAAGTCGACGGCCTCGGCACCATCGAAGAAGTCGGTGAGCGCATCACCACTGCGCTGGACGCGAAGCTGGCCTGACGTGCGACGACGGCCCGCAATCGAGGTCAAGTCCCCCGTTCAGATCAAGGCAATGCGGGCGGCTGGGCTGGTCGTGGCCAGCATTCTGGCCACCGTGCGCGAAGCAGCCAAGCCGGGGGTCACCACGGCCGATCTGGACGGCCTGGCCCGGGAACACATCGCAGCTGCTGGCGCGATTTCCTCCTTCCTTGGTTACGGGAGCTCATTCGGTATGCCGGCGTACCCGGCAGTGACCTGCATCTCGGTGAACGACGAAATCGTCCACGGCATCCCGGGTGATCATGTTCTGGTCACCGGAGACCTAGTGAGCGTTGACTTCGCCGTTTCGGTGAACGGCTGGCACGCTGATTCAGCGGTCACCTTCGGCGTCGGCGAGGTGACCGCTGAGCGGTCCGCCCTGAACGAGGTGACCCGAGCGGCCATGTGGGACGGCATCACTTCGGCCAGGGTGGGCGGTCGAATCGGTGACATCTCCCACGCCGTGGAGACCTCGGTACGCAATCGCCGAGCCGGCTATGGCGTGGTGGCCGAGTACACCGGGCACGGCATCGGCCGAGCGATGCACGAGGCGCCAGACGTGCCAAATGTCGGTCGAGCTGGTCGCGGCGAACTAATCACCAAAGGCGTCTGTCTGGCGATCGAGCCGATGGTTACCTTAGGTTCGGCGACGACGGCCAATCTGGACGACGAATGGACGGTCGTCACTCGCGACGGATCGGTCGCTGCGCACTGGGAGCACACCGTGGCGGTACTGCCCGAAGGACTTTGGGTGCTGACTGCCGAAGATGGCGGCGAGGCCGAGTTGGGCGCTCGTGGCGCCCGCTTCGCGCCGCTGGCAGATTGACCGTGCGCGTTCATCTGGTCGGGCTGGGAGCAGTCGGCGCTGGCTACGGCAGTCGCATGCTCGCTGCCGGCGTCGATCTCAAAGTGGTTGCCGATCCCGAACGTGCCGCCAAGTATCGCCGCGAGGCCAGCGTGGTCAACGGAGTCGAATACCACTTTCCCGTGCTCGACACCGGCGACAAAACCCCGGCCGATGTGGTCGTCGTTGCGGTGAAGTATCCAGCTTTGGCTGCGGCTATCGAGCTGATCGCCCCCAACGTCGCCGAAGGCACGGTGATCCTGAGTCTGCTCAATGGCATCGACAGCGAGCAGGTGCTGGCCAAGGCATTTCCACAGGCGCAGGTGCTGCTGTCGGTAACGGTGGGCATCGACGCGGTCCGGATGGGTAGGCAGGTGCGCTACACCTCGCTGGGACGGATCGTCTTCGGCGAAGCCATCAACGGTGCCGAGCAGACTGCCGCGGTAGCCAAATTGGCTGACCTACTGGCGGAATCGGGGATCGCCGCCAGCGTGGCGCCAGATATGTTGCACCAGTTGTGGTGGAAGTTCCTGATCAACGTCGGAGTGAACCAGGTTTCGGCTGTGTTGGGCGCGCCATACCTGGCCTTCCAGACTCCGCATGCCCCAGCTCGGGAAGCGATGATCTCGGCCCAGCGTGAGGTGATCGCGGTGGCGAACGCTGAGGGGATCGAGCTGGGGGAGCGCGACCTGGAGGCGTGGCTGGAAGTGCTGGCCAAACTCGGCCCGGACAACTACACCTCGATGGCCCAGGACGCGCTTGCCGGACGGGAGACTGAAGTCGACGTCTTCGCTGGACGGGTGTGCGAACTGGGTCGCAAGCATGGCATCGCGACTCCGGTGAATGAATTGTTGCGCCAGTTACTGAAGGCCGCGACCAACTCGCCGCCGCGAACTGTCGGCCAGAGCTGAAGCGATAGCCGAGGCGCCTGGAGCTACCCGACGGCTGCCAGTTTCAGCTGCCAGCCGCCACTGATTGCCCAAAGCCGGTAGCCAAGTGCTGTGTTGATCGCCAGCATGTACTCGTTCTCATTGGCGTTCCAAGTATCAATGTGTTTCGCCTGCGGGTAGTGGAACTCAAGGCGGGCCAGATTGGCTGCCTTCAGCCACCAGCCCAACCGGTGCCCCCGGTGGGCGGCCAGCACCACCGTGTTGAACTGGTAGGGCCGATCCGGGCGTCCGTTCTCGACGAAGATCGTAGTCAGGCCAGCCACCTCGCCGGTGTCGGTGACCAGGGCGATAGTGGAGACAGCCTCACCGCTACGGTGCAACATGGCGTCTAGATCGCGAACCCGCGTCTCATCCCAATTCTCCGGCTCCCAGTCGATCCCCCCGGTGGGCGCATCTGCCGAAATCGCCCAGTTGGCTGCGGCAACTCCGGCCAGGTACTCCTGCGGCGTCGGACCGCGCCAAGAGACAAGGCGGTAGCCGGTCGCCGCGGCCTCGGCCGCTGCGCTGAACTCGGCAAGCAGGTAGGGGTCGATCGGCAGGTGAAGGCGCGACTGTCGTTCCACCTGGGCCAGCGTGAAGTGATGTGCCAGCGCAAAACTTGCCGCTGCGTCCACCGGCAGACTGCCCGAACCAGTGGTGGGAGAGACCTGCGGTAGCTGACTCCCAGCGGCGAAGGCGTGCTCGCTCCACATCAGCAAGGTGTCGCGCTCGAAGCGGGCCGCGATCTCGTGCAGCGAGTCCAGCATCGCCGAGCCGATGCGCTGGCGGCGGTATGGCCGGGCCACCTGAATGTAGATGTCTTCAATCAGGTGGAGGTTTTCGCGTAGCGGCAGGGTGAAATCGACGGTGCCGAGCACCTCCGCGGGCTCAGTCGGCGCTAGCGGCAGCCCGAAACGGCCCAACGGGCATTCGTCCGGTATCGGTCCGGGCAAAGCCAACAGCAATCCCTTGAGGGTGGTGGTTTCCGTGGACAGGTTGTGGGTGAGTGACTCCACCGACATCGTCCGATCTTCGGCGAACAACTCCAAGGAGGTGGCCTGTTGGAGGTGGTGCAGTGCTCCGATCACCCAAGGGGTGGCGGGGGTGCCCTCGGCCAGGTGAAATTCCGGCATATCGTCAGGGTATTGCCCTAGGCCGCGGGTTGGCCCGGGAAGTACCCTTTCGGCGTGACTGCCAACCCGCGGCAACGGATACTCGCCGCCCTGATCGATGTCGGTTGGATGCTGGCTTGGGCAGCCGTGGTCACGGTGATGCTTGTGGCAGTGGCACTGGCCGGGGTGCCGATCCGGCTCGGACCGTTTGGCTACAACCTGTTTTCGATGTTGCTGGTGGTGCTGCCGGTGACGGTGACCCTCACCCTGCTCGAGGCTGGACGTTACGAGGCCACCCCTGGCAAGCATCTAGTGGGGCTTCGGGTGCGGCGGGATCCGTCCGGGGAACGAGTCGGCTGGGGTCGCTCGCTGGTGCGCAATCTGCTCAAACTGGGGTTGCCTTGGGCCTTGGGTCAGTTCGCGGTCTTGGCCGTGGTCACTTCGCCAGCCCCGGATGCTGCGCTGGGGGCACTGATCGCCCTGGTAGTACCAGCGGTGTACCTGGCCTCGCTGTTCCTAGATGGTGGTCACACCGTGTACGACTGGCTCACCGGCACCACCGTGATCACCGTGGCGGCCGGCCGACGCTTCGCCGATCCGGGGTCGGACTCAGCCGCCGAGGACGACCCGCCTACCGAATCCTGGCCAGTGGAGTTCTCGCCGTCGGCCTGAAACCTCGGCGCCACATGCTTGAAACACGTCGCTCGTAACCTGACGAGTGTGAGCCTGCTCTTCCGAGACTACGCTGGCACCCCCAAGGCATTCGACGAGGTGGTGGGGGCTGAAGGCGTCCGGGTGGCCTACGGATCAGTATTGCGACAGTTGGCCAAGCTGGACGCCGAGGAGGTCCGGTCCCGGGCCGAATACCTGAAGTCGACCTATCTCGATCAGGGAGTCACCTTCGATATCGGAGGTGAGGAACGGCCATTTCCCCTCGACATCGTGCCGCGAGTGCTGCTGGCAAATGAGTGGGCCGATGTTGAGGCTGGAGTCGCTCAGAGGGTGCAGGCTTTGGAGGCCTTCCTGGCCGATGTCTACGGTGAAGGCCGGGCCTTCCGCGACGGAGTGATCCCGCGAAAAGTAGTGGTCACCTCGCCGCATTACCACCGAGTGATGGCTGGAGTTCGGCCGCCCAACGGCGTCCGGTGTCATGTTGCTGGCATCGACTTGGTGCGTGACGAAGTTGGCCGGTTTCGGGTGCTCGAAGACAACGTCCGGGTGCCTTCCGGGGTTTCCTACGTGATGACCAACCGGCGGGCGATGTTCTCTGCGCTGCCGGAGGTGACGAGCCGACATCGGATCCGTCCGGTGGAGGGGTATCCGCTGCAATTGTTGGCCGCGTTGCGGGCCGCAGCGCCATCAGGGGTGAAGGACCCGACCGTGGTGGTGCTGACCCCGGGCGTCTTCAACTCCGCCTACTTCGAGCACGCGCTGCTCGCGCGCATGATGGGTGTCGAGCTAGTTGAGGGCCGAGACCTGGTCTGCCACAACGGCCGGGTGTCGGTGCGCACCACCCAGGGGCTCCGTCCGGTGCATGTGATCTATCGCCGCGTCGATGACGAGTTCCTCGACCCCGCGCAATTCCGCTCGGATTCGATGATCGGCTGTGCGGGCTTGATCACCGCAGCCCGGGCAGGCAACGTCACCATCGCCAATGCCGTGGGCAATGGAGTGGCCGACGACAAGCTCGTCTACACCTACATTCCTGACCTGATCCGTTACTACCTAAGTGAGGAGCCCAAGCTCGCTAGTGTCGACACCTGGCGGCTGGAGGAGCCGGCACATCGTGAAGAGGTGCTTGATCGGCTGGATGAGTTGGTGCTCAAGCCGGTGGACGGCTCTGGTGGCAAGGGGATTGTGATCGGTCCCAAAGCCACCCCCAGGCAATTGGACGCCCTGCGGGCGCGGATTATGAAAGACCCGCGTGGCTGGATCGCTCAACCGGTGGTGCAACTGTCCACGGTGCCGACCATGATCGACGGCAAGATGGCGCCGCGCCATGTGGATTTGCGGCCCTTTGCGGTGAACTCCGGCGACGACGTGTACGTGCTGCCCGGCGGGCTAACCCGAGTGGCGCTGCCCGAGGGCGAGCTAATCGTCAACTCCAGTCACGGCGGTGGGTCGAAGGACACTTGGGTACTGGCCCGCGACGGCGTCCGGGGCAAGCGCCGCCGCCGCCGCACCCGGGATTCGGTGGCCTCGGTGCCGTTGGGTGGCCTGGGTGAGGAGCGGCTGGCCGAACAACAAGCGCAGCAACAGCAGACGCGGGTCGAGCGGCCATGCTGAGCCGGATCGCGGAATCTCTGTTTTGGATTGGTCGCTATCTCGAGCGAGCCGAAGACACCTGTCGAATCGTCGAAATGCACCTGCAGTTGCTGGTGGACGACCCAACGGTGGACCAGGACGATGCCGCTATCACGCTGCTGGCAGTGATGGGGGCGCCCTCGGTGGAGGTCGCCAGCACCACGGAGGTGCTGCGAGCTCTCTGCTATGACCCGGTGTCGCCGGCTTCGGTCGCGGCCACCTTGGGCGGTGCGCGGGAGGCAGCTCGACGGGCGCGGGAGACAGTCTCCAGCGAGGTGTGGGAAGCGATCAACACCACCTGGAACTCAGTCAAGGGCGGCCGACTGCAGCGGATGCGTCCCACTGCGGCCTTCAGGCTGGTGCGGGAACGGTGTGCCGTAATCACCGGCACAGCGGACCAAACGATGAGCCACGATGAGGGCTGGCTTTTCCTGACTTTGGGACGCAGTGTGGAGCGGATCGACATGACCGCCAGGCTGATCTCGATTGCTCAGGTGGCTGGCACCCAGAGTGCTTGGAGCAATGTGCTGCGCGGCTGCGGAGCTCACCACGCCTTCGTCCGGTCATATGGCGGGGTTACCACCGATCGGGATGCGGCCGAGTTCGTGTTGCTTGACCGGCTCTTTCCGCGCTCGGTCGTGCACAACTTGCGCGGCGCCGAGGCAGCCCTGGGCGCCCTTGACCTGGCCGCCAGCACTCGGGGCTATGAGGACGAGGCCACCCGCCTGCTTGGTACGGCCCGGGCTTCGCTGGAGTATCGCGACCCGGACCGGGTTCTCGACGATCTGCCGCAGCGGATGGCTGAATTGCAGCGCACCTGCAACAAAGTCAGCCAGGCGATCACCGAGCGGTACTTCAGTGGCTCCACCGCGGCCAGTTGGAGTGGAGGCAACTGATGGGCAGACAGCTTCGGGTCGTTCACCACACCGGCTATCACTACGCGGGCCGGATCGGTGCCTCCCACAACGAAGCGCGGATGACGCCACGCGCCACCCGTGAGCAGTTCGTTCAAGCCACTCGGCTGGATATCACTCCGGTGGCTTGGACCCATTCCTTCGTCGACTACTGGGGCACTCAGGTCACCGCCTTCGAAATCGCCGAGCCGCACACCGATCTTGAAGTGGTGGCCACCAGCACGGTCGATGTCGGTGACCGGCTTTCAGTCGGCTCCAGAGTGGCGTGGGATGAGATCCGGGAGGTGAAGTTCGTCGATCAACAGGTGGAGATGCTCACCATCGTTGATCACGTTGATCCCGGATCGGAAATGCGCCGGTGGGCGCTGGACGCAGCCCGTCAGGCCGACTGTCCCGCCGATGCGGTGACGGCCATCATCGGCCGAATCCGGGATCGGGTCGCTTACGTCCCGGGCTCTACCGAGGTCAGCACCAGGGCGAGTGCGGTGTGGGACCGGCGTGCTGGAGTGTGCCAGGACCTGGTGCACTTGGGCCTGGGCGCTCTGCGGACGGTTGGAATCCCGGCTCGCTATGTTTCCGGCTATGTGATGCCTTCGGCGACGCCGGTCGTGGGCGAGGGGCAAACTGCCGAGTCGCACGCCTGGCTGCAGTATTGGGATGGCGCCTGGGTTGGCGTTGATCCGACCAACGACAGCGCGCCGGGTGACTTCCACGTTGAGGTCGGGGTGGGCCGCGACTATTTCGACGTCCCGCCGCTGAAGGGTGTCTATGCCGGATCGCAGGCATCGGATCTCTTCGTTGAAGTCGAAATTACCGTGCTTGCTTGATCGGGCCCAGGTCGGCGGCGAGATGGTCGGCGGCCAGTTTCCCGGTAAGGACTTGGGTCCAGGCATCCGGTCCACCCGGTGACCAGGCTGAGGCGACCACGACTCGTGGCAGGGACGGTTCCAACTTCGGCAGATCGAGCAGCGTTCGCCACCCACGCCACATCGGGCCACCTGATGGTGATGCCCACAGCTGACGGGTGAGCTTCTGATCGGCGCGCTCGTGCGTTAGGTCGGCGTGGGTGAAGGGGCTCACTGTGCTGATCACCGCTGCTGGCGACAGCGATCCGGCGGTGGTGCTCAGGCGTGGACCGGAACGGATTTCGAGCACCTCTTCGCCCAGGTGCATTTCGCCGCCGAGCTCGCGCAGTCGGGAGATCAAGGCGTGGGTCAGGGCACTGGGAGGCTGCGGCTGGCCAGCCGCATCGACAAGGCGCCAGCGTCCCTGCTCGCCTTCAACTGCGAATCGGTAGGCCTGCCAGGCCGGCAGCCACTGCGGACGCTGACCTAGCCAGGCGGCGAGATTGAGCACGATCTCGCCAAGCTCGACAGAAGGCAGTGCCGCAGCCAAATCGGCCAGACTGTATTTCACCTGTAGGGAGTGCTGCTCGGGCGCCGTCAGGCTGGTTCGGGAGAACGGATGGTCCTGGCCGAGGTAGGAGACCACCCGGGACACTTCGGCTAGCCGGCCCAGAAGCTCATTCCAGGCAGTGGCCGCGTCCTCGCCCAGGGCGGCGGTGATGGCGTCGAGTTGGCCCAGGCGATCTGTGGGCAATTCGATGGTGCGTCCGTCAGCAAGGCGGTGCTTGGCCGGCGGTGCCGGGCGGACCTCCAAGCCGCGCTCGGCCAGCACGCTGGTCAGGTCGGCGCCGGTGTCGAAGAACAACTTCTGCCAGGCGGGTAATCCGGTGAAGGTGAGCCGGTCGGCTTCGGTGGACAGGTCCTGGTCACTGAACTCGGGGTCGACCTCGATCACCACCACCGGGTGGCCGAGGCCGCGGAGCCTCGTGGCCGCGGCCAGGCCGGCCAGGCCAGCGCCGACGACAGCTATCAGTCCTTGGCCAGCCATGCGCGCAGTGCCCGCCAGCCCTTCCTCATCCGAGTGAAGGCGAAGATCAGCAAAATGATCGTGGCCAATAGCACAACCGCGGCGATGATCGCGGCCGGCACGGGGTAGAGCACCGCGAGTGAGGCCACCGACACCACTGCGACGTCGCCGGTAAGGGAGGCTCCGATGTTGGTGAGAGGTTCGGGGGAGGTGTTGATCGCTATTCGAAGCCCCGCCTTGACCAGATGGCTGACCAACGCTGTGACCCCGCCCACCGCAGCCAGCGCGAGAGTGGGCAGATCACCGCTGGCTCCGGCGATGAGCGCGCCGATGACTGCGCCAGCGATGGGCCGGATGAAGGTGGAGACGCCGTCCCAAACCGAATCCAGGTAGGGAATCTTGTCAGCGAAGAACTCCAGGCCCGCCAGGATCCCCACCACGATCAGCACATCGGTGCGCTGCAGACCGAGGGGCACCTCGGCGATGCCAGCGAACCGACCGAGCAGACCGAGCACTAGAACGGTTGCATAGGCGTTGATGCCACTGGCCCAACCGGAGGCGAACGTGAGCGCGACCAGATCCATGCCGCAGAGCCTAGCCCGGCGGTGCGGCAGGACGGCAAAACGGCGGCGTGGCTGGGTTGACGGGACGCCCTGAGGCGTGAGTATTATGGAGCTAATCGAAAAGATGTTCGATAACGCCGGGTGGGTGTGGCTGAGCTGGGGAAGGCTCGCTGTGACGCTATTGGCGGTCGAACCGGTGCCGGCGTGGATGCTCTTCGACCCAGCATCCGCGTCGGCACCGGCTAGGACGGGCGGAGGTGCGCCGAAGGTGGAGGATTTGCTGGCGCTGGCGCGATCATCCCTGGCCTGCGCCGAAGCCGCTGAAAGGTCCGATGTCCGGTTCATGCATGCCTTGACGTCCACAAAGCGTTCGACGGCCGCGCTGTTGGCCAGTGGGCGGCTGGGCGTCACTGCCGAAGTTGATGCCGATATTTGGCTGGCAATGACGCGACGAGCCCCGGAGCTGGCTGAGTGGGCGGCCTACTTTGCCGCCGCGGCGGCAAAGGCTCGCGGCGCCGAGCTCGGGCAATACCTGATCAGCGCCCGGGAGGCTGATGACCTGGTGCGTGATGCGCGAGCGTTTCTAGTGCTGGTGTTGGCCCGCCTGCGGCGCCGCGGCCTGGCCAGTGGCGTCGGCTGATGGCCGTGTTGATGCATGTCGACATGGATGCCTTCTATGCCGCGGTCGAAATGCGTCGGCGGCCGGAGTTGGTGAGGGCGCCGATGTGGGTGGGTGGCCAGATTCGCGGCGTGGTGCTGTCGGCCAATTACCCGGCGCGCTCGTTTGGGGTCCGGGGCGGGATGTCGGTGGCTCAGGCGCGCCGGCTGTGTCCGCAGGGTGTTGGTGTCCGGCCCGACTTTGCCAGCTACTCCGAAGTCTCGGCGGGGGTGGCCGCAATTCTGGCCACAGTCTCGGCGAAAGTGGAGATGGCCTCCATTGACGAGGCCTATCTCGATCTCACTGACGTGGTGGGCGCCCAGGATCAGGCGGCCGACATCGGGCAGCGAGTGCGCGCCATGATTTGTGATGAGCAGGGCATCACCGCTTCGGTGGGTATCGGTCCGAATCGATTGGTTGCCAAGATGGCCTCAGTGGCGGCCAAGCCTGATGGCTTGATTGAGATTCGACCGGCTCAAGTGGTCAGCTTCCTGCATCCACTGCCAGTGGAGCGATTGGTCGGGGTGGGGGATTCAACTGCAGCTCGATTGCATCGCCTTGGGGTGGTCACGATCGGAGATCTGGCTCAGTGCTCTCGGTCGGCTTTGCGGCAGGCCCTTGGTCGTCAGTCAGGGGAGCTGTTGGCCGAGCTGGCCTGGGGTCGTGACGGCGGCCGACGCTGGTCACCTCCGGGGGAGCGAGGGGTTGGCGCGCAGGTGACTTTTGGCACTGACATCGGCGACCTCGGCGGCGTTCGCGCAGAAATCCTGCGGGTATCGGACAAGGTGGCCGCCCGGATGCGGGCAGTTGGGGTAGTCGGACGCACGGTGACTCTGAGTCTAGGCTTCGCAGATTTCACCGTTCGTTCCGGATCGTTGGCGCTGAGTTCGCCAACTGATTCGTCCGCGGAGGTCTATGCCGCGGCCCTGCGATTGCACTCCCGGATGGTCGGCAAGCCGGTGATCCTGCGTCGGGTCGGCGTTCGGGTTACTGGGCTGAGCCAACGGAATCAGGTATGGCGTCAGCCCACCCTTGATGAGTCCGAGGTTGACTGGGAGGCTGCCGAACTGGCCGTTGACAAGCTCAATAAGGCCTTCGGTCCGCGATCGGTTCAGCGAGCGGTACTGGCTGGACGCAAGCGTGGACTGAGCATCTGAGCTAAGGCCGGTTTTGTTCCGAAAAGCCTCTCCTGCGCCTAGACTGACCATATTGTCAGCGGGTATAGGCAGGGGAGGTGGTCATGGCGCTATCGGAAAAGGAGCAACGGCTCCTTGAACAGATGGAAGCGGCCTTGGCGGCTGAGGATCCTCGCCTGGCGAATGCCCTGCGAGGTAGTCAGCGTCGCTGGTACCAGCGACGGATCGCCGTCGCGGTGGTGGTGTTTGTCATTGGTGTCGCCACCCTGATCATTGGCATGGAAATTCATCCCTTAGTCAGCGTGCTGGGGTTTGTGGTGATGCTGGGTGCAACCGTGGTCGCAATCACGGCCTGGCAGCAGCCCGGCGGCGTTGACGATCCGCGGGTTCACGATCCGAAGCCGGGCGGTAAGTCGGAGCGCGACTTCACTGGGCACCCCGACGAGCGTCGGCGGCGGCGAGATGACGATCCGAGCTAACGGCTCGCAGTAGTTCCAGTCCTTACGGGGCGGTGGTTATCCACCGCCCCGTTTTTGTGCGCCGGTAGACGGGGCGCTCCAACTGGCCCTCGGCGGGGTGAGGAGGCCGGTGGAGGAGAGGGTGAGGAAAACCGCTCAATGGGGTGGTAAGTGGAGGAAAGTGGAGTATGGTGGCGGCAAGTGGAGGAGAGCGAAGGAGGTCGGCGCCGTGTTTCTGGGCACCTACACACCCAAGCTCGACGACAAAGGCCGGTTCTTTCTGCCCGCAAAATTCCGTGAGCAGTTGGCCACCGGCCTAGTCATCACCCGGCAGCAGGATCGCTGTCTGGCGATCTGGCCGACCGAGGCGTTTCTGGCCGAAGTCGCCAACGCGGCAACCGGGCCCTCCACCGTCCGCGGAGTTCGGGATTACCAGCGCATGGTGGCCTCGGGTGCTTCGGACGAACTGCCGGATAGTCAGGGCCGGGTGGGCATCCCGGCGCCGCTTCGGGCCTACGCGGGGCTAGCGAAGGAGATCGTCGTAATCGGCGCCTTCAACCGCCTCGAGGTATGGGACGCAGTGGCTTGGGCTGAGTATTCGGCAGCACAGGAAGAGGCCTTCGCGGCCTTGGATGAGGGCACGACGGAGGCCGGATGAACCGGCCGAAGTCTGATTCGTGCGGTGCGGCTTCAATCCGCGTCCACCGTTCCCCTGGCGCACCTTCCCCGGTGCCAGGAGCGGTGCGCGGATTGAAACCACGGCGCACGAATCATCTGAGTCGGAATCTTTGATTGGACGAACATGGCTGCAACTGGCGATCCAGCTGCCGCTACCCATGTGCCGGTACTGCTGGGTCGAATGCTCGAACTGCTGGCACCCGCCCTTCAGGCACCGGGGTCGATCTATGTGGATGGGACGCTCGGCCTTGGTGGTCATGCTGAGGCGATGCTCACGTCTTGCCCGCAGGCCAGCCTGATCGGTATTGATCGTGACCCGCAGGCTCTGGAGCTGGCTGGCCGCCGGCTGGCACCGTTCGGCGATCGGGTTCACCTCTTTCACGCCACCTATCACGAACTGGCTGAAGTGCTGGACGAAGCCGAGGTGAAGGCAGTTCAGGCCATCTGCCTTGATCTAGGACTGTCCTCCCTTCAGATCGACAGCACTGAGCGGGGTTTCGCCTACTCGGTTGATGCTCCCCTCGACATGCGGATGAACCCTGAACAAGAACTCACAGCCGCAGAGATCCTCAACTCCGCCTCGGCGCTGGAGCTCTCTCGGATCTTGCGCATCCACGGGGACGAGCGTTTCGCCAATCGGATCGCCCAGGCGATCGTCGAAGCCCGCGATGTTGCCCCGTTCGACTCATCTGCGCGGTTGGTTTCGGTGATCGCCAACGCCATTCCGGTGGCCGCACGGCACACCGGGGGACACCCGGCCAAGAGGACCTTTCAGGCCCTGCGCATCGTGGTCAACGCCGAACTTGAGTCGTTGGCCGGCGTGCTTCCGGCCGCGTTGGACGCACTGGCACCTGGCGGGCGGCTGGCCGTGCTGGCCTACCACTCCGGCGAGGACCGCCTGGTGAAGCGCGCCTTCGCTGCCGCGACCAGCGATCGCGTGCCAGCTGGAGTGCCTGCGGTCCCGGCTGGCTATGCAGCCAAGTTCAGTCTGCTAACTCGGGGCGCCGAGCGCCCTTCCCCTGACGAAACGACCCTGAACCCAAGGGCCGCCTCTGCTCGCTTACGAGCTGTCGTCCGCAACCAGGAGGTTTCCTGATGTCCGCCCAGCTAGCCCCCCGCCCGGCTCGGCAAGCCAAACCCAAGCCAAACCTGCGTGCGCTGGAGGCACCCCAACGGCGGGCGGCCACCTTGCCGTTCGTGTTCGTGATGGCTGCGATTCTTGCGATCGGCATGGTGGGCATGGTCGTCCTGGCTACTGCTCTGCAGGACCAGGCCTTCGCTGTACAGGCCAAACAGCATGAGGCCAACGCGCTGGCCAATCGGGTTTCGCAGCTTGAATCCCAGGTGGCCGACGCGCGATCGATCAAGAACCTGGCCATAACGGCGCAGGGCTTGGGCATGCGGCCAAATCCCTATGCGGTGCCGATGCGGCTCAGCGATGGCTTGGTCTTTGGCACGCCCCGGCCGGTACAGGGCAACGAGGTACCGGAGACGCGCTACCTCAGCGACGCCGAGGCGGCGGCGCAAATCGCTGCCTATAACCAGGCCGAAGCCGATCGGGTAGCCAAGCTCAAGGCTGCGGCGGCCGCCAAGAAAGCTGCTGAGGCAGCCAAGAAGGCTGCGGCTGCGGCCAACCAGACCGGGACTGACCAGTGAGCCGGCCGTTGGATCGCTTCTTCAACCAGAAGAAGGCCGCCAAGAAGCGGCCCGGTCGGTTGCCGGTGTCCGCTGCCGTGCCGCGGCTGCGCATCTTGCTGATCTTGGTGGCGGTGGTCTTCTCCCTCGCCGCCGGACGAGCCGTGCAGGTGCAGGCGATCGATGCCAGCACCGTCGCCGACAAAGCCGCCTATCAGCGGACGGTCAGCCGCCCGCTGCCAGCGATTCGCGGCACCATCACTGATCGCAACGGTGAGCTGCTGGTCTACACCCAAGACACCGTTCGGGTAGTGGTCAGCCCGAGGATGATCGCCACCAACGGTCGGATGAGCGCGCCAATGACTGCCAAGGACAAGGAGGTGGCCGCCGCAGCCCCCGCGCGATTGGCTGCCCTGTTGGTGCAGTACCTGGGTGGTACCACCGAAAGCTATCTGCCCAAGCTGACCAAGTCCGACAGCAACTGGGAGGTGTTGGCTGCGGTGGTGCCTTCGGCGACGTACCGTGCGCTAAGGCGGGCCATCACCGATGCTGGATTGGTCGGCGTCGATAAGGAGGATGTGCTCACTCGCACCTACCCCAACGGCTCCCTGGCAGCGAATCTGCTGGGTTATGTGAATGCTGAGGGCGTGGGCGCTGCTGGGCTGGAGTACACCCTGAACAAGTCGCTGACCGGCACCCCGGGCAAGGAGGTCTACGAAGGATCTGCTGCCGGGGAGAAGATTCCGATGGGCAACAACACGATCATCGCCGCGGTGAACGGCGTCAGCTATCGCCTTACCATCGACGCGGGCCTGCAGTGGCTGGCCGAACAATTGATCGCTGACCAGGTGCGACGCACCGACGCCAACTGGGGCGGTGCTGTCGTAGTGGACCGAATGACCGGGGAAATCCTGACGATGGCGGTGGCTCCCGGCTACGACCCGAACCAGTACCGCAAGGCTGACCAGTCCGACCTGGGAAACCGGGCAGTCACCGACTCCTACACCCCCGGAAGCGTGCAGAAGCTGCTCACTTTCGCCGCGTTGCTTGACCAGGATCTGGTGGATCCAGACGAATTGATCACCATCCCGGGCAAGATCAAGTCCGGCGATCACTATGTGGAAGATGCCTGGAGCCACGGCACCATCAAGCTTTACGCGCGCGGAGTAGTGGCAAAGTCGTCAAACATCGGCACCATCATGTTGGCCAGGCGGGCCACCAAGCAGTCCTTGCATGACTACATGGTCTCCTTTGGAATGGGGTCCAAGACAAAGGTGGGGTTGCCGGGTGAAGCCGCTGGCTCGATTCCGGCCGCCGATATGCCCGACTACGCTCGCGACGGCCAAGCTTTCGGCGGCAGTGCGGTGACCACCACCATGGTCCAAATGGCGGCCGCAGTCGCAGCCATCGCTAACGGCGGGGTCTACAACCCGCCGCAGCTGATCAAGTCCCAAACCCTGCCCGATGGTTCGGTTCAGGACACTGCGGCGGGCAAGTCGCACCGAGTGGTCTCCGAGGACGCAGCCGTCAAGGTCTTGTCGATGATGGAGGCGATGGCGCAGAGCAGCTCCAGCCATCGCTTCGATGTACCGGGCTACCGCGTTGGAGCCAAGACTGGGACTTCGCAGAAGTACAACGCCAAGTGCGGCTGTTTCCGCGGATTGGTCACCTCGGCCATCAGCGTTGCCCCGATCGACAACCCTCGGTTTGTGGTCTATGTCGTGGTGGACAACCCCCGTCGCGGCAGTTCGGGCTCGTCAGTGGCTGGCCCGGTGGTGCAGAAGCTGATGTCGCTGGCGTTGGCCAGGTATGCGGTGCCGCAGTCGACGACCGAGGCGCCGAAGCTGAAGATCGAACCCTGAGTAGACCACTAGGGTTGGCGGTGATGACAGCAACTCCGACGAGCCTGCGTCCGGACCACTTGGTACCGGTTTCCCTGGCATCCCTGCTACCTCAGGCGCCCGAGCTGCCGATCAGCGGGGTGAGTCTCGATTCGCGCAATATCGCCCCCGGTGACCTCTATGTGGCCCTGCCGGGCGCCAGCACCCACGGTGCTCGGTTCGCGGCCCAGGCCGTCGCCAACGGGGCCGTCGCGGTGCTCACCGACGCGGCCGGAGCCGACATCGCCGCGGGCCTGCCAGCGGTGGTGGTGATCAGCGCGAATCCACGAGCGGAAATGGCCCGGCTGGCCGCAGAGGTCTACCGACGTCCGGGTGACCAACTGGCGCTGCTCGGGGTCACTGGAACCACTGGCAAGACGTCGACCACCTTCCTGCTCGCAGCCGGACTGGGTGCCTCCGGTCAGCACGTGGGCACGATCGGCACCCTAGGCTTCCGGCTTGACGCCGAGACTCTGGCCTCTTCGCGCACCACCGTGACCACACCCGAAGCGCCGGATCTGCAAGCGCTCTTGGCGTATTTGGTCGAGCGGGGCGCAACTGCGGTGGCCATGGAGGTCTCCTCTCACGCGTTGGCGCTTTCGCGCACTGATGAGTTGACCTTCGACGTGGCCGGATTCACGAACCTCGGACGTGATCATCTTGATTTCCACGCTGATCAGGAGGACTACTTCCAGGCCAAGGCCCGGCTGTTCCGGGACGGGCGTGCCCGGTCAGCGGTGATCAATATTGACGATGAGTACGGACAACGGCTCGCTGCCGAAGTGTCGACTCGCGGAATCAGGTTGGTCACCACCGGCCGGGGAAGTGCTGCTGACTACCGCGTGGTGGCCGCGGATCCGTTGCCTGGCGGTGGTAGCCGGCTGCAGTTGGCCACCCCGAGCGGCACCCTCGAATTCGATCTGGGCATGTTGGGTGACTTCAATCAGCGCAACGCCGCCACTGCGGTGGCCATGTTGGAGTTGGCTGGGGTCGATTTGGACGCAGCTCTGCCCGGACTGGCCAACGCCAACGTCCCCGGCCGGATGCAACTGGTCGACCTCGGACCGGCCGCGCCGAGCGCTGTGGTGGATTTTGCCCATACCCCGGAGTCGGTCGCCGCGGCCTTGGCCGCGCTGCCGCCGGGGCGGCGGCTGGTGGTGCTCGGCTGTGGCGGCGACCGGGATCAGGCCAAGCGCGAACCGATGGGGGCTGCGGCAGCCCTGGGAGCGGCAGTGGTGGTGGTTACTGACGACAACCCGCGAAGTGAGGACCCGGCCACGATTCGTGCCAGTGTGCTTGCCGGTGCGCGGCGGGTGGCCCTCGCTTCTGGGGCGACGGTGATTGATGGCGGTAACCGTGGGGACGCGATCGGCCTAGCGCTGAGCATGGCTGGCCAGGGAGACTGGGTCGCGGTGTTGGGCAAGGGGCATGAAACTGGCCAGCAATTGGCCGACCGCACAGTACCTTTTGACGATGTCACCGCCCTCGCCCAGGAGTGGGCCAAGCTCAGGAGACAGTGATGCTGGCTAAGACCGCAGGAGCTATCGCGGCGTTGGCTCAAACCCACCTGGTCGGTGCGCCCGAGGCGGGAATCGGACCCGACGTGGTGATCGATTCGCGCGCGGTGACGCCTGGCTGTCTTTTCGTTGCGCTACCCGGTGAGCGGGTCGACGGACACGACTATGCGGGCGCGGCGGTGGCTGGGGGAGCAGCAGCCGTGCTGGTTGCCAGACAGCTCGCCCTGGACGTCCCCCAGCTGATCGCTGACGACACGGCGAAGGCACTAGCCAATTTGGCTGCCGCTGTGGTTGCTGAGCGAATCGGTACCGGCCTGGTCTCGGTGGCGGTTACCGGTTCGTCGGGGAAGACCAGCACCAAAGACCTGATCGCTCAGGTGCTGGCCCAGGCTGGCGCGACGGTGGCACCAGTCGGCTCAGCCAACAACGAAATCGGGGCGCCATTGACTGCATTACGAGTCGCCTCCGAGACTCGCTTTTTGGTGAGCGAACTGGGATCCCGCGGGCAGGGACACATCAAGTGGCTGTGCGACATTGTGCAGCCCTCGGTTGGGGTGGTCACCAATGTTGGGCACGCGCACGTCGGTGAGTTCGGCTCGGTCGAGGCCATCGCGACGGCGAAGGCGGAGTTGGTAACCGCACTGCCCCCATCGGGATGGGCAATCCTGAACGCAGACGATTCGTTGGTGGCCGCCATGGCGACCAAAACCACCGCCAAGTTGGCCGGGTTCGCAGTCGAGGCTGAGCCGGGGTTCGGTGACCTTCGGGTGTGGGCCACCGAGGTGAGTGTTGATGACCGGCAGCGCGCCAGGTTCACTTTGCAGGCGGCCGGCAGCACCCAAGGTCGGGCGCAGGTGAAGCTCCAGGTGAGCGGCCTGCATCAGGTCGCCAACTCGCTGGCCGCCGCCTGCGTGGGCCTCACCCAGCAGCTGACGGTGGCCGAGGTGGCCGACGCGCTGAGCACCGCGATCGCCAAATCACACTGGCGGATGGAATTGTTGGACGCGCCCGGTGGGCTGCTGGTCGTTAACGACTCCTACAACGCCAACCCAGACTCGATGGCCGCAGCGTTGCGGGCCACCGCTGGGATGCGCCGCAGTGGGGGCAGGCTGCTCGCCGTCCTGGGCGACATGCTCGAGTTGGGCCCGGAGGCGGCTGCAGCGCATCACCGGGTTGGCGAGCTGGCTGGCTCACTGGGGTTTGATGAACTGATCGTCGTGGGCGACCATGCTGAAGAGCTCGCCGCCGGGGCGCGGGAACACGGCTCGGCAGTGCAGGTGGTGGACTCGTCGGCGGCCGCAGCCGAGGTAGCAGCAACTTTGGCCCGGGCGGCAGATGTTGTTCTGGTGAAGGCCTCAAGGGGGCTAGCGTTGGAGTCTGTGGCCCAGCGGCTCGCTGAGGAAGCGGCCACGGAGAGTGAGCGATGAGAAGCATCCTGTTGGCTGGTGCACTCAGCATGCTGGGCACCTTGTTGGGCACCCGTTATGCAATCCGGTTCCTGGTGGAGCGCGGCTACGGACAATTCATCCGTGATGACGGTCCCACCAGTCACCACACCAAGCGTGGTACCCCGACCATGGGCGGCTTGGTCATCATCCTCAGTGTGGCCCTCGCTTACGCAATAGCCCACTTGGCCACTTGGACGCCGCCCACAGCATCGGGGCTGTTGCTGATCGGGTTGTTCACCGGGCTAGGGATGGTCGGACTGGCAGATGACCTGATCAAGATCAGCAAAGCGCGTTCGCTCGGGCTGAGCGCACCGATGAAGCTCACCCTGCAAGGGCTGGTCGCGGTGACCTTCGGCGTGTTGGCGCTGATGTTCTCCGATGCCCGTGGGCTCACCCCAGCAAGTTCGTATATTTCCTTCCTGCGCGATATTGCCTGGGTGCAGTTGCCGGTCTGGGCTGCGGTCATCTGGATCGTCTTCCTGATCTCAGCCTGGTCCAATGCAGCCAACCTCACTGATGGCCTCGATGGCCTAGCCACCGGCGCGGCGGCCATGGTGTTTGCCGCCTATGCGATTGTGAACATCTGGCAATACAACCAGTCCTGCGCACTAGCCTCCGGAGCCGGACCGCAGTGCTACGAAGTGCGTGATCCCTACGACCTCGCGGTGGTGTCGATCGCGCTGGCTGGGGCCTGCTTCGGCTTCCTGTGGTGGAACGCCAGCCCCGCCAAAATCTTCATGGGCGACACTGGCTCGCTGGCGATCGGGGGGGCGCTGGCCGGGCTTTCGGTGTTGACCCGCACCGAGTTGCTGATGGCCATCGTGGCCGGCCTGTTCGTGATCATCACCCTTTCGGTGGTGCTTCAAGTGGGCTGGTTCAAGATCTCTGGTGGCAGGCGGCTGTTCAAGATGGCGCCACTGCAACACCACTTCGAACTGATGGGCTGGAAGGAAGTCACGATCACGATCCGGTTCTGGATCATCTGTGGCCTGTTCGTCGCGGTCGGGCTGGGATTGTTCTACGCCGAATGGGTCGTCGGTCAGTGAAGTCTTGGATCGCCAATGCCGATCGGCTCTCGCCGTGGCCGCAGGCCAGGGTCGTCGTCGCCGGGCTGGGCACCTCCGGCTTCGCGGCGGCCGACGGTCTGATCGACCTGGGCGCGCGAGTGCTGGTGCTGGACGACTCGGCCAGCGATACCAACGCTGAGAAGGCCAAAGTCCTGCAGATGCTCGATGCGGAGGTTCGACTTGGGCCCGGCGCCACCGCCGAGCTGCCTGAAGATGTCGATCTCGTGGTGACCTCACCGGGCTGGCTCCCCTCAGCTCCGCTGTTGGCTCAGGCCCGCTTGCGTGGCATTCCGATCTGGGGCGAAGTGGAGTTGGCTTGGCGAATGAGCCTGCCCGATCGCCAGGTTCCCTGGTTGGCGGTCACCGGCACCAATGGAAAGACCACCACCGTCGGGATGCTGGAATCGATGCTCACTGCCGCTGGGTTGACCACCTCGGCGGTCGGCAATGTTGGGCGCCCGATCATTGAAGCTGTGTTGGACGAAGTCAGCTATGACGTGCTCGCGGTGGAGTTGTCCAGCTTCCAATTGCATTGGACGAACAGCCTGAGCCTGCATTCGGCGGCGGTGCTCAACATCGCCCCCGACCACTTGGAGTGGTACGCCGATCGGACCGGTTGGCCGACCGGGATTAGCGATCCGATGAGCGCCTATGCCGCTGACAAGGCGCTCATCTACGAGCGGGTCCAGCAATCGTGTGTGTACAACGTGGCTGATCCGGCCACCGAGCGGCTGGTCGAGAATGCCGACGTGGTTGAGGGCGCCCGGGCCATCGGTTTCACTCTCGGGGTGCCGGGGCCGTCCATGCTCGGAGTGGTCGATGACGTCCTCGTGGACAGAGCCTTCATTTCGCAACGTCACGATTCGGCGGTCGAGATCGCCAAGGTCGCCGATGTGGTGCCCAACGCGCCACACAACATCGCCAATGCCCTGGCTGCCGGTGCGCTGGCCCGCTCCTTCGGCGTGCCACCCCAGGCAGTAGCGGACGGCTTGCGCCGACTGAAGCTCGGCGATCATCGGATCCAGACGATCGCCGAGCGAAACGGCGTGCGTTATGTCGATGACTCCAAGGCCACCAATCCGCACGCGGCTGCGGCGTCGCTGGCCGCCTTCGATTCGGTGGTCTGGGTCGCCGGCGGACAGGCCAAGGGCACCAGCTTTGACGAACTGGTCACCCAAATTGGTGACAAATTGCGAGCCGTAGTGGTGCTCGGTGTCGATCGCGAGGTCATCGCGGCAGCGATTAGACGACACGCACCCGAAGTGCCGCTGCTGGTGATCGAATCCGGGGATCATGGAGCTATGAGGCAGGCGGTTCAGTGGGCGGCATCCCGGGCGTGTTCCGGTGATGTTGTGCTGCTCGCACCCGGCTGCGCCAGCAAAGACATGTATTCCGACTATGCGGCCAGAGGTGACGACTTTGCTGCCGCAGTCGCGGAGTTGACCGGATAGGGGGCAACGCGCGTTGGCGATCCTGGCTTCCCCCATTGCGGATCGTCACGGCACTGAATCGGCGTCTGCATACCCGCGGCGTCGAAGAAGTCTCGTGGTCGAGTGGCTGGCGCATCCTCAGGCCAGCTTCTATTTGGTGCTCGTGCCCGCGGTGCTGCTGTTGGCCCTGGGCATGGTGATGGTTCTTTCCGCCTCCAGCGTTTACGCCTTCACTCGCTGGGGCGACGCTTATTACTTCGTGAAGCGCCAGGTCGTCTTCCTGATCCTGGGTGGGGTAGGTGCCTTCATTCTGGCCAAGATGCAGCCTCGCCACCTCAAAGTGGTGGCTTGGGCGCTGGTGGTGGGTGCGTTGGTTCTGCAGTTGCTCACCTTCACCTCGCTGGGTTTCACCAACAACGGCAACACCAACTGGGTTCAGTTCGGCAACCCCTGGTTCCGCATCCAACCTTCGGAGCTGGCCAAACTCGCCATCGTGATGTGGGGCGCGGATGTGCTGGCGCGCAAGCATAAGAAGCTCGCTGACCCGCGGCACCTGCTGATTCCGTTCCTGCCGATCTCACTGGTCCTCATCGCTTTGGTGGTGCTTCAGGACGACCTTGGCACCGGCCTGATCATGGGGGCACTGGTCCTAATCACCTTGTGGTACGTCGGTGCGTCCTGGAAAGTGATCGCGGGACTGGTTGCAGCAGTGGCTGCTGGGGTAATCGGGCTGGTCATCGCCTCGCCGAACCGGATGAATCGAATCTTTGGCTTCTTCAACCCCACCAGCGACCCGCTGGGGGTGAATCACCAACCGATGAAGGCGATCTCGGCCTTGGCCTCAGGGGGTTGGTGGGGGTTAGGGCTCGGCGCGAGTCGACAGAAGTGGAGTGGTTTGGTCGAATCGCACACTGACTACGTGTTGGCCGTCATCGGGGAAGAGCTCGGCTTGATTGGGACGCTGTCGGTACTGGGCCTCTTCCTGGTGTTGGGCTATGCCGGCCTGCGGATCGCCATGCGCTCTGACGATCGGTTCTCCCGCTATCTGGCCGCCGGTGTCACCAGTTGGTTCATGATCCAGGCCTTACTGAACATCGCGGTGGTGCTGCGGATGGTGCCAGTGCTTGGCGTCCCGCTACCGCTGCTGTCCTACGGCGGCTCGGCGCTGATGGCCAACTTGATGGGCTTGGGCGTGCTGCTGGCCTGCGCTCGACAAGAGCCCGATGCTCGCGCGTATGCTCGCAAGCGGAACCGAAACAAGACCAAAGCGCTGGTGACGACAGCAAGGGTGGGGCGATCGTGAGCAGTCCGATCAGAGTGGTGATGGCCGGCGGTGGTACCGCCGGCCATACTTCGCCGTTGATCGCCACCGCCGAGCAGTTGGCCGAACTAGCTGAGGTCGACATTCTCTGTGTTGGCACCCCCAAAGGACTGGAATCCCGCGTGATCCCAGAGGCGGGCCTGGAGTTGGCGATGATTCCGGCGGTGCCGTTACCCAGGCGCCCGTCCGGGGATCTGGTGCGCGTGCCCACGCGGCTGCGCGCCGCGGTCAATCAGTCCCGCGCCCTGCTGCGCGGACATCGTGCCCAAGTGGTGGTTGGTTTCGGCGGGTATGTATCGCTACCGGTCTACTTGGCCGCCCGGCGGGAGAAGATCCCGCTGGTGGTGCACGAGGGCAATGCCGTGTCTGGGTTGGCCAACAAGATCGCCGCCCTGTTCACCCCCCACGTGGTGACCACCTTCCCGGCCACTGATCTGCCGCACGCTCAGATGCTGGGGTTGCCGGTACGCGCGGCCATCGCTGGCCTCGACCGGCGGGCCACCGGTCCAGCTGGACGGGTGGAGTTCGGTCTGCCCCCAACCGGTCCGGTGCTGCTGGTCTCAGGTGGTTCGCAGGGAGCCCGCAGCCTCAACCTGGCCACTATCGATGCCGCGCAGCGCCTGCTCGCTGCCGGGATCAGCGTCCTGCACGTGTTGGGTTCGGCGAACTTCACCGATCAGAACCAGCCGATCGAAGACCCCCAGACTGGTGCAACCTATCGACCACTCGGCTACGTCAGCGACATGGGCCTGGCCTACGCCGCGGCAGATCTGATGTTGGGACGATCCGGTGCCGCCACCGTGATGGAGACCGCGATGACCGGGCTCCCGACAATTTTTGTGCCGCTGCCGCACGGCAACGGTGAGCAGGCCCGCAATGCCGATTTCCTAATCAACGCCCGCGCGGGCGTCCGGGTCGAGGATGTCGAGCTGACTGCTGACCGCCTGGTTGGTGAAGTGCAGGCGCTGATCGGCGATCCGGCGCGGCTTCGGCTGATGTCGGACACCTGCCGTGCGTTGGCTCCGTCAGGGGCTGCCCGGGCGTTGGCTCAGTTGGTGTTGAGCCTGGCCGTTGGTAAAGACTGAACAGATGCCTCTGATCGAGCCGGTCGAACTGCTACCGCCACAAGCTTTGGGGGCGGTGCACTTCATCGCCGTCGGCGGCGCCGGAATGAGTGGGATAGCAGCCATGTTCGGCCAACTGGGGGTAGCCACTAGCGGCAGTGATCAAGTGGCTTCGGATAACCTCGCCAGGCTTGAGCAGTCCGGGGTGCGGACCTTTGTCGGCCACCACCGCGACCAGTTGGGTGATGCTTCGACCGTGGTGGTCTCCACTGCAGTGCGTGAGACCAACCCTGAACTCGCCGAGGCACGTCGGCGGGGTCTGCGCATCTGGCACCGCAGTGCGGCGCTGGGGGCGCTGATGTTGGGCCGACGCGGAGTTGCGGTCACCGGAACTCATGGGAAGACGACCACCTCGGCGATGACCGCGACCTTGCTGGACGTGGCCGGTGCGGATCCCAGCTATGTGGTTGGGTCACCGCTGACCACCACCGGCCGAAGTCATCAGCTGGGCCAGGGGGCGGCTTTCGTCGTGGAAGCCGACGAAAGCGACGGCTCCTACCTGCAATACCCGGCTGAGATCGTCGTGATCACCAATGTCGAATCTGATCACTTGGACAACTGGGGCACCCCGCAGGCATATGCCGAAGGGTTCGTCCGGTTGGCCACGGCCGAGACGGTGTCGGCCGTGGTGATCAGCGCCGATGACCCCGGCGCCCAGGAGCTGATCCCGGCCATCCGCGCTGCTGGTAAGCAGGTCCTCACTTTCGGCGAGAGCCCACAGGCTGAGGTTCGCCTCACCGAGCTGCAGTTGGGCGGGTCCGGCGGATCGGCCGTGTTGAGTGCTGATGGCGATTCCGGGCCGCTGCGGTTGGCCGTTCCTGGTCGCTACAACCTGCACAACCTGGCGGCGGCCTACGCTGTTGGACGCCTGCTTGGAGTCGACGGCGCTGCGCTGCGGGCGGCCGCTGGCGCATTCTCGGGCACTTATCGACGGTTTCAGTTGGTGGCTGAGGTCAAAGGGGTCCGTATCTTCGACGACTACGCCCACCATCCGACAGAAGTCGTCGCCACCCTGACGGCGGCCCGCGGTCTGGCCGGCGAACAACGCCTGGTCGCCTGCTTCCAACCACACCTCTTCACCCGTACCCGTGACTTCGCGGAGGCTTTCGGAGCCGCTTTGGCCATCGCGGACCAGATTGTGGTGCTCGGCATCTATCCGGCCAGGGAGGACCCCATCGAGGGGGTCACCGGGGAGCTGGTCGCCACAGCGGCCAGGGCCGTGGCCGGTGCCGACCGGGTTGGCTATGCCGAGAGTCTCGACGAAGGGGTGTCGCTACTGGCAGCCCTGGCGCGTCCCGGGGACGTGGTGTTGACCATCGGTGCCGGTGATGTCACAAAGGTCGGCCCCAAGTTGGCCCGCGAGCTGGTCGATGGGCCCGATCGGTGAGTCCAAAGGTGACTGATGCCACCAGTCGGCTGAAGCTGCGGGCGGATCAGCGCAAGCGAGGCCGAACCGCCACGGCGCTTGCCTGGATCTTGGTGGTACTGGTGGTGGCCGGGCTGATCTACCTGGTCGGTTTCTCCCCGGCCTTCGCCATTCAAAAGATCGCAGTCTCGGGCACCAAGGTGCTCACCAAACAGCAAGTCATCGCCGCCGCTGGGGTGCGGGTAGGGACGCCGCTGGCGGCGGTCGACGCCAACGCGGTGGCTGATCAGGTGGCCGGTCTGCCGCCAGTGGGCGAAGTGACGGTTTCGCGAGCCTGGCCCGACACCCTGCAGATTGCCATCACCGAGCGCCGCGCGCGCCTCGCGATTCCCACCGACGGTGGGTATTTGTTGGCCGACGCTACTGGCGTGGTCTTTCAAACGGTGACCGAGCTGCCCTCAGGGTTGGTGTTGGTGGCGGCTCCGGCCTCCGACCAGCAGTTGTTGGCCGACGTAGGGACGGTCTTCTCAGCTCTCAGCGCCGACACCGCCGCCAAGGTGGAACGGGTGGAGGCGCGCACTCGCGACGGGATCGAGTTGAAGTTCCGTGATGGCGTCCGGGTGATTTGGGGTAGTGCCGAGCAGTCAGCGCTGAAGAGCCAGGTGTTGGACGATATGTTGACCAAAGGCGGACGCGTCTTCGATGTCTCGGCTCCGGGGTTTCCGACAAAGAGATGACGGCCGCGGGTGTCACCCGTTCGGGAACTCTAGAGTCACAGTTGAGGGACTCGCCGTGGCCCGGACCATTCTTGGACAAGCCCAAAAGCCCCCTCATACCCTTGAGAACACGTCGGAGCACGCACCTTCCCCGCCTGCGCTTCTGCGGACCAAGTTTTTCTCGATTGCTCAGTTAGGGTGGGTCAAGTGGCAACTGCCTCCCAGAATTACCTGGCCATCATCAAGGTGGTTGGGGTTGGCGGCGGTGGCGTCAACGCGGTGAACCGGATGATTGAATCCGGTCTTCGCGGCGTTGAGTTCATTGCGGTTAACACCGACGCCCAAGCGCTCTTGATGAGTGATGCCGACGTGAAACTCGACATCGGCCGCGACCTCACCCGTGGACTCGGCGCTGGTGCCGACCCGATCAAGGGGCGACAGGCCGCCGAAGACCACGCCGACGAAATCGAAGAGGTAATCAAGGGCGCCGACATGGTGTTCGTTACCGCTGGCGAAGGCGGTGGCACTGGTACCGGTGGCGCCCCGGTGGTTGCTCGGATTGCGCGCTCCTTGGGCGCCTTGACCATCGGCGTGGTGACCCGTCCATTCAGCTTTGAGGGTCGACGACGTTCCGGCCAGGCCGAGGACGGCATCGCCAGCCTCCGCGAAGAGGTCGACACGCTGATCGTCATCCCCAACGACAAGTTGCTGGAGATGACTGACCATCACGTTGCGATCCTGGACGCTTTCCGCCAAGCCGACCAGGTGCTGATGCAGGGTGTTTCCGGCATCACCGATCTGATTACGACCCCTGGCTTGATCAACCTCGACTTCGCTGATGTGAAGGCGGTGATGCAGAACGCCGGTTCGGCCTTGATGGGCATCGGCTCCGCCCGCGGTGAGGATCGCGCCCGCGCCGCTGCGGAGATGGCGGTCTCCTCGCCACTGCTGGAGGCCAGCATCGAAGGCGCGCATGGCGTGCTGTTGTCGATTGCTGGCGGTTCGGATCTCGGTCTGTTCGAAGTCTCAGCAGCGGCGAACCTGATCGAGGCAGCTGCGCATGAGGATGCCAACATCATCTTCGGCACCGTGATTGACGATGCCCTCGGTGATGAAGTTCGAGTGACGGTCATCGCAGCAGGCTTCGATGGGGGAGCGCCGCCGAAACGCACCACTCGGTTTGATCCGAAAATTGAGCCCCGCAAGCCAGTGACGACGGCCCCAGTGATGGCTGAACCGCGGGTGAGTCCCAGCGATGAGACGGCAGAGGTTCCGGTGGCGGTTCCGGTGCCGGTGGCTGAGGTCCGCCGAGCGCCGGTGGCTGACGATGAGCTGGACGTCCCGGATTTCCTGAAGTAGCGCCAGTTCAGGAGGCAGGCAACGGTGTACAGCTTCACCAACGATCCCGACGCCGATGGCGTCGGGATCGCTTTCTTCAATGCGGTCGCCCCAAGTGGTGGGCGGTTGGATCTGACCCTGCGAAGTGCCTCGAGTTGGCGCGGTGCTGACTGGGATTTGGTGGAAGCCGAGCTTGGACTGCCGGTGTTGAACGCCTATGAGGTGCATGGGGATCGGGCGCTGGTGGTCTCCTCGGCCAGCGATGCTCGTGCCGTTGCAGTCGAGCACGCCGATGGGCTGGTGACCACCAGCAAGCGACTTGGGTTGGCGGTGCGCGTGGCAGATTGCCTCCCGGTGCTGCTGGCTGATTCCCAGGCCGGAGTAATCGGTGCAGCCCATGCTGGGCGAGTTGGTTTGGCTGGCGGGGTGTTGATTTCGGTGGTTGATCAGATGCGCCGCCTTGGAGCTGAGGCGATCTCGGCCTGGATCGGTCCGCACATCTGCGGGGAGTGTTATGAAGTGCCGGCCGAGCTGCGAGCGGACTACTGCCACCGGATGCCTGCTGCCGCAGCTTGGACGAGCTGGGGGACCCCCAGTCTGGACCTGGGCCGGGCGGCGGCTGAGCAGCTGGTGGGCCTGGACTGCGTGGTGAGCCGGGTTGACCCCTGTACCCGCACGACAGAAACCCTGCATTCCCATCGACGAGATGGCACCGCAGCGGGCCGGCAGGCCGGTGTGGTGTGGTTGCCCTGAGTCGCAGTCGACCTAAGGTCGTCGTCGCGTGTCGTTGGCGGCCTTCCCGGCTCCGGCGCCGGATCGGGTTACAGTTTTTCTGAGTACGGCAACCTAAAGGGGCATGACTATGGCTGATGGCTTGAGGAAGGCCGCTGTTTGGCTCGGCTTGGTCTCGGACGATGACTACTCCGAGGTTGATCCACAGGCTGACGATGTCACTGAACAGGTGCCAGCAGCGCGCGAGTTGGCTAAGTCGGGCACTACGGCGGACGCACCGGCGACGGTTACCGAGCTCGAATCGCGGCGTCCGGTTCGCGATCAGCCCCGGGTTGCCGACATCAATCGGATCATCACGGTGCACCCCCGCACCTACAACGAGGCGCGCACGATCGGGGAGAACTTCCGTGAAGGTGTCCCGGTGATCATGAACGTCTCCGACATGGATGAGGCTGACGCCAAGCGCTTGGTCGACTTCTCTGCCGGGCTGATCTTTGGGTTGCGCGGAAGCATTGAGCGCATCACCAGCAAGGTCTTCCTCCTCTCACCACACAATGTGTCGGTGACCGCAGAGGACAAAGAGCGCCTCGCTGGCGGATTTTTCAACCAATCCTGATCTGACAAGCCTTAATGCAGATGGTGCTCGCGGCGCTCGGCCTCGTGGCGTGGGCGTATTTGGGCTTGCTGACCGCTCGCGCGGCACTTTCCTGGATGCCCGTGCTGATTCGAGATTGGCGCCCGGTTGGGCCCCTGCAAGTGGTTGCCGAGGCCGTCGCGACCCTCACTGATCCGCCCTTGAAATTCCTGGGGCGGTTCGTGCCGGTGTTGCGGTTGGGCCAGGTGAATCTCGATCTCGCCTTCCTGCTGCTGTACCTGGCCGTGCTCTGGCTGGCCAGAACCCTGTGGTAGCGGCGAGGAAAAATGTCTGTACCTCCGGTTTACCCCCGGGCCACGCAATACAGTTGGTTATTGGATTGATCAATCGGGCTGCACTAGCCTGAGAACGACCTAACGAGTCCCGGCTTGGCCGAGGTTCGTAACCGAGCACGTGAGGTGAGCAATGACCCTGACCCTGGAGCAGGTCCGCCAGACCCGCTTTCACTTGGCGCGGAGAAACGGCTATGAGCCGGTCGACGTCGACAACTTCGTCGACAAAGTCGAGGCGACGCTCGCCCAGCTGACCGAAGAGAACGGTGCACTGAAGCAGCAGATCGAGTCGCTGAGCAGTAGCCAGCCCTCGAGTGTCTTCGTCCCCGGCGACTCCGGTGCTAGCGACCGCGCAAGGGCTGACCTGCAGCGCCGTGAAGCCGAGCTTGAAGGAACCCGCAACGAGTTGGCTGGCAGGAGTGAGGAACTCAACCGGCGTAGCCAGGAGTTGGGTTCGGCTCGTGACGAGCTGTCCCGAGCCCAATCCGAGATCCAAGCTTTGCGGTCTGAGGTAGCCAATCTTCGCCAGGCTGGCGACGCTGCGTCTCACATGCCAGTCGGCGGCAGCGTGATCTCCACCGGCAAGATCGAGAACATCGTGGTGACCACGTCCGCGGAGGCCTCCCCGGCAGTCACCAGGCTGCTGCAGATGGCCACCGAACAGGCTGAGCGCCTGGTGGGCGAGTCGCAGGTGGAGGCCCAGCGGATCTTGGCAACAGCTCGTGCTGAGGCCGAGAACGTCATCGACAGCGCCAACCGGAAAGCTCACGAGACTCTCACCGATGCGCGTACTCGCGCCGATCGGATCGAGTCTGAGGCTCGGGTCAACGCTGAGAAGGTCACCGCTGAGGCGCAACAGCGTGCCGACTCGGTTACCGGCGAGGCGGAGAGCCGTCGAGCGGAGATGTTCACCAAGCTCGAAGCGGAGCGTGACACGCTGCGGAGCAAGGTGGAGCAGCTGCGTTCCTTCGAGAACAACTACCGCAGCCTGCTGACCAATCATCTGCAGAGCCAGTTGCGGTCGCTCGGCGAGGTTCGGCTTGAGCCCGGAAATGCTCCCGGCGTCCTCAGCGAGCCGTCGCAGGGATCCGCGACGCCGAGGCTCGACGCCCTACTTGGCGAAGGCCGCTAGAAAAACCACGCAATCGCAACGCGCCCCGGTCGAAAGACCGGGGCGCGTTTGCTGGTACTCTCCATCCCCAGTGATCACAGCAGGAGGGATCTGACAATGCCACCGGCCCAGCGTCGGGGGGCCACCCCCAAGGCTCCCGTAACCTCCTTCCCGGTTGCTGAGGGCGAAGAGCCCTGGACCGAGGAAGAAGTAGCAGAAATCCGCGAGGAGCTCCTGGCCGAAATGGCCAGGATGGAAAAGGCCATCGAGGTCGCGGAGGCCGGCTTGGCCGACCTCTTCGAGGATGGCGGCGACGGAGCCGGGCGCGACCCGGCCGATGTTGGCTCGTCCAACTTCGAGCGCGACCAAGAGATGTCGCTGGCTCAGAACGCCCGGGAGATGCTCGAACAGGCTCAGAACGCCTACCGGCTCTTTGAGTCGGGAAGCTACGGGATCTGCGAGTCCTGTGGCGAACCGATCGGTAAGGATCGGCTACAGGTATTCCCGCGGGCCACCATGTGTGTGGCCTGCAAGCAGCGGGAGGAACGGCGATAGCCGCTCAGCACGCCAACGGTTCCGCGCGCCGGTACTGGGTACTGGCCGCGGCAATCGGGGCGTCCGGGCTGGTGGTTGACCAAGCAGTCAAAGCAGCCGCGATCGCCAATCTCGATCCGCAACACCCGATCCCCCTGTTGGGGGGCCTGGTGACCCTGCAGCTCATTCGCAACCCGGGCGCGGCGTTCAGCATGGGCGAGGGCTTCACCGTGGTGCTCACCTTCGTCGCCATTGCTGCGCTGATTGGTGTTGCGGGTTGGGGTCTGCCGCGGGTGCGGCACTACGGGTGGGCGGTGACGGGGGGATTCCTGCTCGCTGGCATCTCGGGCAACCTCTATGACCGCCTCTTCCGGGAGCCAGGGCCCCTGCAAGGCCACGTCGTGGACTTCATCCAGCTGCCCTACTTTGCGATTATCAACGTCGCCGACATCTTCATCACCTCAGCCGCGGTGCTGGTGGTCTGGTTAAGCATGATCAGCCAGGTGGGCCTGGACGGGTCCAAGCTGAAGGATGAAGGCATCGCCGCTGCCGCCGAGGACGGCGAGCAGGACGGCAGCCCAGGTGGCTAGCGTCTGGCTGGTGCCTGATGGGCTGGACGGTGACCGGGTCGATGCGGCCGCTGCCCGCATTACCGGGCTGTCCCGTAGCCGGATCGAAGAACTGGCCGAGGCCGGCCAGGTGATGGTGAACTCGCAGACTGTTTCGAAATCTCATCGGGTGCGTGCCGGTGACCTACTTGAGATGGAAATTGGCGCCGCCGCGGTGGTGGAGGTCGTCCCGCAGATGGTGGCGGGCATCGGCATCGTCTATGACGACGCCGACATCGTCGTGGTGGACAAGCCGGCCGGCGTTGCAGCCCATCCGAGTCTCGGCTGGGATGGACCATCGGTGGTTGAGCACCTGGCCGCGGCTGGCTTCAGAATCTCTACGTCGGGCGTGGCAGAGCGGCAGGGAGTCGTCCAGCGCCTCGACGTGGGCACCACGGGACTGATGGTGGTAGCTAAGAGCGAACCGGCCTACACCGCGCTCAAACGCGCCTTCCGCTCCCGGGAAGTAAGCAAGATTTATCACACCCTCGTGCAGGGCCTTCCTGACCCGCTGGTGGGCACGATTGACGCCCCGATCGGACGGCACCCGGGCGCGGACTACAAGATGGCCGTCGTGGGCGGTGGACGGCACAGCGTCACCCACTATGAAGTGCTGGAGGCCTTTCGCTATGTGAGCCTGCTGGAGGTGCACCTGGAGACGGGGCGAACCCACCAGATCCGGGTGCACATGCAAGCTATTCGCCACCCTTGCGTGGGTGATCCCACTTATGGTGCCGATCCGGTGTTGGCGCGCCGACTCGGCTTGGAGCGGCAGTGGCTGCACGCTGTCCAACTCGGCTTCGTCCACCCACGTACCGGTGAAGCCGTTGAATTCCGGTCAGAGTACCCCCAAGACCTCGTCGCCGCATTGGCAACCGTACGTAGGGACTCTTAGGCGCCTACCTAGGTGCGTCCACTAGCCTGTGGGCGTGCGTAGAGCGAAGATTGTTTGCACGATCGGTCCAGCAACCGACTCGGCAGAGAAGTTGGTGGAGCTGGTAGCGGCCGGAATGAACGTCGCCAGGCTCAACATGAGCCACGGGGATCACATCCTGCACGCCCAGCGGGTGGAGTGGATCCGGGATGCAGCCAGGGCCGCTGGGCGGCCGGTTGGCATTTTGGCCGATTTGCAGGGTCCCAAGATCCGGCTGGGGGAGTTCGAGAACGGCGCGGCTGAGTTAGTGGCCGGCCAGCAGTTCGTCATCACCATCGACGATGTGGCTGGCACTGCCGAGCGTGCGTCGACAACTTTGAAGACTCTCACCGCCGACGTGACCGCTGGCGACCAGATCCTGATCAACGACGGCGCGATCGAGTTGGTCGCGCTGGCGGTGACTGATACCGAGGTCATCACCGAGGTGATCGTTGGTGGACGAGTATCTGATCACAAGGGCATCAACCTCCCCGGAGTGCCGGTCAGCGTGCCTGCGTTGAGCGCTAAGGACGAGCGCGACCTGCGCTGGGCGTTACGCCACGGGGTGGACATGGTCGCCTTGTCGTTCGTGCGTAGCGCTGCCGACATCGAGCCAGTCCGGCAGGTGATGGAATCGGAGGGGCGTCACGTCCCAGTGATCGCCAAGCTGGAGAAGCCTCAAGCCCTGGAAAACCTCGATGCAGTCATCGACACCTTTGATGCGTTCATGGTTGCCCGCGGTGATCTGGGGGTGGAGTTGCCGCTGGAGGACGTGCCGTCGGTGCAGAAGCGGATCATTGACGCCGCTCGGATCTGGGCCAAGCCAGTGATTGTGGCCACCCAAATGCTGGAATCGATGATCACTGCGCATCGACCCACCCGAGCTGAGGCCTCTGACGTGGCCAACGCGATTCTGGATGGTGCCGATGCCCTGATGCTGTCGGGAGAGACCGCAGTAGGCGCCTACGCGATCGAAGCCGTGGACGTGATGTCGCGAATCATCACTCGGACTGAGGCTGAGGGTCTGGACAAGATTCGCGCTCTGGCCTGGAATCCGCACACCACCCCGGGGGTGATCTCCAAGGCCGCGGTAGAAGTAGCCGAACGGGTGAACGCGAAATATCTCGCCGCCTTCACGATTTCTGGCGACACCCCGCATCGGCTGGCCCGGCTGCGTTCGGAGGTGCCGATCATGGCCTTCACCCCGCTGCCGAAGACCGCGCAAGAACTCACCTTGTGCTGGGGCGTCCAGTCCTTCGTTACGCCTGAATACACCAACACCGACTCCATGGTCGCCTCGGTGCAGGACGCGTTGACCACGACCGGATTCCTCAAGCGCGGTGATCGGGTAGTGATCGTGGCGGGCAACCCTGGCCGGACGATCTACCAGACGAACTCGCTGCGGGTTTACGAGATGGCCTGAGCCTGTTCGGAAGGTGAAAACCGTCGCGCCTTGGGTGGCTTGGCGCAATCCGCAATAGAGTTCAGGCATGGCGCGAAGGGGGAAGCGCACGTTAGTTCGCGCTGCCATGGGTTTGACCAGCATGCTCGTTGGGGCGATGCTGACGCTGCGCCCGCTCTCAGCGCCCTCCCTTCTCGTCGTCAGTATCGCCATTGGGCTGGCGGTTGCAGCGTTCGCCGAGATCGTCCAGGGGACTCGAGCCGCGCCAGCGAGATGGCTGCTCGGCGGGATGTACCTCTTTGGCGCCATGATCTTGTTGATCTGGCCAGAGGTGCCGGTAATGGCCATTGGCGCGGTGGTGGGGCTGCTGCTGGTTGCCACCGGAGCCCTCGAGGTCTGGTCTGGTCTGCTTTCCCGCACCCGGTTGCCAGCGATGTTGGTAGGCGCGGCCGCCGGCGGACTCACAGTGGCCTTGGTGACGGGGGTGGTGACCGGCCTGCTCGGCGTGCTTACCGCGTTGTGGGCCGACGTGGTGCTGCTGCCGATGACCATCACTCTCGGCTTCCGGCTAATCCTGGTGGGGGCCGGCCTGCTGATTGACTTGTGGTACCCGCCCACCGGGCTGGGCGCCCCCACCGAACGTCAGCGCTTGAGCTGGCGCCTAATCGGACTCGGCCTGGCTACGGCATTGCTGTTTGCTGGGATTGCGGCCGATCACCAACGGCCTTATCCCTCGGAGTTCTACTACCGTGACATCCCTGCGGACACCCCAGCTGGCAGTCTGCTGCGGGCTGACGCCTATGCCGAGGGCATGGTTCCGGCCGGAATGGCCATCCGGGTGCTCTATGCAACCTACGACGCCACCGGGACAGCTGTGGCGGCTAGCGCCGTGGTCTACGTCCCTTACTCAACCACTGCAGCCCAACTCCCGGTGGTCGTCTGGGCGCATTCCGAGACTGGTAGCACGCAGGGGTGCGCACCATCGGTGATTGGCGAAGCGGCGGGCGGGTTGTCGGTGGTGCCGCAGCTTCTAGCGGCCGGTTACGCGGTGATCGCGCCGGACTATCCGGGATTAGGGACGGCCGGGGTACCCAGCTACCTGGTTGGCGTGGCTGAAGGGCGTTCGCTGCTGGACGCGGTCCGCGCCGCGGCCCAGATCCCTGGGCTTCGGCTGGGATCGGTGGCGTTGTGGGGCCATTCCCAAGGCGCTCACGCTGCGTTGTGGGCCGCGCAACTGGCTGCGGACTACGCACCAGCGGTGAAGATCGCTGGCGTCGCGGTGGACGGGCCCGTGGTCGATCCCGCTGTGCTGCTGGCCGGCAGCCCGACCAGCGATCAGGCCTCGCAGTTGTTGTATAGCTACGCCGCCAACTATCCAGAGGTGGTGGTCAGCGATTACCTCGATCCTGGCCAGCGGGCGGTCGCAACCGAAACCGCCCATCGGTGTGGCGGGGCGGGCTGGGCGATGCAGAACTGGGTCTCGGTCGCTGGGGTGAGCCAGAAGTGGCTGACCTCGCCAGCGGCAGGGCCGTTGGCGGCGCGGCTGGCCCAAAACACACCCACGACGACTTCGGCACCGCTGCTGGTGACCCAGGGTGATGCTGATCAGGTGATTGGCAGTCAGTCCACCGACGCGTGGGTCGCCCACCTGTGCCGAGCGGGTCAGTTAGTCGACTACCGAACTTTTCCGGGGCTCGGGCATCAGAGCCCGGCCCGAGCCGATTCGCCCCAGCTTCCGGCGATTCAGGCTTGGTTGGCTGACCGATTCGTGGGCCGGACAGCACAGACCACCTGTGGTCAGCCACGCTGATCTGCCCGTCTTTGTGCCGAGGGGGAGTCGAACCTCCCCGGGCTAAGGAACCCTCGCTACGTCCGCCTTGGTTGGCGCGTATTCACTAGCGCGGCTGGACTCGGTGGCAGGTACCCGCCCGGGCGGCAGCGGGCTGATCTTGAGGGCTGGTGAGATCCGGGTGTAGGACGGAATCTTGATCGCGAGTCTGGAGAGAGTCTGCCAGCTTCGTGCCGGGCTCCGAGCAGAGACCAACGCGATTGCGACCGCCAGCCTTGGCTGAATACAGCGCCCTGTCTGCGGTGGCGATTAGCTCGTCGGTGGTTCGGCCATGGCGGGGGAAGGCGGCAACGCCGAACGAGGCCGTGACCGTGATCTGCGATTCGCCATAGCTGACGTGGGCAGCTTCAATCGTGCGTCGCAACTCTTCGGCGCGCTCGATAGCTCCTTCTTCGGTCATCCCCGGAAGGATTAGCAGAAACTCCTCGCCGCCGTAGCGGCAAGTGATGTCGCTGGCGCGCGCATTACGCTCCAGCAGCGATCCGAAGACCCGAAGTACCTCGTCACCGGCAAGATGCCCAAAGCGGTCGTTGACCGCTTTGAAGTGATCAAGGTCGCCCATGATCACGCCAACCGGATGCCCCGTACGCTCAGCAAGGAGCAGTTCGCGCCGGAGACTCTCCTCGAGGAATCTACGGTTGTAGAGGCCGGTCAGTGCGTCGTGGAAGGACAGTTCGCGGAGCTCTTCCTGCAAGACCTGGACCGCACGCTCGGCGCGGGTGCGTTCGGAGATATCCATGAGCAGGCTAATGAGGAGAGGCCTCTCGCCGACATGCATCACGCTGCTGTGGCACTCGACATCTATGGCTTCGCCATTCTTGCGCAGCCCGCGGAAGACGTATTGGAGATGGTTGGCCTCGCCAGCCAAACGCTTCTGAATTTTCGCGGCGACGAGCGCGCGATCGCCTTCAACTACCGTTTGGAGGGGACCCATTCCTCGGATTTCAGCTGAGCTGTAGCCGAAGATCTCGTCGAACTTGGCGTTGGAGTAGCTGAACTTGCCGTCCTCGATGAGGACGATACCGACCAGGGATTGACTCACTAACCCGCGGAATCTCGCCTCAGACTCGCGTAGGGCACGATTGATCTTCTCGTTCTCACGTAGAGCCGCTTCCAACTCTGCCGTACGGCGGCGCACCTGCTCCTCCAGCATGATTGTTGTTTGGAAGATGCTGAAGTCGGAGGCCTGGGCGCCGGTGTTGCGTTCAGCGCGATCCATCAACGCCTGGATGATCTTGTTCAGGCGGACGGACTCCGCCGCCCACGCGGGCTGAGCCGGGGCAAGTGGGGACCCGGGTTCAGTCATCGGCGAGATCGCCGATCGCGATGCCGGTGAGGGTCTGGTTCACATGCACGCCGAGGTGCTGCTCGCCATAGCTGCTGAAACCGACGACATTGTTTTCGTGGAGTACCTTGGCAACGCGATCGATCAGTCCGCGCTGAGTCATCTCCAGCTTCCGCAGGATGCAGTCGCAACCAATCACCAGTTGCGGCTGGCCGATCGCCCCACGTATCTCGGCAAACGCCTCTTCGAGATTCCCCACCAGATCCACGCCGCGAGCCCCCCGCAAGACAAGACCCTCCTCGATAGCGCAGAAGAAGGTCAGGCCGCCGTCCGGGTTGACCTTCTGAATCGAGCGAACGTAGTTCGTGCCATCGATTACCACCACTATCGGCTGCTCCGCAAAGCGGCTGGGGTCAAGACTCTCTACGCCCATCCCAAGGACTTCAGCGTATCTCCCGGCCGCGGGCCAGCCATCGATCTCATTGACGATCCTGTGCGCGGCATCCGCGACCGTGACCACGAAACGCTGGTCCGTGGGGACGAAATGCTGGGTCTTGAAGATCCTGAAGGGCGCGGGAGTGGTGACCACTGCCAGGACGGCACTATCGGTGTGGAAGCTCCCGTCCGAATACACGTGCGTTCTGCCAAAACTCAGGCCATCGCCGGCCGAGCCTCCCACCAACGGAATTCTCCCGAGGGCATTCTGCAGGGCGCGAGTCACTGGCTCTTCGCGCACGGACAACCCATCGATCAGGAGAAATGCGAAACTGTTGCTCTCCTCGGCTTGCGGTTCCAGGGTTTCCAGCCGTTGCATGAGATCCTGCGCTAGGGAGCTCGCCTGGATAGATTCGAATGTTTGCAATCCATCGATCCGGCCACACGCAGCAGTAAAGCTCTCCTGGGGGAAGCTTGCTCCGGAGATTGTGTGGTCGCGGTAGCCCTTGGGCCCGATTTCGCCTGCGGTTGTGCAGCCAATGACCTGAACGCCCGAAAAGAGACGCCGCATCTCTGAAGCCAACGTGTCGAGATCATAATCAACAGAGCAGAAGAAGATCACCAACGCCATCTGCGGCTGCGCGACGGCGGCGTGAAACTCGCGTGCGGCAGCACTCGCGTCAGTTGCACACGATTGCGCGCTACGAATGCGGCCGGTGTCCATGAGGACCCTTCCTTCTGCCAATCCTGCATCCGTGATGCCTACGGCACCGACTCAAGTTGGTCGGCGTGCACCGACCTTCTTGGGACTGGCGGACCCGGAACGAGCTACTCAAAGCTAGCTGTGTGCAACGTCCGGCCGACAGTCCCCCTTGGAGCGACCCCCATACCGGGTGTGTCGACGTTTGCCGGTAGGCGCGACGCACCGCGATTGGCCAGCGCAGCGGTATCCCTAGTTAAACGCCAGGTCCGATGAGTGCCGAGGAGGGGAGTCGAACCCCTACGCCCTAATGGGCAGACGGGTTTGAGCCGTCCGCGTATACCATTCCGCCACCCCGGCAGGGGCCTCGACGATTCTGCCACAACTTGGCACCGAAGGACGCACGCACGGTACCCTCAACACGCACCACCTACGACGAGATGCCCGTCAGGAAAGTGATCATGGTAGACGCTCCCGAGAAGACCCCGTCCGAAAAGGGCCTGCGGGTCCTGGTCGCCGAAGATGAAGCGGTGATTCGGTTGGATTTGGTCGAACTCCTCACCGAGGAGGGCTACCAGGTGATCGCTGAGGCCTCTGATGGCGAAGAGGCGCTGCGGCTGGCGCGCGAGCTCACTCCAGACCTGGTGGTGATGGACGTAAAAATGCCCAAGATGGACGGCATCACCGCAGCAGCTCAGATCGCTGAAGAGCGAATCGCTCCAGTCGTGATGCTGACGGCCTTCAGCCAGCGGGAACTTGTGGAACGAGCCAGAGATGCCGGCGCGATGGCCTACGTGGTCAAGCCCTTCGACAGCTCAGATGTGGTGCCGGCCATCGAGATCGCGATTGGCCGGTTCGCCGAAATTCGGGCCGTCGAGGCTGAGGTGGCCGACCTGGAAGAGCGGTTCGCATCGCGGAAGGCCGTCGACCAGGCCAAGGGGTTGTTGCAGGAGGGGCTCGGACTGACTGAGCCCGAGGCGTTCCGGTGGATCCAGAAGACCGCGATGGACCTGCGCAAGTCGATGCGCGAGGTTGCCGAAGGCGTCATTGAGCATTCCAAGGGTGGCGGCAAAGGCCGTCCGCTCAAGAAGTAGCTGAATCGGGCCGGGCGCGGCGAAGAAAGACGGTGATTCGGGCCGCGCATACTTGCGTCCCGTTGTCGGCGACCAGCGCCACATCGTAGGTGGCCAAGGTGCCGCCAATCCGGATGGCCGTAGCCGTCCCGGTGATCCAACCCTCGGTGACGCTGCGCAAGTGGGTCGCGTTGATGTCGACGCCGGTCACCGCACCGCTGGGGCCGACTTCGGCTGCCGCGGCCAGGGAGGCCAGGCTTTCGGCCAGGACGCAGGACGCGCCGCCATGCCACAGCCCGAAGGGCTGAGTATTACCGGCGACCGGGCAGCGGGCCACGGCGCGGGTCGGAGTGATTTCGATCCACTCCGTGCCCATCTTGTCGTCCAATGGGCTGCGTAAGCCTTCGAACCAATCGGGAACGTTCACTCGCCAACCTTGGCACACCCCAGGGCGTCGTGGTCAGTCGTCCCCGGTAGAGTTCCGGTCTGTGACGAACCCTCCCTCCGGCCACGGTGATCCGACTGGCACGTTGCTGTTGATCGATGGGCATTCGGTGGCCTACCGCGCCTTCTTCGCGCTGCCGGTGGAGAACTTCGCCACCAGCACCGGCCAACACACCAACGCGGTCTACGGCTTCACCTCAATGCTGATCAACGTTCTTCGTGACGAGCAGCCCACCCACCTGGCAGTGGCCTTCGACGTCTCGCGGCAGACTTTTCGCAGCGCCCAGTACGCCGACTACAAGGCGAACCGCTCGGCCTCCCCGGCGGAGTTCTCCGGTCAGGTGGCGCTGATCAAAGAGGTGCTGGACGCGCTCAACATCGTGCATGTGGAAGCTGACGGCTTCGAGGCCGACGACATCATCGCCACCTTGGCCCGCCAAGGCGAGGCTGCGGGGCTGCGGGTGCTGATCTGTACTGGTGACCGGGACACGCTGCAGTTGGTGACCGATCGGGTGACGGTTTTGTACCCACGCAAGGGCGTCTCCGACCTGGCTCGGCTCGACCCGGCCACGGTAAGCGAGAAGTACCTGGTGGCCCCGGCCAGATACCCAGAATTGGCGGCGCTGGTGGGGGAGACCAGTGACAACCTGCCGGGCGTTCCTGGGGTCGGCCCGAAGACGGCGGCAAAGTGGCTGGCGGCCTACGACGGCTTGGAGAACCTGCTGCGGCATGTCGATGAGATCGGTGGCAAGGTCGGTGATTCGCTGCGCGAGCATCTGGGCGATGTTCGGCGCAACCGGGAGCTCAATGCGCTGATCGGTGACCTGGAACTCCCAGTGGTCGTTCCCGAATTGGAACGTCGCGACTGGGATCGCGAAGCCGTCCATATGCTGTTCGACGGCTTGGAATTCCGCGTCCTGCGTGACCGGCTGATGGAGACTCTGCCAGCCGACGACCTGATCAGCTCCGGTGGTTTCGAGGTTGCTGGCGAAGTTCTGGCGCCCGGACAGGTGTCTGGCTGGCTGACTGAGCACGGCCGATCCGGGGTGGTTGGCATCGACGTCAGTGGGCGCTGGCGCGGTGGCACCGGCGACGTTACCGGGCTGGCGCTGGCCGCGGCCGATGGTGCGGCTGCCTGGATCGAGGTGACCACGCTTGATCCCGCAGACGATGCGGCTCTGGGTGCTTGGCTTGCCGATGGGGCAGCGCCGAAGGCGATGCATGATGCCAAGGGGCCGATGTTGGCGATCTGGGCCCGCGGCTGGGAGCTGGCCGGGTTGGTCAGCGACACTCAGCTTGCGGCCTACCTGTTGCGTCCGGATCAGCGGGTCTACGACCTGGGCGATCTGACCGCTCGCCATTTGCGGCGAGATTTGGCGGTCTCGGGAACTGGGGCAGCCGAGGGCGACCAGGCGGCGTTTGTGTTCGACACCGAGAACGCGGGTGCTGAGGCGATGGTGCGAGCTCGGGCGGTGATCGATTTGGCCACCGTGTTGGAGGCGGAACTGGAAGCCCAGGGTGGCACGAGCCTGTTGCGCGAGGTTGAGTTGCCGCTCACGCGAACCCTGGCCCGGATGGAAGCAGTGGGGATCGCAATCGATGCTGCCTACCTTGACCACCTCCATGCCGAGTTCGATGCCGCCGTGGCCACCGCCGAATCCGATGCGCACGCGGTGCTGGGCAAGCAGATCAACCTGGGCTCACCCAAGCAGCTGCAAGCGGTGCTGTTCGACGAGTTGGGGATGCCGAAAACTCGCAAGACCCAAACCGGCTACACCACCGACGCGGAATCGCTGGAGCTGCTGTTCGCTAAGACTGAGCATCCGTTCTTGGCGCACCTGCTGCGGCATCGAGATCAAATCCGGTTGCGCCAGACCGTTGAGGGCCTGCAGAAGTCGATCGCCCCTGACGGCCGGGTGCACACGACTTACGTCCAGACGATTGCGGCCACTGGCAGGTTGTCCTCCACAGACCCGAATCTGCAGAACATCCCCATTCGCACCGAGGCGGGTCGACGCATTCGGGAAGCATTTGTGGTCGGGGAAGGCTATGAGACTCTCCTGACCGCCGACTACTCGCAGATCGAGATGCGGATCATGGCTGACCAGTCCGCTGATGCTGGCCTGATCGAGGCCTTTTCGACTGGCGAGGACTTCCACACCATCATGGCGTCGCGGGTCTTCGGAGTTGCTGCCGATGAGGTGAGCGTCCCCCAGCGAGCCAAGATCAAGGCGATGAACTACGGCCTGGCTTACGGGCTCAGCGCCTACGGCCTGAGCCAGCAGCTGAAGGTGGAGGTTTCAGAGGCCAAGGGTTTGATGGATGAGTACTTCGAGCGGTTTGGGCATGTGCGCGACTACCTGCACGAGATTGTTGCCGTGGCTCGCCAGACCGGCTACACCGAGACCGTGCTGGGCAGGCGGCGGTATCTGCCTGATCTGAACTCCTCCAACCGGCAGCGCCGGGAAATGGCCGAACGGGCCGCACTGAACGCCCCGATTCAGGGATCAGCGGCCGACATCATCAAGGTCGCCATGCTCGACGTCGAGACTGCCCTGAAGAGTCGCGGGCTGCGTAGCCGGATGCTGTTGCAGGTACACGACGAGTTGGTGTTCGAGGTGGCCGAGGGTGAGCGCGAAGAGCTTGAGGAGTTGGTGCGGGACAAGATGGGTCACGCGGTGGCAATGGCGGTTCCGCTGGAGGTTTCAGTGGGCACCGGGCGCACCTGGCACCAAGCCGCCCACTGAACCCGAGCCAGCCGAACCAGGCTTAGCGAAGGATCACCAGGGTCTGTTCCTGCTCACCATCGGCGTCGGTCCAATGGCCGGTGAGGGTGCCCAGCGGCGGGCGGTTGGTGGGCACATGGGCGCCGTCCAGCACCCGGATGACCCGCATCATCTCCCCGGATGCGTTGGACACCGGCACGACACCGCTGCCGAGGACGGTCATCGTCTTCTCTCCACGCGACAACTCGGACTCGGTGTCACCTTCGTGGATCACCCGCAGCAACTCGACGGTGTAGACCGGATCGCCGAGAGCGTCATAGGTGTAGCGGGTGCCCAGCTCCGAATGCTCCATGGTGCCGATCAGGTGATCGGCGGCCTCGGCAAGCGGTTCGGCTCGGTAGGTAAGGGGAACTTGGTAGGTGACTCCAGCCGAGCGCACCAGCAGGGTGTCGATACCCACCTCGCCGTCAGGGTCCACGAACCGATAGCCGGCCACCCTTTCCAGGTCGTCAGCGCGGCCGGCGAACCAGGGCTGTTTGGGCAGCCAGCCGGCGAGCAATTCGAGCTTGGTGGGGGTCAGGGTCGCATCATGGATGATGGCGGTGCCACTCATGTTGGGGTCCTCCTTTGGCCTCGGCCCCAAGCCTAACCCCGCCAGGTCCGGCCAGATTGACCCTCCGCGTAGCGGATCGATAGGCTGTCGGTTGCACTACGACCGGCATGACCTCAGACCTAGGGGGTCGGCGCGCTGTCGTGCGGACGATCCCAGGGTCAGCCTGGCCCAATCCAATCGAAGCATGGTCGTGGCGTGACCATCTGAATATTCCAACCCATCGGAGCCCTACTACATGACCTCAACTCCCGAGGCAGCCACCGTCGCGATCGACGATTTCGGATCGCCGGAAGCATTCCTGGCAGCGGTCGACGCGACCATCAAGTACTTCAACGACGGCGACATCGTGACCGGCACTGTCGTCAAGGTCGATCGGGACGAGGTCCTGCTCGACATCGGTTACAAAACCGAAGGCGTCATTCCTTCCAAGGAACTCTCCATCAAGCACGACGTCGATCCCTTCGATGTGGTCAGCGTCGGTGATGAGATCGAGGCCCTGGTCCAGCAGAAGGAAGACAAAGAAGGTCGCCTGATCCTGAGCAAGAAGCGCGCTCAGTACGAACGCGCCTGGGGCCAGATCGAGAAGGTCAAGGAAGAGGACGGGGTCGTCACCGGTCGCGTCATTGAGGTGGTTAAGGGCGGTCTGATCATCGACATCGGTTTGCGCGGCTTCCTGCCGGCGTCCCTGGTCGAGATGCGTCGAGTGCGCGACCTGCTGCCTTATGTTGGCATGGAGCTTGAGGCCAAGATCATTGAGCTGGACAAGAATCGCAACAACGTGGTTCTTTCCCGCCGGGCTTGGCTGGAGCAGACCCAGTCCGAAGTGCGTCACACCTTCCTCAACCAGCTCACCAAGGGTCAGATCCGCAAGGGTGTGGTTTCCTCCATCGTCAACTTCGGCGCCTTCGTCGATCTGGGCGGGGTGGATGGTCTGGTGCACGTCTCCGAACTGAGTTGGAAGCACATTGATCACCCGTCCGAAGTGGTCGAGGTTGGCGACGAGGTCACCGTTGAGGTGCTGGACGTCGACATGGACCGCGAGCGGGTTTCGCTTTCGCTGAAGGCGACTCAGGAAGATCCGTGGCAGACCTTCGCTCGTACGCACCAGATCGGTCAGATCGTGCCGGGTAAGGTCACCAAGCTGGTGCCCTTCGGTGCGTTCGTCCGGGTGGAAGAGGGCATCGAGGGCCTGGTGCACGTTTCGGAATTGGCCGAGCGTCACGTGGAGATCCCCGAGCAGGTCGTCACCGTCAACGACGAGGTCATGGTCAAGATCATCGACATCGACCTGGAGCGCCGTCGGATCTCGCTGAGCCTGAAGCAGGCCAACGAGGGTGTCGACATCGCTGCCGACGATTTCGACCCGGCTCTGTACGGCATGACTGCTTCCTACGACGATGCGGGCAACTACATCTACCCCGACGGTTTCGATCCCGAAACCCAGGAGTGGAAGTCCGGCTACGAAGAGCAGCAGCGCGCCTGGGAGCACCAGTACGCCGAGGCTCAGGCCCGTTGGCAGGCCCACAAGAAGCAGGTCGAGGAGGCCGAGGCTGCCGACGTGCAGGCTGCGGTCACCGAGGTCAACACCGCGGCCTACTCCGCTGGCGGTGTGGACGAGACTGCCCCCGAAGGTTCGCTGGCCTCTGACGAGGCTCTGCAGGCTCTGCGGGAGAAGCTCACCGGCGGTCGCTGACCAACCCCTTAGTTCGAAGCGCCTCCACCGTTCGGTGGGGGCGCTTCGGCTTTTCGGTTGGCCGAAACCTTCGCTGCGGCGATTCTGCCTGGCATGCTGGACTCGCTTCGACGACTAAGGAGGGCCGCTTGAGCGCCGAGCCACCCACCCAGTACGAGAACTACCCGCACAGTTCTGAGCCGGCGAACTCACCGGAGCCGAACCGTTGGACTGATCCACCAGCGCCAGCGCCGCTGGTGGTGCGCGCCTACCAGCCGAGTGGTCCGACCGGGGCAAGCTCTCATCAGGCTTCGCGCCGCGGCGTGATCGCTGGCGTGGCGGGCATCGCCGTCCTTGGTGGGCTGGTGATGATTGCCGATGCTGGAACAGGTCAGAGCGAATTGAGCACTGACTCGGGCGACTGGTCAACAGAGGAAGACCCCTTTGATGACTCCGCCGATGAGCCAGTAGACCAAAACGACTTCGAGTTCGGCGGGACCACCTTCGACGTGCCTGAGGGCTGGCAGGTGGACGGCGTCGCCGAATCTCGCGTCCTGTTGTCGAATGGACGCAACCAGTTGCTGGTGGTGACTTATAGCGACGCCACCGGGAGCGCGTCCGAAGAACTCCTCGACGCGTTGAGCCGCAGCAACACTCCGTTTACCGGATCGTTGGGCAAGGTGAAGAAGAGTTACACCAGGCGGATCGATAGGGCCACGGCAAACGGCACCGGCAATTACGAGGGCCGGGCGGCCCGGCAGATAGTGGATCTGTTTCTCGACTCCGGCGCGGAGACCGCCCTCTTCGTGCGGCAGATCCTGACTGCCGCCGAGGGGTCGTCGACTGCCAACCAGGCGGGTCGCCTGCTGGCCGACCTGCGGGATTTCTGGCCATGATGATCGGGCTCACTGGCGGGATCGCCGCCGGCAAGTCGGCTGTGGCCGCCCAACTGGCCGAACTCGGTGCGGTCATCATCGATTCCGATGTGCTGGCCCGGGAGGTGGTGGCCCCCGGCACCCCTGGCCTGAGTGCCATCGTGGCACGATTTGGCGCCGAAGTGCTGGCCGCAGACGGCAGCCTGGATCGTCCAGCCCTGGGGCGAGTGGTGTTCGCTGATCGTCAGGCGCGGGCCGATCTGGAGGCGATCGTTCATCCCGCCGTGCGGGCGCGGGCCGCCGAACTTGCCCAGGCCGCACCGCCGGGTTCGGTGGTCGTCCAAGTGATCCCGTTGCTGGTCGAGGTGGGGATGGCTGATTCCTTCGACCTGGTGGTGGTAGTTGACGTGGAGCCCGCCGTGCAATTGGCCCGGCTGCGGTCTCGTGACCAGCTAAGCGACGCCGAAGCGGCGGCAAGGGTTTCGGCTCAGACATCCCGCGAGCAGCGTCTGGCTAGGGCTGATGTTGTGATCACCAATAACGGTACCCCGCGGCAACTGCGGTCAGCGGTGGATCGGTTTTGGGCCGAGCGGGTGGCCACCCAGTCAATGAGTGATTAGGGCACCCGCAACCTCCCCGCCGCCTGTTGTGTACGCCTCTATGCTTTGCCCAACGCAATGCAGGAGGCCATTCATGGATTGTCCACAATGCCAGTCTGCGGTGCCAGAGGTTGCACACTTCTGTCACCGCTGCGGCCAAGACCTAGTACCTGGGGCTGAACGCGCAAACCGGCGTTTCGCGCTCGCCCCCAATGAGCCGGTAGCTTCCTTCGCACTGATCTCCTCGATCATGCCTCGAGAAGCTGGCCGGCACCCACAGACCTACCGGACGGCGTTGACGATCACCTTGGTCGCCGCGCTGCTGGCCGCTGTTCTAGGGGCGATGCCGATCGCCTTGTTGATCGCGGCCTTTGCTATCCCGGTGGTCTACATCACCTACCTCTACGACGTGAATATGTGGGAGGACGCGCCAGTCGCAGTGACTGGGCTCGGCTTCTTGCTAACCGGCGTGTTGGCGGCGCTGTTCACCCTCGCCTGGTTGAACTGGATGCCGTTCAACGCTGCCGTCGGCGGCACGGACGGCATCGTGGCTGCGATGCCCACGCTTACCGGCTTCTTGGTGGTCGCAGTTGCGGTGCCGGTGGTCGGCGAGCTGATTCGCCAAGTTGGACCGCTGGTGTTGGCCAGCCGTCCGGCTTTCGACGATTTGATGGACGGGCTCACTTTCGGGGTCATCAGTGGGGTGGCTTACGCCAGCTTCGACACCCTGGTGCGCCATTGGGATCTGCTCACTGGCGGCATGGTGGTCGGGCAGCCGACCCAGTTGGCCTCGCTGGTATTCCTGGAAGGCTTCGTCAAGCCACTGGTGATGGGCACCGCAACTGGCCTGGCCGTGGCGGAGTTCTCCGGTTTGGGCAAGGGCTATGACGGTTTCACGGGTCGGTATTTCGGCGGACTGTTGCTGGCGATCGGTGCCAACATCGTCTTCAGTGGCGGGGTCTACCTGCTCGGGTTCGTCGGTACCCCCAGCCTTTCGCTGGTGCTGCAGGTGCTGTGGGGCTTGTTGGTCCTTGGCCTGCTGATCCTGCGCTTGCGCACCGTGCTTCAGACTGCGCTGCTCGAGGGCGCGCTTGAAGCGGCCTCCCGCGCCGAAGATGCCGAACAGGGCGACGCGCTGGGCTTCTGCCCCCGCTGCGAGATGCCGCTGCTACCTGGGGCGGCTTTCTGCAGCGCCTGCGGACAGTCGGCCAGAGGTAGGTCAAAAGTGTCAGCAGGGAGTTCCGCAGCTGCGGCACCACCAGAGTCAGGTGGGGCCAAGCCTGAGTCGGCTGGATCCGCTGCCAGCGAGGAGGGCGAGAAATGAGCCAGACCCCACCGAATGGACCAATTCAGGTCCCCGGCGGCCAGCCCGGCCAGGGCATGCCGCCTGCTGGTTACCAAGCTCCGAATGCGGGCCAGTTCCCACCTGCGGGCCAGTTCCCACCTGGCGGGCAGGCTCCCGCTCCGGGTTATCCGGCTCCTGGTGGCTTCCAGCCTGGGGGCTACCCGCAGGCGCCGTACGGTCAGGGTGGCTACCCGGCCCAGGGTGGTTACCCGCAGCCGCCGGCTGGTAAGGCGTCCTCCTCGAAGGTGCTGCTGATCGTGATCGCTGCGGTCGTGGCGCTGGCCCTGGTTGGCGGCGGCTTCATGTTGATGGCGCAGACGCCGAAGACCCCGAGTGGGCCGACGGTTCCGTCCACCCCGGCTCAACCAACCCAGCCGACTGCCCCGCCGACTGAGCAGCCAACTGAGCAGCCGACTGAGCCGACTCAACAGCCGACTCAACCCACCGGTGGTGCGGTCGATCTTGGCTATGGCGTGCAGTTCGCGGTCGCCGACGGCTGGGAGATCGCTGGCCAAGGTGAGGGTGTGATCAAGGTGCAGGATGGCAAGGCCATGTTGATCACTGAAGTGCAGAAGTTGGATGCCAGCAACACGGCCACCCAACTCTGTGAGGCCTACAGCAAGAGCCTGCTTAAGGACCAGAGCGGGGTCAAGTTCGCTAAGGCAGAGAAGGTGGCGGTGAATGCCAAGAACCTGTCTGTCGCCAAGTGCCTGGCCGGCTTCGTCCAGGCTTCTGGGGGCTCGAGCGGGACCATGTACGCGCAGACATTCGCGGCGGTGCGAAGCACCGACGGGGTGACCTCGTTCTCAACGGTCGTGTTCACCGAATCGACTCCACAAACCTCGTTCGACGGTGTCAACGAGATGCTGAACGTGGTGCTAGGCAGCCAGGCAGCTGGCTGAGGTAAACCTCAGGCGATCAGGCCCTGTCGGCTTCGGCTGACGGGGCCTGATCGGCGTTGGCGGGAAACTGTCAGTGGGGACGCCTAAGCTCTTCATCGTGCGACCTGTCAGTGATTTGCAGCGGCGATTGGCGCCGTTCAAGGTGGTGGCCGACTTCGAGCCGGCCGGTGATCAGCCGACCGCGATCAACGATCTTGAGCGGTTGATTAACGAGGGCAAGCAACACGTGGTGCTCCTCGGGGCGACTGGTACCGGAAAGACCGCGACCGTGGCCTGGTTGGCCGAGCGGTTGCAGCGGCCGATGCTGGTGATGCAGCCGAACAAGACCCTGGCTGCCCAGTTCGCCAACGAGTTGCGCCAGTTTTTCCCCGAGAACGCGGTCGAGTATTTCGTCTCCTACTACGACTANNACTACTACCAGCCGGAGGCCTACGTTCCCCAGACCGATACCTACATCGAGAAGGACTCCTCGCTCAACGAAGAGGTGGAGCGGTTGCGGCACTCGGCCACGAACTCATTGCTGACTCGGCGCGATGTCATCGTGGTGGCCTCAGTTTCGGCCATCTATGGCCTGGGCACCCCCCAGGAGTACGTGGATCGAATGGTGCGGCTGCGGGTGGGGGAGGAGACCGACCGGGACGGCTTCCTGCGTCGCCTGGTGGACATCCAGTACGCCCGCAACGACCTGGCGGGCACGCGTGGCACCTTCAGGGTGCGGGGCGAC
>DIVW01000043.1 GCA_002428365.1 Propionibacteriaceae bacterium UBA6122
CTTGGCCTGGCCGGTTTCGTCCTGGGCGCGCTTCAGCGCGTCGTAGACCAGCGGCAGCACCTTCTTCAGCGGGCAGAACACCTGGTTGCCCTGCGGCTCGTCGTTCTTGATGAAGTCGCCGCAGGGCAACCAGGTGTTCTGCCCGCTGAAGAAGGTGCTGCCGCTGGTCTACGACGCGCTGAAGCGCGCCCAGGACGAAACCGGCCAGGCCAAGCTGTTCTCGATGAACATCACCGCCGACGACCACTACGAAATGTGCGCCCGCGCCGACTACGCGCTGGAAGTGTTCGGCCCCGACGCCGACAAGCTGGCCTTCCTGGTCGACGGCTACGTCGGCGGTCCCGGCATGGTCACCACCGCCCGCCGTCAGTACCCCGGGCAGTACCTGCACTACCACCGTGCCGGCCACGGCGCCGTCACCTCGCCCAGCGCCAAGCGCGGCTACACCGCGTTCGTGCTGGCCAAGATGTCCCGCCTGCAGGGTGCTTCCGGCATCCACGTCGGCACCATGGGCTACGGCAAGATGGAAGGCGAGGCGGACGACAAGATCATCGCCTACATGATCGAGCGCGACGAGTGCCAGGGCCCGGTCTACTTCCAGAAGTGGTACGGCATGAAGCCCACCACCCCGATCATCTCCGGCGGCATGAACGCGCTGCGCCTGCCCGGCTTCTTCGAGAACCTCGGCCACGGCAACCTGCTCAACACCGCTGGCGGCGGCGCTTACGGCCACCTGGACGGCCCCGCTGCAGGCGCTCGCTCGCTGCGCCAGGCCTACGACGGCTGGGCGGCTGGCGCTGACCCGGTGGAGTGGGCGGCGACGCATCGGGAGTTCGCCCGAGCCTTCGAATCCTTCCCGGCCGATGCTGACCTGTTGTTCCCCGGTTGGCGTGATCGGCTGTTGAAGACCGCCTAATCGATCTTTCGGCGGACTGGTCGATTAGGAAGAGAACGTCAGCCCTTCGCGGCGGCGCGACGTTCGGGATATCGGGTCGGCGGCGTGAGCTGGGGGCGCCGCCGACCTACCCCTTGGTGCGGTTCAGGTTAAGGCCGAGCCCAGGGCGCCCTGGCGAGGATGGACATCTGCGCACCGGCGGGGTACCGCCGAAGTAGGAGTCCTTTCGCCGAGTTCGGCTGCGCCTGCGCTGTGCGCAGCCCGGCCCACAGGTCGGCGAGGTCCTGCCTGGTCATTCGGGGAGTGCTGAACACCGGCACTCGTCCAGGGTGGGCGACGAAGATCTGAGTCGTCGCCCTCGTCAGCTCCAGTAGGCGGGCCGCTGAGGTGAGGTAGTCGGCGAGCTTCCCGGTTGGGGTGAAGGCATAGGCGCCGCCGGGGTAGATGAAATCGCCCACAAAGAGCTGGTCGGCACTCTCATCGAAAAGCGCCATCCCGTCGACCGTGTGCCCGGGTAGGTGCAGCACCCGAAGCTGGCGTCCACCTAAATCGATCACAGTGCCGTCCGGCAGCCATCTGCCCACCCGGACTACCGGTCGGGGCATGGCCTCCAGTGGTCCCAGGTGGAGTCGCACGGGTGGCCGCAGCAGCTCATTTCGGACGGCTCGCCGGTATTGGGGCAGGTCCAGAAGCCATACTTCGTCGAAACGATCAAGATTGCCCACATGGTCGTAGTGCTGGTGGGAACAGGTAGCGGCCACCGGCCCCTCGGCAAGGGTGTTGACCGCACCAGGCGTATCGGCCAACCCGGTTCCGGTGTCGTAGAGGATGGCCCGCTCGGTGCCGCTGATCAGGTAGCTGACGTTTTGTTGGTAATACCGCGGCTCCCCGATGGCCACTGTGCGCTCGTCGAGCTGCTCCACAGCAAGGTTCTGGTCGTACCACTCCACGCCGGCGGCCAGGGCCACCTGCCCAATGGGCGCGAGGCGGGAGCGTCCCAGGTAGGACGTCAGCCGCGGATGAGCCATCGCAGTGCCCCCACTATGGTCGCCATTGGGCGAGTGTAGGTCGCTGCGCCCGCATCAGAGCAAGGCCTAGGCGCTAGCCTGGGCAGGTGATCGGCTTCGTCGCTTTCGATCTGGGCAAGGTGCTGGCTTCACCGCCCGATCTCTTCTCCGCTCCGGCGGAGTTCCTAGGTGTGCTCACTTACCAGTACGAAGAGCTCTACTGGACGGGTCGGTCTGCCTATGACGGCGGTGGCTCACGCGTGGAGTATTGGGGCCCGCTGCTCAGTAGCCTCGGCCTGGAGCCGACGGCGGCGCGGATCACCCACCTGGCCAATCTGGACGCCGAATTGTGGATTCAGTTGCGTCCCTCGGCCGAAGCGATGCTGACCACTGTCTATTCGTGGGGGCTACGCACCGCCCTGGTGAGCAACGGCCCGCTGGCTTTGGGACGAGCGGTGCGCCTCGCCGACTGGTCGGCGCTGATCGATCGGGTGTTCATCTCCTCAGAGTTGCGGCTGAGCAAACCTGACCCGGCGGTGTTCCCTGCGGTCACCGCCCAACTCGAGGTGAATCCCGATCAGGTCGCCTTCATCGATGACCGCATCGAGTGTGTGGACGCCGCTGGCGCCTACGGTTGGCTCAGCCACCTTTGGGTCGACGACGCCGACTCCATGACCTGGCTCGCCGAGGTCTGCAACCAGGAACTACCGACCCACTAGCCCCCTGCGCACGGGGACGGTTCCTCCGAACGGCTCATGGGGACGGTTCCACTAGCGCTGCTCATATTGGGGACGGTTCCAATATGAGCAGTAGATCGGCTACTCGCCGGGGTAGCGGACGCCAAGCTGATGGCGCACCTTGTCGAGGACGCTCATGATGGCCACCGATTCGGCCAGTGGCAGTTGCGGCGATTCGGTGAAGCCGTCGCTGACCAACTGGGCGAAATGGGCCGCCTCGTAGGCCAAGCCCTGATGGCCGACCATTACGTCCGGCGGGCTGAGCAGCACTTCACCAGCCTTGGCGACCACGCGCACCCGTCCGGGGGTGTAGAAGTCGCCGTCCAACTCGACGCGGGCCAGGCTGCCGCAAATCGCCATCGTCGTGGGAGTCTTCGCTGCCAAAGTGGTGCTCACTAGCGCTTGAGCATGCGGATGGTCCACATAATCGCCGAAGGTGATGCTGAGTTGTCGGTCCACCCCGGACGGGGTCAGCTCCCCGATCACCCGGACGGTCTTCGGCGCACCCAGGGCGAAGAAGCTGTACGACACCGGGTAGATACCGAGATCGAGCAAGGCACCACCGGCCAACTCGGGCCGCATCATCCGCTCGACGTGCTCCAGCGACTGCCCGTGATCGCCGATCAGGGTCTCCAGCTCGCCGAGGGCCCCGTCCGCTAACAGTTGGCGGACGATGTCGGTGCGCGGCAGGAACCGCGTCCACATGGCCTCCATCAGCGCCACCCCTTGCACGCGCGCAGCGTCCACGAGTTTGCGCGCCTCGGCGGCGTTGCGAGTGAACGCCTTCTCCACTAGGACGTGCTTGCCGGCCCGAATGGCCAGCATCGCCTGCTCAAAGTGCTCACTGTGCGGCGAGGCAACGTAGATCGCCTGCACCTGCGGGTCAGCCACCAACTGCTCGTAGGAGCCGTACGCGGACCCGGCGCCGAACTCGGCGGCAAACTCGGCGGCGCGCTGCTGACTGCGGGAACCGACTGCGACGATCTGTTGGCGGGTGCTGGCTCGTAGCGCGGACGCGAACGCTCGCGCGATGCCACCAGGGGCCATGATTCCCCACCGCAGCGTGGGGGCAACGGCAGGATCGGGCACTCGGGAGACCGGGAGGTGTTGTGGAAATGCCATATGGCAACGCTACTCGCCACCGTCGATGTTGGGTGGCGAGCTAGTTGAAGCTACTCAGCGGAGGAACCGTCCCCCTGAGCCGTCCGGAGGAACCGTCCCCTGAGCCGTCCGGAGGAACCGTCCCCGGCCCTACGGCGTCCCCGACCCTACGGCGTCCCCGGCCCTACGGCGTCCCCGGCCCTTCGACAGGCTCAGGGAACTGGGTGTCGGCTCAGGGAACTGGGCAGGAGGCTCAGGAGAGGGTGGAAACCAGGATCGCTTTGATGGAGTGCATCCGGTTCTCGGCCTGATCGAAGACGATCGAGGCATCCGACTCGAAGACCTCGTCGGTGACCTCAAGCTCGGGTAGGCCGAAGCGGGAGAACACCTGCTCACCGACGCTGGTCTCGCGGTTGTGGTAGGCGGGTAGGCAGTGCATGAACTTCACCTCGTCCACCCCGGTGCGCTCCATCAGGGCGGTGTTCACCTGGTAGTCCTTCAGCAGCAGAATGCGCTCAGTCCACACACTCTCCTGCTCGCCCATCGATACCCAGATGTCGGTGTGCAGGAAGTCGCAGCCCACGACGCCGTCCAACTCATCGGTGAGGGTGATCCGGGCGCCGGTCTCGCCGGCTATCTGCATCGCCGAGGCAATCACCGAATCCGGCGGCAGCAACTTCTTCGGTGCGACGATCCGGACGTCCATGCCGAGCAGCGCGCCACCGATCAGCAGCGAGCAGCCGACATTGAAGCGGGCATCCCCGACATAGGCGAAGCTGATGTCGTGGTCGTCCTTGCCGCTCGATTCGCGCATCGTGAACATGTCACACAGGCTCTGGGTGGGGTGCCACTCGTCGGTGAGGCCGTTCCACACCGGCACCGAGGAGTATTTGGCGATCGTTTCCACCGTTGACTGCTTGGCACCGCGGTACTGAATGCCGTCGAACAGCCGCGAGAGCACCCGGGCGGTGTCGGCCGGAGACTCCTTATGCCCGAGCTGGGAAGAGTTACCGTCCATCTGGGTGACGTGGGCACCCTGGTGATGGGCGGCCACCTCGAAAGCCGAGCGGGTACGAGTGGAGGTCTTCTCGAAGATCAGCGCGATGTTCGCCCCACCCAGGCGCGGCACCTCCGTGCCAGCCTTTCGGGCGGCCTTCAGCTCGGTGGTGAGGTCGAGCAGGTGATGCCACTCGGCCGGGGTGAAGTCGATTTCCTTGAGGAAGTGCCGTCCGTGCAAACTCATGATGAGTTGCCTCCTAGCTGATCGTCAGTAGGAGAACTCTGCCAGTCGTGACAGCATTGGCGCATGTTCGCACGTTTCTTCGCCAGCGCGGCGGCCCTCGCGGTGGCGACTTGGTGGTTGCCAGGAATCAGCACCGACGCCGCGGCCGACGATTGGGCCAGGGGTTGGACGATCGTGGCCGTGGCGGTGATCTTCGGGATCGTGAACTCGTTGGTCAAGCCGCTGTTCACCTTCGCAGCCGCACCGCTGATCCTGATCACCCTGGGTCTGTTTCTGCTAGTCATCAACGCTCTGCTGCTGATGCTCGTCTCCTGGATCGCCGGTCAGCTCGGCCTGGCCTGGCATGTGGCTGACTGGGGCACCGCCTTCTGGGGCGCCCTGATTGTCTCGATAGTGAGCTTCGTCCTGAACGCCTTTTTCAAGCGCGGGGAAGAGCACCGATGAGCGCCCCGCGCATCCTGTTCGTGTGCTGGGGCAATATCTGCCGCTCGCCGATGGCCGAGGTGATCGCCCGCAGCAAGGCCGCCAGTGAGCACGTGGCCGGGATCGAGTTCAGCAGCGGTGGGGTCAGCTCGGAAGAGTCCGGTCATCCGATGGACGCGCGCGCCGTGGCCGTCCTGACCCAGGCCGGTTATCGTCCCGGGCCGCACCAGGCCCACAAGGTGAGTGCCCAAGAGATCGACGAGGCCGATCTGGTCATCGGCATGGAGGCCCTGCATCTGACCAAGCTGCGCCAACTTTCGCCGCACGCCGACCACCTCTACCTACTCTCCGATTTTGACCCGAACGCTGTGCCCGGTTCGGAAATCGAAGACCCGTGGTACGGCGACGACAGCGATTTCGTCATCACCTTGCACCAGATCGAGGCCGCGATGCCCGAGGTCGTCAAGCGGGCTCGCGAACTGCTCGGTTAGGCTCCTCCCGCTCCGCCTGGACCCAACCGGTTGGCGAACATGGCAGGCTGTAGCCATGCACATCCTCGTTGTGGACGATGACCAGGCGGTTCGCGACTCGCTGGCCCGCTCACTGCGCTACTCCGGCTATGAAGTGACCACCGCCAATGACGGTGTCGATGCCCTGGCCCGACTGTCTTCGCTGCGCCCCGACGCCGTCATTATGGACGTGATGATGCCCCGGCTGGACGGTCTGGAGGCCACCCGCTCGCTGCGCGCCTCCGGCAATGACGTGCCGATCCTGGTGCTCACCGCCCGCGACGCCGTCGGTGATCGGGTGGACGGCCTCGACGCTGGCGCCGATGACTACATGGCCAAGCCCTTCTCCTTCGATGAGTTGCAGGCTCGGCTACGGGCGCTGACCCGGCGGTCGCGTCCGTCCAGCGAAGAAGAAGGCACCGAGGTGCTGAGCTTCGCCGACCTCAGCTTGGATCTGCAGACCCGCGAAGTAACCCGCGCTGGTCGGCGGATCAGCTTGACCCGTACCGAGTTCGCCTTGCTGCAGACCTTCCTGGAAAACCCACGCCGCGTGCTGGAGCGCTCCTGGTTGTTGAACGAGGTCTGGGGCTTCGACTTCCCGACCACCGCCAACTCCTTGGAGGTGTACATCGGGTATCTGCGCCGCAAGACCGAAGGTGAAGGCGAAAACCGTCTGATCCACACCGTGCGCGGCATCGGTTACGTGCTGCGCGAGACGCCACCGTGATCCGCTGGCTCCGCTCGGTCCTTTCGGTAACGAACCGGCCGTTGCATGACCGGTTGATGGCTTTGATCTCGGTGGCGGTCGCTTCGGCGGTCGCCATCACCGGCATTGCCGCCTACCTGATCACCACCTTCGCGATCTATGACCAGTTGGATCGTGAATTGCTGGCGGTCGCCGATGTGACCAGCGTTTGGATCGCTGGCGATGCCGAGTCTCTCGGCGGGCTGAACAGTGAGGCGCTCTCGACCGCCAATGTGACGATGATGCTGGTTCGCTCCGATGGCCGGGTGATCACCCCCTCCGGTGATGGGGTGAAGCTGGAATCCACCTCCGCCGAGTTAGCGATCGCCCGCACCCAGATTGGCACCTCCTCGCGCACCGGGGTGGCCTCAGACGGCGAAACCTACCGGATCGTCGCGGTGCCGTTCGCCGATCTGCGGGCTGGCGAAGTGGAACCGGTCTACTACGCGCTGGTGATGGGCCGCCCGCTTGCCGCCACCGATCAGATCCTGCGCATCTTGGCGTTCTCGCTGCTCACCTTCGGCCTGCTGGCAGTGTTGCTGGCCGGCGCCATCGGCTGGGTGATCGCCCGCTCGGGCCTACGCCCGATCCAGCGGTTGACCGAAGCTGTCTCCCGAGTCACTGAGACCGATCAGTTGGAGCCGATCGAGCCCGGCGGCATGGACGAACTGACCGACCTCACCGGAGCTTTCAACACGATGATGCGCTCGCTGTACTCCTCTCGTGAACGGCAACGCCGCCTGATCGCCGACGCCGGCCATGAACTGCGCACACCGCTGACTTCGCTGCGCACCAATGTCGAGCTGCTGATCGCTGATGACCGCCAGGGCATGCTGCCTGAGGGGGCCCGTGGCGAGATTCTGCGCGATATCGCTGCCCAGCTGGGCGAGTTCACCCAGCTGATCGGCGACCTGGTGCACCTTTCCCGCGACGACAAGGTGGAGGCTCATCCCGAGCCGATCGACTTGCGCGATGTGTTGAACAACGCCGTCACCCGGGCCAAGCGCCGCGGCCCCGGACTGATCTTCGACGTGGAGATGGAACCGCTGTATCTGGTTGGCGAGCCGGACAGCTTGGAGCGCGCCTTCACCAACCTGCTCGACAATGCGGTGAAGTTCTCCCCGCCCGGCGGACGGATCAAGGTGCGTCTGATCGGTGATCGGGTGCGGATCTCCGATGAAGGGCCTGGCATCGCCGACGCCGACCTGCCGCACGTCTTTGATCGCTTCTACCGCTCCGACCACGCCCGCACTACGCCCGGCTCTGGTTTGGGTCTGTCGATCGTGGCTCAGACCATCAAGGCCCATGGTGGCTGGGTGAAGGCTGGGCGCGCGGGCACTGGTGGCGCGGAGTTCACCGTCCGCCTACCCGGCAGTGCCGAACCGTTGGACAACTCCTCGGAGACCACTGGCACCATCCCGGCGGTCACCGACTGATCAACGCTCGAATTCGCGCGGCGGTTGCCGGGGTGGCTGAACCTCCCCGGCAACCGTTGCGGGTCAGTAGCCCCGAGAGGTGTCGGACGTGGCCTCGGCCCCGGCCAGTGAAGCGATGAACTCCTCAGTGGTGATCGGCTTGGAGAACATCGGGTAGTCGAACTTGATCGCGTTGGCGTGCTCCTCCAACGAGGTGGCCCCGACAGCGTCGGTGAGGGTGTACACCTCGAAGCCCTTCTCATAAGCCGACCGCATGGTGGATTCCACGCAGCAGTTGGTCAGGAAGCCGCTCAACACGATGGTCTTGATGCCCTTGCTGCGCAGGATGAAATCGAGGTTGGTTGAAGCGAAAGCGTCCAGCCCACGCTTACCTTCCAGCACGATCTCGCCATCTGTTGGCGCCACGTCACCGACGATTTCGCAGCCCCAGGTGCCCTTCACGAACGAGGTGGAATCCACCACCCCCTTGAGAATGCCGTAGGGGTGCGAGCTGATCTCGTAGTAGCCGGGCTGGAACGAGATCGGGCTGTGAATCACCGCCGTCCCGGCATCCCGGGCTGCGGCCAAAGCCTTCTTCGCGTTGGGCAGGGTGTCGGTGGCGGACATGACCTCGGCGACGGCGCCGTGCAACGTTCCACCTTCACTGGTGAAGTCGTTCTGGAATTCGATGAGGACGAGTGCAGTAGTGGTCGGATTCATCGCTACTCCTTTCTGGTAGACCGGCTCGGGTTCGTTCCCGCGACCGGTCAGCGATTCCTCGTGGCGGGGGTGTGGCCGCCGGCTGAGGCACCGGCGGAGATCTGTTGGGACGGCAGGACGCCGACTTGTTCGGCGAGCAGCTCGAGCACATGGCGATAGTCCTTGCCGGTGGCTCTGGTCATACCCAGCTCGCAGGTTCGGTTGCAGGAGGCGTGGGCCATCGCGTCCAGGCCAGCCACCTCGGCGGCCTCCGGAGTGGTGGCGGCAGCGGTGAGCTCTGGGTGCAGCATTCCGCGGTCACCGGCGAAGGCGCAGCAGCCAGCGTCCAGGGGCACAAAGACCTGATCAGCGACCGCACCGGCAACCTTCGCCAGGTCTGGGTTGAGCCCCAGCTGGGTCGAGGAGCAGGTCGGGTGCACCGTCACAGAAGCCAGCTTTCGGTACTCCCCCAGCACCGGCAATACGTAGGTTGCGACGAACGCGACCGCATCGATCACCTTGATGTTCAGTTCCGGCACGCTGGCGATCAGCTGCGCATACCCCTCCGTGCAGCTTGAGGCGTCACAGATCACCGGCAGCCGTCCGTTGTCGGTGGCGGCCTGAATCACCGGGAGTACCTTGGCCTTCATCGCGGCATAGCCATCGACGATCCCCTTGCTCGACCATGGGGTGCCGCAGCACATCGACTCGATTTCGGGCGGTACCAGCAGCTCGATCCCAGCCTGGGCGCACAACGCCTCAAAACTCACCTGGACGCCGGGGCCTTTGACCGGCCCAAACATCACATTCACGCACGCCGGCAAGTAGACGGCCATCGCAGCGGAGCCGTCGGTTGATCCACCAGGAGCGGCCGGGCGGCGTCGGGGTGCACCGCCGCCCGGCAGCTCCACTGACCACAACGGGAGGTGGTCGTTGCCGAGCAGAGCCCGGCCAGCTTTGTTGATCCCGATCAGGGCCGCCTCCAAAGGCGGCGGTAGCGCCTCGGTGATCCCCATCACGGTGGAGAAGGTGGCCGTCGTGCCCTGCCAATGCTTGGCCAGGGTCGTCCAGGCCACGTCCTTGGGCTTGGGGAGGTGTTCGCTGCGCAGCTTCTTGACCAGGGCTCCGGTGTTGATCAGCACCGGGCAGGCCGTCACGCACATGCCGTCCACCGCGCAGGTGTGCAGGCCGGCGTAGGTGTAGCCACGTTCCAGTTCGGCGGCCAGCCGCTGGTCGCCGCGGTCCTCGGCGTCGCGGATCTCCCGGCGCAGGGCAATCCGCTGCCGGGGAGTCAAAGTGAGATCACGGGAGGGACAGACCGGCTCGCAATAGCCGCATTCGACGCAGCGATCGACCTCCTCATCAACGGTGGGGGTCAACTTGATGTGCTTCAGGTGCAGGTCGGGATCGTCGGTGATAATCGAGCCCGCGCCCAGGCGTCGGCCGGGGTCGAAGAGGTCCTTGATGGCCACCATCACCTCGTACAACTCATCGCCGTATTGGCGACGGACGTAGGGCGCCATCACCCGGCCGGTGCCATGCTCAGCCTTCAGCGAGCCGTCGTTGGCCAGAATCAGCGTGACCAGGTCTTCGGTGAAGGCGCGGTAGCGGCCCAACTGATCGGCATCTTCGAACCGGTCGGTGATCATGAAGTGGATGTTGCCGTCCTTGGCATGCCCGAAAATCACCGATTCGTCGTAGTCGTAGCGATCGAATAGCGCGGTGAGCTCGGCGCAGGTGTCGGCGAGTCTCGCCACCGGCACGACCACGTCCTCGAGTAGGGCGGTGCTGCCGCTGCGGCGAGCGCCGGCCACCGAGGTGTAGAGGCCCTTGCGCAGCTTCCACAGCTTGTTGCGGACGGCCGCATCCGAGCTAAGTCGAACGCGACCGCCCACAGGCAGCTGGTCGAGGGTCGGCGTGGCGGCGCCTTCCAGCTGCTCCAGTTCCGCTGCTGTGCTGGCCTGATACTCCAACAACAGCGCGGCCTGGGAGCCAATGACGAGGTCCTTGAGGAAGCTCGGGGTGTCGGCGAGCCGCTGGCCAACCCGCAGGCTGGTGGCGTCCATTAGCTCCAGCGTCGCGGCCCCGGTGGCCACCAGTTCGGGCAGCGAAGCGTTGGCGGCGTAGAGGTCGTCGAAGACCAGCAGCGCCGTGGCGGCGTGGGTGCGTAGCTCAATGGTGGCGAAGGTTGCCGAAGCCACGAAGGCCAGCGTCCCCTCGCTGCCCACGATCAAATGGGTGAGGATCTCCGGCACGCTGGCGTAGTCGACTAGGGCGTTGATGCCATAGCCCATGGTGTTCTTCATGGCGAACTGGCTAGCGATTTTGGCCACTGACGCCGGGTTGGCGATCAGGCGATCGCGGAGCTGGAGCAGGCCAGCGTGCAGCGCTGGTTCGAGGGCGCGCAGCCGCTGATCAGCATCAGGTGCGCCAGTATCGATGACGGTGCCTGAGGGCAGCACCGCCACCACCGATTCGAGGGTGCGGTAGCTGTTCTCCACCGTGCCGCAGGCCATGCCGGAGGAATTGTTGGCCACCACACCGCCGATGGTGCAGGCGGCTTCGCTGGCCGGATCTGGACCGAATTTGCGTCCATAGGGAGCCAGGTGAGCGTTGAGCTGCTTTACGGTCACCCCGGGCTGGACGCGCACTCGGCGGCCGTCATCGAGCACCTCCACGCCTTTGAAGTGTTTGCGAACATCGGCCAGCACACCCTCGGTGCCAGCTTGGCCCGAAAGGCTCGTGCCTCCGGAGCGGAAGGTCAGGTCGATCCCGGCGGCCGCGGTGGCTCGCAGCAGTTTGGCCACTTCGTCAGCATCACGCGGGGCGACGATGGCCTGCGGCACCAGGAGGAAATGCGAGGCGTCATGGGCGAAGGCGCGGCGATCAAGCTCGGTGGTCCGCACCTGGTCGGAGTCGCGCACGCAGTCGGCAAGCAACGGCTGCAGTGCTGCTGCGGGTACGACCACGTCCACGTCCTCCTCGACGCCTTCGTCGGGCTAGTGCCGGATGGGGCTAAGTGGCAATATTGTCCGACAAGTAGACAACTAGTACAAGCCTTCCGAGCAAGACTTCCTCTAGGCTGTGCGCAGACCTGCTGAGGAGGGACGTGGTCCGGCACATAGTGGTGACGTCGGTGGTCGATGCGATCACCGAAGACCTTCGCGAGCAGGTGGTGAACGGCGAGTTGCCGCCCGGCTCACCGCTGACCGAGCTCGACGTCTCAACTCGCTACGAAGTGGCCCGCTCCAGCGCGCGCGCAGCCATCGAGCGGCTCACCAGCGAAAAGGTCCTGGTGCGCCGCAACCACAAGACCGCCCGGGTGGTCGAACTCGGCCCTGACGACGTCCGCGACATCTACAACACCCGGATCTACCTGGAATCAGAGGTGCTGCGCCGACTGGCCGGGCTGCGGCGGGTTCCGGTCAGCTCACGGACGGCCAACTCCGAGATCGCCGAGCTGTGGCGGGGCGGCTCCTACCAGATCGTCGATCCCGACATGCGCTTCCATACCGGCCTGATTGACTCCGTTGACAGCGCCCGCACCAGCGCCGCCTATCACTCGCTGGCCTTCGAGGTGAAGCTCTGCATGGCCCAACTTCAGGGACGCCAAGCGCTCAGCCCGCAAATCATCGTGGCCGAGCACGCCCGCATTCTGGAGTTGATCGAACTCGGCGATGCCGATGGCGCCGCGGCGATGCTGGACGAGCATCTCTCCCGCGCCCGCGAACTCCTGGTCGGCAGCCTCGGCGGCACCCCTGGCCCGGAGGCGGAATGGCCGTCTTCAGCCGCACCGGGAGCCCCGATCCGCCAGGACGCCGCCCCGGCGGTCATCGAGTAAACCGCGAATACCTGGCCCCGTGCCGACCCTTCGACAAGCTCAGGGAACTGGTGGCGGCTCAGGGACCTGGCGGCGGCCCAGGGAACTGAACACAAGTTGGCTGAGCCCGTCGAAGCCCCCGACCCTAGCCGCCGTTGGCGATGATGTTGGCGATGCCGCGTTCGGCCAGGGCCGCGATGGTGATCGCCGGGTTCACCGCCCCACTGTTGCCCGGAATGAGCGCTGAATCCAGCACGTACAGCCCCGGGTGACCCTGCACCCGTCCATAGCTGTCGGTGACCTTGCCCAGCACTGCGCCGCCCAGGGGGTGCGCGGTGAAGAAGTCGTTGACGCTCTTGGCGAAGGGCCACGCCCCGGTTGGTACCTTGGCGGCACTCGCGATTTTGGCATTGACCCGAGCCAGGGCGTCGATCGAATCCGTCTGGTCGGCCCGCCAATCCAGCGCCAGCCGGCCACTTGAGTTGAGCCGGAAATCTGCCCGGCGGTCGTCCAGGGTCATGCCCAGTGAGCCGATGATGCCCAGATCGAGCGGGAGTCCGGGAACGAACCAGTTCTCCATGGTGATCGGCAAGCCGTCCACCACGTCGGTGATTTTGCTGCGCGAGGCCGCCCCTTGGGTTAGGCCACCGGTGCCCGTCCAGGAGCGGACGACCGCCGCGTCGCCGTTGGTGCCCCAGCCCGTGCCCAGGTGTTCGTTCAGGTTCGGCAGTTGGCCGGCGGCCCGGGCGCGCATCAGCAGTTCGGTGGTGCCAATCGAACCGGCGGCCAACACGAGCCGGTCACAAGTGATCGTCCTGGTCGAAAGCACCTTCCCGGTCGGGCTCACTTTGCGCACATTGATCAGGTAACGCCCGGACGCCTCCCGGCCGATGTCCAGTACCTCATGGCCGGGGTAGATGGTGGCCTTACCGGTGGCCTCGGCGAGCTTCAGATAGTTCAGACCCAGCACCTTTTTGACGCCGTTGGCGTTGCCGTAGTTGCTTTCACTGACCGTCGCCGACTTGCGCACCTTGCCAGCGAGCTCCTTGCGCATGACGTCCCAGTCCCAAATGCCTTCGATCTTTGAGGGGCTGCAGCCGGCCTTGCGGGCTTGCTCATCCCAGACTCGGGAGTGGGCGTACGGCTTGGAGTTGTAGATGTCATCAGGCATCGTCGAGGTGCCGAGCACCGCCGCGGTCTTGGGAAACCAGGTCGCGGCCATTTCGGCGTAGGCCAAGGTGGCGCCGAAGACGTGCTCGAAATAGGCCTGCTGCGGAATCGGGTGGGCACCGGTGTAGACCAGCGAGCCCCCGCCCACGCCTACGCCCTGCCACACCTGAATGCCGTTGAACTTCACCACGTCCAGCACGCCACCGAAATAGTCACTGGAGACCTTCAACCCAGTAAGGCCGGTGAAGCTGGTTTGGCGCCAAAAGGCCCGGCCGTCGGGCACGGTGTCGTTGGCGAAGATGGCCCGGTTGTTGGTCGGCACTGGCCAGCGCGAACCCCGCTCCAAGACCGTGGTCTTGATGCCAGCTTGGGCCAGGCGAAGGGCGGCCACCGCTCCGCCGAAGCCGGAGCCGATCACCACTGCCGGAGAGTAGGCGGGTGCGTCGGCCAGGTCGGCGAAGATCTCCGGCACCAGGATCCGGTATTTGGCCACTTTGAACGGATTCGCCGTCGCGGCGCTGGCCGTCCCGGCTGGTCCGGTGCCGACAATCGCGGCCCCCAGGCCAGCAGCAGCGGCGGTCTTCAGCAGCGTTCGACGATCCATCTCGCCTCTTCCTCGGGGTGGGTTACGAAGCTCGTAACCTAGCCCGAGCCATGCCGCCAGCGCCGGTTCGCCAACCGGATCTGGACGACTTTTTCGGCTCAAGCCGCCGCCAATCCCAGTGTCACTGAACTCCACCTCAACGGCCGGTGCGGCCGTCGGCGTCAGTCAGCCAATCGGATCGCTGATCTCACCTCAGGGGTAGGGCCAGGCATTGGCGGTGCAGCCGCCGAGTGTGGCCTGCTGGGCCATCATCACCGGGGCCGGTTTGCCAGCCTTGGCGCAGTTGGCCGGCTTCTTACCCAACGCCGTGCCAACGCCGTGGTTGACCAGGTAGCTCTGCCAGCCCGCGGCGTTGCCTGCGTAGGTGGCCGCGGTGTTCTTCCACGCCAGCGCGTCGAGCACCACCTCGGTGCCCACCAGGCAGGTGCCGCTAGTGACCACACACGATTTGGCCGCAGTTGCCGGCGAGGCGAGGGTGATGGTGAAGGACGCTTTGGCTGGGTCGGCCACCAGTGCGAACCGGACGCTGCCCTTTCCCGTCCAGCTTCGCGGGTCATTGAGTACCGCGGCGATCTGAGCGGCCACCTTGTTCGCATCCAGGCCAGAGGTGGTCTCGGTGCGCACGGTGTAGGTGCGCAGCGTCCCGGCCGAGCCAGCCGCGTTCACGTTCAGGGTGGTGTTGTTGAACTTGCCTGACGACTTCATCGTCGCCTTCTTGGTCGGGCTCGGCGTCGGCGAGGGGGTAGGAGTCGGCGTCGGGGTGGGTGTCGGGGTTGGTGGTGCGCTCACCGCGGTCGGCGTCGGCCCAAGGGTGGTGGTCGGCTGCCCGACGCGATGGACCGGAGTGACCATCGAGTTCGCCCAGACCAGCGTGGCGCTGGTTGCTGCCAAGGCCACCACCACGGCCGCCACCACGCCGGGACGAATCCGTCCGCGCAATGACCCGCCAGCGGTCTTGGCCTTCTGCCAACCAGGATCGTCCGCTCTCACCTGTTCAGACTAACCGCCAGCCAACCCATAAGGTCGAAGGAGGGGACGCAACAGCGCCGGCCACCCGAAGGGGACCGGCGCTGTTACAGAACTGCTATCAGACGGCGTCGACAGACACGCTGATGTGAGCCACGACGCCAGCAGTCAGCTTGATGCCGACAACGTGGGCGCCAGTGGTCTTGATCGGCTTGGTGATCTCGACCGAGCGCTTGTCGATGGCCGGGCCACCGGCCTTCTTGACGGCCAGCACGATGTCGGACGCGGTGACCGCACCGAACAACTTGCCAGTCTCGCCAGCCTGAGCCGGCAGGGCGACCTTCAAGGCCTCCAGCTGCTCACGCACCTGGGTGGCGTGCTCGGTGCTCCGGATCTCCCGGGCGTCCCGAGCGCGCTTGATGCCCTCGATCTGCTTCTCCGCACCGCGGGTCCACTTGATCGCAAAGCTGCGCGGCAGCAGGTAGTTACGGCCGTAACCGTCCTTGACCTCGACGATGTCGCCGGGAACACCCACATGCTCGACGGGAGCGGTAAGAATCAACTTCATATCTGCTCCTCCGTTCAGCGAGAGTTCGAGGCGTAGGGCAGCAGGGCCAGTTCGCGGGCGTTCTTAACCGCGATAGCGACCTTGCGCTGCTCCTGCACCGACAGTCCGGAAACACGACGAGCGCGGATCTTGCCCCGCTCGGAGATGAACTTCCGCAGCGTGGCGGTGTCCTTGTAGTCGATCACGCCGATGCGAACAGACTTCGCTGGCACGACCTTCTTTGATTTCACAGGCTTGCGCTGTGAGGCCATTGTGGTGCTCTCCTTGACTTATGAAAGCCCGGCTGATGCCGGAATGACTTGGGTTTCAGCGCCGGGTTCCCGGCACCGTTCGATCAGAACGGGGGTTCTTCGCTCTGGGCGCCAGCCCAGGGGTCGGCCCCACCGTTGCGATCTTGCCCGCCGCCGCGGTTCCAGTTGGAACCGCCCGACGAACCGCCCGACGAACCGCCGGACGAGCCGCCACTGAAGCTGCCGCCAGAGCCGCCCGTATTACGGGTGACCTTGGCTGTGGCGTACTTCAGGGCCGGACCGATCTCTTCAACATCCAACTCGAAAACCGTGCGCTTCTCGCCTTCACGGGTTTCGTAGCTGCGCTGGCGAAGGCGACCCTGAACGATGACCCGCATTCCCTTGGTAAGGGATTCGGCCACGTTCTCAGCCGGCTGGCGCCAGACCGCGCAGTTGAGGAACAACGCATCGCCGTCCTTCCACTCACCGCTTGCGCGGTCGAGCGTGCGCGGGGTCGAGGCAACGGTGAAGTTGGCCACGGGAGCCCCGGACGGAGTGAAGCGCAGTTCTGGGTCGGCAGTTAGGTTGCCGACGACGGTGATGGTGGTCTCGCCTGCCATGTTGGTGTCTTTCGATCGGACTTGAACGGTTACCTCGTCAAGGGTGTCAGTTGGCACTGACGCTTGGCGAGAGTCCGTGACGATTCTCAGTGCAGGTCGGGGCGGATTACCTTCGTCCGCATGATCTGCTCGTTGAGGGTGAACTGACGATCCATTTCCTTCACCACGGCCGGCTCAGCGGTCAGGTTGATGACGGCGTAGATGCCTTCGGACTTTTTCCTGATGTCATAAGCCAGGCGACGCCGGCCCCAAACATCAATGTTGTCCACGGTGCCACCGGCTTTGGTCAGCCCGGCTAGGGGCTTCTCCAACAGGCCGTTCACCTGGCGATCGTCGACGTCGGGATCAATAATCACTACGACTTCGTACTTGCGCATACGCGAACTCCACCTCCTCTGGTCTTGAGCGGCCACGGGCGAGTCCCGTGGCAGGAGGGCGTATCGCGGCCACCCAGAGGGGTGGACCGCCGGACAAGACTACCCGTCGCTGGGTGCCCGGGCGAATTCACCCCGGCAGCTTCAGCGCTTGGCGACCTTCTTGGTGGCCTTCGACACCTTGGTCGCCGAGGGGTAGCCCTCGGCAGTGCCGGTGACCTTCACCTTGATCTTCTTGCCCCGATCGGCCTTGACCAGTTTGTAGTTGGCCGAGGTAGCTCCGCGGATCACCTTGCCGTTGCGAAGCCACTGGTAGCTGAGCTGCACGCCCTCAGGGCCCCATTTGCCAGTTTTGGCGGTGAGCAGCTTGCCGACCTTCACCTTGCCAGCGATGGACGGTTTGGCGGCAACCACCTTGGCTGGTTCAAGCACCAGCCTCAGGCCTGCGCCAGCCTTCACCCGTTCCTGCACCAACGCCACATACCCCGGAGCCTCCGCGAAGACGGTGAACAGCGGCCCCGCGGCGAACGCCCGTGTGGAGTAGCTACCGGCTGCGTCGGTGGTGTCGCAGAACTCCGCACCTAGGTCGAAAACGTCGCCTGCACAGACCTTTGCGCCCGCGATCGGCGCCTTGGTCACCTTGTCAACGACCGTGCCGCTGACCTTGGGGAACGACTGGATTTCGATGTCTTTGCCCACATCATCCCCAGGCGCCAGATCGAAGTGCCTCGAACTCGTCAGCGGATAATCGGCTGACTCGTTCACCCACACCGACGCCATCCCCGTGCTGGCCGAAAGCGCGAAAGCGAACTGGTAGGAACCCTCGCCATCGGTGACCACACAAGGGCCAGCGGCATTCTCGTTACGCTCGCCGGTGAAGACCGGCACCCAGGCACAGACCTCCAGCCCGGCGGCGGTCTCGCCGTCCAGGCTCACTGTGCCGGTGATAGTGGTGGTTGCATCCTCAGCGTGGGCCATGGTGGCCCCGAAGGACGACAGTCCGAGCGTGAGCACCGCGGCCAGTGTGGCCTGCAGACTCCGCTTAGCGATGGCGGTTAAAGGCTTCAAGAAATCCCCCCGGTATTCTCTGTGCCGCGTCGTTCACCCGTCCCCCCGGACGGGTGTCATCCCTTAGGGTGACGCACTCGTGCCGTCGAGCGCAACCAGGGACCGCTAGACAGGCTAGCCGCAGGCAGGCGCAATTTGCCTTGCCCGGACCGTTTTGTAGGCTAAATTGCCGCCGCCCTGGCCGCGATTCGGCCAGGGCGGCGGCGTGAACTCAAGGTTGAGACAGCAGCGTTCCGGTGGGTCAGCGGGTGACCTTCTTGGTGGCTTTGGACGTCTTGGACGCCGTGACGTAGCCGTCCTTCTTGCCGGTCACCTTCACGGTGATCCGCTTGCTCCGCTGGGCCTTGGTGAGCTTCAGCGTCTTGCCGGTAGCACCGGCAATCTTGGCTCCGTTTGCATACCAACGGTAGGTGAGCTTCACCGGAGTCGGGCCCCACACCCCAGGATGGGCAACCAACCTCATGCCAACCTTGGCCTTGCCAGTGATGGCCGGCTTACTTGTCGCCAGGCTCTTGGGTGCCGGGGCCTGGCCACCGATAACCAGCGTCCCAGCATTGAACAGCTGCTGGTCGGCAACCGTCACCGTGGCGAGCTTGGTGTAGGGGTAGCCGCCGCTATAGCCAGTCAGCGTGTACTCCCCGGCCCGCAGACCCACGAACATGAACAATCCGTCGGATTCGACTGGCAGGTTGAGCAAGGTCCAACTGGAACTCACCTGGATGATGGATCCCACCGCCGGGTTACCCGCCGCATCGACGACCTTCCCTGACACTGAGGCGCCCTTGCGTAGCTTGAAGTCGACGCTTCCCTTGGACGGCTCAACGGCAGTTCCACCGCTGTACGGGTTCGGCACATCAGAGCCGTCTGCGGCGTAGTAGGTGCTGATGTAGCCGGTGTCACCGGCATCGACCCTGCCGAAACACCACTCATCCACGATGTCAGTGACCACGTAGCTGCCGTCCGCAGCAGTGATGGAGTCACGGGTCCGGTAGCCGATTCCTGAAGTGGCGGTCGTGAAAACGACTCGCACCCCCGCAACCGGCAGGCCATCTTGGTCGGTGACCTTGCCCTGGAACGTGCCGGTGTCCACGGCCTGAGCAGCCGACGGCACCACACCAGCCACCAAAGCCAACGACAGCATGGCCAACAAAATTGCGCGCAACTTCACGCTTAGTACCCCCTTTGAAATGATCCCCCGATACGACCGTGATTACGGCGTGTCGCTGCGCCGATTCTGGAGCATCGGGCAAGGCCGAGCAAACAGGCACAGCCAGGAAAAGCTCGCCGGATCTGCAGCGGCTCAGGGAACGTCCGCGGAAGGCCTAACCCGCAAGGCCTTTTCTCCACCGGAGGCCACTAAAAGTCGCTACCGAGGGCGTCCAGATAGTGGCCATCAGAGCCACTCCGACGGACGGCTGACCGAACCCTCTCCAGAAAGTGCCTCAGCTACCCTGTATAGGTGCCTGCCTCCCCAAAGACGACCTTCCGACTCCGCCTGATCGCTGCGGCATTGGCCCTCGCGGTCGGCTTCACGATGGCACCACCGGCTGCGGCAAGCGCCAAGATGCCACCGCCGCCAGCCAGACTGGCCTCAGCTCAGATCGACGCTCACCTTGGCTACATGCCGCAAACCACCTGCAGCCCTTCGGCCAAAGCTGGGACGAAGGCGCTACTGAGCCTGCTGATCAAGACCTGGGGCGGCAGTTCGTCCGGCATCTCGCGTGGCTGCGGCGTCGGCGGGCGCTCCGAGCATAAAGAGGGCCGCGCACTCGATTGGCATATGAGCGTAAAGAAGGCCAGCCAGCGTAAGCGGGTGGCCTCGGCGATGAAGTGGATCACCGCCAACAACGGTGAGGTCGCACTACGGCTGGGCATCATGTACATGATTTGGAACCAGCACATCTGGTCGACCTATTACCCCGAGCTTGGCTGGCGGAAGATGGCCGATCGCGGCGGCACCACGGCCAACCACAAAGACCATGTGCACATCTCGCTGTCTTGGGACGGTGCTTACAAGCAGACGTCCTGGTGGACGGGCACGCCGATCGTCGAGCCGCTCAACTCCCGCTGCGGCGCCAGCGGCGTTCGCGCGTGCCTGCCGACCATCCCGCGCACTTCGAAGTCGTGGCCCTACCAATCAACCAAGGTGCCAGCCAGTTTCACCCCGGCCGCCTGGACGCTGCCCGGTGTTGGCGGTAGCCCCCAGGTTGGACGGCTGCAGCGCGCCGTCCCGGGTAAGTGGGTGCCTGCGGGAGCCACGCTGACCTATCAGTGGACCTCGAACGGAAGGGCCATTCCGGGAGCGACCGCAGACAACTACCTGCTTCCGCCCGAACAGGTGGGCCGCGAGGTGGAGGTGCGGGTCACCGCCACTGTCGGCAGCCGCGTCGAGACCAGGGCGTCCAACAACATCGCCGATGTCTACCCAGGACGGATGGCCGCCGCCGGGCCGCGCATTGTCGGGGTGTTGGCTCCGGGCAAGATCCTGCGCATCAACCTGGGCACCTGGAAGCCAGCCCCAACCCGGCTGACGTTCGCCTGGCTGCGGGACGGCAAGAAGATCAAGGGCGCTACCGGATCAACCTTCACCGTCCGGGCAAAGGACAAGGGCCACAAGATCTCGGTGCGGGTGAGCGGCTATCGACTCGGTTACTACACCGCGACCGCGACTTCGGCCAGGGCTCGCATAAGCTCCGCCTTTGGCACCGTCGGCACCGCGACAATCAGCGGCAGCCCGACGATCGGCTCGGAGTTGGTCGGTTCCACCGGCTCTTGGAACCCGGCACCGACGGCCTTCACCTACCAGTGGTACGCCGACGGGGTTGCTATTGCGGGAGCCACCAAGGCTCGATTTACCGTGACTTCGGCTCAGGCCGGCAGAACGCTGGTCTTCACCGCCGTTGGTCGGCGCAGCGGCTACGCCTCCACTGATGTGCGCTCGGCGGGGTTTGGCCCGATCAGTTGAGTCGCGGTTGGGCGGTCGCGTTATTCCCCAGGGGCCAACTGATCGCGGAGTTCGGCCGGCAGTTCGGCAACCAGACCCAGATAGGCAACTAACGCCAAATAGCTCGGGCGCAGCGCTGGCGAAGGAAAATGTTCACCACTCAACCACCCTTGGGCGGTCGTCGCCGGAACCCTGGCAAGCCGCGCTACCGCGCGAATTGAAAGGTGCCGGGCCAACCTGGCTTCATTGACCCGCTTCAAAAAGTGCCGACTGACCACCTCGGTGGACATAGCGCCATTGTTTCAGGCTTCGACGTCGCGCGCAGCAGCTTGCAGCGATTAGGCCTCGTCCTCCAGCCAAAGCCCGGCATGCAGGAAGTGGTTCAACTCCAGATGCTCAACCAAGGCCAGAAATTTCGGCCGCAGGGCCGGGGTCGGGAAATGCTGGCCCTGAAGCCAGCCCTGCATCGTAGATGCCGGGACGCCAGATAGTTGCGCCGCACCGCGCACGGAGAGATGCCGGTCCAATCGGGCCTGGTTCACCAACGCGGCTACTTCCGCACGGGTCGGCGGATCTTGCAACATCTACTCCTGTGGGGTGGGGTGCGGGTCAGACACTTTCCAACCCGACGAAAAGAAAGTGCAGGCACTGGCACATCCAGCGGACTGAGGTCGTACCAACGTCCGTGGCGATCACCGCCATGATCGCACCCCTCATAGGTTGGTACGTACGCATCAGTGCCCCCCTCGGCGTGACACCAGTGCCTGCGGCACTAGTCAACGCCAGTTCGGCAGGAATTGAGATAGTGCAAGGCACACTTCGTACAGACTCGTACACCTGAACGGTGGAAAATCGTCCCAGCTGAGGCGACTACCTCAAGAACTCGTAAGGATTCCCCGCCAGCACAAAGGAAAACCCCCGAGCGATCAACTCACCCGGGGGTCCCACTTCTTTGAGGCTACGCCCCGGCCCAGGTGCGATACCCGCCGTCAAGATTGCGGACGCGTCGGCCGGACTGCATCAAAATTCGCGAAGCCACGTGTGAGCGGGCCCCCGACCAGCAATACACGATCACGTCCTGGTCAACTTCGGCGATTCGATCCCGCAACTCATCGACCGGGATACCGACGGCGCCCTCGATCATTCCGCGCGTCAGTTCAAGCGGCGTGCGGACGTCGATCACCTGCACGCCTTTCTCCACCTCGGCTGGCAGTTCGTGCCATTGAATCGTCTCGATCAGCCCATCGCGCAGATTCTCCGCCTGGAAGCCGAGCATGTTGACCGGATCCTTAGCCGAGCTGAAGGGCGGCGCGTAGCTCAGTTCAAGATCAGCTAGCTCTGAGGCGGTCAATCCACCACGCATTGCCGTAGCAATGACGTCGATGCGCTTGTCGACACCGGAGCCACCGACGCCCTGAGCGCCAAGAATCGCGTCGGTTTCGGCGTCGATGACCAGCTTGAGGTGCATTTCCTCACCGCCGGGGTAGTAGCCCGCGTGATTGTCGGGGTGGGTGTGCACGATGCGCACGGCCCGTCCGGCCGCCACGGCGCGCTTCTCGGTCCAACCAGTGGCGGCTGCCTGGGTGCCGAACAGCCCAACGATGGCGGTGCCGAGCACGGTGTTGGCGTGTACGTCGCGGCCAGCGATCACGTCGGCGACGAGGCGTCCATGGCGGTTGGCCGGACCGGCCAGCGGCACCATGGCCGGGTCACCGGTGATCACATCACGCTTGACCACGGCATCACCGACGGCGTAGATCGAGGGATCAGAAGTGCGCTGTTGGTCATCAACCACGATGCCCCCACGGTCGCCGACCTCCAGTCCAGCTGCTGCGGCCAGCCCAGATTCGGGCCGGACGCCAATCGCGGCGATCACCAATCCCGCCGGCAGGGTGCGACCGTCGGACAGGGTGACATCGCTCTCGCCGATGTCGGTCACCGATGCACCGGTGATCACTTCGACGCCGTGGCCCTCCAGCAGCCACTGCACACGGATGGCCATCTCGACATCGAGGGGGGCCATGATCTGGTTGGCCAGCTCGACGACGCTCACTTTGAGGCCGCGCTCGATGAGGTTCTCAGCGAGTTCGAGGCCGATAAAGCCGCCGCCCATGATTACCGACGTCGGGTTGCCGCTGGCTAGAACCTCGGCAACCTTGGCGGCCATCAAATCGGTGTCGGCGACGTTGCGCAGGGTGAGCGCGCGCTCGACGCCGGGGATCGGCGGAACGAAGGGGGCCGCGCCCGGGGCCAAGATCAGGTTGTCGTAGGACTCGGTGTATTCGCGATCGGCCTTCAGATCACGAACCGTGACGGTCTTAGCTTCGCGATCGATCGAGACCACTTCGGAGTCAACCCGGACGTCGGCCTTGAACCGGCGCTTGATGCTCGCTGGCGTCTCCAGCAGTAGCGCGTCGCGTTCGGTGATCACACCGCCCACGAAGTAGGGCAGCCCGCAGTTCGCGAACGAAACATGCTCCGACTTTTCCAGCACGACGATCTCGGCGGACTCATCCAGCCGACGCAACCTTGTCGCCGCCGACATACCGCCGGCGACACCTCCCACAATGACGGTCTTCATGGTTCGAACTATACCCCCGGGGGTATCGAATGGGTCAAATCGAGGACCGGCATGCGGGCCGTTGCTCTCGACTCTGGCACTCCGTCCCGTCCAGCGCCAGCCCCCGTGCCGTCCAGATCCCTAAGGCAACCACCAGATCCCTGAGCTTGTCGAAGGGTCAGGCTTCGACGGGCTCAGCCAACTGGGGGTCAGATCCCTGAGCTTGTCGAAGGGTCAGTTACGCGGACGTCCGGCGCGGGCGTACATGTCGTCAACCAACTGGGCGAAGCGGCGCTCGACTTCCTTGCGCTTGACCTTCAGCGTCGGGGTCAGCATGCCGTTCTCCTGAGTGAAGCCCTCCAGCAGCACCTGCAGATCATGAATCTGCTCATGCTTGGGCAGCTTCTCGGTGAGCGCGGCGATTCGCCGCTTGATCTCGGCGATCACCTCAGGGTTGTTCAACAGTTCCTCACCCTTGGCCCAGGTGAGCTGCAGTTGCTTGCCGATCTCTTCCAGGTGCGGCAGCGACGGAGCTACCAACAGAGTCAGGTAGGGACGGTTGTCGCCGAGCACCAGCGTGTACTCGAACAGCGGATCGGCAGCCAGGAGGCCCTCGATCGGAGCCGGGGCCACTTTCTTGCCGTTGCTGGTGACGATCAGGTCTTTGATGCGGTCGGTGATGCGGACGTAGTCGCCGTCGAACTCGCCAATGTCACCGGTGTGCAGCCAGCCATCCCGGATAGTCGCGGCGGTCTCTTCTGGGCGGTTCCAGTAGCCGAGCATCAGGTTTGGGCCGCGGTAGAGCAGTTCGCCGTTGTCAGCTATCCGCACTTCCCCGCCGGGCATCACCTTGCCGACGTTGCCGAACTTATAGTCCGCTGGCGGCGGGAAAGTCACCAGCGGTGAGGCTTCGGTGAGCCCATATCCAGGCGCCATCATCAGACCACAGCCATAGAAGAACTCCTCGACGTCGCGGCGCACCGGCGCACCGCCGCAGGCGAGCACCTTCTTGGGGCCACCCATCGCGTCGCGCACCGAATGCAGCACCAGCTTGTCGGCAATATTCAGTCGGACGGTCAACAGTCGTCCGGGCCGCTTAGGCGAGCGCAAGGCGTCGTGGTATTCGGTGCCGACCTTCAACGCCCAAGCCATGATCTTCTGCTTCAGCGGGCTGCCAGCCACCCGCTCCAAAGCGGTGTTGTGGACCTTCTCGAACAGTCTGGGCACGCTGGCCATCAAGTTGGGCTGGGCCAGCACCATCTGGTGGGCCACATCGCGCGGGTCGGCCACGTAGGTATTGAGGCAGCCGCTGGCCAGCACCATGTAGCTCCAGGCCCGCTCCAGGGCGTGGCTCAGTGGCAGGAAGCACAAGGAGATGTCGCCGGGGCCGATGTTGTAGAAGCGTTTCAGCGCCCACACCTGATGGGTGAAGCCGCGATGGCTGAGCATTACGCCCTTGGGCACACCGGTGGTGCCGGAGGTGTAGATGATGGTGGCCAGGTCATCGGGACTGGCGGCTGCCACTCGCAGATCGACCGCACTGGTGTCTTCTGGTGCGGCGGCGAGTTCGTCGTCCAGGGTGATCGCCTCAGGGGTGGGCAGCAAGGTGATAACAGCCTGCAGCTCCGGAAGTGCGTCGTGCACCTGCGCCACGATGTCGGCCTCTCGGGCGCCAGCCACAAAGATCACCCGGGCGCCGGAGTCGGCGACGATGTGCCGCAACTGGTCGGAGGTGCTGGTGGCGTACAGCGGCACGGAGACCAGGCCGGCGTAGGCGCAGGCGAGATCGACCAGCGTCCATTCGGGTCGGTTTGCCGAGAACAGCGCCACTCGGTCGCCGGGAGCCAAGCCACGATCGATGAGCCGTGCGGCGAGCTTGCGCGTTTTCTCGCCAAGCTCGGCATAGGTGGCAACTTGCCAGCCCTCACCATCGCTGATGCGGACGGCCGGTTCGTCGGCGAACTTGACCACCGACCTGGCGAACATGCCTGCCAGGTGCGCTGAGTCCATCATTACTCCTTCTACGGGTACCAGACCTAAGTTACTCCTGCGTAGGTTGTCGCACGACCCCGCAAAGCTGCCAGCCCCACAAGCTAGACAAATCCACAGGTTCAGCACTGGTTTCCAGGCCCTCAACCCCGCCGGGGACGGTTCCTCCGGGCTGCGCTAAATGGAACCGTCCCCAATATGAGCAGCTCACGGGGACGGTTCCTCCGGACGGCTCACGGGGACGGTTCCCGGTGGGCATTGGGCGGGGGCTTCCCGGTGAGCTTGCCTAGACTGAGCGCCATGGTTTTCGGAGCGCATGTTGACTCGATCGATCCGGTGGCCGCGGCCACCGAACTGGGCATCGGGGCGGCCCAGTTCTTTCTCGGCGACCCGCAAGGCTGGAAGGGCCCAAAGGTGGGTTTCCCGGCCGGTGCGGACGCGCTGCGCGAGGTGGCTAGCGAGGCTGGGGTGGCGCTCTACATCCACTCCCCTTATGTGTTGAATCTGGCCAGCACCAACAACCGGATCCGGATCCCGAGCCGGCAACAGCTACAGAAGCAGCTCACCATGGCAGCCGAGATCGGGGCGTCCGGCGTGATCGTGCACGGCGGACACGTGCTGGCCACCGAGGACCCCCAGGTCGGCTTCGCCAACTGGCGCAAGGCCATCGACGGGCTGAGCATCGACGTCCCGTTGCTGATCGAAAACACCGCTGGGGGCGCGAACGCCATGGCGCGCAGCCTGGAGCGCATCGATCAGTTGTGGAGCGCCATCTCGGGGTCAATGAACGCTGATCGGGTGGGGTTCTGCCTCGACACGTGCCACGCCCACGCTGGGGGCAACGAGCTTTCCGGGCTGGTCGACCGCATCAAGACGATCACCGGACGCATCGACCTGGTGCACGGCAACGACTCGCGCGACGCCTTCGATTCCGGGGCCGACCGGCACGCCAATCTAGGCGCAGGCAACTGTGACGCCGAGGGTCTGGCCGAGGTGTTCGCCACCGCCGGGGCACCGATCATCCTGGAAACCCCGGGGGACGCCCAGGCGCGCCGGGCCGATCTGGACTGGCTGGCATCGGCGGTCAAGCAGGGCTGAGCCGCTCCTGGTGGCTGAGCGACCCCAGGTGGCTGAGCGCAGAGGAACCGTTCCCGGCAGCGGTGCCGGCGGGAGCTCGAGCGACGGTCAGAGGCGCCCACGAGACCGTCCTAGAATGTTCGTAACAACTGACAACTAGCATCAACGGTCGTTGTCGACCGCGGAAAGGCCCCGGGCAAATGCCGCACCGTAAAGCGCAACCGTCCCCCGCAGAAGCCGAGGAAAAAAGCCCGGAGCCACCTATCGCCACACCGGCTCATGATCGCTACCCTTCCCCAATGAGTACGAGCATCTACGTAGCGTCCCCCGAAGGGCTGGCTGGAAAGTCGATGGTCGCCCTCGGCATGATCGAGGCGCTTACCCGCACCGTGAGTTCGGTCGGAGTGTTCCGCCCGGTAGTACGCGCCGGGGTCGAGGACGAGATCCTGCGCACACTGCTCGCCGAGCCGGGCGTGCACCAGACCTATGAAGAGGCCGTCGGCGTCACCTACAACGACGTGCGGGCCGATCCTGAGGCCGCATTGTCGAACCTGGTGGAGAAGTACGCGAAGATCCGCGAGTCCCACGAGGCCGTGGTCATTCTGGGTTCGGATTACACCGACGTCGCCTCCCCGACCGAGTTGACCTTCAACGCTCGGGTGGCCGCCAACCTGAATGCGCCGGTGCTGCTGGTCGTCTCCGGCACCGGACGGGACGCCGCCGCGATCCGTTCAGCAGCCGAAGGCGCGCTGGCTGAATTCGCGGCCAACCACGCCAAGGTATTGGCGGTGCTGAGCAACCGCGTCGACCCGACGATCTTGAAGAAGGTGCGCTCTGCGCTGGTCGATCTGCCCGTCCCGGTGACTGGAGCATTACCCCAGGACCCACTGCTGATCGCCCCGACGGTGGCCGCCCAGTTCAACGCCGTCGGCGCCACGCTGATGCAGGGCAATGCTGAGCTCCTGGCCGGCGAGTCGGTCGAGGTGCTGGTGGCCGGCATGACGTTGCCGAATGTATTGAAGCGGCTCACCGCCGAATCGACAGTGATCATGCCCAGCGACCGCACCGATCTGCTGCCTGGCCTGCTGTTGGCGCACGCCTCGGGCACCTTCCCGAAGCTGGCTTCGGTGATTCTGGTGGGTGGCTATGAGATTCCCGAGGCGATCCTGCAGTTGATCTCGGGCATCCACTCCGACCTGCCGATCGGCACGACCAGCATTGGCACCTTCACTTCGGCCGAGCGGTTGTTCCGCCTTGAGGGCGCGATGACGTCCAGCCCACGAAAGGTGGAGGTGGCCCGGCGGTTGTTCGCCGAGCATCTGAATGCCGACAAGCTGCTGGAGGTGCTGCACGTCCATCGCTCCGAGGTGATGACGCCGCTGATGTTCGAGCACCAGTTGCAGGAGACCGCGCGAAGTGATCGCAAGACCATCGTGCTGCCCGAATCGAGCGATGATCGCATTCTGACTTCGGCAGACATCGTGTTGCGCCGAGGCGCGGCGGACGTGATTCTGCTCGGCGATGCGGTCGACATTCGCGCCCGGGCCAACCACTTGGGGTTGGCGCTCAAAGAGGTGCAGATCATCGATCCGACCAAGCCCGATCTGCTCAACCACTTCGCCGAGGTGTACGCCCAACTGCGCGCCCACAAGGGCGTAACCATCGAGCAGGCCAAGGAGAAGCTGGCTGATCTGAGCTACTTCGCCACGATGATGGTGCACCTTGGCATGGCCGACGGCATGGTCTCTGGGGCGATCAACACCACCGCGAACACCATCCGTCCGTCCCTGGAGTTCGTGAAGACCAAGCCGGGGGTGAAGGTCGTCTCCAGCTCGTTCCTGATGTGCATGGCTGACCAGGTCGTGCTGTACGGCGACTGCGCGGTGAACCCGGATCCGACAGCTGAAGAGCTGGCCGATATTGCGATCAGCACCGCCGAGACCGCAGTGTCGTTCGGCATCGAGCCGCGGGTGGCGATGCTGAGCTACTCCACTGGCACCTCCGGCACGGGGGCTGATGTCGACAAGGTGCGCGAGGCCACTGAAATCGTCCGGCAGCGGCGTCCTGACTTGGCGCTGGAAGGCCCGATTCAGTTCGATGCGGCTGTTGACCCGACGGTGGCAAAGTCCAAGCTGCCTGAGTCGGCGGTGGCTGGCCGGGCGACGGTGTTCATCTTCCCCGACCTGAACACCGGCAACAACACTTACAAGGCCGTGCAGCGCTCTGCTGGCGCGGTCGCGATTGGCCCGGTTTTGCAGGGCCTCAACAAGCCGGTCAACGACCTCTCCCGGGGTGCGTTGATCGATGACATCGTGAACACGGTGGCCATCACTGCCATTCAGGCACAATCTGAGAAAAGAGGTGAAGCATGACGACTCCGATCCTGCTGCTGAACTGTGGTTCAAGCTCTATCAAGTACCAGGTGATCGACGCTGACTCTGAAGAGGTCGTTGCCAGCGGTCTGATTCAGCGCATCGGCGATGGGGAATCGACGATTTCCCACACCTTCGGCGGCCAGACCCTGCAGGACGAGCATGGCTTCCCCGATCACGCCCATGCGCTGGCGTTCCTGGTGAAACTGTTCGACGAGGTTGGTCCGAAGCTCAGCGACATCGTGGCCGTCGGTCACCGGACGGTGCACGGCGGACGCGGTTTCCGTTCCACCACGGTGATCAACGACGTGGTGCTCGACAAGCTGCGCGAGCTCAGTCCGTTGGCGCCGCTGCACAACCCGCCGGGCATCGCTGGCATTGAGGCGGCTCAGAAGGCGCTGCCACATGTGCCCCATGTGGCCATCTTCGACACCTCGTTCTTCAGCTCCATGCCGGCTGAGGCCTACACCTACGCGATCCCGAAGGAGATGCGCGAGGTGCACGGGATGCGCAAATACGCCTTCCACGGGACGTCCCACAACTACGTCTCCCACAAGGTCGCCGAGGTGCTCGGACGCGACTACGACTCGTTCAACCAGATCGTTTGCCACCTGGGTAACGGCGCCTCGATTTCGGCCATTCGCAACGGTGTTGCCGTGGACGCGTCCATGGGGCTGACGCCGCTGGCTGGTCTGGTGATGGGCACCCGCTCCGGCGATGTTGACCCGGGCCTGCACCTGTTCATGTCGCAGCGGCTGGGGATGACTTTGGCCGAGGTCGATTCGCTGCTGAACAAGAAGTCGGGCATCTTCGGCATGTCTGGGGTGACCGATTTCCGCGACCTGTTCGAGCTGATCGATGAGGGTGACGAGGACGCCAAGCTGGCCTTCGACGTCTACATCTACCGGCTGCTCAGCTACATCGGCTCGTATGTGGCCGTGCTCGGTGGCGTCGACGCGCTGACCTTCACCGCTGGGGTGGGTGAAAACGCCGCCCAGGTGCGCGCCGCCGTGCTGGAGCGCCTGGAGCCCCTGGGCTTCTGGATGGACGCCGAAGCCAACGCCATTCGCTCTCGGGACCCGCGGATCATTTCCCGCGAGGGTTCGCCGGTGGCGATCTTGGTGGTGCCCACCAACGAGGAGCTGGCCATGGCTCGCGAGACCAAGGCCGCGATTTCGGCCTAGTTCCCTGAGCCTGTCGAAGGGCAAGCTCCCTGAGCCCGTCGAAGGGCAAGCTCCCTGAGCCCGTCGAAGGGCAAGCTCCCTGAGCCTGTCGAAGGGCAAGTTCCCTGAGCCTGTCGAAGGGCAAGTTCCCTGAGCCTGTCGAAGGGTCAAGGTGCCCGTCCCAGTTGGGACGGGCACCACTAGGGACGACCACCCGAACGCGCCCCTAGCAAAGCGGCGGCCACCGCGCTGACCGCGATACTGCCCAGCGTGGCACCGAACCAGGACGGCGCACTCACCCCGAGCCACCCGGCTAGCGATGCCCACAGACCCGCCCAGCCGGGAACCGTCCCGGGGTAGGTCAACTGGTAGGTGATGAAACCCAGCAGCCAGGCCAACGCCGGGCCCCAGCGGAAACTGGCCTTCGCGCTCACGTCCCAGCGCCCCCGCCGGATCAGGAAGAAGTCGACGATCGCGACTGCGACCAGCGGGACGAAAGCCGAGCCGATCAGGAAGAGGAAGCCCTGGTAGGCGTCGAAGCCGATGAAACCGGCCAACACTGTGGCCGTCAGGCCGACGCCGAGCGAAACCCAGCGCCGGTCAAGCTTCGGTGCGATGTTGTGCATCGAGACGGTGGCTGAATAGACGTCGGCGAAGGCATCGTCCAACTCATCGAAGGCCAGTAGCGCGATCGCGACCAGTCCGACGGGGAGGGCCATCAGGGCGGTGATCAGGTTGACCCCCGACAGGTCTCCGACTAGGTGGGTCACCGCGAAAACGCCCAAGGCGTAGTAGGCCAGGATCGCCACCCCGTAGCCGGCGAAGGCACCCCAGAAGCTGCCCTTGACGCTCTTTGAGTGCCTGGAATAGTCGGCGGCCAACGGGCCGAAGGAGATCACCTGAGCAACCGCGAGATCTACTGCGGGCCAAAAGCCCAGCACCCCGCTTTGATCCAGTTGGTGTTCCGGCAGCGAAAGCACCAGCCAGAACAGGGCCGCCGAGCCGGCCACCACCAGCCAGAGCATCACCGTGCGCAGCAGCTTCACGCTGCTCAGCGGACGTATTGCCATCACTGTCACCACTGCCCCGGAGGCCACCACTGCTGGCCAGCGCCAGTTCGGCCCGGCCAAGTGGGCGACCACGGTGGAAATCACGACGATTTCCATCATTGCCCAGCCAATGTTCTGGGCGATGTTCAGCACGGTTGGCAGCATCGAGGCGCGGTAGCCGAGCAGGCCGCGCAGCCCGACCATCGCTGGCGTGCCAAGCCGGGCCCCGATAGCTGCCGAGGCCCCCAGCATCGCGGCGCCGATCAGGGTGCCAACAAAGCAGGCCAACAATCCTTCGGCCTGGCTGCCGGCGGTGAGCGCCACCAGGGCGCCAGTGATCGGGCCGAACAGGGTCACCCCGAGGCTGGCCCACAGCGCGGTTTGCGCCCAGGTGCCCAGGGTGCGCGGTGGCGAATCAGTGAGGGTGAGGGGAGCTTCGACGGCAATCCGAGTTGCAGTAGTCATTTTCACCAGTTCCGGTAGAAGTGATGGACGGGACCGGGGCCGTGCCCCAGCTGGAGTTCGCCGGCGCGGGCGATGGCGCCGGTGAGCCAGTGTTTTGCCTCGCCGACCGCCGCCCGCCAGGAGTCGCGCTGCGGGCGCAGCGCGGCGATGGCGCTGGAAAGCGAGCAGCCGGTGCCGTGAGTGTTAGCGGTGGCGATTCGGGGCGCGGCCAACACCACCGGTTCGGCATCGAACTCGACCAGGACGTCCAAGGACTGCTCGCCGGTGCCATGCCCGCCTTTCAACAGCACTCGCTCGGCCCCTAGGGCGCGCAGTTGGCGGGCCTGCTCGACCATCGCGTCCAGATCGTCGGCGACGGTGGTGCCCAGCAGCGCGGCCGCCTCCGGCAGGTTCGGGGTGATCAGCGATGCCCGCGGCAGAATGCGCCGCAATGCGGCCACGGCATCGTCGGCCAGGAGTTGGCTGCCGGAGGTGGCCACCATCACCGGGTCGATCACGATCGGCAGTTCGGAGCTGGCTGCGCGCAGCCGATCCAGTTGGGCGGCTACCGCCTCAGCAAGCTCGGCTGAGGCCAGCATGCCCACTTTCACCGCGTCGATTCTGATGTCGGTGAAGACGGCGTCAAACTGCTGGTTCACGAACTCCACCGGCACTGGCCAAATGCCGCTCACGCCGCGGGTTGATTGTGCGGTGAGGGCCACGATCACACTCAGGCCATAGGCACCGAGGGCGGCGAAGCTCTTCAGGTCGGCCTGAATGCCAGCGCCGCCACTGGAGTCACTGCCGGCGATGGTGAGCACCACCGGCGGCGCTTGGCGAGGTGCGGTCAGCATGCCTGGCTCCTTGCTTGTGCCCAGGCTGCGACCAGCTGTCTGGTGGCGCGGGTCACGTCTGGTTGACCGCAAATGGCGCTCACTACAGCTGTTCCTTGGCAGCCGAGCGCCGCCAGCGCGGGGACGTCCTCAGCCCGGACGCCGCCGATGGCGCACACCGGCCACGGGCTGATGCTCACCAGGTGCGCGGCCCGGGCCAGCCCAACCGGCTCGACTTCGGGCTTGGTCGCGGTGGTGCGGAGTGCACCGAGGCCGACGTAGTCGATCGACTCGACGCCAGCTGCCAAAGCGGCCGATAGTTCGGCAGCGCTGGCTGCCGAGAGCCCCAAGATCGCTTCGCTGCCGAGCAGTTCGCGGGCTTGACCTACCGGCAGATCCGATTGGCCGACGTGGGCCCCTTGGGCACCGATCGCCGCCACCAGCTCGACTCGATCGTTAACCAGCAGCGGCACGCCGGTGCCTGCCAAGGCTGCGGTTAACCGGCGTCCGAGGGCAATGAACTCCGGCTCCGCGAGCTGCGGATCACGTAGCTGCACCAGGGTGACGCCCGCCGCTACCGACTCCCGCACCGTCTGGACTACCCCGTCTGGGCCACCGCATTTGGCGGTGTCGGTGACCAGGTAGACCGACAGGTCGAAGGGTGTTCGGGGCGCGGGGCGGACCAGCTCAGGCATTGCCGAGGCGAGCAGCCGAAGCCAACTCGTCCGGGGTCAGTGATGCCAGCCGGTCGAGCAGGGCTGGGGCGAACGTGCCCGGGCCAGACGAGGTGGCCGCTGCTTGATCGGCGGCCACGGTGAGCATGGCGGTGGCCGCGGTGGCCGCCTCCAGACCGTTCTTGGTGACGGCGGCGAAGGCTGCCATCAGCGCGCCCAGCGCACAGCCAACTCCGGTCACTCGGGTGAGCCACTCATGCCCGTTAGCGACGGTGCGGCTGCGGCGGCCATCGGTGAGGTAATCCACTGGACCGCTCACTGCCACCGCACAGTCGTAGCGGGTGGCCAAGTAGATGGCGGTCAGCGCGGCTGATTCAACGCTGTCGGCGGTGTCAGCGCCGCGTCCGCCCGTGGAAGCTCCGGCGAGGCCGAGCACTTCGGAGGCGTTGCCCCGAATCACCGTCGGCCGGGCTTGCTCCAGCAGCTCAAGGGCGACTTCGGTGCGCCAGGGCAGACCACCGGCGGCCACCGGATCGAGCACCCAGGGACGTCCGGCTGCGGCGGCAGCTCGCACCGCTTCCCGCATGGCGGCGACGGTCTCTGAGTAGGGAGTGCCCAGGTTGATGAGCACCGCCGAAGCCACCCCGGCGAAGGCCCCGGCTTCGGCCGGATTGTCGACCATCGCTGGGGAGGCTCCGGCGGCGAGCAGCACGTTGGCCGTCCAGTTGACCGCCACGATGTTGGTCAGGCATTGCACTAGCGGTGCCTGCGAGCGCAGATCGGCGAGTGCCTGGGCAAGGTCAAGCCCTATGGGCGTCATGGAAGATCCCTCCCGTCGCCGGCATTACCCGGCGGGTTCGGCGGTCGACGTCCGCTTGACGTCCTCTCAGCCCGTAGTTCGACGAGCTCCCGCGTGATTCAGTTTGTGATCGCGACCCTAGCAGTGACCGACCGGGGCAGGCCTCCCCTCGTCCCACCTGGCGTACGCTCGGGACGGGGTGCGCTTATCCACAGGACGGCGGCGCCTTCCTGAGGCCAACCTGAGCATTGGGTGGCCCGGTCGGAAGCCGCTGAGCGGCAAGGCTGAACAAAGACTGTCATCGAGGTAACGGCACGGTGACTCACGTCCGGCGACCGCGTGCGCACTAGGGACTTTATCCACAGAAGTTGTCCACAGTGGGGATAACTACAGCCGTGTAGTTAGCTCGACCACAGCTGCCCTAGCCGCTCCGCTTGTCCGGCGACGCGCAAAATGACACACGCGGCGAGACTCTGACACGGCGTGACACAGGTCGCGGGCTGCGACCTGAAATCCGTCTTGTTATCACCGCATCGAGACCGTCTTGGCTTGCCGCCCGTGAGCGCATCCCGACTCTCGTTTTCGCTCGGACCGGGCATCTGAGAATCCGACCCTTGGTAGTTGATACAGCGGAGGAATCCTGAACCGGCCCGGCGCAGACGACACCGGCTCACAGGCACTGATACTAGGCAGCCGCGATGGCGAAAATCGCGACACACAGAGGTGGGTCACACTTTCGGCACGATGGTGACTTCTTGACGGGAGGTGGCCACTGCGACGCCATCCCGAACTGCCCATACTTGAACCCAGTGCGGGCCCTCGAAGTCGGCCGTCTCAGTAATCTGAGCGCCTCGCTGTTCGATCTGTCCCCGTTCCATCTTTCGATCTTGAGCCTCAGGCCCGAAGTTGCGGACCTTCCAGTAGAAGGTCGCATCGGGGACGTCGCAATCGTCGACCGTGAACGTAAGCGAGCGACCGATCTGAACGACATCACCAGCACGGGGCAGGGGCCTGGGACGTCTGAGCTTTCGTGAACTCATCCGACCGACCATCTTCACGTGGTACCGGGGGTCGAGACGTTCCGCGATTCCCTTGTCTGCAAGCGTCTGCTCCCCGGGTGCTCGGGCGGTGCGCGCCCCCGTCGCACCCCGAGTGCCACCACTCGCGAGTTGCGCACGCGCCTCGACGCCGAAATCGCTGCCAAATACCTCTCGCCACAAGGGCATGCTGTCCGCGAAAGTGGCGTCGTAGGCCTTCTCGATCTTGGCGACCCAGGTTCGAAGACGGCTCTTGAATGCGGTGTAGTCCGACTGAGTCCAGCGGTTGGCCAGGTTCTCGCCAGAGCCGCTGCGGTCGTCTACAAACGGTGGGCTACTCAGCGACTCCAGGTAGTCACGAAGCGCTGCGGTCAGCACCGTCAGGGTAGAGGCGACGCTGCTGTATGCGGGATCTCCGTACGGGTTAACGCGTCCGGCAAGGAGCGCGGTGAGGACGACGGAGGGGATCTCGGCACTGCTGTTCTCGCGCAAGTATTTGACGAGTCGAACCACCTTCGCCAGATATCCGTCGGTGCTTCGGTTCTGCCCTTCGAACCACTCATTGAGCGCCGTGGGGTCCTGCATGATCCACCGATTCTCGGTGCGGTGTGTGATGTACGTCGCGCCGCCGCGTTCGACGAACGGCACCAGGTCGACGTGAAACTCATCGGCGTACTGAACTCGCAGGCATCGCTTCTTCATCGTGCTCTTGCCTGCGTAGCGGGCTGATGACTCGAACGCCTTGTGTAGCGCCGGCACGTAGTCCTCGGCATCCCACCCGTCAACTTCCTCCATCGGCACCAGAAGATCGGCGTCGTAGTCGTTCCCGTCGACGGGCCGGATGATGGTGCGGAGTGCGTAGGAGCCTTGGGGTATCACGTCGTCGGTGATTTCGCCGATCGCAGGGTCATCATTCACGAAGTCGTTGAGGGTGGAAACCCGACTGAGAAGGAGGTTCCACCTAGTCTCGTTCAGGTTGACGTGATCGTTGAGAAACTCCCTGAAAGCGTCGTTACATGCGCTCATTTGTCAATCTCCAGTGCTTCGACGTAGCTCTGACTGATACCCAACTCGTACATGACGAGGGTGGGATCGACGTACGGCCTGCGGAAGCGGCCCAACGCCACCGCAGCTGGTGCCGGCACCGCCGCAACGATGTGCAAACGCTTCACCGTCGGCAGCTGCCGCTCGATTTCGGCGAGCAAGGCGCGCCAGGCCGCGGCGAATGCGTCAACTGCCGCGCGTGAGTTGAGAAGGTCTGGACCCGGCGCCGCAGACGAAGGGCGCACTTTGGCGATCGGAAGCGAGGCGAGCTCGCCGGGCAGCCGGTCAATCTGCACCTCTGCAGTCACCTCCACCGCAACCACCACTCCATCAACTAACCCCACGTCGGGCAACTCGAAAACGAACTCAGGAGCTTCCGGAGCTGTCGGCTCGCCCCAACACCAGGCTCGGTCGGTGTTGTCACGGCTTCGACGAAACACGTCGACAGCCCACTTGTCTCCCAGCTTGTGTCCGAGGTAAGCGAGAAGTGGGATAGGAGCGAGCGCAAACACTGAGACGTGTTCAACGCGGCCTTCACTGATATCAGCTGCGATTCTGGCTGCCGCGGCGTCAATCTGTTGCTTTCCGCGTTTCCATACCCATTCGTCCGTCACGGGGTCGGTCAGGTCGATGTCTATTTGGTAGGTGAGGTTTCCCAACGTGTGTGGCGCGCGCTGGCTCTCCACGAGCGCATACGCAATCTCGCGCGTCGAGGCGGCCACCGAGTGACCTCGCACCGTACTGCGGGTTGTCACAACCAGCGTACGGTTCTCCGTACGGAAGTCGGTCAGCGCGGCCACCATCGACTCGTGCTGCTGCTTGATCCCACGAAGCACGTCAACGGTGTAGATGGCCTGACCATCGGTCGAATCGATCTTCCGATGACAACCGTGGCAAAGAAGCATGAGGTTGGCCTCCTTGTCACGCTCTGTGAACGGGACGGCCGCATCGCCGCGCGGCGACCCTGCACCCGCGGTGGCTCCCGCCTGGTGGGCGACTTCCCCGATGGTGACCGTCACCTCGGTGAGGGCCGCCACAAGTTGCGGTTCCCCACACATGCTGCAGCGACCCGCCGCCTTCGCCCAGACACTCACCAGGACCGGGACTGGTGGCGGCTTCCGTTTGGTCATACCGCTAAAGGTAGCGACGAGCTCCGACAGCGAGAACAGTGTTGCCCGCATTTGGCTGCGTTCGGCACCGTGGATCCACCCACCTTCCTCATGGGGCCAGTGCCTGACGCGCGAGGTTGTCGGGCAATACCCCGCGGGCATACGTTCATAGCTGTGGCTGGTGATGATGGCATCCCTCGCGAATCCCTGGAGGACTCCGCTCGTGACACGGCACACGCGGGCCCCTTCGATGGGCTTAATGCGTGGCTCCTGACCTCTGTGGACGAACACATAGCCAGGATTCCGGGGGCCGAGGCTCAGCAGACGTTTCTCGATGGTTTGGCAAAGAGGCTTCCCAAGCTGTTTAGCGACAGGGCAGGTCAGGTCGTTGATTCACTGTTCGAGTCTGCGTCGGCCATGCTCGCCGACTACCGGGCGCTCGACGCCTCCCACGCCGCCGAGGTCGAGAAGTGCTGGGGCGAGGCGCTCGACATCTACCGAATGCTCTGGGTCTCATGTCACGAAGCCATTGGGCTTTGAGTGACCGGCACTTCAACGTTGAAGGCTACGACCCACCCGCAATGGTTCACGCCCAAGTTGGGCTTCAGGCCCGCGCTTGCCGCGTTGGTGTCGAAGTGCTGGCGCTCCTGCGGTCGGGTCTTGGCGCTGGCGCCCTCGGCCGAGCACGCACTCTGCAGGAGATCGCAACGATCTCAACCGTACTCGCGAGGCACGGGGCGCTCGATGGCGCCCATCCTGACTTGGCGGATCGATACCTGATGCACGCCCACGTGGTGAGTTGGTTGGATGCAGTCGAGTACCAGGTTGTCGCACCAAAGCTGGGCTACGAGCGGCTCACTGACGTGGAGATGGCCACACTCCAGCGGCCTCGGGACGAGTCGGTCGCCGAGTATGGCGGAGCATTCGCCAAAGCGAACGGCTGGGCAGCCTGCCTAACAGACAACCAGAAGGCACCCCGTCTCAGTGACCTCGACGCCCTAGCTGGGGCGGACCATATGCGTGTTCACTACTCGTGGGCCAGCCACGAAATACATGCCGACGCTAAGTCATGGGTGATGAACCACGAAACCGATGGACCCGTTACCTTCCGGAACACCGGCCCCTCACCGCGAGGTATGGCTGATGCTGCTCAGGTGGCACTGATGTCGCTCGTCCAAGTCACCGAGAACACCCTGAATACCGCTCCGGACGCCGACGACCGCCCCGCTGACTTAATCCTCATTGAGGTCCTCCACAAGTTGCTCGACCGAGCATGGACCGCTTTCTCCTCTGCGGACGCGGCAGTGGAGGCCTAAACGCGGACCTGTCCACCTGCCGCAGGACTGAACGACATGTATGTCACGCTCCGGCCGCACATCGCTGTGACGATCGCTCCACCAATCCCGATGGATGGTCTCAAGTAGTCATCCTCCCACCCACTCGCCGGGGGCTTGCCGAGAGATGGAGGGAATGTTGCTTGTGGCGATGAATACGCACCACAGACCCATAAAGTGACGCTATGAGCCCTCTCCCCAATCTCATGCGTGAGGCCGGCCTCACCCGCGTAAGCATCATCAAGAATCGTGGCACTGACGACGAGCAGCGCTTCGAGGTCGAAGCCCAACTACTCAACTCAAGCAAGGCCTACTTTGCACTCGAGGACCCCCTCTATGAGGGGGACAGCGTCGAGTTGCCCGATCCGCGAGGGGGTCAGATCGTCAAGATCGCGGTCAAGGTGGTTCAGCACCCCATGCCCGCCAACATGTCGCACGCATTCGGAGGGTCCAACGGATACGCAGAGGTGGACTGGGGCGAAGCTGACCCGGTTCGACAGCCTCCAGTCCGGCGCCTGAGTCTTCAGCGATTACACCCTGCGGTGGTCGACTCGGCGAGCGCCCTGTTCGCCGACCGGCAATACGACTCAGCGGTGACCGAGGCAATGAAGTCGGTTGAGGTCCGTGTCCGGGAACTAACTGGGCTCCAGGTGTCCGGTGCGGCCCTGATGCAGGAAGCGTTTAGGCCGAACGATCCTCGCCTCGACGTGAGCCTTGAATCTGGGCGAAGCGGTGGCGACGAGCGTGAGGGGTACTTCTATCTGTTCCGAGGCGCCATGGTCGGAATCCGGAATCCCAAAGCACACGAACTGTCCCGAAGCGAGGATCCAGACGAGGCGCTTGAAGTTCTTGCCCTTGCGAGTCTGTTGCATCGTCGAATCGATATCGCGGAGGAGCGACTGACCTAAGGCGGGCCATAGACGACCCGGCGCGATGAACACCGACTGCCTGATGGGCGCCGTCCTGGTGTTGGTCCTGCTGCCGATCAAGTAGTTACTCATCAGGTGCCGCAAACCCGGCGGGTGCTGAACGCCGCGAGGCCAGCAGAGCGGGACGTTCAGCCGTGCTCTCGGACGGGCAGGGCTGCGCTGGCCAGCACCGCGTTGTGCAAGTGTCGTTCTAGGCTGCTCACGTGGAAATTCTCTCGGCCATAAGCACCTTACTTGCGGGGCTGGCCTCCTTGGGTGCGGTGTTCATCGCGGTGAAGGCGCTGCGAGCTACTCGAAACGCCCCCGTGGCGGATCACCTTCTCCTCGCCTACGGGGACATGCTTGCCGCGCTCGAAGACCTAAGTGCGGAGGCAAGGCAACTCCAGAGGGTCGATCCGGCGTACCTGAACAGCCGGGAAGCTCTCGGGTCCAGCTTTCGACGGTTCTCGACCGCAGCGGCCAGGGTCGACCTGATTGAACCGCCCGTGACGAAGCTGCCGGAGTACGGCGAATGGGTCAGATCGGTGGCGAACAATCTAGCCTGCGATCTGCGTCAAGCGGATGAATTCGCCGAGCTGCACGAGGCGATCTTTGCTGACGGCGCCGTGGACCTACGGCCAGCCGGTGTGCCCGATGAAGAGTGGGAGGATGCGAAGCGATCCGGGTCCTACCGGTCGGTCCTGCTGATGGGGCTGGAGGCACCCCCAAAGCGCCCGAAGGATTTCGTCGACCTTGAGACATGGTTTCGCCCACGCGTTCTCGGCTTCGGTGATGGCACCGAGTGGGATGACGATCATTCGGTATACAGCCCATTTGCGGACTACATGACGCAGCACGTTCGCCTGCTCGACGACTTCGTACGTGAGTACTTGGTTCCCTGGGCGCGGACAAGCGTCCGCGAGGCGCTGGACTAAGCCCTCGACTGATAAACAGGCGCTACGAACTAACCACCAGCGGGCACGGGCGCCGTTCTCGGTACACCTCATGACACGCTGCAATCCGCGATGCAACGTGCTCAGGTCAGCTCAATGAGGACCGTGCGCGCTTGGGCAATGTGGCATTCCGGGTAGAGCGACTGCACGTCGCCCTCGTTGGTCAGAAAGTGGTGAACCGCGCCTGGCAGCCAAGTCGGATCGAGAGGACGCCGGGCGAGAGGGTTGTGGAAGACCTCCATGCCCGTGATCCAGTCTTCCCAGTACTCGGGCTCGACCTCTCCAGAGAAGGCCCGTCTCTCGATCCCCTCGTCTGATTGGACGAGCATTAGGCCGCGGTGGAGGATCTTCACGTCGTCCCGCTGAAAGCCCGCTTCGACACCCATGCGAGAGAACTTCGACAGAGTGCCTTGGCTGTTGAAGATCACGGCGCTGACATTCTCGGAGTCGGGGAGTTCGAAGAACCGCGAGGGAACCTGCTTCTCACCCCACGTGTGAGTGTCGATGCGGGCGGTTCGTCCGGTGCTATCGACGACGTCGTAAATGCTGATGCCATAGAGATACGCGATGAGCCCGCCGATGCTGTGCGTCATCGAGGAGTCCGCGTGGAAGTCCTGGACAGCGAAGACCAACGGCATCTCGCTGATGCCGGGCCGCTCCCAGTACTGCTTTCGCAGCTTACTTGTAAGTGGACCCGCGAACCTGATCGGAAGGTAGTGATCAACGTATCCGGGGAGGTCGCCTTCGGACTCTGGCTTGTAGGAAGGAACAACGACACCTGATTGATCGCGGGTCGGGTTCACTGTGGTGGCCTCAATGGCAAACGAGCCCTCAAGGCAACGTGCCACAAAGTCCGGGCTCGGTACGGGTTGTGTCACCTCGTAGCCGAGAGAGATCAGTGTCGCCCACAGGTACAACTCCCACACCCTGGCATCAAACCCGTTCGTCTGGAACTGCTCGATGAAGTTGCCGTCACGGTCCGCGTACCAGCGCATCATCACATTGATGAGTTCCCGCGCGGACCATTGCCCCCTGTCGTCACGGACTCTCTTGAAGTTCGGGTGAAGGCGGCCCTCCGCCACCAGCGGGGCAAAGAAGTCGGCCGCGTCCCCGGCCTCGTCTCCTTGTGCGCGCTGCTCTTCGACGTCGGCGAGAACTGTCGTCAGGAGTCCCTCCAGCGCTGCGCCCGCCTCTGGTGCCGTAGCGAAGTAGCCCGTTTGATTGGCCCATCTGAAGCGGCCAAGTAGGTCGGGTAGGAAGACGATGGCTGAGAACTCCAAGTCGAGGTCCACGATCATCACCGCGAAGACAGAGTTATCATCCGCGCCCAACCACGCCACTTCGTGCGCGACACTGGCGACTTCGGGGCGGCGACAGTAGCCAACGAAGGCATCAAAACGGGCCTTCGAAACCTCCCTGATGACAGTTGGCCCGGCTGATCCATTCACGGTCATCAAACCGATCCTTCCCCCTTGGAGCTGACGGACCTTCAGATGACGGTCGGGGTTAGGCGGCCCGAGTGTCCTGTGTGGCAATGATGGTCTCGTGGTCGATATGGGTCAATCGACCGTCTCGGGCTAGCCCCGACCTCGCCTTCCCGAAAGTCCTTCTGAAGTCACCCGGACCGCTCACCAGAAACTTGCCAAGCCAAACTTCACTGCCGGGCGCTAGGTCGGAAGTCTGGGCACGCCGCCATAACACCGTGCGCCGCATGTCATAACTCAGTCCGTCTCAGTATCACCACCCCGCGCCTGTCTCAGAATGCTGCCCGCGAGCGCATCCCCGTCCCACTTTCGTTCAGGCCGGACACCGCTGTCCGGCACGCGACGAAATGAGACTTGGACCGGCGAAATGAGACTTGATGAGACTCAGAGGTGTATTCGACGGACAGAATGGGACTTGAGCGCAAACCACGCCACGTCCGGGCCTACCAACGGGGGCGGGCCATCGGCTTCACGCGGACGGCCACATCCAACGCAAGTCCTGCGCACCGCTACCAGCCACCTGTCACCTCGAACGCATCTGTTGGTGGGTCTCGGTCTCCCCAATGATCTCAAAGCCAAGCTTCGAGTAGAGCCGCTGCGCCTCGGAGTTGACCTTGTGAACTTGGAGAGTCACTGGTCGCCCCGCCGAGGCGGACCGCCGAACAACCCATTGCACAGCGAAGGAGCCAGCACCCCGTCCCTGGTAGTCCGGTAACACCTCAAGGCTCTCGATGAACGCACTTTCGGGACGGTCCTCGACGTAGACAGCGCCAACTCCATTGCCGTCCGCCTCGATGATGAAAAGGTCCACGGGATGGGCGATCCGGGCAGCGAAGAACCCGCTCTGCCAAGCATCGGCGCGAGAATCGTAGAGGCACCCGACGAGCACCGAGTAGGCCTGCTGGTGAAGCGACCTCAGCCAATCTCGGTCAGCGGCGACCGCTGGACGGATACGCATTTCGAAACCACTACCCATCAGTCCCTCCACAAATGTCGAACTCCAGGGGTGAGGCCCACAATAGGACTCGGCCGACCACGACAGCGACGGTCAGTTCACCCCCAGCGTTCCCGAGAGCGCCCGAATCCTGCGCCCACTTCAATTGGCATTCGGCCATTGCACTGCACCCAGGTCCTCCAGCAGCTTCGGGATTCGACCGGTAAGGGCTCCCCAAAGCAGATCGTCATTCACCTTGTCGTAGTGGTGGGCGACGAGGTTGCGCATGCGATTGATGCCAACCCAATCCACTTCGGAGTGCTGGGCTTTGAAGGCTTCCGGCAGCTTCTCGGCGACCGTTGCCGCCTTGATCAGGATGCGTTCGCCAGCGTTGCGCAGCAGGGCGCCGTCCATGGTGTCGGCGAGATAGGCGGCGCGTCCCTTGCTGACCAGGTAGCTGGCCTCCGCACCAATCTGGGCAAGGTCAGCGAGGCGGCGCTGCACCCGGCTGTCGCTCACAGGGGTCGGGCCTCGGCCAAGGCGCGCTCGATGACCGGGCCGGTGCTTCCCGTGGAGACGACGTCCACCGGCACGGTCAACAGGTTGGCCAGCGCCTCCTGAAGACCGAACAATGTGACGATGTCAGAACCCGGCTCGAAGGTCACCAACAGGTCGATGTCGGAATCGGGTTGGTCCCTCCCGGTCGCCACCGATCCGAATACCCGCACATCGAGACCGCCGGCTTGCGCCACCGTCCACAACACGTCCTCACGAGCCGCTCGCAACAACTGCGAAGGACGCACCTGCAGCGCAGCCTCCAACGCTTGCCGCACCGAATCCGTGGGTTGCCGCGTGCCGCGTTCGATCGCGGCGATGAGCGGCTGCTTCACCCCGGCCAGCTCGGCAAGCTCACGCTGGGTCAGCCCCGCCGCGGCTCGACGCAGGCGGAGCCTGTCAGCAAACGGCGCCTCAGTCACGACTCGATGATAACACTGCCGTTATCAGGCGCCTCATTGCGCGAAGCGCGCCATACCTGCCTGCGGTTCAGGAAACTCGGACGCTCGCCTCGGCGGCGATGACCTTGGCCAAGTCCTCCGCGCGACTCCACATGGGCCAATGCCCGGTCGGAAGATCGATGAGGTCAAGGTGCTGAAGGCTCGCCACCTCGGCGAACATTGGGTGCCCGGCGTTGGCCAGCTCCATCAGTTGCGCGCTTGGGATCGAGCAGCAAACCAGCGTGGTCGCCACCTTCAGACGCGCATCGTTGGTGAGCTCCACCCGCTGGCGCAGCACCGGGCCGGGTTCTGGGACGGCGCGCGCCCGGAAGCGCTCCAGCACCTCTGAGCTCAGGCCTTGGAGGCTGGCCTGCTGCCCCAACACATCGAAGGGTGGCAGGGGCAGTTCGTCCACCTCGGCGGGCAGATCTGGAGCGAAGACAGTTCCGGGCGCGACCGGACCACTGTCGACCCAGATCACCCGAGCGACGAGTTCGGGATGCCGATCGAGCATCAGGCTTACCGGGGCGTTGGCTCCGCTGTGCGCCACGATCACCACCGGCTGCTCTTCGGCAGCGGCGGCCTTTTCGATCGCCATTGCCTGCTCGTCGAGTGTCCTGAACGCTCGTTCGCTGTCGTCGGCATCGAGGCCAGGGAGGGTCAGCGGTACGGCTCGTCGTCCGGCAGCAGCGAGGTGTTCGGCCACCTCGTCCCACGCCCACGCGCCCAGCCAGTGGCCGGCGATCAGAATGATGGATGGTTGGCTCACATTGGTCGTCATACTGCGATGCTCACACGCCACCAAGACAACGGTGTGTCACCATTTATGTCATGAATCTCGAAGCGCTGCAGACGTGAAGCGCACCGAGCGGCTCCACGCACTGACGGAGATGCTGCGGCGCTCTGGCACCCGCGGGTGTAGCGCTGAACGACTGGCAACCGAGTTCGGCGTCTCGGTGCGGACGGTCAAAAGAGATCTCAACGCCCTTGAGAACAGCGGTGCGCCGATCTGGTCACGCCCAGGGCCCGGCGGCGGCTACGGTCTGGCCGCAGGAGCAAACCTTCCGCCAATCAGCCTGAGCCCCGCGCAGGCCGTGGCACTACTCACTGCAGTCTCGGCTGCCCCCGATGCCCCGTACGCCGACCTGGCCTCAACCGGAGTCAAGAAGATCCTGGACGTCCTCGACCCAAGGACCCGAGCGAAGGCCGACGAGCTCGCGGGTCGCATCTGGGTGAACACGCCATCGCCTTCGGTTCGCTCAGTCAGATCGGCGCTCGAAGAGGCGATGGCCACCCAACGCGTCGTGCGCATTCGTTATCGCTCAGGCGACGACAGCCAGACGACCCGCGACGTCGAGCCGATTCTGTTCGGCTCAACGGACGCTCGCTGGTATCTGATCAGTTGGTGTCGGCTGCGCAACGCCATCCGCTGGTTCCGGCTGAGCCGGATCGAGCGCGCCAACGTGACCAAGATTCCCTGCAGCGGCCACACCGTCGAAGAGGTCGGCAGCCCGCCGCCCACGGCACGGTCGGTGTACAGCACCAGTGAATGAGGCCTAGTCGACGTCCCGATGCGGTGATTCTTACTCAAGATCAGGCGGTCGCGCCGCCTCGAAATCAACCCGCGCCCCCGGGGCCGTCACCCACAAACAGAATCTCGCCCGTCACTGAGACAGTGATTCCTGCGCCTAACCGCTCGGTAAACCTGCCGAGAAGGAGCCGAACCCTATACTTCCTGCCATGTCTCTTGAGGCGATCGCCGCGCTTCGTCGCGCGGTCGAATCCATGCCGAATGACGTCGCCTTGCGACTCCACTTGGCCCAGTTGGAAATGAATAGCGGGCAAAACGCTGAAGCTGTCACCACCCTCGCGAAGATCCTGGAATTGGATCCCCAACACAGCACCGCCCGCGAATTGCTCGCGGACGCTGTGGCCGCCATGACCCCTGCCGCGCCCAGCCCACCTCCGCCCGACGTCACGGCGTCCAACATTCCCGTCTCCACAGCAGGCGAGGCGCCACCCGCTCCAGCCGAGGCCGCTGCACGCGCTGGCTTCGACTGGAGGGCGGCCGAGGCAGACCTCGACTCATCGGTAGCGCCGGCCTTTGTCGATGGCGAGTCCCAGGCCCCCCACGATCCTTTCTCCTCCGAGCGTCCCAAGCTCACCTTGGCCGACATCGGCGGCATGGAGCAGGTCAAGGAGCGCCTCAATGCCTCTTTGCTCGCGCCCATCCGGAATCCGGGCCTACGCGCCCTGTACGGGAAGTCGCTGCGTGGCGGGCTCCTTCTTTATGGGCCACCGGGGTGCGGGAAGACCTTTCTGGCTCGGGCCGTGGCCGGAGAGCTCGGTGCCGGGTTTATCTCGGTCAGCATCGCCGACATTCTCGACCCCTACTTCGGTGCCTCCGAGCAGCGCGTTCACCAGCTCTTTCTTCAGGCCCAGCGAATGGCCCCCTGCGTGGTCTTCATCGACGAGCTCGATACCCTCGGCCAGCGCCGCGGCGCGGGAAACACGATGATGTCGGGAGTGGTCAATCAGCTATTGATGGAACTGGATGGATTCGACGGCGCCCGAGATGACGTGTTCACCCTCGCCGCCACCAACCAGCCATGGCAGGTTGACCCGGCGCTGCGTCGTCCCGGCCGCTTCGATCGCACTGTGCTGGTGCTCCCTCCAGACGAGCGGGCCCGCGAGGCAATCTTCCGTTTCCACCTCACTGAGCGCCCGGTCGAGGCCATCGACGCAAAGGCTCTTGCTGCACGAACCAACGGGTTCACTGGAGCCGACATCGCCCTGGTCTGCGAGGCGGCGAGCGAACGCGCCCTCATCGACTCGGTGACCACTGGAGTGCCACGCATGATCGGCATGCCCGACCTGATGGCGGCGCTGGGGGGCGTGCAGCCCTCCATCGGGCCATGGCTGGAGACCGCGCGCAACTACGTCCAGTTCGGTGAAGACGACGGCACTTTCGCCGAGCTGAAGACCTACCTCAAAAGGATCAAGCGACTGTGACCATGTCAGCCGACGCGGCGCACCGCGAGCACACCCTGGCTCAGGCAGGCACCTACCGCACCGCTGGGCACGCCGAAGACGCCTTACGTTTGGTGGGTCCGCTGTTGGTGCAATACCCGGGTGATGTCGAAGCCTCCTGGGTGGCGGCGATGTCGCTGTGTGACCTCTCCCGAGGCGAGGAAGCACTGAGGATCGCCCGGCAGGCGGTGACCGCCTCCCCTCAGGATGCGGACGCGTGGCGGCTGCTGTCGGTCCTGCTCACCGAGCCCACCGAAGTGGCCGAGGCGATCGCCGCAGGCACGCGCGCCGTTCAACTCGCTCCGCTCGATCCCTATACCCGCGCAGCCGCCGGGTTCGCCCTTTCACGATCACCCCGGCGCCGTGACCGCAAGCAAGCCATCGCCGAAGCCAAGGAGATGCTGCGCCTCGCGCCCGGCCATCCCGGCTTCCACGTAGCCAACGGACAGATCCTGACCCGCTGCCAACGCCTCAACGACGCTGAGCGAGCCTTCCACGAGGCCCTGCGTCTTGATCCCGGCAACCTCGCGGCACGCGACGGCATTGGAGCCGTGCATGACCAACGCGGGCACGTTCTTCGCGCCTACAAGTCCTGGGGCAGCGTCCTGGGTGAGCGACCGGACGACCGGAGTCTCAGCCGCGACGTGATCTACACCATCGGACGGTGGGCCCGAGTAATGGTGTACACCGGAGTCTCGTTCGGCTGGGTGGCGTTCGCTTTCACCTTCCTCGCCACCGACAAAGACCCCTTTGAGGCCTCGAAGTACACCACTCTCGCCATGGTGCTTGCCGGGTTGGCGGCCCTGTTTGTGGTGGGCATTGCCGTCCGACTGGTTCGGGATCGTCGCCTCGCTCGACTCCTTTGGTCTCATCATCTGCTCCGGGCGCTGACTGGCCTCATCGGCACAGCCACCTACTTGGTGGCCGCCGTCCTGCTTGTGCTGACCTCACCGCAGATTGCCTCCGGCTTCGCCCTCGGCGGCGCCTTACTCACCTCCGCCGTCGCCACCATCAACTCAGTGGTGCAACGGCGCAAAGACGCCTGACTTGCCGCGTCGTAAGTCGGCGGGGTGGCCTCCCAGGTCGACTCACTGACCAGCCGCTCGAATTCCCGGCTGCGGAGCGGCGGCCTGGCTAGTCTCGTTTCCATGACCGAGGCTGTAGACACCCCCTCCCGCCCTACCGGAAACCAGCCGAAACGCACCTTCTTCGGGCACCCCTGGGCGCTGGCGAATCTGTTCGGCGTGGAGATGTGGGAGCGGTTCAGCTTCTACGGCATGCAGGGCATCCTGCTGCTCTACCTGTACTACTCCGTCGATCAGGGCGGGCTGGGCATCGACAAAGCGGTCGCCTCCGGCATCGTCGGCGCGTACGGCGGCATCGTCTACCTCTCCACGGTGCTCGGCGCCTGGCTCGCCGATCGCCTCTTCGGCAGCGAACGGGTGCTGTTCGTCTCGGCGGCAGTCATCATGGTGGGTCACATCGCCCTCGGCGTCATTCCCGGTATCGCCGGGGTCGGCGTCGGCCTGGTCTTGATCGCCTTCGGCTCTGGCGGGCTGAAGGCCAACGCCAGCTCAGTCGTCGGCACCTTGTACGCCCCCGACGACGTCCGCCGCGACGCAGGTTTCTCGCTGTTCTACCTCGGGGTGAATCTGGGCGCGTTCTTCGGACCACTGCTCACCGGCCTGCTGCAGAGCACGGCCGGCTTCCGCTGGGGCTTCACGCTGGCCGCCCTCGGCATGGCCGCTGGGCTCGTCCAATACTCCTTCGGTCGCCGCAGCATTCCCGACGTCGCCCGCGTCGCCCCCAACCCACTGCCGCGCGAGCACTACCTCAAAGCAGCCCTGATCGGGACGGCGGGCGTCGCGCTGGTCGTCGTGCTGGTGCTGACTAATGTCGTGCGAGCCGACAACCTCTCCCAGACCGTCATCGTGGCGACTGTGATAGCCGCCGTCAGCCTGTTCACCTTGCTGCTGACCAGCCGCCGTGTCGACGCCACCGAGCGGTCTCGGGTGTGGGCGTTCATCCCGCTCTTCCTCGTGTCGGTGGCGTTCTGGTCGCTGTATCAGCAGCAGTTCACCGTGGTGACCTTTTACGCCGACAGCCAACTGAACCGCTCCATCTTCGGCTGGGAGTTCCCGGTGAGCTGGGTGCAGTCGATCAATCCGGTCTTCATCATTGCGCTCTCCGGTGCCTTCGCCGCCTTGTGGGGACGACTGGGCACCCGGCAGCCGTCCACGCCGGTGAAGTTCGGCCTGGCCGCGGTGATCATGGGCGTCGCGTTCTGGCTGTTCCTGCCGTTCGCCAATGGCGGCCCCAACTCCACCCCGGTGTTGGCCCTGATCGGCATTCTGTTCGTCTTCACGATCGCCGAGCTGCTGCTCTCGCCGATCGGCCTGTCCGCCTCAACCAAACTGGCCCCGAAGGCCTACCGCACCCAGATGATCGCGCTGTTCTTCCTCTCCAGCGCCCTGGGCACCACGATTGCTGGCACCCTCGGCGAGTACTACACCAAGGTGTCCGAGACCGTGTACTTCGGCACTCTCGGGACGATCGCCGTAGTGGTGGGCATCGTGCTGCTGATCGCCGCACCGGCAGTGCTGAAGCTCATGAAGGACGTGCGCTGACGGCGGCCAGCTAGGGACGTCCAGCTCGCCTGCGCGCGACCTCGATCACCGCGCTTTCGTTTACCTCACCCAGGCCGGACGCGAGCAGGTCGTCCAGGGTGCCCAGCGCAACTTCGCCGAACGGCGCCGCCGCCCCCAACTCCGCAGCCAAGCGCATCGCGTAGGCGACGTCCTTGCGGCGCAGGCGCCCAGAGAAGGTCACCGGATCGGCGTGATCGTCGGCCACCATTCTTCGCACATTGCGGACGACTTGTGGGCTGGCCGCCTGGCCGCTCGCCAGCGCCTGTTCGACCTGCTCCAGATCGAGACCGGCTCGCTCGGCCAAGGCCAGACCCTCCGCGACCCCGGCGATCTGAACCGCACCGATCAGGTTCACGATCAGCTTGTAGGCCGTGCCCGCACCCACCGGTCCGAAGTGGACGAGTTCGGTGGCCAGCGGCTCCAGCAGCGGACGGACGTCCTGCAGGTCGCCCGGGCCGGCACCGATGAGCAGGGTGAGCCGTCCTGCCGCAGCGGCGTCGGGGAGCCCGGTCACCGGGCAGTCCACATACCGCCAACCCCGCTCCCGCACCGCGGACGACAACTCGGCCACCCACGCCGATGACAGCGTCGAGCATTCGACCGCGAAGGCGCCGAGCGCCGGTTCGCCGGCGAAGACGCCGTCTGCGCCCAGCCACACCGCCCGGGACGCGTCGTCGTCGCTGACCATCACGAACACCGCATCGACACCGCGGACGGCCTCCGCGGCGGTCGGCGCGAAGCGGGCACCGGCGGCAACCAGCGGCTCGCAGGCAGCCGCCGTCCGATTGCTCACCGTGACGTCGTGGCCGGCGGCGAGCAGCCGTCCGGCCATGCCCTGACCCATCCGGCCCAGCCCGACAAACGCGATTCTCGCCATGGTTTGATCGTAGGTGGTGAGGGCGTTGCCGAGCCGAGCCCTAGATCGTGACGACCAGCTTGCCGCGTACGTGTCCGCCTTCTAGTTCGGCATAGGCGGCCACCGCCTGCTCGAACGGGTAGATCCCGGCCAGATTCACTCGGAGCTTTCCGTCCGCGACCAAGGTGACGAGTTCTTCAAGATCGTCGTGGTCGGGACGCACCCACACGTAGTGGCCGCCGAGGGCGACCGCGCGGGGATCGGCGATCGACGCCACGCTGCCCCCGGGCATCAGCAGCGCGGGGACGGTATCCATCGCCTGGCCGCCGACGTAGTCCAGAATGACGTCGAAGCCTTCCGGGGCAAGCGCCCGGGCCTGCTCAACGAGGCGTTCGCCATAAAGGATCGGCTCAGCACCCAGCGAACGGAGGTAGTCGTGATTCAACGCTCCGGCGGTGCCGACCACGCGAGCCCCGGCCAGCACAGCAAGCTGCGTAGCGAAAGATCCCACCCCTCCGGCGGCGGCGTGGATCAACACCGTTTGGCCGGCCTCCACCCCCGCGCGGCGAGTGCTTTGCATGGCGGTTAGCCCGGCCAGGGGCAGCGCGGCGGCGTCCTCGAACGACACTCCGACCGGTTTGTGCGCCAACGTGCGCACCGGAACCGAGACCAGCTCGGCCAGCGTCCCGCCGCTCACGACGTCCTTGCGGGCATAGGCCAACACCTCGTCACCGACCGCATACTCGGGGGTATCCAAGCCGGTGGCCACCACGACCCCGGCAACGTCCCAACCGGGAACGACCGGAAAGGTGGCGTCCATCAGTCCGGCCAGATAGCCCTGGCGGATCTTGTAGTCCACCGGGTTGATGCCTGCCGCGACGACCTTCACGACCAGCGAGTCGGGCCCCAGATGTGGGTCGGGTAGCTCGCCGAACTGGAACTTCTCGCGGCCGCCGAACTCGTCGTAAAACAGTGCTTTCATACTCGGCACAACCCTGACTGGCAACGGGCCTATTCCGGGATCGCCCGGAGGCGAGTACCAATACGCCCACCACAACCGCGACAGGCACGGTGGCCAGTGGAACTGCGCAAAACGGGGACGGTTCCATTATGAGCAGCGCAGAACGGAACCGTCCCCATTATGAGCACGACGGCCAGGGGGACTGCGCAAAACGGAACCGTCCCCATTATGAGCAGCGCGACGGAGGGGGCACCAAGCGTCGATGGGGATCGGCTGGCTCTGGGGCAGGCCGCGCGGCGTGAAGCGGGGCGCTATTCTCCACCGAAAACGGGGAGTCTCCAGGGCCGAGTTCGAGGAGCGCAATGCGGATCGTCATCGTCGCTGCCGGGTCGACCGGCGACGTCCTGCCCTATACCGGGGTCGCGGCTCGGCTGGTTGAGCGCGGCCATGAAGTGGCGCTCGCGGTCGCGTCCGACGTCACCGGTTTGGTGACTGCTCGCGGCCTCACCGCGATCCCGCTGCCGATCTCCGTGCGTGAGCTGACCGCCGAGTTCAGCCCGCAGCCCGGCCTACGCGGACGGCTCGACACCGTGCGACGCCTCGGTGAGCAGGTCACTTCCCGCGCCGAGATCATCGGACGCGGCGCGCTGGCCGCGGTGGAAAACGCAGATCTCGCCGTCGTCACGCCCTTGTCTGCCATGCTCGTCGCGCTGACCTGGGGCGAAATCCCCACCGTCGGGCTCTATCTGCAGCCGATGATGCCGACGCGCAACCACGCCCCAGTCGCCTTCGGCCTACGCAGCCTCGGCCCGCTGAACCGGGCCGCTGGCCGGTGGTACCTGCACTCGTCCGCCGGACCGTCCTGGCCGGTTGTCCAACGGCTACGCGCCGAGCGCGGGCTGCCGCCGCTGCCAGCCCCAGCCCGCTACCTCGACGACGTCTTCAGCCAAGCCCGCTGGCCATTGCTCCAGGGGTTCAGCCGCCACGTCGTGCCCGATCCTGCCGACCTACCCGGTGCCGTCCGGACGGTGGGCTACTGCTGGCCGCTGCCCGCACCCAACTGGACGCCGCCAGCCGACCTCATCGACTTCCTCGAAGCCGGCGACCCGCCGGTCGTGGTGAGTTTCGGGTCGATGCCGGTAGGAGATGCGACGGGCCTTCGGCGGACGGTGCTTGCCGCCGCCCGCAGCGCTGGCCTGCGGGTGATCTTCCAGGCTGGCTGGGCCGGTCTGACCGGTGACGACGAACCCGACGTCCTGCACATCGGGCACGTTCCCCACGAGTGGCTGCTGCCCCGCGCGGCAGCGTTCGTCCACCACGCCGGGGCTGGCACGTCCGCGGCCGGTCTGCGCGCCGGGGTGCCGGCGGTGCCCGTCCCGGTGCTGCTCGATCAGCCGTTCTGGGCGCACCGCCTGGCCGCCCTCGGAGTCGCGTGGAAGCCAATTCCGTTGCACCGACTCACCGCCGACCGGCTCGCCAATGCCCTGCGCCTGGTGACCACTGATGCCAGCTACCGGCGCCGCGCGGGCGAACTGGCCGCCCTACTCGATCAGGAGGACGGTGCCGGCGTGGCCGCCGCAGCCATCGAGCGGATCGGCACCGGGCTGCCGCTAGATGGGGTCTAGCCCCGGTGTTCGACTGGGCGGTCGCCCAGACAACCCACGACGGCTGCGACCCCGCCTAGCGAGCCACCCCAACAACCTCAATAGCGCACCGCGGGCCAGTCGCCTTCGCCAGCCGTCTGTCGCCAGTGAGCAGGGGTGCCTGCAACGCCTCGGCGAGGGCGACGTAGGCGGCGTCATAGATCGTCAGGTTGTCGCGCAACTCCCAGCAGCGGGGCAGCAAACCGGTGTGCTCGACTCGCTGGACGGGCAGGTCGCGCAGATCGTCCAGGGCCAGCCCAACGCACCGGGCATCGAGGTGGCCGCCGCGAGCCAGGCCGCGCCACACCGAGACCACTTCGAGATCGATCAGCGCAGGCGCGGCAAGCTGTTCGCCGCGCAGACGCTGTCGCAGCTGATCACCGTCCGGACCGTCATCGATCAACGCGACGGCTAGGACGCTGGCGTCAATGACGAGCACGCTCAAAGCGCAATGCGCTCACCGCATCGGCCAAAGACAGCGACCCGCTCGCTCGGCTACCGGCACGCTCCAAAACCTCGTCCACCGTGGGCTGGCCCGCCTCGGCAATCAGTTTCGAACGCAGATACTCCTGCAGCGACTGGTGCGCAGCGCCAGCCCGTTGCCGCAGCACGGAGTGGGTCTCCTCCGGCACGTCCTTGATCTGAATGTTCGGCATGGAGCCATTATGGCTCCATTTGGAACAGCTTAAAAGCCCTTCCGTTCGCCACCTTGGACGTTCCGAGATCCACGGGCCGCCCGGGTCGAGCTCAGATTCCCCGGACGACGACGTTGCCTTCATCGTGGACGGGTTCGTAGCCGATGCGCTCATAGACCAAGTTGGAGACTGGGTTCGCCTGGTCGGTGTAGAGGCAGGGTCGGGCACCAGCGTCCAACAGCTGCTGGGTCAGAGATGCCACCACCCAGCTGGCGTAGCCGCGTCCACGGCGCTGCCTACCCGAATCAGCTTGGTTGGGCGTTTGCGACGCCCTCTGCCACATACGGCAGCCAGGCATCGAGGGCTTCCTCTCCGGCCCCTTGGGCTGGAACGGCGACCCACTCGCGCATGGTGCGCCTACCCATGGTGACGGGTTCGGCGCTGCCGGCATCGATCAGCTCATTGGCGCGGCGCTGAGGTAGCTTCACGATGAGACGCCGCCGCCGGCCCGCGAACGCGACGATATTGCCGCGCCAGCTGATCGCCGGGGATCGGAACATCGTGCCCAGGCCCAACCCCTTGTCCGGCGGGAGCCGTTTGAGGAGCGCTGCCATCAAAGCCGCACGGGTTTCCTGATCGTCTGTAGTCACCAGACCAGCATCCTCCATGGAACTACGATCACAGGCATGGACGTTCCTGAAGAGGTCGGCCTACAACGTCAGGCGGCCGCCGATCGGTTGGTCGCCGCGCTGGCAGCATCAACCGATCCGGTGCTCGCCTACCAGGCGAACCTGCTGGCGGGCCTGCCGCCGCAATCACCCGAGGCCACCTCGAGGCGGAGCCAGATCGCCAACTCCCCGATGGCCCGCGCACTGCTGCGGGTGTTCGAGCAGGACGCCAAGACGCGTCACCACACCTACCGGAAGTGGCAGGGCCCACATTGGACGCTGACCTGTCTGGCAATGATCGATTACCCGCCAGCCGATCAGGCGCTGCGTCCGCTGGTGAGCCAGGTGCACGACTGGATGTTCTCCAAGCACTTCCTCGAATCGCCGCTGACGGAGAACTACCCCGGGCAGGCCGATCGCGTCCGGCACTGTGCGTCCATGGACGGCAACGCGATCTGGTATTCCGTCCGGCTCGGCCTGGAGGAGGATCGCACCCGCGAACTGGTTGACCGATTGATCGGCTGGCAGTGGCCCGATGGCGGCTGGAACTGCGACAAACGTCCCGAAGCCACTCATTCGTCATTCCAGGAGTCGCTGATTCCGGCGCGCGGCCTTTGGGCCTACGGCACCGCCCACGACTATGCCCCCGCGCTTGAGGCGGCCCAGCGGGTTGCCGATCTAGTGCTGCCGCGTCGCCTGCTGTGGCATAGCAGCGACAACAGCCTGATCGTGCCCGACTGGTGCGGCAAACCGGGCCCGGAGCGGATCCACTACCCGATTCAGTTCTTCGACGTCCTGTTCGCGTTGCAGGTGATGGCCGACCTGGGCCGCCTCGGCGACCCGCGCTGTGCGGACGCCCTGGCTCTTCTTGAGTCAAAACGCCTACCCGACGGCGGCTTCCCGCTGGAGGCCCCCACCACGACCACCGCTGCCAAAGTCGCCAGTCGCGGCAGCTACGCCGACTGGGGGCCATCGGGCTTGCGAACCAGCAATCCGTTGGTGAGCCTTGCGGCGCTGGACGTCCTGCAACGGGCCGCAGACCGGCCTAGCCAGCGGTAGCGCTCGGGTCGCCCGGCCCTAGGCGGCTTCGACAGGCTCAGCCAACTGGAGTTCAGCTCCCTGAGCTTGCCGAAGGGTCGCCCGGCCCTAGGCGGCTTCGACAGGCTCAGCCAACTGGAGTTCAGCTCCCTGAGCTTGTCGAAGGGTCAGTTAGGGCATCGAAATGCGAGACGCCCCAAACACCTCCGGGCCGACGCTTTCGCGCCGACCCGGAGGTTTGCCTCAGATTCCGAACTCAGGGGTGGGCTCAGACTCGGTGTAGGGCGGCAGTGAAGGCCTTGGCGTGCGCGGCCTCCTGGCGTCCGGCCTTGGCGAAGACCCGGGCGGCAGCGCGGTCACCAGCAGCCTTGGCCTCGGCGGCGAACGTCGGATACATGGTGGTCGCCTCGTAGGTTTCCCCGGCGATCGCGGCCTTCAGATTGGCCTCGTTGGTGCCCACCAAACCAGCCAGGACGGCTTCGGCGGCGAAGTGCTCGAGCAACTCAACCTTGGCGGTTCCGCGAAAGAGCTTGGCAATCGCGGGGTGCCCGGTTGCCGCAGCGTGATCGGCGTACAGGTTGTACTTCGCCTGAGCGAACGCTTCGCCATGCATCGCAGCCAGCAGGTTGGTTTGGGTCTGCCCTGAGCAGGCCGGCGAACTGGCGATGATGGTCACCACGTCGACCACCTGCGGCGCCGGCACCGTGACACTGGCATCGCTCAGCGAGGTCAGCGCCGTCGTGTACGCGGCGGCGTGGACGGCCTCATCTGCTGCAATTTCAGTGAACAGGTCCGCAGCGACGGTGCAGCCGTCTGCCGTTGCCTGGGCAGCGAATCCCGGGTACATGGTCGTGGCTTCGTAGGTTTCCCCGGCGATAGCGTCGGCCAGATTGGCCTGATCGGTGCCGACCGTGCCAGCGATTTCTGCCTCCGCGGCGAAGTGCTCGTAAAGCTCAACCTTGGCGGTGCGGGTGAAGAGCTTGGCCACAGTGTCTTCACCAGTGCGGGCGGCCTGGCCGGCGAAGGCGTTGTACTTCGCATAGGCGGACGCCTCACCATCCATGGCGGTCAAGGCGTTGGCCTTTGTGGACGCAGCAACATCAGCGGCATCCGACTTAGGTGACCCTGATGAGGCCGATGCCGCCACGGGCGGCGCGGCGATGACCGCGATCACCCCGAGTGCGGCTCCGGCGAGTTTCCAGTTCAACATGCGTGTCTCCTCTTGCGATGGGTGGGTGGCGGGGTTCACAGCCCGCAGGATCGGCGGACCCGGCGACCAACAACGGCCACGCAAATGAAACGTGACTAATGTCGCCTTCGGGCCCGGCGCAGCTAACACTGTGATTTGATGCTACCCATTTTCACCATCCGCGCCAGGCCCTTCTTTCGCTCATCTTCCCTAGTGCGCTCAAGATCTGGGTGGGGATTAGAACATTCTCATATTCAACCCGATCAACATGGGAGCAATTGCGCAGAAAGGCGGCCAGGTGTTATTAGGGCAGCCTTTCCTTACCCAACGCCCCCACTTTGCCCGACTCAGAGCCCTCGGCGCCACGCCTGGACGCAGCGCCCCCTCCCTAGCCACCGGGCCCACAATCACTGTATATACTGACCATATACAGCAAGAACGGAGGCGCTGTGGGGATCGTCCTATCGACCTCGTCGGGGGTGCCCCTTTATGAGCAGATCACCGGCCAGCTCCGGGCCGCGATCCTGACCGGCCAACTACCGGAAGGCTCGCAACTGGTATCGCTTCGCCAACTGGCCCGCGACCTTCGGGTGAGCCTGATCACCACGACCCGCGCCTACAACGACCTGGCCGCCGAAGGGCTGATCGCCAATGTCGCGGGCAAGGGCAGCTACGTCCTGCCGGTAGATCGCCAAGCCGCCCAAGCGCTGGCCCGCGAACAGGTGCGCGGCCAGTTGACTCGGGCTGCAGCCACCGCTCGCGGCGCCGGACTCGAGCTCGCCGTCGTCCGCACCCTTATGGAAGAGGTTTGGCATGAACACCAGCGCGGATAGCCGTCGGTTCAACCCCGTCCTGAACACTGACGCCCCAGCGATCAAGGTCACCGACCTCGTTCGTGACTTCGGACGATTTCAGCTCGGTCCGCTGGACCTGAGCATTCCCGCCGGCTACGTCACTGGCCTGGTTGGGGCCAACGGTGCAGGCAAGACGACCCTGCTAAAGCTGCTCCTGGGCCTACAGACTGCCGATGCTGGCAACATGAGCCTGCTCGGCCAGCCAGTTGGCGACAACAACTTGGCCGTCCGCGAAGACATCGGCGTGGTCTTCGATGCACCGTTCGTGCTACCCGATTGGACCATCAGCGCTGCAGGCAAGGCCCTGGCACCCTTCTACTCCCGCTGGGACACCGCACTGTTTGAAGCCCTGCTGAACCGGTTCCACCTCACACAAAGCGCCCAGGTGAAGTCGCTGTCGCGCGGCGAAAGCACCAAGTTGATGCTGGCCTTGGCGATGTCCCACCAGCCGCGACTACTGCTGCTGGATGAGCCGACCAGCGGCCTCGACCCGGCCACCCGACGCGACCTGCTCGACCTTTTCGCCGAGTTCATGGCCGCTGACGCGAACCACACAATCCTGTTCTCCACCCATCTCACCTCTGATCTCGAGCGGATCGCCGACCACATCCGCGTCCTCTCCCACGGACGGCTGGTCGAGGCCGGCACCTTGGACGAGGTGGTCGAGCGCTATGCCATCGTCCGCGGGCCCCGACGCGCCCTCACCCCGAAGAACCGGACGGCTATCTGTGGCCTGCACGAACGAACCGACATTTTCGACGGGCTGATCGCCGCCGCGGACACGTCCGGGTTCGGGTTGGACGTCGTCATCGATCCGGCCACCTTGGACGACATCGTCGTGCACCTGAGCACCGCCGAGGCGGAGGTTTCACTATGACCGACACCATGGGCTTCGCCCGCTTCGAGCTGACGTCTTTCCGCGTCAACGCTTGGCCGATGATCCTGATGAGTGCGCTCGTCGCAGTGATGACTTGGGTCTCGAGTAGGCAAGAGCCGATCGGCCTTGCGGCAGTGGTGCCGCTGCTGCCGGTCTTCTTCGTGACCTACCCGTTCCTGACCGACGAACGCGGCCAACACGATCTGCTGTACGCGACGCTGCCCATCCGCCGTCAAACCGTGGTGCTGGGCCGCTACATCTTCTTTCTGGCGATCCAGCTAGCTTCAGGCATCCTCGCTCTCGGGTTGGTCGCGGCCACAGCTGCGGCAACCGGACGGTCGCTCGACCCTCGCCTGGCGGCCCTCGCCACGATGGCCTCCCTGGCTGCCGGAAGCGTTCTATTGGCAATCCAACTTCCCCTGCTGTTCTGGTTGGGCTTCGCCAAGTCACGCTGGATCGCTCTCCTGCCGATGTTGGTTTTCCTGACCCCGGTTGCCCTGATGCAGCTACCCGGAGGCCAGGTTCGCTTCGACTCCTTCGACCCGACCGCACTACCGCCGGACTTCTTGCTCGCTGCCGGCGGGGCACTCCTCAGCGTCAGCGCGGTGGCGTGGGTGGTTTCTGCGCTGGTGTCAGTCCGGGTGTACGCAGGGCGACGGTTCTGAGCCAGCTCACTGGCTCGCGCCCGGGTGCCCCAACTGCCGCCAAGCTTCATAGACGGCAATCGCGGCCGCGTTGGCGAGATTGAGCGAGCGCATGCCGGGACGCATCGGGATGCGCACCTGGGCGGTGATGCGGTCATCAGCCAACACGTCGGCCGCGAGCCCGGTGGCCTCAGGGCCGAACAGCAGCACGTCCCCGCCTTCGTAGTTGATGTCGGTGTAGGCGGTCTCGGCATGGGCGGTGAAGGCGAACACTCTTGCTGGCAGCAGCGCGGCGTAGGCATCGTCCAAGGAATCGTGAATGAAGGTGACCGCCTCGTCGCGATAGTCCAAGCCGGCGCGGCGCAGCTTGGCATCGTCCATATCGAAACCGAAGGGACGCGCCAGATGCAGTTCGGCGCCGGTCACTGCTGCCAGGCGCATGGTCGCGCCGGTGTTGTTCGGAATCTGCGGGGTGCAGAACAGAATGCGCAGCGGACGGGTCACGCCGGCCATCTTGTCACTGCCGCACCTGGGGCCACTCCAAGGCGAAGTGGCTGGAGTATTCGCGCGGCGTCTGATCAATCGGGTCAGTGAAGGCCAGGCTACGAGCAACCAACTGCAGGGGCGTGGAGAAGTCGTCGGCATTGACGTCGCGCACGTCCGGGTAGAGCGGGTCGCCAATGATCGGCAGGCCCAGGCCAGCTAGATGCACCCGCAACTGGTGAGTTTTCCCGGTGGCCGGGGTGAGGCGGTAGCAGGCGTTCGGGCCGCGGGTCTCGACCAGCTCGATCAGGGAATCAGCATTGGGCTCGCCGTCGGTGACCACGGCCTGCAGGCTGCCGCGCGGCTTCTCAATGCGATTGGTCACCCGGCGCGGAAACTCCAAGCTGGGGTCGTAGGGGGCCAAGGCCTCATAGGTCTTCTGCACTTGCTGGGTCTGGAACAGCTCGGCGTAGGCGGCCCGATAACGGCGCTGGGTGGTGAGCAACAGCACCCCGGCGGTCAGCCGGTCGAGCCGATGGGCGGGTGCCAACTCGGGCAGGCTCAGCGACTCGCGCAACCGCACCAAGACTGTCTCCCGGACGTGCACGCCGCGCGGCGTGGTGGCCAGAAAGTGCGGCTTGTCGACCACAACGATCCGCTCGTCGGCGTACAGCACCCCAATTTCGAACGGGACGGGCGGCTCCGGCGCGAGGTGGCGGTGGAACCAGATGAACGCGTTGGGACGGTAGGCGTCCTCGGTATGCCAGGGGCGGCCGGTCTGATCGACGAACTCCCCGGCTTCGAGCATCTCGGCGACCGGCGCCTCGGCTGGCAAGCGATCGAGCAGGAAATCGCCTATCGTCGCCCAGCGCGGCGGTGTGTCCGCGACGTTGTCGGGAGTGCGCAACCAAGCCGCGTCCAGCCCGTGCCGTTGCGGCAGCGGAGAGCGGGGCGGCATCACGCCACCTGCTCGGTCTGGAAGAAGTTCACGACCAGCAGCGTACGGACTGGGCGGTTGGGAGGGCCGCTCGGCGCCTGTGCGGGAGTATTGGTTCGTGACGTCAGATCTCTCAATCCCAGCGCTACAGACGGCCCTCGTCCGCCTTCTGCAAGCAGTGGAGCAGAAGTATGGACCCGTACTGCTCCTCTCGGAGGACTACTACTGGAACGTTCCTGTTGGCGAGGCAGCCTCGCTGGAAGCTCCGCCCGAACTCGACCTGGGATCAGCTAGTGATGACCTTGAAGCCCTCAGCGAGGTTCTCTCTCGCCCGTCCGCAGAGCTGCCTGTGCTGTGGCACGACTTAGAGCACCTCGCCGGGCTCCTGCGATCGATCGCCCGGATCGACGCCGCTGGCTAGTCATCCTCGCTCGCGCAGCACGGCCAGCGGCTGAAGCTGCACCCCGTCGGCGTCGAAGTTGTCGTCAGCCAGCCAGGCCTCTAAGCCCGCTTTGATGCCGGGCCATTCGGCGTCGGTGATGGAATACCAGGTGGTGTCGCGGTTGCGTCCCTTGGTCACCAGGGCGTTGCGCCAAGTGCCCTCCTCGACGAAGCCCAGCCGGTCGGCAGCCTTGCGCGATGGGACGTTGAGGCTGTCGCACTTCCACTCGTAGCGGCGATAGCCAAGGTCGTCGAAGACATGTCGCAGCAGTAGGTACTGCACCTCGGTGGCCGCCTTCGTCCGCTGCAACGAAGGGGCGTAGATGATTGCGCCCACCTCGATCGAACCGAGCCCCGGCTGAATGCGCAGGTAACACACGCGGCCAAGGAAGGCGGAACTGGCGGGGTCAATGATCGCGTAGCCGAGCTGATCGGGCGCGGTGGTGGTTACCGCGATTCGGGCCGCTGCTTCCTCGACGCTAGCCGGCGGATTCTCTGCCTGGTAGGTCCACAGCTCCGGATGCGGGCTGAGCACCTCGACAACAGCAGCGGCATGCTCGGCCGTCAGCGGCTCCAACCGGACGTTGCGTCCCTCGAACACTCCGGCCTCGGGCTGCTTCGCCCCAGACCAGGTGAGCGCATCGCCAATCTCTTGGCCGAACTCATTCACTACCGGCATGGCGTCATCCTGCCATCGCGGCGATCGGTGGGTGGCCGCGCTCGGAGCAGAACTCCCAGAGGAGCAGCTTCTACAGCTACGCCAACCGCCCCAACTCGGTAACCAACGCGGCACGCAGCGAGTCATGCTTTGCTCCTAGGGCAAAGTCCGAGGAACTCCACCGGGTGGACGGGTACGCCCACACTGGCAAGCCGCGAACCTCGTCCGGTTCCCAGTCGTAGCGCGGCCAGATGTGCGTGTGCAGGAAGGCAGCGGTGTTGCCCAGAATCTCCACGTTCACTCGCCGATAGCCAGCTTCTCGGGCTTCGCATACGTTCTCGACCGCAGTGGCCAAAAGGTCAACATCGGCCAGGTAGGCCAACCGCTCGGTCCTGGGCAAGTCGGACAGCCGATCTGCGCCCCGCACCTTGCTTAACGCCAGGCAGTAGCCCGGAAGAAACTGCACGTCACCAATCACGGCAAAGGCCGAATCCAGTTCCCGCAACACCGTCGGGTTGCGTCCTTCGAGCGCGGCGGCGACTCGGTCAGTTCGCCAGTCGTCCACGCCCGCGACGCTACCAGCCGAGCTAGACCCGCCCAACAGCGCCATCACCACCAGCCTCCCGACTCCACTTTGCCGCCCTACCCAGGCAGCCCAGCCGGCCGGTCCCTACACCAGCAGCGTTGCTGATGCGGGAGTCATTCGTCCCCATCTCGTTGTTCACCTGATTAGAGCGTCGCTCGGCGTCCAGACCTGGGAGTGAACATGGCCCGCAAGACCTTTTACGGCCCGATCATCGACGTCTCATTCGATGGGGCGATCTGCCAGCACTCTGGCGAATGCGTCCGGGGTATGGGTGAAGTGTTCGACACCGCCAAGCGGCCCTGGATCAACCCGTCCCACGCCTACACCCCTGAACTGGCCGACCAACTGCGCCAAGTAGTTGGACGCTGCCCCTCCGGAGCGTTGGAGATCGTCGAACGGTGGAGCAAGGCCTGAGCGCCTACCCTCAGGCGAGTGTTGGCCACCACAAGCGCAGCGGCCAACACGGCCTGTCCCCCTGTCGACCTGCACGGAAGTAGCCCCCGGTTCCTCCCGCGCAACTCGACCCGTCCGCCAGCTGGACGGTCAGCTGACGGCCGTCTTCACTTCCCGCCCCACGTAGACCCACCGGGACGGTTCCTCAACACGCGGTCTTGCGGAGCCCGCAGCCACGGCCCGCGGACCTAACGGCAGCACCGTCGCATCCTTGATAGAGGCATCCGGACCCGTCGTCGGTCCCGGCCGCACTGGCAGCATCTCCCCGGCCAATTGGCCGGCCCAATCGGCTCCCCAAGAGAGCAATCGGCCCTCGGCGCTGACCCCAGCTGAATGCGCGAAGCCAGCACTGACATGCGCAAACGCCATCCCGGCCGGCGTCCCCACCTGCACTGGCACGGAGCGGTCCCCCAACACCGACGCCCCCCGTTGCGCTGCATGACAATGACCCCAGGTGTGCAAGCCGCCGTCGGTGTCCAAGGCCAGCGCATGCACCGAGCCGCCGCTGATCTCACAAATCTCCAACCTGCTCGGCAACAGCGCCTGAACTGGCAGCGGACGACCGACCGTGGTGCCGTCACCGAGCTGACCGAAGGCGTTATCACCCCACGCAAACACGCGTCCGTCGGCAGCCAATGCCAGTGAGGCATTGGCCAAAGCGGCAACCTGGACGAAAACCGCTAGGTTCGGCAGCCGAACCGCCACCGGCCTCGTGCGGGCTTTGGTCGTCCCGTCGCCCAACTGACCGTAGGAGTTGTCACCCCAGGCGTACACAGCGCCGCTGCGGGTCAACGCAAGCGAGTGCATTCCGCCCCCGCTGACGCGAGTGACGGTTTGGCCCCCACCCACCTGGATCGCAACCGGACCGTCTTGCTCGTCGGTCGTCCCGGCACCGAGTTGGCCACCGGAGTTGTCACCCCAGGCATAGACCTCACCAGCCGAAGACAACGCCAGCGTGTGCCAATGGCCGGCGTCGACGTCGACGACCCGCACCCCTGGCGGCAGCGTCACCGGCACCGGCGTCGCGCTGGCCTGGATCGTCCCATCGGCAAGTTGGCCGAAACTGTTGTCGCCCCAGGCATAGACCTGACCATCGGAGCCCAGGGCAAACACGGTGCCCCATTTTGCGCTCAGCCAAGTGACGCCCACGCCTTCGGGTAACGCCACCGCCACCGGGCCCCGTTGCCTGGATCTGTCCCCGTTGCCGAGTGCGCCCAGCGAGTTGTCCCCCCAGCTGAAGGCAGCACCGTCGGCGGTCACAGCGACAGTGAAAGCGCGCCCGACCACCACCTGTTGAAAGCGGTGCGGTGACATCGCTTCAGCCTCGGCCATCGGCCTCGGTGCTGCGGCTGGCCCTCTCGATGTCGGCAGCCCGGATACTCCGGGCGCAGCAAAACTAGCGCCTAATTTCATTAGTCCCCCCGAACTATGTTTTGCGCCGTCGAGTCAAAAATTCCCTAGCCGACGACTTCCGACCAGTGTTCTCCCCGGAGGCCCGAAATGCCTAGCGAACGCATGGACTTCGTCCTAACAACTACCCGACCCCCCACCTCTGCAGAGCCGTCCAAACCCTGGGGACGGTTGCTCGGCGCAGCGCACGGGACGGTGCTCGGTGCGGGTCGGGAGGATTCAGCCAGCCAGTCCTGATGCCTCAGCAACGGCCAAGTCGTGCAGGAGTTCAGCAGGCAGAGGGAAGTACATATCTTCCTCAGTGAACACCTCCTCGATCGCCCGCCCGAACCCCCGGCCCTGCAGGTACTCCAGCACCCCCTGCAACAGGACGTCTGGCGCCGAGGCACCCGAGCTGACGCCCACCGACTCGACTCCCGCCAGCCAGGATGGGTCGATCTCGCTGGCGTCTTCGACCCGGTGGGCGGCCTTCGCGCCAGCCTCGATGGCGACATCGGCCAGCCGGGTGGAGTTGGAGGAGTTCTTAGAGCCCACCACGATCACCAAATCGCAGTGTCCCGCGATCAGCTTGATTGATGATTGACGATTCTGGGTGGCGTAGCAGATGTCTTCGGTCGGTGGATCGATGAGGTCACAGAACCTGGCTCGCAACCTGGCCACCGTCTGCGAGGTGTCGTCCACACTCAAGGTGGTCTGGGTGAGCCAGACGAGCTTGGTTGCATCGGCGACCTCGAGCGCTTCCACATCTTCGGGGCTTTCGACCAAGGTGATGTGCTCGGGCGCCTCGCCGGTGGTGCCCACGACTTCGTCATGGCCCCGCTGGCCGATCAGCAGGATTTGCAGCCCACGCTCGGCGTACAACTTGGCCTCGTGGTGCACCTTGGCGACCATCGGACAGGTGGCGTCGATGGTCTTCAGACCTCTCTGGACGGCTTCGGCTCGCACCTCCGGGGAGACTCCGTGTGCGGCGAACACCACGGTAGCCCCGCGCGGCACCTCAGAGAGTTCCTGGACGAACACCGCCCCGCGTGCCGCGAGCTCATCGACCACATGCTGGTTGTGCACGATTTGCCTGCGGACGTAGACCGGCGGCGGATACAACTCCAGTGCCTTCTCCACGGTCAACACAGCCCGCTCAACGCCCGCGCAGAAGCCGTGAGGGACGGCAAGCACAACCTTCGCAAGTGCCATGTTGCGACACTACGCCCCCCGAGCGTGGCTGACTCCCGAACCGAAGTGGTCGGCCGCTGCGGCTCGTATTCGACGAAGCCGCGTCGGGGTTGGATGGTGCCGCTGGCCTAAGCTCAACCGGTGCCCACCATCGAAATCTGCGCCGCGCTGTTGCTCGACCCCGCCGGACGGATGCTCCTGGTGCGCAAACAGGGCACCGAAGCATTCATGCAGCCTGGTGGTAAGCCGGAGGCTGGCGAGCGTCCCCGCCAAACCATCTCCCGCGAGCTGGACGAAGAACTCGGCCTGGCCCTGACCCCGGAGCGCTTCGAAGACCTCGGCACCTTCGAAGAACAGGCCGCCAACGAGCCCGGCTATCGAGTAGTCGGGCACGCCTTCCGGCTGGTGCTCACCGTCGCTGAGGCGGCCTCGGCCAAGATTGCCGCTGAGATAGTCGAAGCCCGCTGGGTCAACGTCCCTGAAGCTCTAGAACTACCGCTAGCCCCCCTGACTAGGCACTACTTCGTGCCGCTGGTGGTCGCTGGGCAACCTCCCGCCTAGACCGGGCCAGGCGGCGACTATCGTGCGGACATGGAGAGCCCCGATCAGCCGTCCCCGGACGAACAGCCGGATGTGGCTCGGCTGCGGCGGGTCGTCCTCATCGTCGCCGGGTTGAATTTCGCCTACTTCTTCGTCGAGTTCACCGTCGCGCTTGCTGCCGGTTCGGTGGCGTTGCTGGCTGACAGCGTCGACTTTCTGGAAGACACCGCGGTCAACCTGCTGATCTTCATCGCTCTGGGCTGGCCGATGGTGCACCGTGCGGTGATGGGCAAGATCATGTCGGTGCTGATCTTGGGTCCGGCGGCGCTTGCTGGCTGGGAGGCGTTTGAACGCTTCAGTCACCCCTCGGCTCCGCAGGTGCTGCCGCTGGTGTTGGCATCGATCGGCGCGATCGCCATCAACGGCACTAGCGCCTGGCTGCTCACCTCCGTCCGGCACCATGGGGGCTCGCTGAGTCGAGCGGCGTTCCTTTCGGCTCGCAACGACGTACTGGTGAATCTGTCGATCATCGCCATGGCCGTGGTGACGCTGTGGACAAGCTCGGGCTGGCCCGACCTGATCTTGGGCTGCTTCATCATCGGGCTGGCCCTTTTCGCCGCCCATGAAGTCTGGGAGGCCAGCGAAGAAGAACGTCTGGCCACCAAAGCCCTCGCTGGCGACATCGACTAGCCCGGCTCACGGGGACGGTTCCTCCGAGCCGCTCACGGGGACGGTTCCAACTAGCGCTGCTCATATTGGGGACGGTTCCAATATGAGCAGCCGTCCGACCCATTGGACGGACGCGAGGGGCACCCGCCCGCGCACCTAGGCTCACGGCATGACGTCGGATGCACCCCTGGCTGTGACCTATATCGGCGGACCAACAGCCCTGCTCGAATACGCGGGGCTGCGGATCCTGCTCGATCCCACCTTCGATGAGCCCGGCGAATACCCCGCCGACGAACTCACCAAGACTGCCGGGCCAGGCCTGCCTGCGTCCGCCATTGAGCCGGTGGATCTCGTGCTGCTTTCTCATCACGCCCACGCCGACAACTTCGACGCGGCTGGCAAACAGATCGCCCTGCGCACGTCCGTAGTGCTCTCAACTCCCGAGGCTCAAGCCGAACTCGGCGCCCCGGTCATTGGAATGGCGCCCTGGCAGACCCATCAGGTCGGCGGGGTGCAGGTGACCGCCCTGCCTGGTCTACATGGGCCGCGCATTCTCAAACGCCTCATCGGACCGGTCATCGGGTTTCTCCTGCAAGCACCTAAGGAGCCGACCATCTTCGTCTCCGGCGATAACTCGTCGCTCAGGCTCATCAGAAAGTCAGTGCGGCGACTGGGCACCGCCGAGATCGCGTTCCTCTTCGCTGGTGCCGCCCGCGTGCCTCCGCTGCCGCTGGCCCTCACCCTCACCTCACCCAAGGCCGCCCGAGCGGCGAAGGTCCTCGACGCCAGCTTGGTCGTGGGATTGCACGTCGAGGACTGGGCGCACTTTTCCGAGAGCCGCGCCGATCTTGAGGCGGCTTTCGCCAGGGCCGGCATCGCTGATCGGCTCGCCGCCACTCCCCGCGGCGTCCGGGTGAGCCTCCGGGGCTAACCGGCCACCCCGCCGCGGGCGCTGGCCAGCTGAGTCGCAGCGAGGTCCTAAGAAGTTACGCGAGTACGTATATGTCGCCACCACCCATCGACACCCTCGGCCACCTGTAACAGCCGGTCCCACCGCGACGTTTACCAGGTTGGAAAGGCAGCCATGGACATCGACAACACACAGGAACCTCGGCTGATGGCGCGAGGGATCCCAAGCGACGATCCGGCCTGGGGGCAGGTTTCCGCCTTTCTCACCGCCGTCGAGTCGACCTACCCCAACGTTGGAGCAGTGCCGCTCGAGGCTAGCCATCTGGCAGCAATCTCCCGAGAGCTTCGCCTCCTCCAGGCGGAACCCCGGCCAGCACAAAGGAAGACCATGAACGATTTCTTGAAGCTAAAGACCCATCGCGTGTTGTTTGGTTCCCTGATAGCGGCGCTGGTGGCCCTGACCGCCGGGGTTGGGGTGGCCGCCGCTATGGGCGGCGGCGATCCATTGAAGCAGCTAGCCCCCGCTAGCCAGCCTGAGGTCGCCCCAACCCCAGAGGAGAGCCCGACCGCCCCAGCCGTCGAGTCAACCGAGTCTGAGGAGTCCCAGGAGGTCGAGGACCACAGCTCAACCGCCGACGACGAGCAAGAAGAAACAGACCAGAGCGGACGGCATGAATCCGAGGACTCCGACGATGATTCGGACGACTCCGACTCCGACTCCGACTCCGACGACTCCAGCGAGCACGCCCAACCCACCAACGACAGCGACGACGACAGCGATGACGCCGACGACGAAGCCGACGACGACAGCCACAGCAGCGACCAGAGCGGCGACCAGAGTGTCGACGACGAGCCCGGCGAGCACTAATCCGAACCCTTACGGGCCGGCGGGAATCCGCCGGCCCTTTTGGGCGCGTTCACATAACCGTTCAGGCGAGCACCGTCCCTTCTGGGGCGCTTCCCTTGCGCACCTGGTAGCGCCCAGTCTGTAACCATGGCCATCGGCGAACGGTTCCCCCTAGTCCTCACGGCTGCCGCCGAGGGGGCCGACTGGGCGTGGGCCGAGCTATATCGCGATCTCGCCCCCAGCCTGTTGCGCTTCCTGACCAGTCAAGGTGCGGCCGACCCTGAGGATTGCCTCGGCGAGTCGTTCATTCAGGTGGTGCGGCACATGAGCACCTTCGAAGGCGGTGAGACGGAGTTCCGCACCTGGGTATTCCGGATTGCCCGTAATCGGCTCATCGACACCTGGCGGCGCGACAAGCGCCGACCGTCCCGATCCGACGAAGAAGTTGAGATCGCCGCCGACCGGGTTCAGCAGCACTCCGACCCCGAACCGCACTCACTACAACGGGCAGCGGTGGAAGAAATCCTGGCCGTCCTCACCCCCGACCAACGCGCCGTTCTGCTGCTGCGCTATCTCCACAATTTTTCGATTGAAGAGACCGCAGCCATCGTGGACAAGACCGAGGGGGCGGTCCGGGTACTCCAACACCGCGCCGTGAAGACTCTGCGCCGAAACCTGCCCGCACCTTCAGCCGAAGCCTGGCTGGCCACCAGTGATGTCACGGTCTAAATCGGGCCGGACTCACCAAGGCACCATCGCCAACCCAACCTGGAGGTGGCTTTCGCAAAAGCCGGCATCGCTGATCGGCTCGTCGCCACTCCCCGCGGCGTCCGGGTCACCCTTCCGAACTAGCCGACTGCGGGGAACCGTCCCCGTGAGCTGCTCATATTGGGGACGGTTCCTTTTTGCGCTGCTCATATTGGAACCGTCCCCAATATGAGCAGCCGGGGTCATGGCCGAACCCGATCACGAACTGCTGCACTCCTGCTGACGCCAATCCGGCACCGCTGGCTCAGTTGACCGCCTTAGCGATGAGCACCCGGACGGCCTGCTCAACCTCGGGGGTGAACTCCACGAGGGCGAAATCTGTGGGCCACAAGTCACCGTTGTCGAGGTTGGCCACATCACTGAAACCGAAAGTGGCGTAGCGCACCCCGAACTTGGCCGAGGCTTTGAAGAAGCACAGCGTCTTGCCGTCCAGGGAGTAGGCAGGCATGCCGTACCAGGTCTTTGGCTCCAACTGCGGGGCCACCTCGGTGACGATCGCGTGGAACCGTCTAGCCAAGTCACGGTCGTGTCCCGACATCACCTCGATCGCCTCTAGGACGCCTTGTCGGGCCTGTTCGCGTTTGGCAGCCGCGCCAGCATTCTTCTTCTCGGCGCGCAGTTCAGCAGCGCGCGCCTTCACCGCGGCCTGCTCGGCAGCCGAGAGTCCTGCTTCAGCCATGCGCTCTTCTTCCGTTAGGCCGCCGCGTGGCGGCAGGTTCGCCTGGTTCAACGATGCCTGCTTAACCGTACGTCCCGCCGTGGGTAGTTGTGGCACCGCGTCTCGACCGGGCCGGCGTCAATGGTGGAAGGCCCCACCCGTCCGGCCCTGCTTGGGCATCGGGCTAGTGAAGCCGTCCAGATAGGTCACACACTCGCGCACCGCATCGAGCAGGTGACCGGCCAATTCCATCGAAAGGCCGTTGCGAACCACGATTCGCTGCACGGTCTGCGCGGTCAGCTCATCAGGCAACGGATAGGCCGGCACCATCCAGCCGCGCTGACGCAGTTGTGCCGACAAGTCGTGCAGGTCCCACTTGTCGGTGTAGCCCACGCGCAGGCGCCAAGCGAACACCGGAATGTCGCTGCCATCGCTGAGCAACTCAAAAGGTCCCAGCGACGCGATGCCGGCCGAAAGGTACTTCGCCACGTCCTGGCACGACTGCTGCACCGCGGTGAAACCGTCGCGGCCCAACCGGAGGAAGTTGTAGTACTGCAGCAGCACCTGGGCGCCCGGCTTGGAAAAGTTCAGCGCCAAAGTGGGCATCTCCCCACCCAAGTAGGCCACCTTGAAGATCAGCTCCTCCGGCACGGCGTCCTCATGCCGCCACACCACCCAGCCGACCCCGGGGAAGACCAGCCCGTACTTGTGGCCGCTGGCATTGATCGACGCCACCCGTGGCAGCCGGAAATCCCAGGCTAGGTCGGGCTGCAGGAACGGTGCCACAAACCCGCCAGAGGCGGCGTCCACATGAATCGGGACGTCGAGGCCGGTCTCGGCTTGAATCCGATCCAGCGCCGCGGCGATCTGGTCGACCGGCTCGTAGCAGCCGGTGTAGGTGACCCCCATGATGGCCACCACCGCGATGGTGTTCTCATCGACGTAGCGCTCCAACTCATACCCGTCGAGCATCAGATGATCCTCAGTGACCGGCACGTAGCGGACCTCCACCTCGAAGTAGTTGGCGAACTTCTCCCAACAAACCTGCACCGCTGAACTCATCACCAGGTTGGGCCGGTCCGCAGGCTTGCCCGCCGCCCGCCGCGCCTGCTGCCAGCGGCGCTTCAAAGCCAATCCCGCCAGCATCGCCGCCTCTGAGGAGCCGACTGTCGAAGTACCCAGCGCGGACGCGACCGCCGGTGCATGCCAGAGGTCGGCCAGCAGCCGCCAGCAACGTTCTTCAATGGCCGCCGTGGCCGGGTATTCGTCCTTGTCAATGAGGTTCTTGTCGACAGTCTCGGCATACAGCCGCTGCGCCATCGGATCCATCCAGGTGCCAACGAAGGTGGCCAGATTCAGCCGGGCGTTGCCGTCCAGCATCACCTCGTCGTGAATCACCTGATAGGCGGTGTCGGGCAGCATTCCATGGGCGTCCAATGAACGTCCTGGGAGCGGGGACGCTTCGGCCTTGCGGCTAAATAGCGGACTGATTTCGACTTCTTCGTCGGGCCTGGGGTGGTTAGCCATGTCGTCAGATTAACGCCACCGGGTCGGGCGAAGTGCGCCTTTGAGCGCCCACACCCGGCACACTGTGAGGGTGGAAATCGAAATCGGCGAAGACATGATCCGCCTGGGCCAGCTACTCAAGTTCGCGAATGTGGTTGCCGATGGCGGCGAAGCCAAGAGCCTGATCGCCGACGGGGCGGTGCACGTCGATGGCGAGGAAGAGACCCGACGGGGTCGCCAGGTGCAGGTCGGCTCGCTAGTCGAAATTGCGATGCCCCAAGGGATCGTCTCGCTGAGAGTGGTGCGCTGAGCGGTCGCGAGCGGCCGGTCTAGGGCCAACTGGCGCTATTTCAGCTTCACCTTGGCCAAGACCGGCCAATGGTCGGACGGAATGAAGTCGGCATAGGGCACCACGCGGCCATCGGTCACCCGCCAGCTCACCCGCGGCCCAAGGTAGACCTGCCAGGCCAGCGCTTTCGCGCCACCGCCCAACCAGATGTAGTCAAAGCTCGAGCTGGCGGCGTCGCGCCGAATCGATCGGTAGCGCCACTCGCCGCCGATTACCGCGCCAAAACCGTTGAAGGACGTCACCCCGGCCACCCGCACCGGACGATGAGTCGCGCGCTGCGCCGCGCTGACCAGGTCGGCTGCCTTCAGCTTGACCAGGTGGTCACGAAACACCGGACGGGTCTCGGTGCTGGCGGCATTGAAGTCGCCAGTGATGATCACCGGCAGTCGGCCGTCCGGGTTGATTTTGGCCAGGCCATCGATCAGCCGATCCCAACCGGCGCTGCGGGCTTTGGCTTTGGCCTTAGTTTGGCCGAACTCGGCGTGCAGGTTGACGAACAACAGCCGCTTACCGGACGTGGTTCGCAGCTTCACCCACGGCGCGTAGCGGTTGTAGTGCGAGCCGTCCCGACCCTTACGGCTCACCCTGATCACCCCGGAATCGAGCAGGCTGAACTTGCTACTACGAAAGGCCAAGGTGGTGTTGCGCAACGGGTAAACCCAGGTGTACCCACGCAGCTCATCGCGCAACAGATCGACCTGCTCGCCGCCCCCGCGCACCGGATTCGCTTCCTGCAAACCCAACAAATCGGGCGCGACCTTCGCTATCCAGGACGCGACCACCGGGCCGCGGGTCGGCCAGGCGAAGTCGCCAGCGTGGGCCGCCATGCCCGCATAATCGGGGGTACGGGAGGCGTCGGTGATGTTGTACGACATCACCGTGTAGCCACCAACTTCGGCCGCCGGGCCCGTCCATACCGGCGCCAACTCCGGCGTAGGGTCGGTGGGGCTCGGGGTCGCGGTAGCGGTGGCGTCCATGCTGGTCGGGGTGGCGGTCGGGGTGCTGGCCGCAGTGGCGGTTGGAGTGCCGGTCGCAGTGGCTGCGGGACGGCTGAGGTTGAGCACCCAGGCGCCGCTCGCCCAAAACAACACCGCGATCACCAGGACGGCCACCATCATTGACGGCGGCGGCCGGTAGGCAGGGCTGGCCTCGGGTTCGCTCACCGACATCACCTCCCGCCAGAAATCCCGTGATGCTTTGCACCCTAATCGACCTACGGAACCAGCCCCCCGGAATCGGTGAGTTCGGGCCCGGCAGCTAGCGACCCAGGAACTCCCGCCATTTCGGCACCTCGCGCCTGGCCTGATCGAGCCCAGCATCGAAGGCGGCCTGCAGCGCAGCAACGTCCCTGGTGCCGTTGGCGATCGGCATCTTCTCCGGCACGAACAGGTAGGCCTGGCCGGCGGCCTCCAGGTCGAACAGCTCTTCGCGAGTGCGGTTGTAGTTCAGGTGCCGAGCACTCAACGCTACGACGGCGGCCGGAAACCCGCGAAAGTAGGCCCGCGAGGCCCATTGGGCGCTGGCCGGCTTCTTCACGTAGCCGCGCTCCTGGCTCAACACCACGAAGAACTTGGTGAAGCCGTCCGCCTTGGCTGCGTCCAGGGCGATGCCGCCGGACGGACCGAGGGCGCCGTCGACGTAGACGTGCCCGTCCAGGTGAACCTTCGGCATCACCACTGGCATCGTCGAGGACGATCGCACCCGCCGCACCAGATCGACGAGCGTGGGCACATCGTCCTTGGTCCAGTAGACGGCGCGGCCGGTGTCGCATTCGAAGGCACCGATTCGCGCCCTGGCTGGGTTGGCGGTGAATGTTTCGAAGTTCAGCGGCAGCACCTGGCCGGGAGCTGAGGTGTGCTCGTAGATGTATTCGGCGTTGAACATGCCCTTGCCGCGCAGGAAGGTGCCCAGGTTGCCGAAGTTGGGATCGGCGGCGAACTCAACGAAAGACTTTCGGGCCCGCTCCGGGTCGCGCGAGAGGTAGTTGACCAGGTTGCTCGAACCCGCCGAGATGCCAGCCACCCAATCGAAATGGAGGCCCTCAGCCAGCAGCATCTGCACCACCGCCGCGGTGTAGGCCACTCGCATGCCGCCGCCTTCGAAGATCAGCGCGACGTCATCGATGTTGCTGCTCAGGGTTTCGGCCACGCGCATTTCCTCTTCTGCCGGATTCGGGTTTCACCCTAGCCCGGCCAGCCCAACAGGCTCACGTCCGGCCAACTCTCAGCCCCGGACCCCCCCGCTCTGCGCCCCTTAAAGCGCTTTGCGCCTGCTGTAGCGGGCNNGCCGCCTAAGGGGCGCAAGGCTGGAACGAGAGCGACGCCCGCCAGCCACCCGTCCAGCCACGGAATAGCGGCGCGGGTCAATGGGTTGACGTAAAAATACCCCCACAGAATCCGGAGGAAGTCCTATGGAATCCACTGAAACCCCCATCCGTCCCTCGATGCCGCTGATCGGCGACCCCGCACCGGCCTTCACTGCCGTAACCACCCAGGGTGAAATCAACTTCCCCAGCGACTACGCCGGCAAGTGGGTAATCCTATTTTCCCACCCAGCCGACTTCACCCCCGTGTGCACCANNGCCGCTGGCTGATCCTGTTCTCGCACCCGGCCGACTTCACCCCCGTGTGCACCACCGAGTTCATGACCTTCGCCAGCATGGCCGACGACTTCGCCGCGCTCAACACTGAACTGGTGGGCCTCTCGGTCGACTCGCTGTATGCCCACATCGCCTGGCTCCGCAAGATTCAGGAGCTGGAGTGGAACGGCCTGAAGAACATCGAGGTGAAGTTCCCCCTCATCGAGGACATCCGCATGGAGGTGTCCAGCCTTTACGGCATGATCCAGCCCAACCAGTCCAACACCCAAGCGGTGCGGGCAGTGTTCGTGATCGATCCGGTGGGCACGGTTCGCACCGTCTTGTACTACCCGCTGTCGACCGGCCGGAACTTCGACGAGATCATGCGCATCGTCATTGCCCTGCAGAAGGCGGACGCCGACAGTGTCGCCACTCCCGCCGACTGGCAGCCTGGTGACGACGTGATTGTGCCGCCGCCCGGTTCCTGTGGCACCGCCAAGGAGCGCATGGAAAACCAGACCGACGATCAGTACTGCCTGGATTGGTTCATGTGTTTCCGCAAGGAATCCTGACCTCTCAGCGCCTGGATCGTCCGCTCTGCGCCCCTTAGCCCGCTTTGCGCCTGCTGTAGCGGGCGCAAAGCCGCTTAAGGGGCGCAAGGTGCACCGGGACGACCGGCCCTACAGCCAGCGGCGCTGCTTCAACAGGCCTAGCAGGTGATCGATCACCGCTACGTCGGTACGCAGACCGTTGTGTTCGTATTCGTTGGTGACCCAGGCTCGACAATCGGGTAGCAGCGCGGCGGTCTCCATTGAAAACTCGTGCGGGACGAAAGCATCGGCGTAGTAGACCGCTGCGGCCACTGGCACTTCGGCGGCTGCCAGGCGCTCGGGGAAGTAGAGCTGATTCCAATCCTGCTCAGCGATCAGGTCGGCCACCTCGGCGAAGGCGCGCAATTCAGCGTCCTCGGCGAACACTGAGCGGTGCAGGTGCTCCCCGCCCAGCAGCGTGACGTCTTCGCGCACGCGGGCTGGCATCGTCCGCTCAGCCGACCAGCGGGTGGCCACGCCGTCGGCATAGCTCGATTCATGCAGCACCGCATACAGCGGATTGCGGCCCGCGAACGGCATGGTCTCGGCCAGGTCGTGGGCGAAGGCGGACGACTCGTGCGGCAGCCCCAACAGGTAATGCAGCTCCTCGGCGCCGCCATTCATGCCCAGCCGCTGCCCGATGGTGCGGAACCGTTCGGCCGACACCGCATCGCCGTTGGGCAAGGTGATCTCGCCACGCTCGCAACGCGTGCTCAGCTCGCGCACCCGCTCCCGGTCACCGGGGAAGCGGCGGTAGTACGCCTCCGACTTGGCAATCATGATCTGCCAGGTAGCGGCGTAGATGTCATCAATCGGACGGCCAACCGCGCTCAATCCGCCGGTGATGATCGCCGCGGCCAGCGACTCCGGATGGACGCTCAGGTAGTGCAGGCTGGTGAAGCCGCCAAATGACTGACCCAGCAGCGTCCAGGTGTCAGCGCCCAACGCCTGGCGCACCAACTCGGCGTCGTTGACGATCTCATCGGCTCGCAAATGAGTCAGATACTCGGCCTGCTCGGCGGTGCTGCGTCCGGCTAGTGCCCCGGTGATCTGGGCCTGGGGACGTCCATCAGCGGCGACGACGCGCACGCCCACCGGGGTCGAGCGTCCGGTGCCGCGCTGGTCGAGCATCACCACCTGGTATTCGCTGAGCACCCGACTCATCCACGACGGATTATCGGCGGTTGGCCGCGGCGCCTCATATCCCGGGCCACCCTGAAGGAAGACCAGATACGGCTTGTCACTGCCACCCTCTGCGGTGACCACCCTCGCGAAGACTTCAATGGTGCCAGCGGCCGGATTAGCGTGATCCAGCGGGGCGTCCAAGGTGAGGCTGGTGATGGTCAGATCGGGCAGCTTTTCGGTGGTCGTGCGCATGAGTCTCAGGCTAAGCCACCGCCTCGCCTAGCGCCTGGACTGGGGACGGTTCCGGTGAGCCGTCCAGAGGAACCGTCCCCGGTGAGCCGTCCCCCGGCGAAGACAGCTGCGCTAAATGGGGACGGTTCCAATATGAGCAGTCCCCACAGGAACTGCGCTAAATGGAACCGTCCCCAATATGAGCAGCTCGGAGGAGCCGTCCCCCGGCGAATCTGGGTCCGGCAGGCGCGGACAGCATTGTCAGCAGCGGGTCGCCGTAGCTCAAACGCACTGACGCCCATAGGCTGCCCGCATGGCTGTCCCCACCCTCAGGGCACTACTCGCCGAACTGGACAAGACCAACCACGCTGGACGCACCCGCCGCATTGCCCTTTTGGCCCGCGATCACCGCGATGATCCAAGGCTGGCCAAGCTGCTGGACGGGCTGACCACCACCAGCAGTTACCACGCGCAGCTGGCGTTGCTGGCCGCCAAGGTGAACCGCGACTCCGACCGGCTGACTGCGCTGACTGAGCACCCCAGCCATGCCGTCCGGGCCAGCGCCATGCTCGCCCTACCGTTGGACGACCTGAGCGGGGAGGAGTTCGCCCAGCGCTATCTGGACGCCCCATTGGCCACCCGGCGGTTGTTGGTGCGCAAGGCCAACCAAGCCCGTCGCCGCGACCTGATCTCCGCACTGCTCAGCACGCCACTTTCAGATGTCGACAAAGCTACTTTGCTGGCTCACGCTGAATCGGCCACGGCCGAGAGTTATCTCAGCGACCTCGGCGATCTGATTCCCAACCTGGCAGCGTTCGCCAGAAACCACCCCGCCGCACTGCTGAACGAACTCGCCAGCCGCCTCGACGCCCCGCCGCCAGTGCGGGAAGAGACCTGGGCCTGGATCACCCCTGCCCTCAATGAGTTAGCCGCCGCCGAACCCGACCGTCTGCTCGGCCTACTGCACGGCTTCCCGCCGGCCCTTGGCTTACCGAACGGCTCCTACCGCTTCCTCGCCCCGCTTGCCAAGGCTGACCCGTCCGGGGTGGCCCGGCTGCTGGCCCACTCGTCCCGGACGCCTACTGCAGCCACGCGTTGGGGGCAATCCAGCCGTCCCCGCCTCGTCAAAGCGCTGCGACGGCACCTGCGAAAACTCCCCGTCGAGGAGCGCGATCTGCTGGCCAGGCACTACCACCACAACGAGGCCCACCTGGCGGCCCTCCTCGACGCCCTGCCGCCAGCTGATCGCGCAGCAGCTTTCACGGCGGCATTCACCGGCATGAGCACCGAAAACCGGGTCTGGAGTGATGAACTCCTCAACGTGCTACCCCGCGCAACCCGGGAAGCCGAAGCCCGCCGAATCGCGGCCCTGCCGGAGAATCGGGCGCTCGCTTCGCGGGTGGCCTGGGCTGGGTTCCTGGCCCCGGACGAGGCCGAGCCGGTGCTCAAACCGCAGTTGCGCGCCAGCGAGGCCGACGAGCGCGCTGACGCCTGGACGTCCCTGCTGAACTCGGCTGGCCGCAGCCGCGACCCCGAAGTCCTCGCTGCTTCGCTGACCCAGCTCGACCGCTTGGCCAACGAGCAGGATCCGGTGCGCTGTGCCGCCGCGATGGCCTTGGCCGACATTAGCCCGAGGCTGCTGGCCGCCGCCCCAATCGAGCCTCTGCAGGCCTTCGCCAGCGCCGTCGTCCAAGCCCGCGACACATCCTCGACGACCCTGCACGCCCTGCAGAACCTCGCCTGGAAACTGATCGAGCAAGCCGCCGGCGCTGGCACTGATCTCAACTCCCCGCTAATCCTGCTGGAAACCCTCACCGGCCCCGACGGCGTCACCAGCGTGCCGTGGCGCCTGCACCTGCCGACCGCCGCCATCCCCGCCGTCGTGGCTGCGCTGCTCCCCCGCATGCAGGCCCAGGCCAGACGCCGCGACTTCCGGTTACCGCTGGCACTGTGGCAATCGCTGGGACGGCAGGCGTGGCCGGTCCCCCAACTCAATGCCCTGATGGCGGCCGCGCTGGCCACCCCGTCCGACCATTGGCAGCGCGCCGCCGCCCAGGCCTGGCTGCAGCCACCGCAGTACCGCGGCGATCGAGTCGCCGCGCTACTCAGGATCGACGAGACCTTTGCCACGCTGCCTGAGGTGCAGCAGGTGCTGTGCCGAAACCGCCAAGACCTGGTGGAGGTGTGCTTCCGTCCCGCGCCGCTGAAGGGTCGGTTCTGGAAGAAGTACCGCTTCGTTCCGGCACTGGCCGGGCCCTTCCATGGCTGGCTGCCCCGCCAGATCGAGGCCTATGCCGACGCCCTGGAGGGCCTGATCAGCACGGCCAACACCCCCGGCTACACCCGCCGCCAAGCGGTGACCACGATCGGCCACCTACCCGGCATCGGTGCTGCTCGACTGGCTCCCTATTTGGCCAGCGAAGACGCGGTTGAGCAAGAGGCCGCCCTCGCTGCACTGGCCTGGAGCGATGATCCCGGCAGCATGTTGGAAACCCTGCTGGCCTATCGAGGCGACGATCGGGCCCGGGTAGCCCTCTATACCGCCGGACGGTGCGCGCTGCATCGCCAACCGACGCAGGCCGCCCGGCTACTTGATGAGGTGCTGGCCGATCCTTCGGCAAAGGTGACCGCCCGCAAGGAGGCCGTCCGACTGATCGGGCAACTGCGGGTGCCGGGCTCGCTCGACGTCCTGGCAACCCTCGGCGCCAATACCCGAGTGCACCTGGACGTCCGGATTGCCGCCACTCGCACCTTGCGACATTTCCTCGACGATGACGGGGCCTGGATGGTGTTGGAGAACCTCGCTGTGGCCGGGCGGGACGCCACCATGTCGTTGATCAGGACCCTGCCCAGCCAGCTCGCCGTACGCCATCGGGCCCGGTTCGCCCAACTGCTGGCCCTGACGGCTTCCGGTGGCGATCCGGAAGCGATCGAGGCCCTCGGCGCCTGGGCGCGCTGGGCACCTCGCCTGGCCGAGCAGGTGGCGCGCCTGGCCAACAGCCGCGACCTGGTCACAGCCGAAGCTGCCACCCGCGCCGTGCGAATCGCTGCCTCCGCAGCCACCGACTGGACGCCGTTCCTGCAGGCCGTTGAAGCCCTCGCCAGGGCCAGCGCCGCCCTGGGCGAACCGAGCGCGGAGGCGAGCGCCGACCAGCCGTCGCGCCAACGCCTTGGCCGCCTGGTGCGGGCCCTGCGTCCACGCCTGGTAACCGAGGCCGCCTGGCACCGGGAACGCCTCACTCAACTGGCCGCGACTCTCGATGCCTACCCCGAACTTGTCCGACTCTCCTGGCAGGTACGCCTGACCGCAATCGACTGGACCGCACCCACTGGCGTCCTGCTCGGGTTGGCCAGCAGCCTCGACCCACTGCGCACTGGCGAGGTGCGAGGTTTGGTGCACCGCAAGCTGGTTATTGCCACCAGCCAAGGAATCGAACCTGAGCTGGACGAGGCCGTGGCGGCGCTGATCGGCCGCGGCGATGCACCCTCCGGCGGCCTGGCGCTAGCGCTGGTCGAGCAGGCCGGTGAACAGGCTGGCTGGTCCGAGCCGTGGCGTCGCCAGCTTCGCACCCTGCGAGCCCATCCGGTGCCCGCAGTCGCCGCCTGGGCTCGGGAGACCTACACCGTCGAGTGCTAACACTGGCTTCGACAGGCTCAACCAACTTGGCGGCGATTCGCTAGACCACCAGCCCACGAAGGCCGGATGTGCCACTCCGTGGACAGCCATTACCTACGCTGGCGTAAGTTACGTTACCGTAGGGATATCTTCCCAAACACCTGAGGAGCACCCTGGTGGCAACAACGGCACCCCCTGTAGTAATCCAGGGCGGCATGGGGATCGCGGTATCCGGCTGGCAGTTGGCGCGCCAGGTGGCACTAGCTGGCCAAATGGGAGTGCTCTCCGGCACCGCCCTGGACGGAGTGCTCGCCCGCGTCCTTCAGGACGGCGACCCAGGCGGTCATCGCCGCCGGGCCCTGGCTGCCTTTCCGTCCCAAGAGATCGCGCAGCGCATTCTCAACACCTACTTCATCGAGGGCGGACGCCGCGAGGGCCAGGCCTATCGCCCGCACCCCACCCTGACCATTTCACCTAGCCGCGCCGCTATCGAGCTGAGCCTGGCCGGCAACTTCGCCGAGGTGTGGCTAGCCAAGGAAGGCCACCAGGGCGTGGTCGGCATCAACTTCTTGGAGAAGATCCAGACCGCCACTCTTTCGGCAGGCCTCGGCGCCATGCTGGCCGATGTCGACTACGTGATTATGGGCGCCGGGGTGCCCCGCGAGATCCCGCGGATGCTCACTGAGTTCGCCGCTGGCCGCACCGGACATCTCAGCATCTCCGTGATCGGTGCCACCAGCGAGCACCGCGCCAGCCTCGATCCCCACACCTACCTGGGTGCCGATCTGCCTGAGCTGCGCCGTCCACAATTCCTGGCGATCGTCTCGGCGCACATCCTGGCCGCCTACCTGAACAAGGACCCCGAAATCCGTCCCGACGGATTCATCGTTGAGGGTCCGACCGCTGGCGGCCACAGTGCACCGCCGCGCGGCAAGATGGTGCTCGATGAGGCTGGCGAACCGATCTACGGGCCCAAAGACGACGCCGATTTGGCCAAGATGGTGCCCCTGGGCGTGCCGTTCTGGCTCGCTGGCGCCTATGGCACTCCAGAGCGAGTTGCCGAGGCGACCGCGGCCGGAGCCGCCGGGGTGCAGGTTGGCACCCTCTTTGCCCTCGCCACCGAATCAGGCCTAGTGCCCGAGCTGCGCGATCAGCTGCGAAGCCAACTAGCTGAAGGCACCCTGGTGGTGCGCAACGATCCCCGAGCTTCACCGACCGGCTTCCCCTTCAAGGTGGCCGAGCTGCCCGGAACCCTGGCCAAAGCCGAGGTGTACGCCGCCCGCGAGCGCATCTGCGATCTCGGCTATCTGCGCGTCCCAGCCGAACGTGCCGACGGGTCGTTGGTCTACCGCTGCGCTTCCGAACCGGCCCACATGTATCTGAAAAAGGGCGGCGCCGAAGAAGACATCGCCGGTCGGGTGTGCCTGTGCAACTGCCTGATGGCCAATGTTGGGCTCGGCCAACTGCGGCCCAACGGACGCACTGAGGATCCGGCAGTCACCCTCGGCCAGGATCTCGATGGCGCCCGGCGCCTGATGGCCGAACTCCCCGAGGGCTGGACGGCTCGCGAGGCGGTCGACTGGTTGCTCGGTAGCTCGGTGGACGCGGCGCGAGGCTGAGAGCTAGCTCAGGCCTCGGCGGCTTTGGCCTTCAGTCGGGCCTTCTCGGCCACCACCTCGCGGTAGACGTCGCGCTCGTGCTGCAACCAGTACGGCGGATTCGCCATCAACTCGCCCACCTGATCGGCAGTTAGCCCCTCGGTGATGCCCCCACGCGCCAGCCCTGAGCGAGAAACCCCCAGCTTCTGGGCGATCACTTCCTTCGGGAATGGCCCGTTACGCCGCAACTCGGCCAGCCATTCGGGCGGGTCCGCGCGCAGCGCGTCCAGCTCGTCCCGGGTGATCGGCGAGTTCTGGAACTCAATCGGGGCGGCCGGCAGATAGATGCCGAGCTTGGTGGCCGCGGTGGACGGCTTCATCAGTTGGCTCACGCCGGGCAGCCTATCTCTCGGCCCACCCGCTAGCCTGCACAGGTGAGCAATCCCCCAGCCTCCGAGCGACCCGGACTGCGCGTCGGCTACGTGCCCGGGGTCACGTTGACCAAATGGCGCACCGCCTGGGGCGAGCGGCTCCGCGGCACTCGGCTGGAGTTGGTTGAGGTCGAAACCGCCGAACAACGGCAAGTCTTGGACGCCGGAGTTGTCGATCTGTGTTTCGTCCGGCTGCCGATCGAGGAGACGGACCTGCACCTGATTCGTCTCTACGAGGAAGCGCCGGTGGCCTGGGTATCGAAGAAGCACCCGGTGGCTGTCTTCGAGGAGGTGAGCCTGGCCGAACTGGCCGACGAAACCGTGCTCACTGACGCTTCGGCGGCGAGCCTGGATCTGGCTGGTGTCGGTGAGGCGGTGCTGCACGTGCCTCAGTCGGTCGCTCGCACCAATAGTCGACGCGACTTCGTCTACCGGCCGATCACCGATGCGCCGACCACCACCGTCGCGCTGGCCTGGCTGGTCAGCAACCAGAATGAACTCATCGAGGAGTTCATCGGCATCGTCCGCGGCCGGACGGCGAACAGCTCGCGCACTACTCAAGCCCGAGCCGCCAAACCAACCGAGAAGCCCGCCAAACCGGACAAACCAGCCAGCCGACAACAGCCACCTAGGCGCCCTGGCCAGCGTGGGCCCCGCCGACGCGGCTGAACCAAAGCGTTGGCACTCAGCCCTTGGTAACCAGCCGATCTACCCGCAGTCGATGCCGGGGGTCGAACAGCCGACGAAACGCCAACTCCAACGACAACAAGCAGCCCAGAACCGTACTGCCCGCGATCACGAACATGATCAGGATCTGGTAGCGAACCGCAGTCTGCGGAGCCGCACCGGCCAGGATCTGCCCGGTCATCATTCCGGGCAAGCTGACAATCCCCATCACGGCCATGCTGTTCAAGGTTGGGATCATGCCAGCACGCAACGCTTCGCGCAGCGGGCCGCGGGCAGCCTCCCGCCGAGTGGCCCCGAGAGCCAGCAGGCCCTCAATCTCGGCCCGACCCGTTACCAGCCCGGCGGTGAAGCGGTCCACTGCCAGCGATACCCCGGTCAGCGAGTTGCCCAACACCATGCCAAGGATCGGCACCAGATACTGCGGCAGGTACCAGGGCTGAACGTCCAGAATTCCCTTGAGCACTAGCCCAGTGAGGAGCAGGGAACTCACCAGGATCGACACAAAGCTGTCCAGAAACAGCTGCGGGTAGGAGCGCCTCGGGCGGCCGGCCGCTGAATGCGCGGCCAGCAGGGTCATTACCAACCCGATTCCAAGCACCAGCCAAGGGTTCTGGAGGGAGAAAACCCAGTCGAGGATCAGCCCCACCAGCAGTAACTGCACCACCATTCGTACCGTGGAGATGGCGATATCGCGCCCCAAGCCCAACCGCAGGCGCCAGGAGAGGCCCATCGACACCAGCATCAGCCCGGCGGCGAGGGCGAGCTGAAGGTCGCTGATCGGCAGGCTGTTCATGGCTGCGCCATCGGCGGGTAAGGACCAGTGACCGGTAGCACTGCGGTGCCCAGCCGACTCTGGCTCGCTGGGTCGTGGCCCACCCATACCAGCGCACGCTCCGGCGCTTGGCTCCAGCTGATGAGCATCCGCTCCACGGCGTCGGCCAACTCTGGGTCCAAAGCCGACGCCACCTCGTCGAGCAACAGCACGGTGGGCTCCAGCAGGAGCGCCCGCACCAATAGCACCGATTGAAGTTCGCCGCCGGATAGGTTTTCGGTGGGACTGGCCAGTAGTCCTGCCGGCCGTCCCAGCTCCGCCAGCAGCTCCTCAGCGGCCTCGGCTTTGAATTCCTTTCCCTTGTGAATAGCGAAGCCAAAGGGCGCGACGAGAGTGTCGGCGACGGTGCCTGCATGCAGCGCTGCCCGCTGTGGGACGTACATCACCTGGGCTCGATAAGCCGGCATCGACCATTCCTGCCGGGGGCGTCCACGGAACTCACAGCTGCCAGTGCTGAACTCGTCCAGCCCGGCGATAGCTCGCAACAGGACTGTCTTGCCGCTACCTGAGGGACCGTCCACCACCAGCCGCTCACCGGCGGACAACTCTAGGCAAAGGTCGTGCCACAGGGTTCGGTCTGCGAGCTCAACTGACGCGTCGCGTACCGCCAACATTGCCACCTCAGACCTCCCCGACCTCAGTTGGTTTCAACCCCGGATGGCCCCGGCCTCACTGCCGGACCGAACAACTTGCGCCCATCATAAGCTCGGCCTAAGGGGCAGCTGAGGCGAGATTCGGGACTCTACTTACCCGCAGCTTTGGCATTCCGCTACCCACTTCGGGCCAGCCATGTCAGACTCTGGCCATGGACGTCGAACTGCGCGAAATCCGGGACTTCCTCAGCAGTCATCCGCCCTACAACGTGTTGCCGGATCAGCTACTCGATCAGCTCCCCGCACGGATGCACCTGCGCTATTTTCGGCGCGGCACCACCATCGTCGAGCTGAACAAGCCGAACAACTCGCTGTTTATCCTGCGCTCTGGCGCGGTCGACGTCTACCGCGAAGGCCGCGATCTGGTGGAGCGCGCCGATCCGGGCACCTCCTTCGGGACGTCCTCGGTGTTGAGCCACACGCCGTCGAAATATCGGATCGTCGCCATTGAGGATTCGCTGGTGTTGGTGATGCCAGGCGACGTTTTCCAGTACCTGCTCAACAAGGTCAGCGAGTTCGCCGACTACTTCAACACCGCAAATTCGACGGTGATGAAGCGGGCTGTGGCCCAACTGGAGAACGACACCAGTGGACGCATCATTCTCAAGACCCGGGTCAGTGACCTGCTCAAGCGCGAGCCGATCACCGCCAGTGAAAACATCACGATCCGCCAGGCGGCCAAGCTGATGACTGAGCACAAGGTCTCGGCCCTGCTCATCGCCGAGGGCACCAAGATCCGCGGCATCGTCACCGACCGCGATCTGCGCAGCAAGGTGGTGGCCGCTGACCTCTCCCGCGAGGAGCCGATTACCGCGATCATGACCCGCAATCCGGTGACCATTCCCCGCAACGCCCTGGCGTTCGAAGCGATGCTCGAGATGCTCGGCCGGGGCGTCCACCACCTTCCGGTCGTCGACGACGACAAGCTGATCGGCTTGGTCTCTTCTGGTGATCTGATGCGGCTAGAGACCGCCAACCCGGTGTTCCTGGTCGGCGACATCACCAAGCAGTCCTCCCCTGAGGGCCTGGCAAAGGTCAGCTCGCGGCTGCCAATGCTGGTCGCCCAGTTGATCGACCAGGACGCCAGCGCCAGTGAGATCCACCGCCTGGTGACCGCAGTGAGCGACGCCACCATTCACCGGCTGCTGCAGCTTGCCGAGGCTGAACAGGGCGCACCGCCGGTTCCCTATGAATGGCTCGTGCTCGGCTCCCAAGGACGCTACGAGCATGGCCTGGGCAGCGACCAGGATCACGTCCTGCTACTCGACGATGCCGCCACCGCCGAAGATGACCCCTACTTCGCCACGCTGGCCGAATACGTCACCGCTGGCATGGAGGCCTGCGGCTACCCCCGCTGCACCGGTGGAGTGATGGCTACCAACCCGCGCTGGCGGCAGACCGCGAAGGCCTGGCACGGCGACTTCCAGCATTGGATGGGCGAGCCAGATTCGGCTGCGGTGCTGCACGCGCAGATCTTCTTCGACTTCCGCTCGGTGCACGGCGGTTCGGCCCGGGCCGACGCCTTGCGCGACACCATTCGCAAGCTGGCCCCGAAGTCACCCCGCTTCCTCGGACATCTGGCGGCCCAGGCCGTCGAGCGACAACCACCGATCGGCTTCTTCCGCGGCTTCGTTGTCGAGCGGGGCGGTCGGCCACAGGCAACCTTTGATCTGAAGTCGGCGGTGCATTGCGTGGTCGAGCTGGTGCGGGTGATCTCCCTGGCCAATTCAGTGTCAGCGGTGAACACCGTCGAAAGGCTGCGTTCAGTGTCCGCAGCCGGAGCGATGACCGCAGATTCGGAAAGCTCGCTACTAGACGCCTTTGAGCTGATCACCTACCTGCGACTGCGTCACCAGGCCAGGCAGGTGAGCGCTGGCATTCCACCGGACAACCTCGTCTCACCAGATGACCTGTCGAGCCTGGAGAAGAAGCATCTGCGGGACGCGTTCGGCATCATCAAACGAGCCCAAGCCGGCTTCGCCTACCGCTACCAGACTCACCTGATGTCCTGATGTGGTTCTCCAGCCAGTCCTGGCGGCAGGTTACCCAGGAGATTCCGGACGGCCCGATCCGGCGCTACGTCGTGGACCCGAAACCGGATCCGGCCACCCCGCTCACCGAGGCCAAAATGCTCGCGGTGGACCTGGAGACCACCGGCCTTGACCCGAAGACCGACCAGATCCTGAGCATCGGCTTCGTGCCGTTGGACGGGTTGGACATCAATCTGGCCGGAGCTGGACGGATGCTGGTGCGGCCCACGGGAGGGGTGGGCGATAGCGCGCGAATCCACGGCCTCACCGACGATGCGCTGGCCGATGCCCGAGCTCCTGAAGCGGCGTTGGATCTGTTGTTCACCGCGCTGCAGGGACGGGTGCTGCTGGCTCACCACGCCGCCATCGAGACCGGCTTTCTGGGCATGACCTGTAACGCCATCCACGGCTTTCGTCCCCGCTTCACCGTGGTCGACACGCTCTCGCTGCAGTTTCGGCTACTCAGCCAAGGCTTCGACGACGAACCGCCGCAGGGCAGCCTGCGCTTGTGGAATGCCCGCAGCCAGTACGGCCTACCGCGCTACGCAGCTCACGATGCGCTCACCGACGCCTTGGCCTGCGGCGAGCTCTACCTGGCGCAGGTCGCCGAGCTTCAAGCCAAGAGCCTGCGGCAGCTCACCCTCAAAGCCGTCCTTAAGTACTAGGTCGCAACACCTGACTGAGCCGCAATACAAGTTGGCTGAGTCCGTCGAAGCCCTTCGACAAGCTCAGGGAACTGGGTGCGGCTCAGGGAACTGGGTGCAGCTCAGGGAACTGGGTGCAGCTCAGGGAACTGGGCGCGGCTCAGGGAACTGGGTGCGGCTCAGGAGGCTTCGGCGGGTCAGCGCGGGTGAAGAAGGGTGGGTTGTCCTCAATGGTGCGAGGGTGTCCATCGGGGTCGACCGCGACGTAGTAGAAGACCCCCTCAGTGACGAACTCGTGCTCAGTGGCGTAGCGGTGCACCAGATCGCGGGCCCAGACCTCGAGCCGGATCTCCATCGAGGTGCGACCAACCTTGATCAGTTCGGCGTAGATGCAGATGGTCTGACCCACCGCCACCGGACGGCGGAACACCACCCCATTCACCGACACCGTCGCAGAGCGGCCCATGGCAACCTCGCCTGCCATCAGCCCGGCGGCGATATCCATCTGAGATAGCAGCCAGCCACCGAAAACGTCCCCCCACGGATTGGTGTCGGCCGGCATGGCCAGGGTGCGCAAGACCAACATGCCGCGCGGCGCCCGTTTGATTGGATCCTCGGATTCCATCAGCGATTCTCCTATTCAGCTGCCTTGAGGTTACTGCCGCTGGCGAATCGCTCGAGCTAGCCAGCCTCTAGTTTCGCCTCGAAGGCAGCTATCAGCACGTCGAGCGTGGCGGCGAACTCGGCCGGGACGAACGGCCCCAGCTGCGCCAAGTAGCCAAGCAGTTCCGGCTCGATCGAGCCGAGGGTGCCTGCTGGTTCGCTCGGTCCTTCGCCACGTCCGGCCTGGGCCTGCCAGAGGTGCCCGAAGGCGAAGCCGACCACCAAAGAGCCGGCAGCGTGGACGAACTCCGAGGCGTGCTGAGGGGAGAAGCCCGCTCGCTTGAGCACCGCCACCATGCCTGCAGTACTGCTGGCTGCGGTATTGGAGTAGGCCGCTCCGCGAGCGATGAGCGGGATCGCCTGGGGGTGATCAAGCATCAACTCGAACAGCAGCCCCCACATCGCCCTGAGCTGGTTTTGCCAACCTTGAATCGACGGGTCTGGTTCGGGGAGTTGCTGCCAAAGCCGATCAGCGACGACGGCGAGAATCGCCTCCTTGTTGGCCAGATAGCGATAGATGGTCATCGGCTTGACGCCGATCGAATCGGCCAATGCCCGCATGGTCAGGCCTTCAAGGCCCACCTCGTCAATCATCGCCAGGGCGCTGGTGGCTATCTCGTCCACACTCACCGGGCGGCCGCGATCGCGCCGGGTCTCAGCGGGCTCCTCGGACATCGTCCTCCTTGGGTTGACCATCAGGTAAAGCCTAGCGTAACGTCGTTACCGTAACAACGTTACGCTCTACTCAAAGAGAGGTTCTTCCACCATGTGGCTAACGGTCTTCGGTATCGCGGTGATCGCCCACGGCATCATCACCGGCATTATCTGGGGAGTCCCCCTGCCCGCCGACGCGCCCTTCGACGCGGCCAACTCCTGGCTCCTCGGAGCGTCTCGCCCAGTCGCAGCCACCGTCGGACTGATCGTGGCCGCCGCCTTCATCGCGGCCGGCATCGCCACGCTCAGCGGAGCCAGTTGGTGGCCCTGGCTCGCCGTCATCGCTGGCGCCCTCGGGGCGGTCTTCATGGTGGTCTACTTCGACAAGTGGCTGATCGCCGGGGTGGCCATCAGTGCCGCCATCGCCATCGCTGGCCTGATCCCACTGCTGCCGCGCGGCTAGCCAGGTGCTCGGCCGAGGTTTCCCGAAGCTACCGCCGTCCTTTAGCCCACCGCAGTGGGCTGCGGGACGGCCGCGCCGACGCGTCCGGGCACTCGGCCGTCGGCCGAGCCCAGCGCGGCCACCGTGCCCAACCACTTCTCCCGGGCTGGCGCCGCCGACCCCCGAACCGGGTTGAACCTGGTCACCCCGACGGTCTTGATGCCGCAGTAGCCAAGGGTGGCCGTGCGCAGCGAGACGATGGCCGCATCGCGGTAGGCGAGCAGGTTGTAGAAACCGGGGGTGTCGTGAGTCATCACCAACCGCGCCGTCCGTCCGCTCAGCAGCTTCTCCCAGCGGACGCCAACGCCGTAGCGAAAGGCAACTCCCGACAGGAAGGTCCGATCGATCCAGCTCTTGAGCACCGCTGGGTAGGTGCCCCACCACTGGGGGAAGAACATCACCACATGCTCGGCCCAGAGCAGGTCAGCGACGTCTTCGGCCACTCCGACTTCGAGGTGTCCCAGTTCGGCATCGCTGGCCCGCAACTGCTCCCGCGAGACCGGGTAGGCCGGTGGCTCTTCGGCCAAATCCCGCACCCGCACTTCACCGCCGGCGGCCTCGGCGGCGTTGGCATAGCGGCGGGCCAACTCGTGGTTGAGGCTGCCTGCGATCGGGTGGCCGACGACGACCAGGATGCGACGAGGACTCATTTGGGTAGCTCCTTAGCTTGGATGCGTTTGCAGAGGATCAATAGGTCGGTGTTCAGTCGGTCGGTATCAAGCTCGACCTGCTGCGGGACGGCGGGCCGGAAGACTGTGTCGAGCTCGGCCTCCAACTGCGCGCTCGCGACCTGGAGCAACTGCCCGCCGCGCTCGGTAAGACTGACCAGCACCCGCCGTCGGTGATGTGGGTCGGAGCTGCGACGCACCAGGCCCGCAGCTTCCAGTGCTGGCAACCGCTTACTCACCGCCGCCTTGGTCAGCCGCAGGCACCGGGCCAACTCGGTGACGTCGGAGCCGCCATTCTCGGCCACCACCACCAGGTATTCGAACTCGTTGAAACTCAGACCGTGATCGCGGCGCAGCAAGGCATCGGCATAGGTGTCCATCGCGGAGGTCAGCTCGTGCAGAGTCACCATGAATCGATCAGCCATGCCCTAAGTCAACCGGTTGACACTCCATTTGTCAACCGGTTGACACTCGTGGCGATTGAGGCCGAGGCGGCTGAGCCGCCTGTACTGAGCAGAAGTTGGCTGAGCTCGTCGAAGCCCCTATTGACCCTTCGACAAGCTCAGGGATCTGGGTGGGGCAGGGAACTGCTGCAGCGGTTTCGGGTTGAGACCGGCCCAAATCGGCTCAGCGCAAACCCTCAAGTAGGCAGATGCGCAATTGAGACCCTGGTGCAAGACTCCAGAAGTCCGCTTCCCCGAGAGTCCCTGAAGGGCCGCCATGAACACCTCCGGTCGCTGGCGAGTCATCGCCGTCGCCACCGCACTGCTGTTCACTCTGGTGTGGCCGACCAGTGCGCCCGCCGCACCGACCAGCGAGCTCTCCAACAGCGCGGTACGCACCCGAGTCATCTACTTCCAGCGCGCCGCCCGTCCGGTTGACCGGGCGCTGGCGCTCAGCGAGATCGCGATCCGCTCCCCCTTCGAGGCCGGCCTATGGCGGCAGTTCCTTGCGTCCTGGGACACCGCCAACACCGCGCAGAAGCTGAACTACACCACCCCCAAAGGTCTGCCCACCAAGGGGCACGTCTTCGTGGTGCTTGGTGGCTCGCTGACCAAGAGCGGCACGATCACCACCCAGCTGAAGAACCGACTGAAGGTGGCGCTGGCCGCACTGAAGGCCTACCCCGCATCGCGGGTGCTGGTCTCCGGCGGGGTACCGAAGAACGGTCACACTGAGGCTGCGGTGATGCGTTCGTGGTTGATCGAAAACGGCATTGCCTCGGCCCGCATCATCACTGAAGCCAAGTCGTCCAGCACCGTGGGCAACGCGGCCAACTCGATGGCGATCCTCAAGGCCGACCCCAACGTCACCAGTTACACGATCATCTCTGATGCTTCCCACCTTCGCCGGGCCGGGGTGCTGTTCAACGCCGCCGCATTGAAGCTGCAACTCAAAGCTGGCAAGGCGTGGCCGATTCAGCAGCTCGCCAACGTGGCGCACAAGGACAAAAAGATCACCAACCCAGCCAGCGACGCGACCAGGGCAGTGATCTCCAGTAACGCTGCCGCCGTCCTCGGGCTTAGCTCCACCTACAGCTCACTGCTCTCCTCCCCGCCGAAGGCCGCTGTATTCACGGCCCTCAAGGTCAAGCCGGCCAAGACCACCTACCAGGTGGGCAGCAGCTTCAGTCGCAGCGATCTGGCCGCGACCGCCGTCTACGACCAGGGCAGCCTGCCAGTCACTGGCGCGGTCAAGATCAGTGGCTTCAGCTCAGCCAAGGTCGGCACCGCGAAGCTGACGGTGTCCTACAGCGACCGGTCCAAGACCAAGACGACCTCCTTCAAGGTCGCGGTCGTCAAGGCCGCCACCAAAGCCAAAGTGAGCGCGTCCACCACCAAGGTGAAGAAGAACCGCACGCGAGTAACGCTGAAGGTGAAGCTGGCCTCCAGCACGGGCATCGTGCCCACCGGCAAGGTTCGCATCTACGTCGGCTCGAAGTGGGTCAAGACCATCACCTTGAAGGCCTCGGCCAAGGGGGCGGTCTCCTACAAGCTGGCGAAGTTCACCAAGACCGGCACCAAGACGATCCGGATGGTCTATTCCGGCACCTCGAAGCTGACTTCCACCAAGGCATCGCTCAAGGTGACCGTCAAGCGGTAGTTCGCCTGGACCGGTGCTGGGTAGGGCCTGGAGATCTCCTGTAGCTGAACCTGCGGCTCTGCCCTTAGTCAGTGGCGTTGCCTAACCTCAGGGATGTGATCCGCCAACTACTGCTGTGCACCGCCACCGCCCTGGCCGTGACCGTTACTGGCTGTGGCGCTCAAGCCAAACCAACCACGACCACCACGATTCCGGCTGGCACTTCCAGCCATCAACTCCGCACCCCTGATGGCCAACAGCGCACCTTCGGTGTTCATCGTCCGGCGGTTGAACCGGGCGCCAAGGGCTACCCGCTGGTGCTGATGCTGCATGGCGGCTTCGGCACCGGCGCTCAGGCCGAAGCGGCGTACGGCTGGGACGAACTGGCTGAGCGGCAGGGCTTCGTGGTGGTCTATCCCGACGGCCTCGACCGGGCCTGGAACGCCGGTTCCTGCTGCGGTGCCCCGCAGCGCGACGGCATCGACGACGTCGCGTTTATAGCCGCCTTGGTGGCTCAAGTCGACGAAATCGTCAGCATCGATGCCTCCCGCCGCTACGTCACCGGAATGTCGAATGGCGCGATGATGGCCTACCGGCTGGCCTGCGAGACCACCCTGTTCGCCGCGGTGGCTCCGGTGGCCGGCACCCAGTTGGTGAGTTGCACCGACGGGCAGCCCACCTCGGTGCTGCATTTGCACGGCACCTCCGACACCCGAGTTCACCTGGACGGGACCACCGGCGACGGCGTGGCCAAAGTGACCGGGCCACCGATCGCCAAGGTGTTGGCCGGTTGGCGCCAACGCGACCACTGTGCGGCGTTCGCCACCACCACAGCTGGCGCCGTGACCACCTCGATCGCCGACTGCCCACTCGGTCGGACGGTGGAGTGGATCCTCATCGACGGCATGGGCCACGAATGGCCCGGCGGCGCTCGATCCGCAACCCAACTTGAGGCCACCGCAGTGATCTGGGACTTCTTCCAGCGACACCCCCGCGCGGCTTCCTGAGCCGGTTGCCCCACCTGGCTGAAGCCCCGGCGACCCGTAAGAGCACCCCAAGGCGTTGTCAGAGCATTTTGTAGCGGTCACTGGCAGTTCGGCAGTCGTTCGCAATGGCTGCCTATCTTCAGAGTTGAACCCGGCCTTCGGCTGGCTGCTTCGGCCCTGAAAGGACCTGCATGCCCCGTCCGTCCCGCTCAATACTGGTGGTTGCGTTGGCGTTGGTGGCCACCCTGCTCATCCTCCCCAAAACCTGGACTCCGGCCAGCGCCGCCGCGCCCGACGCCCCCAGCCCGGCACCGGCGGCCAGCCCAACGACAACCTCGACCCTGGTGTTGCCGACCGCTCAAGCCAGCGGCGGCGGCGACCGTGCCGTCACCCTCAGCACGCTCAGCACTGCCGGAATCAAGTTCAGCGAGGAGCAGGTCACCCTGCCCGGTTCCGGGTTCGGCGGCGTGATTAGCGCACTGCCGACCACCCTGGCGTTCGACTACGCCAAGGGTGCAGCGATCACCGACCCGCTTCGTCCCGGCGACGGGCTGACGGCCACCACCGCTGCCACAGGACGTTTCCCGTTCCAACGGTTCGAGCTGTCTGCTGCCTCACTTTCCGGCTCGGCGCTCACCTGGCAAGGCACCGCCGACCCGTCGCGCCTGGTGCGACTTTGGGCGTGGAACACCGCGACCGCGGGTTGGGAGCCGGTAGCCGCCGGGCGGGGCTTGGCTGAAGGTCAACTCAGCCTTCGCGGCGAAGCCAAGGCCGACTTCAACGACAGGGGCGCGGTGCATCTGTTGGTGACTGGGGAGGATCCGTTCGCCGACGACCTGACCAAGCCAGTGGACAGCGCCTTCGCTGATCCGTCTGACTATGACTTCGCCCTCGCCCACTACACCGACACCCAGTACCTCACCGAGGGCGCGGTGGAACGACGCAGCGCCAAGGAACGGGCCGTGTGGCGCAAGGCGTACGCCGAGATTCCACGCTGGATCGCCGCGAACGCCTCATCGCGCAAGATCGCCTACGCCGCGCACACCGGGGACGTCATCGAGGACTGGTTCAGCACCGCCTACGCCGACGAAGCCGCGGCCAAGACCAATGCTCGGGCTCAGTTCGCCGTAGCCTCGGCCAACCAGAAGATCCTTGATGACGCCGGGGTGGTGAACGGCATCCTGCCCGGAAACCACGACACCCGAGCTGGCACCGAGACTGGGAAATCGGCTTTGTTCAACGACTACTTCGGGACGGGCCGCTACCAGGCCCTCGAAAAGACCAGCCAGTGGCAGGCCGAGAACGCCAGCTACCACCCTTGGCAGAGCGGCGACAACTCCAACCACTACGACCTGTTTACCGCTGGTGGGCTGGACTTCATCGCCGTCCACCTTGGCTACGGGGTGAGCCCTGCCGAGATCGCCTGGGCCAATCGGGTACTCACCCGCTACGCCGACCGCAACGCGATCCTGTTCACTCACGCCTTCAACAAGGCCAGCTACGCCGCGGACGGACGGGTTGCCGACTTCTCCAACGACGGCATCCGCCTGGAAGAGCAGATCGTGGCCACGAACCCCAATGTGGCTTTGGTGCTGTCAGGCCATGAGCACGGGGTGAGCGTGGCAGTGAAGAAGAACCTCGGCAAGCCCGGCAACAACGTCACCGAACTACTCGCTGACTACCAGTTCTACCAAGTCAAGGCCAGCGAGGTCGGGCTGACCGGGGTCGGCGGCCACCATGCTTCCGATCAGCTTCGGTTTGGGGCGAGCTTCCTGCAACTGCTGCAGTTCAACGTCGCTCGCGGCGAGATCACCATCGACACCTTATCGCCGCTGCTGAACAACTTCAATGCCAGCGAATACGACAACCAGCACCGCTACACCGGCAGTGAGGACGACACCGTCGTCCCGGTTCAACTAACCACCCGCAAGACCAGCTTCAGCACTGACACTGTCGCGCTGGCCACCCCAACTGACACCGCGATCGGCACCGCCAGCGCCGCAGCCCCGCTGTCTTGGACGGGGTTGGCGACTGGGCAGGTGCGCGGCTGGCGCGCCACCGGCAAGGGCAACCTCATCGGCTACGGCCTGTTCACCGTCCCCGCCGCCGGCGCCGCCACCACTGCGGCGCTGGAGCTGCCGGTGGCCACCATTGAGACCGGCAAGGCCTTCGACGCCGCAACCGGTGTCTCGGCTGGCACCAGCAACCTGACCGTCCTTGGCGGAATCGACACCGCGCGGGCTGGTAATCAGCAGCTGGGCTATGTGGCCACCGACGCCGCTGGCAACCAGTGGCTTGGGTCGCGTTCGGTTAGCGTGGTCGCGGCGGCAACGGCAGAGGCCCCCGACCGCAGCTATCCCCAGATCTCGGTACTGCTGGCCAGCACCCGCCAGGGCATCGCCACCACCGCCTACGTGACGGTAAAGGCCGGCGGGCATCTGGTTGGCGGCGGCGAGATCACCCTGACCTTGGATGGCCACCGCTTCACCACCGCCGCCCTAACCGATGGCCGGGTGCAGCTACGCCTGCCGGCCGAGTTGACGCCCGGTGGCCATGTACTACAGACCGCCTATTCCGGCGACTCGGTCACCGAGGCCGCCCGGATTGAGTCCACCTTCACCGTGGCGGCGAGGGCTCAGCGTTGAGCCTTGGACGCAGGCGCGTGGACCCCTCCTCGCGTCTGCGTCCATCCAACGCGCCGTCCGAGTCGCCGACCCATTGGCCCTTCTTCCCCGCAGACGGGACGGTTGTGGCAGGGTTGCGGGGTACCAATCCCGAATCAGCCAGGAGAGCCTGCAATGCGGTTTCTGTTTCTGGGCGCCGGCGCCATCGGCACCTACGTGGGCGGCTCGCTGGCTTTGGCCGGCCACCAGGTGACTTTCAGCGAGCAGCCTGATGCCGCCACCACCATCGGCGCCGCAGGCTTGCGGGTCACCAAGGCCGGCCACACTGAAGCCGTCCATGACTTCGCCATCTTTGGCTCCGCTGCCGAAGCACTCGCGGCCGGTCCCTACGACGTGGCCGTCTGCGCGCTGAAATCCTTCGACACCGATGCCGCGATGGACGCCCTGATCGCCACCGGCCAGCCGGTCCCCGCAGTGCTCAGCCTGCAAAACGGGGTGGCCAACGAGCCACTGATCGCTGGCAAACTCGGCGCTGATCAGGTGATCACCGGAACTGTCACCACCGCGGTCAGCAAGCCTGGCGTCGGCCAGGTAATCGAAGAGAAGCTGCGCGGCATCGGTATCGCGTTGAACCACCCGTTGAGCGCGTCGTTGGTGGGCGCGTTGAACGATGCCAGCCTCAATGCAGTCGGGTATCCCGAACCACGCGCGATGAAGTGGTCAAAGCTGCTGACCAACCTCACCGGCAACGCCACTTCAGCGATTCTGGACGAGCCAGTTTCGGTGCTGTTCGCCGACCCCCGCACCTACCGGATCGAAATCGAGGTGTTGCGCGAATGCCTAGCGGTGATGGCCGCCCTTGGGCTGCGTCCGGTGAATCTTCCCGGCACCCCAGTACGAGCCCTGGCGCTGGCGGCCCGGCGGCTGCCACGGTTCATCGCCCAGCCAGCACTCACCAAGGCTCTCGGTAGCGGGCGCGGCGACAAGATGCCGTCCTTCCATATCGATCTGCATTCGGGACGGGGCCGCACCGAAGTTGGTTTCCTGAATGGGGCGGTGGCCGATCACGGGGACGCAACGGGCGTGCCCACCCCGGTCAACCGGCTACTCACCGACACCCTTGAAGCGCTCAGCTCCGGTGAGCAGAGCCTGGAAACCTATCGGCACAACCCCGACGCGCTGTTGGCCCTGCTCTGAGCAGTCACCCCCATGGGCACCTGTCCAGCACCTGCTCTGGGCGGTAAGGTCAACAAAGGCTCTGGGGGAACCTCCATTTTTTGGAGGTCATCGTGTCAAGGTTGTCGCGATTGGTGGTCAGCTGGCTGGCCGCTATTGCGCTGCTCGGATTGTGGCTGGTTCCCACACCGTCCCAGGCAGTCAGCAAGCCCACGGCCAAATACGCCACGGTGAAAGTGGCTGCCGCCGAGGGCGGCACGAAGATCACCATCACCGGCAAGAACCTGAAGAAGGTCTCGGCAATCTACTTCGGCTCAACCAAGACCACCAAGATCACCCACGTGTCGGCCACCAAGCTGAAGGTGACTGCCCCAAAGCATGTTCCCGGCACGGTGAAGCTGAAACTGCGGGCTGGCAAGAGGACCTACACCACCAAGCTGAAGATCACCTACGTGGTGACCAAGATCAGTCCCACCGCCACTGAGGCGGAGGTGCTACGGCTGACCAACGCTGCCCGGTTAAGCGGCTACACCTGTGTGGACGAGGCCTCCGATACCACCACCAAGCTGCCGGCAGTCGCCGCGCTGAGCTGGAATGCCAAGCTGGCCTACGCCGCCCGTGGCCACAGCAGCGACATGGCGGCGAAGAACTACTTCTCCCACACCAGCAAGGACGGGACGACTTTCTCCGCGCGCATCACTCGCGCCGGCTACAAGTGGAGCGCGGTGGGCGAAAATATTGCCGCCGGCTATTCAACCCCGGCGCGGGTGGTGGAGGGGTGGCTGGCAAGTTATGGCCACTGCAAGAACCTGATGTCGGCCAACTTCACCGAGCTTGGGGTGGGCGTGGCCACCGGTGGCGACTACGGCATCTATTGGACCCAGGACTTCGGCAAGCCGCGCAGCTGAGTTCCGGCAGTTGGTGGCTCGGTGGTGGCCGCCGCGGTCAGGCGTGCCGGACCAGGCCAGATTCGTAGGCGAACAGCACCAGGCCGACCCGATCGCGGGAATGCAGCTTCGAGAGCAGGCGGCCGATATGAGTCTTCACCGTGCCCTCGGCCATGTAGAGCCGGGCCGAGATCTCAGCGTTGGTGGCCCCGGCTGCGATCTCGATCAACACCTCGATCTCCCGATCGGTGAGCAGTTCCAGGCGGGCATCGACGCCCTCGGGGTTGGTCGGCAGCGTGGGCACCACGTGGTCGAGTAGTCGACGGGTCGCTGAAGGGGCGATCACGGCCTCGCCCAGGGCGACAGTGCGAATGGCGTTCAACAGATCCTCGGGACGGGCGTCCTTCAGCATGAAGCCGCTAGCGCCGGCCTTCAGGGCACTGAACACGTATTCGTCCAGATCGAAGGTAGTGAGCACCAACACCTTGATGGGCAGGCCTTCAGCGACGATCTGGCGGGTAGCCTCCACCCCGTCCAGCTGTGGCATCCGGATGTCCATCAGTACTACATCAGCCGGGATGCGGCGGGCCTGCTCGACCGCGGCGGCGCCGTCAGCGGCTTCGCCAACGACCTGCAGATCGTCTTCGGCTTCGATCAGCATTCGAAAACCGCTGCGTACCAGCGCCTGATCGTCGGCCAGAATCACCCTGATCGGTGCCATCACATTTCCCCTAGCTGGACGTGGTGCCGCGGATCGGAAGCACCGCAGTTACCTGGTAGCCCCCACTCGGTCGCGAGCGGGTTAATAGCTGGCCACCCATTGAAGTGACCCTTTCGTTCATGCCCCGCAGACCGTGCCCGGCAGCCACGGCCGCCTTCGTCTTCCCGCCAGCGCCATTGTCCAACACGTCAATGGTGATGTCGCGCATGCCGTAGGTGACGGTGACCTGAGCGGTCGCCTGCGGACCGGCGTGTTTCAGGAAGTTGGTCAATGCCTCCTGCACCACCCGATAGGCAGTCAGCGCTAAGGCCGCCGACACCTGCGGCGGCTGGCCGCGTACCTCCAGGGTGGCCCGATCGCTGGCTCGCAGCACCAGCTCCTGAATATCACCGAGGGTCGGTGCTGGGGCAAAGTCCGCCTGACCCTCAGCCGGGTCATCGCGCAGCACGCCAACGATGCGGCGCATCTCGGTCAACGCCTCTCGACCGGTCTCGGCGATAGTAGTCAGCGCCTCCTTAGCCGCCGCTGGCTTCTTGTCGGCGACCGCCCGGCCACCCTCAGCCTGAACGATCATCACCGAAAGCGAGTGCGCCACGATGTCGTGCAACTCGCGGGCGATCTGGCTTCGGGCCCGTGATTCAGCCAGGCGCGCTTCCTGCTCACGCTCGGCCAACAGACGCTGATAGCGCTCCTCGGCCACGGCCACGCGGTCTTGGTCGGCCTCGGTCGATTCGCGCACCCGCCGTCCGATCGCGTACGGGGTGATCACCAACCCCAGGCAGACGAACCAGGCCAGCACCAGCCAGACCCCGCTCTTGAGGCTGATGTAGGCCGGGTCATCGATGATCCACCGCAGCGGGCCCAGCACCGAACCGATTGCGCCGATCGCCACCACCAGCCGAGCTTCACTGCCCGGGACCCACCGGGCCACGGTGTAGGAGACGATCGGGATCACCGCGAGAGTCGCCATCGGCGTATCCGACACCACCAGCTGCAGCAGCCCCGCCAGGCTCACCGCCACCATGGTCAGCAGCGGTGAATGCCGCCGCAACACCAGCGGCCACACCATCAACACGGCCGCGATCAGTTGCCAGGTGTTCGATACCTCACCCACACCGCGCAGCCCGTAGGGCAGGATCGTGAGCAGCCCCATGCCACCGGCCAGCGCGGCGTCCAGCAGCCAATCTTGCTTGGTCGCGCCCGGTGGAAAGAGCAGTTCACGTAGTTGCATCGCCGCCAAGCCTAGGCCGTGGCACCAGGGCGCCGTCAGGGGTGCTGGGCCCGCGCCTGGGGTTCGGCCACTGGAGCCAATCGGCGCGCCCGGTAGGGTTGGCCAGAAGCGGAGGGGGACCAGTTGAAAACCCGGTACATCACTGTCCTAGCCAGTGCCATGGTCGTGCTGGCTGGCTGCGCTGGTCCGAGTGCACCGAGTACGCCGGGAACGCCCACCGGTGGCGTCACCAGTGCCGCGTCCTCTCCATTGGGCGCGCTCACGCTGGGCCAATGCCTGGGGAATCTAGACACCGGGGGAACTCCCGCCCTGATCCCAATCGACTGCACCGAAAAGCACTACTGGGAGGTCGCCGCGATCTTGCCGACCACCGAGGACGCCTATCCTGGCGAGCCCGCGTTGCGTCAGATCGCCGAGACTGGGTGCGGCGCGGCCTTTGCTGGCTACGTCGGCGTGGATCCGGGCGCGAGCCCCTTTGGCGTCACCTTCGTGGCGCCCAGCCAGGCCCACTGGTCTGACCCGGCCAACCGCAAGGTCGCCTGCCTGGTCGGCACCGCTGCTGGCGGGCTGGTCGGCTCCATGGCCGGTACAGCCATGTCGTTCCCGGCCAAGGGCCAGTGCACCGGCAAACCGCTGACCGGTTCCTATGCCATTGATCTGATCAGTTGCGCCGACCCTCACTACTACGAGGTCTATGCCTCGAAGAAGTGGAGTGGGAAGTCCGCCCCCACCACCGCGCAGTTCGACAAGCTCTACCAGAGCGTCTGCGTCAACGGGTTCAAGGATTTCGTCGGGGTCAACGTCGGCAAGTCCAAGTACGAGATCCTCTACTCGATGGTCCCGGCCAAGCAGTGGTCCAAACTGAAAGACCATCGGCTGGTGTGCAGCGCCGGTTCGCCGAAGGGCAAGATCACCGGCTCACTGAAGGGCGTCAAAGAGTAGGTCAGCCGCGCAGCAGGTCGTCGTAGTCGGGCACTGGCTGATTTGGCAGGTGCTTGGCCGGACGGGAATCCAGCACCCGGTGGGCGAAGGCTCCAGCTGCCTTGGCCACCCGGAAGTCGAGGTCGGCCGAGTCGCTCCAGTCAGGGGTGGCGGCAAACACCGACAGCGGGGCCACCTCGGCTTTGAAGTAGTAAAAAAGCGGCAGCAGGGCGTGCTCCACCACCAGAGAGTGGCGCGGGCTGCCGCCGGTGGCCGCCAGCAACACCGGACGACCGGTGAGCGCACGCGGATCGAGGGCGTCGAAGAACAGTTTGAACAGCCCGGCGTATGAGCCGTTGTAAACCGGGGTGACCGCGATCACGCCGTCCGCGGCCATGATCGCCGCCTTCGCGGCCGTCAGCGCTGGTGAAGATAGCCGTTGCGTAGTCGCGTCGATCAGGTCATGCCCTAATTCCCGCAGCTCCAGATAGGTCACCTGTGCCACGGCTGAGCTGTCTGCCAGGGCGGCCACTGCCGCTTCGGCCAACCGCTCACCGAGCAGCCGACTACTCGACGGCTCGCCGGCTCCTGCCGTCACCACCACTAGTTCCATCTTCGTCTACCTCCATCGCCTCAACGCGGACGTCAGGCCTCGGCATTCCCCACCCTCGGCCAGCACTTCGGCAAGAATGGCCCCTATGGACCTTTCTGCCTGGGTGAGCACAGCTGATCTGATCGCGATCGCCGTAGTGATAGTGGTCACCCTGGTCTCCCGCTTCCTGCTGGTCAGACTGGTGCGAACCCTCACCAAACGCGCCTTGGAACGAGCGCGGCAGCGGCGAAAGACCGGCGGCAACCGGGCTGAGCAACTGCTCACCGCGATGACCTTTGGCAACCAGGAGCGCTACGAACAGCGCACCGCCACCATGGGTTCGATCTCCTCCAGCCTGATCAGCATCACCTTGAGCGTCATCGGCATTCTGACGATCCTGGGCATCCTGGGCGTGCCACTGGCCCCGCTACTCACCTCGGCAGGGGTGGGCGGCATCGCGCTGGCGTTCGGGGCCCAAAGCCTGGTGAAGGATTTTCTTTCGGGCATGTTCATGTTGTTGGAAGACCAGTACGGCGTTGGCGACATCATCGACACCGGCGAGGTGAAGGGCACTGTCGAGGAGGTCGGCCTGCGAGTGACCCGACTGCGGGATCCATCGGGCACGGTTTGGTACGTCCGCAACGGCGAGATTCTGCGCCTTGGTAATCAGAGCCAGGGCTGGTCGACCGCGATCATCGACGTTCCGGTCGCCTATGACGAGGATCCCGGTCGAGTGATCACCGTCCTGGAAGCCGTCTCCCGCGAGGCCGAGGAAGCCGAGGACCTCGCCGAGGTCCTGCTGGAACGTCCCACGGTGGTGGGGGTAAATGCCGTGAGCGCGACCACCATGACCATCCGGCTGATCGGCAAGACGCTGCCCAATCAGCACTGGCAGGTGCAGCGCTGGCTGCTGGAACACAGCCTGTCAGCCCTAGCCAAGGCCGGGGTTCGCAGCCCAGCACCGCTGGGGATCCTCCCCGGCTGAGTGGGTTAGCCGCAGTTCCCTGAGCCGGTCTCGATTCCGGGCCCCGCAGCCAACTTGAGTCAGTTCCCTGAGCCAGTCGAAGGGT
>DIVW01000004.1 GCA_002428365.1 Propionibacteriaceae bacterium UBA6122
CGCCCCCCGGGCCGAGGCCCAAGCGCTGAACGCAGCGTCCTCAGCCGGGCCTAATTTCACCAGCCCTGAGACGGAGGTCCCCGGTGGCAACCCCTGCCAAGACGCGATCTGCCCGCCACTGGCGCTGAGCTGGACGGTGTCGCCCACCAGCCATGCCTGGCCTCGACCGTCCACGCTGGTCAGGCGCAAGGCGACCAGCCAAATGGGGCCGCCGGGCCCAGCCAGCGCCAGATGCCCCTCACCTAGGCGAGCCTCGATGCGGACCACCGCCCCGTCAGCCGCCAGCTCGGCCAGAGCGCCATGGTCGGCGGCCCAAACCCTCGCCCCGGCCACGCCCAGGCTGAGCCCCAAGACCAGTGCCACCGCGAGCACCAGCCGTGAGCGCGTCCGCCAGGACACCGCCACCGCTGCGGCGACGCCCACTGCACCCAGCCACTGCCAGCCGTGCGGCCCGGGCAGGCCCAACCCGCTCCAAGAGCTCTGGCTGCCGGTGCCGAGCCAACCGCCCAGCCAGACCGCTACCGCCAGCACCACCGGGCGCGGGTCCGGAGGTTCAGAGACGGACTCGGTCGGCAAGGTCGGCGTAGGTCTTGGGACCAATACCGTCCACCTCCTGAAGCTCGGTGATCGCGGTGAACTTCCCGTGGGCTTTACGCCAGTCGATGATCTTCGCCGCAGTCACCGGCCCAATGCCGGGCAGGGTGTCGAGCTGCTGGACGGTGGCAGTGTTCAGCGAGATCTTGGTCGACTGGCCGCCAGCGCCACTTGAACCGGACCCACTCGAGCCAGCCGTGAGCGAACCGGTGCCGTCGCGGATCCAGCCCCCTGGCCGTTTTCGGGTGCCGATCTTCAGCTGGGTGCCATCAACCAGCGGGAGGGCGAGGTTCAACTCCCCCACCGCCGCCGATCTCGCCAACCCACCGGCTGCCGCGATCGCATCGGCCACTCGCGAGCCATCGGGCAGCTGCACCACGCCCGGTTTGGCCACTGCCCCAATGACGTGCACCACCACCTGCTTGCCGGTCGGCACCGGGGTCACCACCCCACCCCCGCCGGGCGTGGATTCCACGCGAGGGGCCGCATCCGCCACCGGCGTGGCTCGCACCTGCAGCAGGCTGTAGGTCGTCCACCCGATGCCGACCAGCAGTACCACCACCACGGTGGCCAAATGCTCAGTGGTGAAAGCCCGCACGCGGCCCACCAACTCCCGCGCTGCCCCCGGCGCAACCGTCTCGGCCCGAACGGGCTCAGTAACCGACGGTGGCCCTGAGCGCAGCTTGACGAGCCAATCCTCCTCTGGATCGGCTCCGGCCAAACCAGACCCAAGGGTCTCCACCGGCCGCCCCGCCAACGGCTGGGCATCAGCAACCGACGGCGCCTCCTGCAGCTGTGCGAACAGCTCCGCCAACCGCCGCCGCACCACTTCGCTAGTGACCGGACCGGAAACATCCCTCATGGCCGCAGTATTGGCACCCGGCCGAAATCCGTTCAGCTTGGCTGCGAACTGTGGAAATCTACGCACTCATCCACATCCGCTGAGCGGGGCGGCCGCAAATGGCTTGGCTGGTGCTGCCAGACTGGCCGGGTGACCGCACGCCGACTTCCCCGCCCATTCGCAACCGTGGTCGCGAGCGGCTTTGCCCTGGTGGGAGCGTCCCTCGGCGCGCTGTACCTGGAGCCCGAACTGCAGACCACCAACCGAACGGTGGCCCTGTATTCGTCCTTCATCCCCTATGGGCTGATCCCCTGGGCCTTGGCCACCCTGATTTTGCTGGCTTCGGCGCGTGGCATCGGGCGGCTGGTCACTTTGTTGCCGCTGGCCGGGTTGCTGGCTCAAGCGATGGTGCTGCTGCCCTACTTCAATACCGACTACGTCGCCCCGGTCGGCACCACCTCAACGCTGCGAGTAATGACGCTCAACCTGCACTACGGCCAGGGCGACACCGCCGAGCTGCTGGCCGAGGTGGAACGAAACCGGCCCGACGTGGTGGTGCTCACTGAGTTCACCACCCAGTCGGCAGCAATCTTCGACAATCCTCGTTGGACCAAGCAGCTGCCCTATCACCAGGGCAGCACCGGCCGGGCCAGCAACCAGCGCAACTTTGGTGACCCGTCCGGCACCCAAGTGCTTTCCCGCACCCCGATCACCGTGTTGGGCCAGACCACCGGAACGCTCGACACCAATATCGCGGTCCAGATCGAGGCCAATGGACACCAGCTCGTGCTGATCGCGGCGCACCCGGTGAACGCAGTCCGGGGCGACCTGGACGGCTGGCTGGCCGAAGGCGAAATCCTCGCCGATTTCGCCGCAGGCTTTGCCACCCAGCCGCTGGTGCTGGCCGGCGATCTCAATGCTGTTCCAGAACACCTCACAGTGCGCAACCTGATGAGCCGCAACGGCCTCCACGAGTCGGTGCAAGGCTGGCAGCCGAGCTTTCCGGCCGACCGACTGGTACCCCTGATCACCATCGACCACGTGCTGGCCAGTGACCAATTCCGCACCATCAAGGTACGTCGCTTCGCCATCGCCAACACAGACCATCTGGGCAGCGTGGTTGAGCTGGCTCAATCCTGAGCCAGCCGATGCCGCCTCAGCTCAGGCCGGGACGATGCTAACCAGCTTCGGGGCCCGCACGATCACCTGGCGCACTGCGCGGCCGTCCAAGGCTCGAATGACTCCGGGGTCGGCCAGCGCCAGCGCCTCCAATTCGGCGTCACTGGTGCTCGGCGAGACTTCCAGCTTGGCTCGCACCTTGCCCTGCACCTGCACTACGCAGGTGACTTGGTCGGCGACCAGCAGTGCTGCGTCAGCCACTGGCCAGGAGGCGTTGGCGACCGCGGGGGTGTGCCCGAGCAGCTCCCACATCTCCTCAGCAACATAGGGAGCGATGGTGCTCAGCATCACCGTCAACGCCTCGGTGGCCTCACGGACGGCCGGATCGGTCGCACCGGCGCCGCTGTCAATCACCTTGCGGGTGGCATTGACCAGCTCCATGAGCCGAGCCACCGAGACATTGAACCGGTGGCCCTCGATGGTCTCGGTTACCTCGGCGACCGCCTTGTGAGTGGCCCGCCGCAGCCCCAAATCACCGGAGGTGAAGTCGGTGCCGACCGGGCTGTCCACATCAGTGGCCAGCCGGTAGGCCCGCTGTAGGAACTTCAAGGAAGAACCCGGCGACATGTCGGCCCAGTCGATGTCGTCTTCTGGCGGACCGGCGAAGACCACCGTGGTGCGAATCGCGTCCACACCGTAGAGGTCGATTTGCTTGCCCAGGTCGACCCCATTGCCCAGCGACTTGCTCATCGCTTTGCCCTCGTTGATCACCTGACCCTGGTTCATCAGCTGAGTGAACGGCTCGGGGAAGTCGACCAGGCCGATGTCTTGCAGCACCTTGGTGAAGAACCGGGAGTACAGCAGGTGCAGGATCGCGTGCTCAACCCCACCGACGTACTGGGCCACTGGCATCCACTTAGCCACCTCGGCCGGATCGAAAGGGCCTTCGGTGTAGTTCGGCGAGCAGTAGCGGAAGTAGTACCACGACGAATCCACGAAGGTATCCATCGTGTCGGTGTCACGTTGGGCCGCCCCGCCACACTTCGGGCAGGTGGTGTTCACCCAGTCGGTGGCCGAGGCCAGCGGGCTGGTGCCCTTCGGGGCGAGTTCCGCGCCACGCAGATCGGGCAACTGCACCGGCAGCTGATCCTCTGGTACTGGCACCTCACCACAGGTCGGGCAATGCACGATCGGAATCGGGCAACCCCAGAACCGCTGGCGGCTCAGCAGCCAGTCGCGCAGCCGGAAGGTGATTGCCGACTCACCGCGTCCATCTTCGGCCAGCTTGGCCGTGATCGCTGCGATGCCAGCCTTCTTGTCTACCAGCCCCGCCAGCGACGGGGAGTTGACGTAGGTGCCGTCTCCTGGGGTCGCCACGAAGGTCTGTGCCGGGTCGGGCAGCCCGGTCTCGACCACCACTCGCACCGGCAGGTCAAAGGCCTTGGCGAAGTCCAGGTCACGCTGGTCGTGCGCTGGCACCGCCATCACCGCGCCGGTGCCGTAATCGGCCAGTACATAGTCAGCCGCATAAACCGGCAGCAACTCGTCGTTGACCGGGTTGACCGCATGCACACCAAGGAACACCCCGGTCTTGGGGCGCTCAGAAGACTGCCGCTCGATCTCGGTGGCCCGCTTGGTGGCCTCCAGATACTCCTCGAAGGCCGGACGCTGCGCGTCGGTGACGATCTCAGCGGCCAGTTCGGCCTCCGGCGCCACTACGAAGAAGGTGGCCCCATAAAGCGTGTCCGGACGAGTGGTGAAAACCCGCACCGGTTCGGTACGGCCTTCGATCGCGAAGTCGACGTAGGCACCCTCAGAGCGACCGATCCAGTTGCGCTGCATCGACAGCACCCGATCGGGCCACTTGCCTTCGATCAGTTCCATGTCGTCCAGCAGGCGCTGGGCATAGTCGGTGATCTTGAAGTACCACTGGTTCAGCTTGCGCTTGGTGACTACTGCGCTGCAGCGCTCACACAGGCCCTGCACCACCTGTTCGTTGGCCAGCACGGTCTGGTCGTTGGGGCACCAGTTGACGAAGGAGTCTTTGCGATAAGCCAGGCCGCGCTCATAGAAGCGCAGGAAAAGCCACTGGGTCCAGCGGTAGTACTCCGGATCGGAGGTATGCAGCCGCCGTGACCAGTCGAAGCTCAGGCCGTAGCGCTTGAAGGAGCGCGCCTGGGTATCGATATTTGCATACGTCCACTCCGCGGGGTGGGCGTTGCGGGCGATCGCGGCGTTCTCGGCCGGCAGGCCGAAGGAGTCCCAGCCGATCGGGTGCATCACGTCATAGCCGCGCAGGCGCCAGTAGCGCGACACCACATCACCCATCACGAACGCTTCGGCATGGCCCATGTGCAGGTCGCCGGAGGGGTAGGGGAACATGTCGAGCATGTAGCGGCGTTCTCGGCTGTCGTCATCGAGGGGGCTGAAGGTGCCGTCGGCCTCCCAGAACCGCTGCCACTTCTCCTGGGCGGCGGCGGCGTCATAGCCGACGCGAACTACCTCGCTGGTCATGTCTGTGATCACTCCTTCTGGTCCGGCGTTCCTGCGATGACATGAAAAAGCCCCCGCGGGCCATCAGGCTCGCCAGGGGGCCGCCGCGACTGCTGGGCAGCCGCGGCTACGCAAGCTCCAAAGAAACGCCGTGCATGGCCGTTATCCTATCCGATTCGCCGCCTGGCTCTCATCGCCTCCACGCCTCCGGCTAGCCAAGTCACCGCCTCAGCTGTCGGCGGATTCGACCGGCGAAGCCAGTAGGCGTACCTGATCAGTCAACGCCCCTAAAAGGGCCCGGCGGTAGCCCAGCCAATCCGATGGGGGCAGCACGGTGGCGTTGATCCAATCAAGCATGGCCGCCAGCGGATCAGTCGGATCGATTCGGTCGAGCCGCTCCAGGCAGACCGTCTGCATGGCACCGTCCCCGGTGAGCCAGGCCGCCACCCCCAGCAGCCCCAACGGGCCGATCAGATAGGGCACCAGGCTGTGCTTAATCACCGCAGTCCAGAGTTGCACAGCGGCTGGGGCCGTGCGCTGATCGAGCCGGGAAAGCACCTCCACCTGCGCCGCCCGATCGGTGGCCAGCACGGCTAGCTGAACGAACTCGGCGCGGCTGTCAGCAGTGGCGCACAGCCAACGCAACCGTCGGCGGCGGCCCGCCGGCGAAAGTTGCGCCAACTCGTTGCTGGCCGCCTCGACTTCAGCCAACAACGCCTCGGTCTGGTCATCGGCCGGGCCAGCGATCTGCTCGACCAACTCCTGCCGCGAAGCTCGCACCGGCAGGCCCAGCACTGCGGCCTCCGCCGCCGCTGGGCTCGCCGCCACCACGCCACCGCATCCAAGCGGTGAGTCGGCGCGCCAACTGGAGCCGTCCACGTGAACCAGGCGACCAAGCCGGATCGACCCGCACAACTCTGCACACCATCGGAGCACCTCCCAGGACGGCCCCTCCAGAGCCGAGTAGGCCAGGAACCAGGCCTCGGCGGCTGGGTATCGCTCAAAGAGTCGGCTCACCAGGCCGCCGATCCCAGCCGGATCGCCGATGGCCGCCAGATCGACGCGGGCGGTGACCATCACCAGCCCGTCCTCGATCACCAACACCACCAACGACTCCTCCGGATGGAAGCCGATCAGGAAGGGCACTAAGCCGATCAGATCATCGAGATTGCGCACGGCCAGCCGGGCCAACGGATCAGAGACACTCACGTCCTTCGATTTTGGACGGCCGCCGGGCAGAAGTGTCACCATCCACAGCCCGCGTTCGTTACCCACAGGCGCCCGAACCCGGCACCCGCGAGTAGCCTGGAACCGATGAGTGTGCAGCCCCCAACCGATGCTCCGCCGCCGACTGGCGGCCCGGACGGCCCACCCGGTGCCGGCTGGGCACCAGCTCCGCTGTCAGCTTCGGGAAGTGCGAACTATGCCGGCATGACCAGCACTGGCCAGCCGGAGCAGTCGCGCGCCGCCGGCGGCACCGAGATCGCCCGCTATGCCCCCAAACGCACACTGGGCCCACTCCTGATCGCCCTGATTGGCATCATCGTGGCCGTCCTGGTGGCCTACAGCGCCTTGCGCCCGCCCACGCCCAACCCGAGCCAGTCGCCGACGCCCACCCGGACGCCGACCCCCTCGGTCACCCCGCGTGATGGCACCCCGTTCACCGTCCGGGCCACCGGCGCCTCCGGAGTCTGGCAGATCGCCGATCAGCGTTGGGACGACCAGGGCCTGGCGATACTGGTCCGGGTCACCTTGGACGACGGCGAACTCACTTGCTACTTCAACGCACTACCCAATAACGGCCAGGAGGTGGTGCGCGGCGAAACGTCCGGGCTCAATCCAGCCTTCCCAACCGGGCCGATTCAGACCGGCTCCACGGTCAGCGGCTGGGTGTACTTCCCGATCGAGCGCAGCAACACCCTGGTGTTCCTCCGCACTGCCAACCAGGCCCAGATCTCGGGCATCGAGGTCGCCGGATGACTATTGAGGGGTCGAAACAACCTGATGAGCGCAGCTGACGCGCTTCGCGTCGGCATCTTCACCGACGACTTCTACCCCGAATCCGGCGGGGTGGGACGTTCGGTTCAACTCCAGCTACAGGAGTTGTCCACGTCCGGTCACCAGGTCACCCTCTTCGCCCCCGCAGCCCGGTTGGCACCGCCGGTGGAATGCGCCTGGCAAGGCTTGCCCTACTGGCGGCTGCCCGGCACCCCCAGTTTTCTCTGCTCGCTCAAAGCCGGGGACGCGCTGGCCCGCCGAATCGCTGCGGAGCATCCCGGGCTGCAAGTGGTGCACTCCCAGAACGAACGCGGGGCGGTCTTTCTAGCCGCCAAGGTGGCCAAGCTGCTCAACGTGGCGCACGTCCACACCTTCCACTCCAACTACGCCGGCACCCACCTGAGCTCCCCCGCGGTCGCCGCGCTGAATAGTCTCACCTACCTGGATTGGTCGGGACGCTGGCTGCGCCGCCTGGTCGCAACACCCCCCGTCCGGCTGGGCCGCTCCCAAGTCGTCGTTCCAGCCGGTGAAACCCGATTGACGGCGCGCGACTGGCGAAGCATGGCTCGGTTGGCCAGCGCCGTAGATCGCTTCACCTCACCAGCCCAGTTCGTCATCGACAACCTAATTGCCGCCTCCGGTGGCAGCCTCACCACCCGGGCCAGCACCGTGCCCAGCGGAGTGAGCGAGGTCTTCGGTCGCGCGCGCCGCAGCCGCGCCCGCGGTCCGGTTACCCGCTTCCTCTCAGTCGGGCGGCTTGGTCCAGAGAAGCGCACGGCCGTGCTGTTATCAGCCTTCGACTCCCTGGGACGCGACGACGCCGAGTTGCGCATCATCGGCACCGGTGGCAGCGAACGCGCCCTACGGCAACAGGCCCTACGGATCCGACACGGCCAGGTGGTGTTCCTCGGCCACTTCACCGAGGCCGAACTGCTCGCCCAGGAGTTGGCCGACGCCGACGTGTTCGTCTTGGCCTCGCATCGCTTCGACACTCAAGCCATGGTGTTGGGCGAGGCCGCTGCCACTGGCACCCCGATCCTCTATTGCGATCAGCGGCTCACGGTGGGCACCAGCCCCACCAATTCGCTGCTCACTGGGCCAAGCCCGGCCGAACTAGCCGCCGGAATGCGGGCGTTGGCCGACGATGTGCCGCGGCTGATGGCCATGTCAGCTGCCTCGGCCAAACTCGGGCGCACCCTCGGCGCGGCCACGATGCGCGAGAACTACCTGGAGGTCTATCGCCAGGCGATCGCTGACAAGGCCGCCCGGACGGCTGCAGTCAGGCCGTAGGTTTGGCGACCGGCTCGGCTGGCTCGCTGCTCTGAGCTGCGAGGCTGGCCGCCTGGGCTGCGTCGCGACGAGCCTGGGCGTCGGGATGGTACTTGCTCAGAATCACCACCCCGCCGATGGCGATGGCGCCGGTGATCAGCATGCCGAACGCGTCGGTGACTCCGAGCAATGCTCCCTCACCGAGGACGGCGATGCCGAAGCCGACCGCCACGATCGGGTCGGTGGTGGTCATCGAGCCGACCACGATTTCGGCTGGCCCATTTGCATAGGCCTGCTGCAACATCCAGCCGCCGACTCCGTAACAGGTGAGCAGGAAGAACAGCCCCACATACAGCAGCGGGTCGGTCCAGTAGTGGTCCTTGCCCAGCACTTCGAAAAGCGTTTTGAGCATCGTCGGGCTCATGCCGTAGTAGAACGACCCGGCCGAGGCCAACAGCAGGCAGCGACGGAACCCCTTGCCTTTGAAGCCCAAGTAGGCCAGCAGTGCACCGATGGAGAACACCACCAGCACCCCGACGATGATCTTCCACAGGTTCAGGTCGATCTCTTTGACCGCCGTTGCCGTGGAGAAGTAGGTGAAGCTCACGATGCCGATGATGGTCAGCGCCACGGCGAACCAAATCAGTTTGGTCGGCCGGTAGCCGTGCAGCTTGGCGGCCAGGAGCACCGCCCACGGGACGGCCAAGATGCCAACCGGCTGCACCACGGTGACCGGAGCCAGCGCCAACCCGACCGCGTGCAAGGTCGCACCAACAATGATGGTGCCCGTGCCAATCAACCACATGCGGTTCTTCAGCAGGCCGAAGAACTCCCGCATGCTCATCGACGGGCTCTCTGCGGTGCCGTAAGTGTTCTTGGAAACGGCCAGATGCTGGATGGTGGCGCCGGCGGCAAACCCAAAGGAGGAGAACACCACGATGGCCAAGGCCAGCGGAATGTTCTGCTCCAGTTGGAACAGTCCAGCCAAAGGAATGAGCGTCATGTCGTCCAGTCAGTGAAGGGCGAAGGGCTGGGCCAGCCTAGCCGGTGCGCCAAAGCTCGCCGAACTCAACGAGCTTCGGAGAACCGGACGGCGGCCCGCATCTGGGCGGCCAGCGAGGAGCCAAGGTTCAGCGGCCAACGGTGCATCACATACTCGGTGGCCTCGTTCACTTTGAGGTGGCGGGTGGAGTTGCCCGACCGCAGCCAGAACTCCGGCACTGCCGCTTTGCTCGGCTCCAGGTACACCGGACGCGGCGAGGGGCGACAGGTGATCGCGCACACCGGCCTGGCCACCTCATCGGGGTCGGCCACCTCGGGGAACTCGATTTGGGCGAGCGCCGCCGCGTTCTGACCCAGGGCCGCAGTCAGCAAATCTCGCAGCCAAAGCTCGTAGCGATCCAGATCTGGGGCCTTCATGGTGGCCAGGTCGGCGTCCAACCCGAGCGGGGTACCAGTGTCATCGACGCCGACTACCAAAGTGCCACCATCGGCGTTGAGGAAGGCACAGACCGTCTTGGCAATCACCTGCTCCATCTTCTCGTCACGCTGGCCGGTGTGCAGATTCACCCGGGCCGTCGATTTGAACTCGACCCGATCAGATTCCCCCGCGGCCAGCATCACTGAGATCTCCGGGGCGGGATGCGGCTGGAAGTGGGCGGCAATCCCTGCGTACAGCGCGATGCCACCAACCGAGAAACCCAGGGTGAGCATCACTGATAGCAGGCCCAACAGCTGAGGACTGCGCTCCAGCGCCCCAGCGACCAGCAGCCCCAGCGCGGTGGCCAAGATGGTGATCACGATGCTGGTGGCGGTGCCGAGCTTGGCCCGTCCCCGCAACAACAACCGGGCTACCGAACTGAAAAACCAAGCGACCAACAGCGCCAGCACCAGGGCCAAGGCGATCACCCAGGCCAGCGGCAGGCTCGACAAGAACTCGTTCATGCGCTCTCCACGGTTACATCCTGCCCGGCTTGGCGCAGATCGTTGCTCAAGCAGCGCCTACCAATTGCTGGTCACCAGCCGCCGCCACCACCGCCACCAAAGCCGCCACCGCCGGAGAACCCGGAGCCACCACTGGTGGCCGCCGTGGCCGCCTGCAACGAGGAAGCCATACTCGAAGACAGCGAGTTCAACGAGCTGGACAGATCAGTCAGGCCGAAACCAGTGCCCCACCCGTACCCGTAGTACCAGTACGGGTTGAAGTCGTAGCGGCCCTCAGCCGCCAACTGCTGAAACACCTTCGTCCACCGCTCAGCAACCCCGAAAACCATCGCATAGGGCAGGTAACGGGAGAACACGTCGATGCCCTCTTCGAACTTGATCTGTTCGGCCTCGGCCGTAGTGAGGTAGAGCTCGAAGCCCTTGGCTTGGGCCAGCATCGCCGAGCCGTCAGCAGTACGCCGACCGAACTTGTTGTTCAAGATGAGCACCGCGATGCCCACCAGGATCGGCGCCAGGCCAACCAGGCCCCAGCCGAACAGGCCCAGCAGGTAGCCCACACCAAACCCGGCGCCGATCAACACCACTCCCCCGGCGATGGCCAATCCCCGTGCTAGAGCTGGGTTCGCTTGATACCAACCCAGCTCCTTGGTTACCCGGGTGTACAGGTCGGAACGGGCGTCAGTGAGCAGGCTGGCGTATGAGCTGTCGCGCAACTCATCAGTAGTCACCTCGCCACCGGCGGAGAACAGATTGGAAATCAGCTTGGTCTCATAACCGGCCAACTCGTCGGTGCCCTGCTTGAGGGTGAAGGTGAAATCCTTCTTGCCGGTCTGGGCGATGGTCAGGTGATTGCGCACCGCCAAATCGACCAGGGTTGCGGTGATGTCGCGATCGTCGGCGGTGGCATCAATCAGGGTGCCGATCTCGCCCGGACGAGCGCCACGCGGCGGGCTGAAGGCCACCGCGACCGGCGCGTTGGCGTTGTCGAAGCCAACGGCCGCCTCCTGGCCCGGAGCTGGCGCGATGCCGGGGGTGAGCCCGAGATAGACCAGATCCCGCGCAGACCTACGAGTGCGCCGGATCAGCACGAACAGCCCGGCACCAGCCAGCAACGCAGTCAGTCCGCCGGTGAAGGCGTTGACCGGGAACATGTTCTGAACGGTTAGCCGCTTGCTGTAGCGCGGTTCGGCCCCAACGAAGGTGCCGACCGGGTAACCAGCCACCACCTGGACGTTGCGCCCGTTGCCGACATCGGTGGCCGAAAAGGTCGCCTTGGACCCATCGGGGGCGCTGGCTTGGCAGACCTCTTTGAACGAGAAGAAGCAAGCCGTCTTGGTGATGGCGGCCGGGCCGCTGTATTGCACCGAGACCTTGTCGATCGGCACTTCCCAGCCGGGACCGACGACGTCCCAGTTGAACTCGTCCAGGCCGGAGACCTGCTGGTTCGGCGCGATCAACCCGCGCACGGTGTAGGTGATCTGGTAGGTCTGCACGCCGGTGTAGGTGCGGTTCTCGTTGCCGACCCGAATGGTCAGGGTCTCGTCGCTTTCCTCGGTGAGCACTTCAGCATTGGCACCGCTCGGGCTGCTCACTTGGCCGACGGTGTAGTCATACATCCGCCAGTGGTCGTCATCACCTTCGATGGCTTGGCGTAGCGGGAAGACCAGGTAGGGCCCATGCCCAGCTTCGGTCCCAAAGTCGAAGTCGATCGTCACCTGAACTGAGGTGGTGCCTTGGGCGTCCGCCGAAGCCACCACTTGGTAGTTGCGAATCGCCCAGTCTTCGCCATCGGCTCGGCTGACCGTCGGAACAGCAACCAACCAACCGACCGCCAGCAGCATTGCTGCCAGCACACTCACTATGCGACGCATGGGTTGAGCCTAACAACCTGACCTAAGACACGTGGACGCCACCCCACGCCTATATCCTCTCCAGCAGGCGAAGGGAGCGACATGGCGGGAGTATCGGTCACTGCCGAAGTGCTGGCCGTGGTGGTCGCACTAGTGGACGGACGTCCCTGCGCCCTCACCTTTGGCGAGCCGCCCCGGCTCCCCTCCGGCCCGCTGCTGCCAAGCCACCGATCGCTGCAACAGGCCACCCGCGCCTGGGTGGAGGAACAAACTGGCCGGCACCTGGGCTACCTCGAACAGCTCTACACCTTCGCCGATGTCGACCGCACCGCCACCGGCCGCGAAATCTCGGTCTCCTATCTTGGCCTGACCACCGCCGGGGAGCCGGGTATCGGCGGCTGGACCGACTGGTATGACCTGTTCGGCTGGGAGGACCGCCGTAACGGCACCGAAGCCGTCGACCAATTGGCCCCCGCCCTGCACCAGTGGGCCGATTCGAGCCAACCACGAAGCGCCGAGCGACAGCAACGGGTGGCCATTACCTTCGGTCTGGACGGACGCCCGTGGCGTCCGGAGTTGGTGCTGCAGCGCTACGAGCTGCTCTTTGAAGCTGGGCTGGTGCCCGAATCACCGCCTGATCGCCTTCAGCCGGACGCCGTTGGCGCTCCCGGGGCACGGATGCTCGGCGACCACCGCCGGGTGCTGGCCACCNNGGCGCGGCTGCGAGCCAAGATCGGCTACCGCCCGGTCGTCTTCGAACTGATGCCGCCAGAGTTCACCCTGCGCCAACTCCAAGCCTGCGTGGAGGCCCTGGCCGGGCAACAGGTGCACACCCAAAACTTCCGGCGAGTGATCGAGCAGCAGGAGTTAGTTGAGGAGACCGGCGGCCAGCTCAGCGAGACCGGCGGCCGTCCCGCCCGGCTCTATCGCTTCCGCCGCCAGGTGCTCGCCGAACGCAGCGTGGCCGGCACCAAACTGCCCACCACGCGCGCCCGCTAAGGAAGGCCGATGGACTGGCCAGACGAGCCACTCAGCCGGGCTGATGCCGCCAACGTCCAGCTGGATTCGGCTGATCAGGTGAACGTGGTGCTGATCGCTGGCGAATTGCGCCCCGGCGGGTTCGTCAGCACCGACGGCCACGCCGATTTGGCCGCGTTGCGCCGCTCGCTCGCCGACCGACTGAACTCAGTTGGCGGCGAACTGCGCCGGTTCAGCCAACGAATCGGCGGTGAAGCCCGCAATCCGCAGTGGCGCCATAGCCCTCCAGATCTGACCTGGCATGTGCGCGAGATTGAAGCGCAGCCAGGACGAGTCGGGCTGGCCGGTCTCTGTGCAGAGCTGATGACGACCCCGCTGCCGTTGGATCGTCCCTTGTGGGAGCTGTTGGTGGTGCCCGGAGTTGGCCAGCAGGCACCGGGAGTCATTCTGCGGTTGCATCACTGTGTGGCCGACGGCGCCGGTGGCGTCCGCCTGGTCGAGCGGCTATTGGGAGTGCCATCGCCAGAGCCGCGGCCGGTAGCCCGTCCGCCAGTTGCGCCGAGTCGGGGACGGGCCGGGTTCAGTCTGGTGCGCATGGCCGCGCTCCTCGGCGCGCGCATCGGGCCAACGCCCCTACTCGGCAAGATCAGTCAGCAGCGGGGCGTGGCCTTCGCCGAGATCGAACTGGACGCCATCGCCGCGGGTGCCCGCGCCCGTGGCGGCACAGTGAACGACGCCCTGTTGGCCGCCGTCGCTTTGGGGGTGACCGCTGCGCTCGTTGCGGCCGGAGCACAGGTTCCAGCCGAACTCCGGGTGAGCGTGCCGGTGGCCCTGCCCGATCGTGGCGATTCCGGAAACGCCACCGGGGTGATGATCGCCGACCTACCCACCGGGATAACCGATCTGGACGAGCTGATCTCCCGAATCGCCGCCCAGACCAGCCAGGCCAAACACGCTGCCCGCGCCCAGGGCACCTACGAGCTGACCCGCAGCCGATGGGGCACCTGGCTGTTCGCCCGGCTGGCTCGCCATCAACGATTTGCCGCCCTGTTCGTCACCAATGTGCGCGGCCCAGCTGAGGCGCTTTCGATCGGCGGTGCCGAGCTTGCGCTGCTCTGGCCGGTCACCCCTATTCAAGGCAATATCCGCCTCGGAGTGTCCGCCATGTCCTATGCCGGACGGCTGGGCTGTGCGGTGCACACCGACGCCTCAGCCATCTCAGCAGTGGCATTGAGCAGAGCCCTGCAGATCGGCCTTGACGCCATCGCTGCGCGCGCCACCTAAGCCGTCCCTCCTCCCGGGATGGTTCCCCCGCGCAGTTCAGGTGCTCATATTGGGGACGGTTCCATTTAGCGCAGCTCAGGTAGGAACCGTCCCAGGATGAGCGGGCCGACCCTTCGACAAACTCCGGGGACCGGACGGGGCGGCACGCTGACTAGGTATTTAGTCCACCTAGTGGGCAACGGACTTGACCTACCCCTTTTGCTCATATGTAGCATAAGGGCGAACTAGGGAGGTTCGAGATGACCATGACCGTCAACGCGGCCGATCTCTACCAGCGTGTCAGCCACGTGGTGCCCGCCATCGAGTGGGCCACCATGGCTGAAGACGTCGAGGCGATCATGCGCCTCAAGGTAGAGCGCAACGCGGTGATCCTGGCGCACAACTACATGACCCCAGAGATATTCCACGCGGTTGCCGACATCACTGGCGACTCCCTGGCCCTGGCCCGCGAAGCTATTGACGTGGAGGCTGAGGTGATCGTGCTGGCGGGGGTGCATTTCATGGCCGAGACCGCCAAGCTGCTCAACCCCGACAAGACCGTGCTGATCCCCGATCTGGCTTCGGGCTGCTCGCTGGCTGAGTCGATCACGGCCGCCGACGTCCGCGCCCTGCGCGCCGCCAACCCCGGCGTGCCGGTGGTCACCTACGTGAACACCTCGGCTGCGGTGAAGGCCGAATCCGACATCTGCTGCACCTCGGGCAATGCCGTCGAAATCATCGAAAGCCTGGGCGTGCCGAAGGTGATCATGATCCCCGACCGGTTCCTGGCGGCCAACATCGCCCGCAAGACCGGCGTCGAAGTGATCACCCACCCGGGCGCCTGCGAGGTGCACGAACGTTTCACCCCGGCTGATATCGCCGACATCCGCGAGAAGTGGGCTGGCGTTACCGTCCTGGCTCACCCCGAATGCCCACCGAATGTGGTCGACGCTGCCGACTACGCCGGTTCCACGGCGCAAATGGTGAACTTTGTGGCCAACCAACACCCCAAGCGGGTGGCGTTGATCACTGAATGCTCGATGAGCGACAACGTGGCCCAGCAGTTCCCCGGCACCGAGTTCGTCCGGCCCTGCAATCTGTGCCCGCACATGAAGCGCAACACCCTGGCCAGCATTCGCCACGCCCTGGAGACGATGACCAACGAGGTCACCGTGCCGGTTGACGTGGCCGATCCCGCCCGCACTGCGGTGGAGCGGATGCTGGCCGTGAAGGTGGGCAAATGACGCCCCGCTCCGCCTCGGGCACTCCCCGCCGGGTCATTCAGGCTGGTGGCCCGGTCATCATCGGTGCCGGCCTGGCCGGGCTGAGTGCGGCCGTTGAACTGGCTCCCCTGCCGTGCGTGGTGCTCAGCGCTGGCCAGATCAGCACCGGCACGTCGACCGGCTGGGCCCAAGGTGGAGTCTCAGCGGCGATGGGGTCGGACGACAACGCCGCGCTCCACACTGCCGACACCATCGCCGCTGGCGCTGGTCTATGTGAAGCGGACGTGGTGGCCGCCATCACCAGCGCAGCGCCGCAGGCTATTGAATGGCTCACCGCCCAGGGCGCCCAATTCGACCGGACGGCCGACGGCAGCCTGAAGTTGGGCCTGGAAGGCGCCCACAGCCGTCGCCGAATCGTCCACGCCATGGGTGATTCCACCGGTGCCGAACTGCTGCGGACGATGGTGGTGGCGGCTCGGCGCACGCCATCGATCTCGCTGTGGGAACACAGCCTCGCCACCGAGATCCTCACCACCAAGGCCGGCGTCACCGGGGTGCTGGTGCGCACCGCCGGCGGCGAGATCGAGTTGCGCACCGACACCGTGCTGCTGGCCACCGGGGGCATCGGCGGGCTGTTCAGCCACACCACTAACCCGCTCACCTCGCGCGGCCAGGGCCTGGCATTGGCCCACCGCGCCGGGGCCACCCTGCGCGATATCGAGATGGTGCAGTTTCACCCGACGGCCCTGGACGTCGGCATCGACCCGATGCCGTTGGTCAGCGAGGCGGTGCGCGGTGAGGGCGCGATCCTGATCGATGAGCGCGGCGAGCGGGTAATCGACAACCCGCTCTCGGCCCGCGATGTGGTCGCGCGTGCCGAATGGGCCGCACTGCAGGCCGGACATCAGGTGTTTCTGGACGCCCGCGAAAACCCCGGCGCCCGCTTCGATGAGCTGTTCGCTTCGATTGCCGCCACCGCCCGCGAAGCCGGGTTTGACCCGGTCACCCAGCCACTGCCGGTACGTCCGGCCGCCCACTACCACATGGGTGGAGTGCAGGTTGATCTGGCCGGACGCACCGACGTCGCTGGCCTCTACGCTGCTGGTGAGGTGGCCTCCACTGGTTTGCACGGAGCCAACCGGCTGGCGTCCAACTCACTGCTGGAAGCGGTGGTGTGTGGCCGCTGGACCGCCCAACACTGGCGCCGGCTTGGCCTGGAACCTGGCAGCGCTGCCGCAGCCCCGTCCGGATTGCATCCGGTAACCCCGGGAGCCCCGGACGCCGCCGTGGCCAAAGTGCGCCAGATCGTCTCCGAGGCTGCTGGCGTGCTGCGCGATCGCAACGGACTGGTCGCTGCCCTGGCCGAGTTGAAACCACTGCGCGGCCACGATGCCGGGCTGGTCGGCTATCTGCTGGTGGAGGCGGCCCTGCGGCGCGCCGAATCCCGCGGTGGCCACACCCGTACTGACTTTCCCAAACTGGCTGATGCGGCCAGGCACCTGCTGATCCCGGGCGCCGGTCGGCCTCGGGCAACCACTGAGGCGATTGGAGCCGTTGCATGAGGTCGTTGCCTCGAATCGTCATCGAACCGCTGGTGCGCGCCGCATTGCTCGAAGACCTGGGTCGCGCCGGTGACATCACCACCGATTCGGTGATCGAGCCAGCGCAGCAGGCCAGGGTGGCGTTGGTTTCGCGCGAACCTGGCGTGATCGCTGGCGGCGAGTGCGCCCGGCTCGCTTGGGAGTTGATCGATCCGTCGATTCAGGTCAGCGACCTGCTTCCCGACGGCACCCGGGTAACACCCGGGACGGTGATCGGGTACGCCTCCGGCCCGACGCGCGGGCTGCTCAGCGGCGAGCGAGTGGCCCTGAACTTCCTCGGCCACCTCTCCGGGGTGGCCACCGGGACGGCCACCATCGCTGGTGCGATTGCTCACACCAAGGCGCGCGTCGCCGACACCCGCAAGACCATCCCCGGGCTACGGGCGCTGCAGAAGCATGCGGTGGTGGCCGGCGGCGGTACGAATCACCGCTTCGGGCTGGACGATGCGGTGTTGATCAAAGACAACCACGTGGCCGCGGCTGGCGGGATCACCGCTGCCTACCGGGCCGCCAAAGCCCACGTCGGGCACCTGGTGAAGATCGAGGTAGAGGTGGACAACCTCCACCAGCTCGCCGAACTGCTCCAGACCGGCGCGGACGCCGCCCTGCTCGACAACATGGGTCCGGAGCTGTTGCGCCAGGCGGTGGAAATGGTGGCCGGACGGATGATCACTGAGGCCTCGGGTCGAATCACGCCCGAGACTGCGGTGCCGATCGCCGAGGCCGGAGTCGATCTGATTTCGGTGGGCTGGTTGACCCATTCGGCCCGGGTGCTCGACATCGGCCTGGACTACGCCAGCTGAGCTTGGTGTCACCAGTTGACTGAGCCCACCCTTCGACCCTTCGACAAGCTCAGGGCAGGCAAGCTCAGGGAACTAACACCAGTTGGCTGAGCCCGTCGAAGCCCAGCGAACTGGGGTCGGTTCATAACGTGGGTAAAGGCCGCCGGGCGCGCCCTTGATCTCGATCACTTCGACCACGGGACGGTTTCGCGGCCGTAACGCAGGGCAAGTACCCTGCCCCCCATGAGCGCTGACATCGTTTCAACCACGCCTGGGGTGCCCGCGGACGAAAGCCCGCTGACCGCCCGGCATCAGACCGGGCCGATGTTTGCTGCCACCCATCCACTGGCGCTGGCGCCGGTAGCGGCGCCGCCCCATTCGGTGGACGGCTTCGTCCGGGAGTTCCTGCGCGAACTCAACACCGGCCAGGGAGTGGCTCTGTCGCGCTCGACGGTGAACGACCAATACCTGGCCCTGGCTCGCACGGTGCGGCACTACCTGATGGCCCGCTGGCTGGAGACGGCGAAGCATCAGCGCGCCAGCAAGGCCAAGACGGTCGGCTACCTGTCGGCCGAATACCTGCTGGGCCGCCAGTTGGGCAACGCGCTGCTGGCCACCGACCTGAACGACATCGTCGACAACGCGATGACCTCCTGCGGCCTTGATCTGCCGACCCTGCGCGCCCAGGAAGTCGAGCCGGGCCTTGGCAACGGCGGTCTGGGCCGGCTAGCGGCTTGCTTCATCGATTCGCTGGCCACCATGAGCGTCCCGTGCATCGGCTACGGCATCCGCTACGAGTACGGCATTTTCAAGCAGACCTTCGTCGAGGGCCGCCAGGTGGAGCAGCCCGACACCTGGCTGGCGCTGGGCAGCCCGTGGGAGTTCCCCCACCCGGAGGCGGCCGTCCAGGTCGATTTCGGTGGCTACACCGAGACCTACGACGATGCCGGAGTGACGCGCAGCCGCTGGGTGCCTAGCTGGAATGTGCTGGGCGTGCCCTACAACTACATGGTGCCCGGCTACCAGAACGGCCGGGTGAACACGCTGCGGCTGTGGAGCGCGCAGGCCACCAAGGCCTTCGACCTGGCCATCTTCAACTCTGGCGACTACTCCGAGGCCGTTCGCGCTCAGACTTTCGCCGAGAACATCACCAAGGTGCTCTACCCAGAGGATTCGACCCCTCAGGGCAAGGAGCTGCGCCTTCAGCAGCAGTACTTCTTTGTGGCCTGCTCGATTCGCGACTTCATCGAGCAGATCCTTGAAGACGGTTTCGACCTACACAATCTGCCCGAACGGATCATCTTCCAGCTCAACGACACCCACCCGGTGATTGCGGTGCCCGAACTCATGCGCATCCTGGTGGACGAGAAGAAATTCGAGTGGGCTGAGGCCTGGCAGATCACCAAACAGTGCTTCGCCTACACCTGCCACACGTTGTTGCCCGAGGCCCTGGAGGTCTGGCCGGATGAACTGCTGGGCCGTCTCCTCCCCCGGCATTTGGAGATCATCTACCGAATCAACGACGAGTTCCTGGCCGAGGTACGCCAGCACTACGGCAACGACGAGCTGCGGGTCCGCGCCATGTCGATCGTCGCCGACTTCCCCGAGCGGCACGTCCGGATGGCCCACCTGGCCACCGTCGCGGCAACCAAGGTCAATGGGGTGGCCGAACTGCATTCGCAGTTGCTGCGCGACAAGCTGCTGCCAGCGTTCAGCGAGTACTGGCCCGACAAGTTCACCAACGTCACCAACGGTGTCACGCCGCGCCGGTTCGTCCGGTTGGCCAATCCGTCGCTGTCGGCGCTGATCACCGACACCCTCGGCCCAGGCTGGGTCACCGATCTGGATCGGCTCTCCGAGCTGGAGCAGTATGCCGAGGACGAGGACTTCCGTAAGGCATTCCGTGAGGTCAAGCTGGCCAACAAGACCCGGCTCTATGACCTGCTGCGGGCCCGCGACGACATCGACTTGGAGAACCACCACCTGCTGGACGTAATGGTCAAGCGCCTGCACGAGTACAAGCGCCAGACCCTCAAGGTGCTGCATATCGTCAGCCTGTACGAGCAGATCATCTCCGGTGCGGTCGACCCGGAAACGGTCACGCCCCGCACGGTGATTTTCGGCGCCAAGGCCGCCCCGGGCTACCGGATCGCTAAGGAGATCATCTACCTGATCAACTCAGTCGCCGAAGTAGTGAACGCCGATCCGGTGGTGGCCGGTCGAATCAACTTGGCCTTCCCGGCCAACTACAACGTGACCTTGGCCGAGAAGCTGATTCCGGCCGCTGAGTTGAGTGAGCAGATCTCGCTGGCCGGTATGGAGGCCTCGGGTACGGGCAACATGAAGTTCGCCCTCAATGGCGCCCTGACTATTGGCACCGACGATGGCGCGAACGTGGAGATTCGCAAGCTGGTTGGTGACGCCCACTTCTTCGGCTTCGGCATGACTGAGCCCGAAGTGACCGAGCTGCAGACCGCTGGTTACCGCGCGACCGAATACTACGAGTCGGTTCCGCTGCTGAAGCGAGCCATCGATCTGATCGCCTCTGGGGCGTTCTCCGGCGGCAATCGTGGCACCTTCGAGCCCATCGTCTCCAACCTGCTCTACGAGGACCGCTTCATGGCGCTGGCCGACTTCCAGTCCTACCTGGATGCCCAAGCCAAGGTGGAGGCCGCCTACGCCGATGTCGAAGGCTGGACGAAGTCCTCCATCCTCAATGTGGCCCGCAGCGGCTTCTTCTCCTCTGACCGTTCGATGCGCGACTACCTGAGCCGCATCTGGCGGGCTGGCGCGGTCTAAGTGCTTAAGGCACTGCTGTTCGACGTGGACGGCACGCTCGCCGACACTGAGCGAGAAGGCCATCGGCTGGCCTACAACGAGGCCTTCGCTGCCCACGGACTGGATTGGCAGTGGAGCGCGGAGTTTTACGGTCAGTTGTTGGCGGTGACCGGCGGCAAGGAGCGGTTGCGCCACTATCTCGAGCAGTTCCAGCCCGACGTGGCCTGGGAACCGGCAACCGGTGGCCTGATCGGGGCGGTCTATCAGACCAAGACCGAGCTCTACCAGCGTCGGCTGTTGGCTGGAGAGATTCCCCTGCGGCCGGGGGTGGCTCGACTGCTGCGGGAAGCGCGAATGGCCGGCCTGCTTCTTGGAGTGGTCACCACCACCAGTCCGGGCAACGTCACCGCCCTTCTGCAACAGACGCTGGGCGCTGAGGCCCTCGATTGGTTCTCGGTGATCGCGGCTGGCGACATTGTGCCTGCGAAGAAGCCCGCCCCAGATATCTATCTTTGGGCGCTGGCACAGTTGCAGCTCCCCGCATCGGCCTGCCTAGCCATCGAAGACTCCGCGGTTGGATTGCAGGCAGCAACCGGTGCCGGGCTACCCACGCTGATCACCGTGAACGACTACACCCGTGGCGAGGATTTTGGCGGTGCTCTGGTCGTGCTCAGCGACCTCGGCGAACCTGACGCGCCCTATCGCCGCCTTGATCAAAGCGGCGCTGGGGTGGTTGACGTGGCCCAACTACGCGCGTGGCTGAGGCAATAAGTCAATCGGTCAGGGCCTGATTGCGGCGCTCGGGCAGCAGCAGGGCTGCGCCTGCTGCGAGCAGGAAGGCGACCCCGAAGACGGCGAACACCATCGGCAATCCCCCGCCGTTCAGCAGCAGCGGCACGCTCAGCGGCGCGATGATTGAGGCGATCCGGCCGAAGGCGGCCGCCGCCCCCGTCCCCGTGCCGCGGATGCCGGTGGGATAGATTTCCGGACCGATCGCATACAGCGCACCCCACGCGCCCAGGTTGAAGAAGCTCAGCGCGCAGCCTGCTGCCAGCACTTCAGCCTCGCTGCCGGCGAAGCCGAACAGGGCAGCTGAAATCGCGGAGCCGAGCAGGAAGGTGGCCAGTGTTGGTCGGCGTCCCCACTTCTCTACCAGATAAGCCGCGGCGGCGTATCCGGGAAGTTGAGCGATGGTGATGATCAGGGCGTAGGTGAGCGTGACCGTCAACGAGAAGCGGTCCTTCAGCAGGCTGGGCAGCCAGATGAACGCGCCGTAGTAGGACAAGTTGATGAAGAACCAAACCGCCCACAACGCAATCGTCCGCCGGCGCAGTTCAGCCGACCAGATCGACACTTCACCACTGGACTTGCTCGGCGCCACGTTTGGGCTGGGCACAGGCGCGGCCTGGGCAGCCTGCTCGAACCCGACCACCACCTCCTCGGCCTCAGCAAAGCGACCCTTGTGCTCCAGGAAGCGCACCGACTCGGGCAGCCCCCACCGCACCACGGCGGCATAGATGGTGGGCACCACGCCGATGGCCAGCGCCCAGCGCCAGCCTTCGGCCACGTTGGGAATCAGCAGGTAGCCGATCAGGGCTGCGACCAGCCAACCGACGGCCCAGAAGGCCTCCAAGGCCACCACCACCCGGCCCCGAATGCGTTTGGGCGCGAACTCACTGACCAGGGTGGAGGCGACCGGCAGCTCCGCACCTAAACCCAGACCGACGATGAAGCGCAACACGATCAGCATCGCCACGCTGATCGAGAGCGCGGCCGCTCCGGTGGCCAGACCGTAAATCAGCAAGGTGATCGCGAACACCTGGCGCCGACCGATCCGGTCAGCGAGCAGGCCGCCAAGGGTGGCCCCGAGAGCCATGCCCACGAAGCCGATCGAGCCAATCCAGCTCAGTGTGGTCGGGTCGAGATGCCACTGCACCTTGAGGGCCAACATCACATACGAGATAAGGCCGACGTCCATGGCATCCAAGGCCCAGCCGATACCTGAACCGGTCAACAACTTGGCGTGTTTGGCGGTGAACGGCAGCCGATCAAGGCGCTGCCATCGAGTCAGCTCGGCAACTTCGCCTTCAGCTGGGGTGGCCATGAGATTCCCTTCGTCGGCCAGCGCAGTTTATTGCCTCGCGGGCAAACACAACGCGGGGGATTCCACACCAACTCGGTGCGAAATCCCCCGCGTTGTGGGAGGGAGTGCCTCAGACCAGCGCCGCGTCCAGGGAGACGGTGGTGCCAGTCAACGCTGCCGAGACCGGGCAACCGGTCTTGGCAGCGTCGGCGAAGGTGGCGAACTCCTCCGCGCTCACGCCCGGTACGGAGGCCCGAACCGTGAGCAGGATCCCGGTGATCCCCTGTCCGGGTACAAAAGTCACTTCGGCCTTGGTGTCGACTGCGGTCGGCGGGGTGCCGTTGCCGGCCAACGCGTGCGAAAGAGCCATCGAGTAGCAGGCCGAATGCGCGCCCGCGATCAGTTCTTCAGGGGTGGTGGTGTGGCCGCCCTCGCCGGCCCGGGACTTCCAGTCAACCTCGACGCTACCAAGAGCAGAGCTAAGAAACTCGATCTCGCCCTTGCCCTCCATCAGGGAGCCTTCCCAGTGGGCTTGTGCTGAGCTAACGGTCATATCGGCCTGCCTTTCGTTTGCCATGTCGTTGTTCAATCCATCCACGCCAACCCCGAGGCCGCAACCCCGCATTCCAGCAATACCGATGATTAGGTAGCCTCACTCAGATGAGTACCGCCAGATCAGCCGCCGCCACCCAGGCGCAGCGACCCCAACTGCAGCGGACGCGGCTACGCGTGGTGCTGATTGGCGCGCCCATACTTGCGGCCCTGGTTGGCCTGGCCGCCCTAGTGGCCGGGTGGGCCCAAACTGGCACTGGGCTAGCGACCTTTGACCAGCCGCTGTTGGCCTGGATGATCTCGGTACGCACCCCGGCAGCCGAAGTCGCCGTGACTGCCTTCACCAACCTGGGTCAGACGCTGCCGATGTTCGCCCTCGGGTTGCCGCTGACCATCGCCCTGTTTTGGCACTACCGCCGGTTGAGTATCTGGGTGCTGATGGTGGCCGCACCGCTGGGTTCAACCAGCCTCGCTTCGCTACTCAAGTTGTACTTCGCCCATCCGCGACCGCCGCTCAGCGACGCCGTGCCGCCTTATGAGACCGACTTCTCGCTGCCGTCCGGGCACACCACCGGCTCCACGGTGGTAGCTGGAATGCTGGCCTATCTGACCTTTTGGCTGGCCCGCCGGACGTGGGTTCGGGTGGCCGCGGTGATCGCGGCCAGCACCTGGGCGGTCGCGATGGGCATCAGCCGCATCTACCTGGGGCATCACTGGCTGACTGACGTGGTTTTCGGCTGGCTTCTGGGCTTGAGCTGGCTGACGTTCCTGGTGCTCGCCCACCAGCTACTACTGCCAGCCAGGACCCCCGAGATCACTCCCGAACCGGCTGCGGCCACCGCCAGCTGAGCCCGATTTCCGTTTGCCCGGTGCGCTAGGTAAAGTATGGCCTCGTCCTCACCGACGGTTGGGGCTATGGCGCAGTTGGTAGCGCGCTTCCATGGCATGGAAGAGGTCACGAGTTCGAATCTCGTTAGCTCCACAACTCGATAAGCCGCTCAGACTGGTTCGCCAGCTGGGCGGCTTTGTGGTTCAGGCTGCTGGTTGGGGCTGGTCTTTGGCCTGGCTTCTGCCGTCGTCGAACCGAACGTCCTGGAGCTTCAGTCAACCCCCGGAGATCAAAGCGGCCCGCCCAAGTGGTGGAACACGAGGACGGGCCTTGATCCGCGTCGCTTCTAGATAGGAAGCTGAACGGACCCAGCGACAAAGCTTACAGGCCTTTTGCCGCCGAGCTGCTACCACCGCAGCCGAAGTTGGGAGAAGATGCAGCCCATGAGCGGGTCCCGCAGCTGGCCAGCCGTCCTCACTTTGCTGGGGATCGCCACGATCATCCCCGAGCTGACCACCGGGAACACTCCCCTGCCGCTACTGATTCAGCCGGGCATCCTGGCCTATCTGCTGTTGGCCTACGGATTGCCGGTGTGGGCGCTGCGCGAGCTGAGCGTGCGGCTGAGTATGGGGCCACTGGGGCTGGCCATCTCGGGACTGGCATACGGCATTTTGAATGAGGGTCTGCTGGCCAAGACGATCTTTCGTGAAGCGCTGCCGATCTCCAGTTATGACGGCTACGCCACGGCTGGTGGCGTGAGTTGGGCGTGGGCAGCGTTTATCACTAGCTGGCATGCGGTGGCCTCGGTCCTGCTGCCGATCGCGCTTACCCACGCCTTCTTCCCCCGCCTCGCGGCCCGTCCCTGGGCTCGCGGGTGGGTGCCAGCAACCGGTGTGGCACCGATCGCGGTCATCGGGGTCACCGGGTTCTTCAGCTCTACCGGCGAGCACCAGGGCAGCCCGCCGGAGTTGATCGCCCTGCTCGCCGCGATGACCGCGCTGGTGGTCGCCGCCACTCGCGTCAAGTCGACCTGGCGGGAGGGGAGCCGGGCCAGCAGCCTGCTGGTTGGGTTGGCGGGCTTCCCGGCTGTGGCCACCCTGGCCGTCATCGCTGCGGCCAAGGTCGACCCATGGTGGTGGACGTTGGCCTGGCTGGCCTGGCTCGGTCTCGGCTGGTTGGCCACCAGGCGTGGGGCATCGGTCGGCTGGCTCGCAGCCGGGTTCTATGCCCAAACCGCAGCTCTGCCACTGGCTATGCTCCTTTTCGCTGCCCACTGAAGCCCGCTCCAGCGAGGCCGTTGCCCGACTGGTGCGGGCCACCAGTGGCCACCTTCGGCGCGGCCAAGAGACAACAACGCCGAGAGGCGGCCGCGTCCCGGCCATCGCTAAGTGGCCGGCATGTCGAAGGCAACGATCATTCGCCGCGCCAAGCCGAGTTCACCAACTTCAGCCCCGATGAGGGCTCAGCTTTCTACACTTACCTCGTGCAAAGCTGGCCTCAAGCGGTGAACCGGGTAGCGCTACCGGTGGCCATTTTGGTGTTCTACTTCATCGTGCCGGCTGGCTCCAACGACGCGCCATTGGGCGAACTGCTCGGCGTCATCGTCGGCGCGGCCTCAATTCTGCTGGTGGCCAGAGTCATCTTCACTGAACTCAGCCGCGAAGAGAAACGCCTGAAGCCAATCCACCTACTGATCGCTTTCGAACTCGTGCTGGTCACCTTCTCGCTTGGCTACTACCTACTGGCGCATTCCGACCCGGCCCAGTTCCTCGGCCTCACGACTCGCCTGGACGCGCTCTACTTCTCGATGACGACCATGGCCACCGTCGGGTACGGCGATGTGCATGCCGCCGGCCAGGCCGCACGGCTGTTGGTCACGATCCAGCTGGCCTTCAATCTGGTGTTCATTGCCGCCCTGTTTGGCCTGCTCCAAGATCAGGTACGACGGCGAGCCAAGCGCCAATTACCCGCCGATCCTCCCGGCCAAGACTGAACACAGCACCGCAGCCGGGAAGTGCGGGCACCCTGCCGCCGCCGAGGTGTCGTTGGGCCAGTCACACTGGCTATCCTTGGCCCAGCCAAAGGCCACACCGCAGCCGGGCAGTCGCGCGCGCCCCACCCGCGTAGTGGCTGGCTTGTCGAAGGCGACCAACATTGACCGTGCCAAGCCGAGGGAGACCCCGTGACCAGCAACGAGCAGTACCCAGGCAGCGACCAACCGCTGGATCCGACCCCGGACGCACCGCTAGCCCCGTCGATCAATGAGCCGGCAGCTCCGGACCTTCAGCCCACCGCGCCAATTCCGCCGGTCACCAATGAGCCCACCGTGACGATGCCGCCGGTCACCGCCGAGCCCACCGTGACGATGCCGCCGGTCACCGCCGAGCCCACCGTG
>DIVW01000025.1 GCA_002428365.1 Propionibacteriaceae bacterium UBA6122
GCGCTAGCTTGAGGTGCTAGTGCCCTTTATCGGGCGTGGAGGTTCAAGTCCTCTCTCGGACACTCAATACCCCCTAGCCAATGCACATTGGCTAGGGGTTTTGCGTTCACTGCTACAAGCCCTACCTAGTGGGCGCGTCGTGCGCCGCCACCGCGAGCTAGCCTGAGACTCATGGGTGAAGACCGGACCAGCACGTCCCCGGCTGCCAGCGCTGACAGCCATGAGGTGATCCGGGTGCATGGCGCCCGGGAGAACAATCTGAAGAACATCACCGTGGAGTTACCCAAGCGCCGCCTTACCGTGTTCACCGGGGTTTCCGGATCCGGAAAGAGCTCCCTGGTCTTCGGCACGATCGCTGCCGAATCGCAGCGGCTGATCAACGAGACCTACTCCTCTTTCGTCCAAGGATTCATGCCAACCCTGGATCGGCCCGAGGTGGACCTCCTCGAAGGGCTAACCACCGCGATCATCGTCGACCAGGAACGAATCGGCGGCAATCCGCGCTCGACGCTTGGCACCGTTACCGACGCCAACGCCATGCTGCGTATCTTGTTCAGCCGCCTCGGCCAGCCGCATCTCGGCTCGCCTCAGGCGTTCAGTTTCAACGTCGCCACCGTGCATGGCGCCGGTGCGGTCACCATTGAGCGCGGCCCCGGTAAGCCGGTGAAGCAGAAGGCGGCCTTCACCGCCATCGGGGGCATGTGCCCGCGTTGCGAGGGCCTGGGTAGCATCAACGACCTCGATCTGACCCAGCTCTACGACGAATCGAAGACGCTGTTCGAGGGTGCCATCAAGGTGCCTGGTTTCAGCGCGGATGGCTGGTACGGGCGCATCTTCGCCGCGGTGGTGCCCGGCGATGTGCCGATTTCGGGGTTCACTGAGCGCCAGTTGCACGAGTTCCTCTACGGCCAATCCCGCCGGATCAAAGTCGAGGGCATCAACGTGACCCATGAGGGCCTGGTGCTCCGGGTGCAGAAGTCGATCCTGAGCAAGGACATCGACTCGTTGCAGCCCCACATCCGTGCCTTCGTGGAGCGGGCGGCAACTTTCACCACCTGCCCCGATTGTGCTGGCACCCGCCTCAACGACGGCGCCCGCTCCTCGCTGGTGGACGGCATCAGCATCGCTGAGGCCTGCGCAATGCAGATCGGCGATCTGGCCGATTGGGCTCGCGGCATCACCGACGATTCGGTGGCCCCCCTGTTGGCCAAGTTGGGCGCCTTGCTGGAATCCTTCACTGAGATTGGCCTGGGCTACCTGAGCCTGGATCGCTCCTCCGGCACTCTTTCCGGGGGCGAGGCGCAGCGAGCCAAGATGGTCCGGCATCTCGGCTCAGCCCTCACCGACATCACCTACGTCTTTGACGAGCCGAGCATCGGGCTGCATCCGGCAGACATCCAACGACTAAATGCGCTGCTGCTCCGCCTGCGCGACAAGGGCAACACCGTGCTGGTCATTGAGCACAAACCCGAGATCATTACCATTGCAGATCATGTGGTCGACTTAGGCCCTGGCGCTGGGGTGGCCGGTGGCGAGGTCTGCTTTGAGGGCAGCGTGGACGCACTTCGGGCCAGCGACACCATCACTGGACGCCATTTCGATGACCGCGCCAAGTTGAAGGACGCGGTTCGCACCCCCACCGGCGCACTTGCGGTTCGCGGGGCCACCAGTCACAACCTGCGCAACGTCGACGTGGACATCCCGCTGGGCGTCCTGGTCGTACTCACCGGCGTGGCCGGATCAGGCAAGAGTTCGCTCATTGACAGCTCAGTGGCACCGCTGGACGATGTGGTGCTCATCGATCAGGGAGCCATCCGCGGTTCCCGAAGGAGCAATCCCGCAACCTACACCGGGCTGCTCGAACCAGTTCGGAAGGCCTTTGCTAAAGCCAACGGGGTCAAACCGGCACTGTTCAGCGCCAACTCCGAAGGCGCCTGCCCCGCCTGCAACGGGGCCGGGGTGATCTACACCGACCTGGCCATCATGGCTGGAGTTGCCACCACCTGCGCCGAGTGTGAGGGCAAGCGATTCCAGGCCGCAGTGCTGGAATACCACCTGGCCGGACGCAATATCGCCGAGGTGCTGGCGATGCCGGTCGCTGAGGCCGCCGACTTCTTCAGCTCCGGCACGGCGAAGGTGACGCCAGCGAAAGCGATCCTTGACCGCCTCACCGACGTCGGACTGGGTTACCTGACTCTCGGCCAGCCGCTGACGACATTGTCTGGTGGCGAGCGGCAGCGGCTGAAGCTGGCCACCCAAATGGCCGCTCCAGGCGGCATCTACGTGTTGGATGAGCCCACCGTCGGCCTCCATCTGGCCGATGTCGAGCAGTTGCTGGGCCTGCTGGATCGGCTGGTTGAGGCTGGCAAGTCGGTGATCGTCATCGAGCACCATCAGGCCGTGATGGCGCATGCCGACTGGATCATCGATCTCGGCCCGGGGGCTGGCCACGATGGTGGCCAGATCGTCTTCGCTGGGACACCGTCCGACCTGGTCGCGGCCAACCAGACCCTCACGGCAAAGCATTTGGGCGCCTACATCACCCGGTGATGACGTGGCACGGCCCTGGTCGAGGGGTGCTCGACCAGGGCTGCCGGAGAACGGTAACTCAGACCGACTGCAACTCCGCAGAGCGCTGCTTAGCAAGTGCGTAGAAGAACAGTGCTACCGGTCGGTACATCACATGAGCGAACTTGGTGAACGGCAGGAACAGCACCAACTCCATCGCGATCGCCACATGCACCAGGAACAACACGTAGGCCCACGGCTGCGGATGATCCTGCGGTAGGTACAGGGAGACTTCGATGATGAAGCCGGTGAGACCAGTGATCCACAGCATCCACAGGAACAGCCAATCTGAGGGCGCACTGTGCTGCGCGGCAGCGCTCACCTTCTGCTTGCGGTTGATCATGAACCAGGTGACGCCGTACATCATCGCGATCCCGCCGATCGTGCCCACGACCCGAGCCACCAGAGCAACCACACCCACAGCGGCCCCCTGCAGGCCGATGATGTCACTTCCGTAATGGATCAACGTGGCCGCAAACAGTGCCAGGAACCCCCACACCGTCAAGAAGTGAATCAGCCAACGGCGCCGGTACAACGGCTCCTTGGGGTCGTCATCCTCGCAGTCCTCGCGATAGCGCTTCTGACCCAGCGACTCCACCCCTACCGAGTACCACACAGCTCGCAAAGTGTTACCCCAGGCCTTCCTGGATCCAAACAACGACTTGGCGCTGACTTCGTCGCGCTTCGCGGTGGCCCGCGCCATCATCGCCAGGTTGAACACGGCGATCAGCACGACCAGGATCATGACTACGAGGCCCACCAAGTGAATCCACTCATACGGGACGCCGAAGACGAGCCGTTCCTCTGCAGTTGCCTTCACTGAGGCGAAGAAGCCGCCAAAGATCACTAGTCCAACCAGGGAAATCACGGCCGCAGCCACCGGGCTGGTGTACATCGCTCGAGCGATGCCGGTCCGGTCGAGCTTGGCGATGGCGTAGCGCCGAGCAGTAGCCATGAACTCAGCCGGATCGGCCTCTTGCGGGCACCGGGAGGTGCACATGCCGCACTGGTAGCAGGTCCACAACTCCTTGCTGGTGACCAGGTCATCGGTCAGGCCAACCTGGGCCAACCGAATGAAACGCCGCGGGAAGGTGGCATCGTTGTCGGCCAGCGGGCAGATCGCGGTGCAGTTGCCACAGGAGAAGCAGGCGTTGACGTCAGCGGCGCCAAACTTCTGCAGGTCGGTAATCAGATTCGGGTTCACCAAGGTGGCCATCGCTAGACCTGCCTTCCGGTAGCGGCGTAGGCGAAGAAGCCGTCATCATCGGCATCCCCGCTTTCAGAGAGGAAGCCGTAGCGCCGCATCCCCATGACCCAATAGACCACTTCGGGAGCGGGGTGCCCGATCCGTTCGGCAATCTGCGGGATGGTCAACGGCTCTTCGGCCACAGCGGCGAGGATCGGTGCATGCATCAGCATCTCCTCGCGCATCACTTCACGCGGGTCACGCAGCGTCTGGTTCATGCCACCGGCTCCTTCACTGGCACACTGGCCTCAAACATCTCTTCGATCGCAGCCCGCATCTGGGCGTCGGTGTAGCCGAGCAGGTCGATGGCATCAGCCCCGCAAACCGGGATGCAACCGCCGCAGCCCTTGCAGGTTGCTGGGTCAACTGAGGCGATCTGGCGACCGTCCCATTCGATACTGGTGATCGAGTCGTAAGGACAGGCCGTAAGGCAGTCCCCGCTTCCGGTGCATTTCTCGGGATCGATTCGGGCCACTAGCGGCTCAAGTTCGGCGTAGCCCTTCTTCAGCAGCGCTGCGCTTTGGGCCACTGCGGCCAGGCCAGCTGCGACGCTTTCCCCAGCCGTGCGCGGACTCTGGCAACAGCCAGCGATCATCACGCCGTCCACCACCGTCTCCACCGGGCGCAGTTTGGGATGGATCTCGTTGAAGAAGCCGTCGGTACCCAACGGCAGTTTCAGCAGATCCACCAGGGACTTGTTCTGCCGCGGCACCATGCCGGTCACCAACACCACCAGGTCGACCGGAATCGTAACCTCGCGGCTATCGGTGAGCAGATCGGTGATGGTGAGTCCCAGGCCGCCGCTCGGCAATTTCGCCACGGTTGGCGGCGCGTCGTCGGCGAACTTCAGGAAGACCGAGCCAGCATCGCGAGTTTCGTTGTAGAGCAACTCGTTGCGCCCGTAGGCCCGCACGTCGCGATACAGGTGGAACTGTCGAACACTCGGATCCAGCTTGTTCACCAACACCGAGGCGTGGATCGCGGCGGTGCAGCAGAACTTCGAGCAGTACTCGTTGCCACCTGCCTCTTGCCTGGACCCGACGCAGTAGACATAGCCGACCGAACGCACCGGGCGTCCGTTGTAGATGAGCTTGCCAGCCTCGGAGGCATCCACCAGCTCCTTGAACTGCGGGAGCGTGACCACTCCCTCGATGCCATAGCCGAACTCGCCATCATCGGGGGCGTAGGAGTCGAAACCCGTCGCCACGATGATCGAGCCGACGTCGACGGTAAGGGTCTTGTCGCCACCATCACGATGCAGCGTGATTTCGGCGCTGTAGTTGCCGAAGGTGCCTGACTTTCCGGTCAACTCAGCGTTGGTGTAGACGGTGATGTCGCGGCGCTGCTTGATCTGCTCGTTCAATGAGGCGATCTGGTCGCGTCCGGCAGCATTCGAAGGGAAGGTCTCGCCATGGCGACCAACCCAACCCCCAACTTCGGGGGCCTTCTCGACCACGACTGCTTCGAGGCCGATCTCGGCCAGGCCAATCGCGGCCCGCAACCCGGCGATCCCGGCACCAACGACCAGGGCTCGCGGGACGGTGTCGAACCGCAGCGGCTCCAGCGCATCAGACAATCTCGTCTTGGCCACACTGGAGCGCACCAGGCCAATCACCTTCTCGGTGGCACCAGCCTTGTCGTGCTGATGCGCCCAAGAGCCCTGCTCACGTACGTTCACCTGGGAGTAGGTGTAGGGGTTCATGCCCGCCCGGGCAGCAACGTTGCGGAAGGTCACCTGATGCAGCTTCGGTGAACAGGACGCGACCACCAGCCCGTCGAGCTGCTTCTCCTTGATCGCATCGATCATGTCGTGCTGGGTGCCGTCTGAACAGGCGAAAAGCTCCGTGGTGGAAACGACCACACCGGGTTCGTCAGCCAATGCTTCCCGGACGGCTTCCACATCTACGTAGTCGGAGATGTTGCCGCCACAGTGGCAGATGTAGACGCCGATCCGGCGGTCTTCTGGTGCGACCTTGCCCACAGGGGTGGCTTCGTTCTCGCTCATACCAGGGCCTCCTGCTCGGCGAAGTGTTGGTGTTCGAGGTGGGCTGCCACCTGAGCCACGGCTGCGCCGGCGTGCAGGATGGTGTCCACGATGTCCTTGGCGCCTGCGGCCGTACCGGCCACGAAAACGCCCGGGATATTGGTTTGCCCGGGACTCAGCTCCGCACTGGGTTCAGCCACGTAGTAGTACTCGTCCAGGCCCAATGGCGCATCAGTGAACAGGTTCTCCACGTCGCGGTTGGGTTGGATGCCAACCGCCAGGACCACCAGGTCGTAGCTCGCTTCAACGATGCCGCCACCGTTCTCGATGTCCTCATAGCGAACCAGCAGGTCACCGTTTTCTTCTTCGGTGATCTTGGCCACACGGCCCTTGATGTACTGCGCCCCCATGTCACGAGCCTGGGTGTAGAACTCCTCGTAGCGCTTACCGGCCGCCCGCATGTCCATGTAGTGCATGGTGACGTCGGCCAGCGGCAGCGCGCCCATGATCAACTGGTTCTGCTTGATCGAATACATGCAACAGAACTTCGAGCACAGCGGATTACCAACGGTCTTGTCTCGCGAACCAGTGCAGGAGATGTAGGCGATGCGGTCGGGCACCTTGCCGTCACCGGGTCTCAGCACTGTGTTGAACGGACGGGTGGGCGCCAGCAGGCGATCCATCTGCATCGCGGTGATGACATTGGGGAACTTGCCGAAGCCGTACTCAGGCTTGAGGTCAGCGGCAAACAGCTTGTGCCCGGTGGAAACCACCACCGCACCCACTTCAACCTCAGACACCTTGTCGCGTTGGGTCATGTCGATGGCGAATGCCGGGCACTGCTTGGCGCACTCCTGGCACTCCGAGCAGATCCCGCAGTCCAAGCACGAACCGGCCCCAGCTCGGGCCGCCTCCTCGGTGAGCCCCACCTCGATTTCGGTGAAGTCCCGCGGCTGTTGATTGAGCCGCACCTGGCCAGTGATCGGATCGCGATGGGTAATCGATGAGTGCCTGGCCAACACATCGCGATGCTTGGTCGTGGAGAGCTTGCTGTCCAACTCGAAGCCGTCCAGCGGCTCGCCTTTCAAGAAGCGATCGACCATATGGGCGGCTCGCCGTCCCGAGCCAACGGCCCTGGTGATCGTCGAGAGGCCACTGGCCACATCCCCTGCTGCGAACAACCACTTGGCCTTTGTTTGCAGCGAGCGCCGGTTGGCCAGAATGCGGGACTTGTTGCCAACGCCTGCGAGATCGACGAACAACGACTCGTCCACGTCGAGGCCCAGGCAGGTGATCACCAGATCGGCCACCAGTTCGCTGGCTGTTGAGGAGGCGGTCGCTGGAGCAGCAGCAGCAGCCTGGACAGTGTCCCCAGCCTCAGCATCCTCGGATGCGTCAGCCGAAGTGCTCGGTGCGCTGAACGGGACGCAGCGAACCGCGGTCACCTCACCGCTGGCGGCGGTGCGGAGTTCAGCGACGCTGGTGGCGAAGACGAACTCCACCCCTTCGGCGGCAGCTTCGGTGTACTCGATCTCATTGCAGGGCAGCGCGCCGGGCTTGCCCGCCTGGGCCACCACGGTGGCCGAGGCAGCACCTTGGCGCAATGACGTCCGGGCGGCGTTCATGGCGACCACGTCGCCGCCGACCACCACCACTCGCTTTCCGGTGAGATCCGGGCCAACCTCAGCCGCGGAGTCCTTCAGGTAGGAAAGGCCTGACACCACCCCAGCTGCGTTAACACCGGTGACATCCAACGCGGCTTCGCGATGAGCTCCGGTGGCAATAACGACCGCGTCATAGCCTGAATCCTTCAGCGTCTGCAGGTCGGCGACCGGGGAGTTGCAGATGATCTCGACTCCGATAGCTGTCAGGTTGGCGATATCGGCCTCGACTACGTCCTTGGGCAGGCGGAAGCTCGGAATGCCGTGGCGGGCGTACCCGCCGGGGCTTGCCTGAGCCTCGTGGATGGTCACTCGGTGACCTTCACGCGCCAGTTGCCAGGCGGCAGTCAGCCCGGCGGGGCCAGAACCGACAACCGCGACCGACTTGCCAGTCGGTGGGGACACCTCGACGCCGGGACCTTCATGAGTGGCGTAGTGCTCATCAGCAACGAAGCGTTTGATCATCCGAATGGGCAGGGTGCCCTCGACCTGGCTGCGGGTGCAGCCGTTTTCGCAGGGTGCGTAGCAGGCCCGTCCCAGCGTGCCCACCAGGGGCGTCGCATCAAGATTCAGCTGAAAAGCCTCTTCGTACTTGCCGGTGCGGGTCAGCGAGACATAGCCATGTGCCTTGATACCGGCCGGGCACGCCGCGATACAGGGGGATGTCCCAGAGCGATCGAGAATCGCCTTCTTGGGTACGGCTTGGGGAAAAGCGATGTAGGCAGCTCGCCGCGGGGCTAGTTCAGCGTTGAACTGATCAGGGACTGCGACCGTGCACTCCTTCTGACACACATCACAACCGGTGCAGGCCGCCCAGTCGACAAACTTCGCCTTCTCACGAACGGTCACCTGGAATCCACCATGCGTATTTCTGCTGATGTGATCGATCTCGCTGTAGGCGAGGGTCTTGATGTTGGGGTGATTAATGGTCGTTGACATTTTCGGCCCCGAGATACACGAAGCGCAGTCCAGGGTCGGGAACACCTTGCTCAACAAGATCATCCGGCCGCCAACACTCGCCTCCTTCTCCACCAACAGGACCTGGTAGCCCATGTCAGCCAATTTGATCGAGGACTCCATGCCCCCAATGCCGCTGCCCAACACCAGGACGTCGTAGTCCATCGCAGTCTCCTTGCTTGTCACCGCTGACTTCCCGCTCTAGCTAGATGAAGAGGTTGACGTTCGCCTCGTCCGCTTCACCCAGATAGGTGGCGACGCCGGCGTACTCGATCCCATCGATCAGCTCTTCCTTGCCGATGCCCAGGACGTCCATCGACATGGTGCAGGCGATCATCTTGATGCCCTGCTCCTGGGCGGTCTCCAGCAATTCGGAAACCGTCATTACGTTCTCGGATTTCATGACCTTCTTCATCATCATGCGGCCAGCGCCAGCGAAGTTGAATTTAGACAGGCCGAGCTTCTCAGGATGCTTTGGCAGCATTCCCGAAAACATCTTCTGCAGGCCGCTCTTTGCTGCGGCCGGGGTTCCCGGATTGGGCTGCTTGCGCAGAGCCGAAAGACCCCAGAAGGTGAAGAACATAGTTACTTCGTCGTCCATTGCTGCGGCACCGTTCGCAATGATGAATGCAGCCATCACGCGATCGTAGTCTCCGCTGAAGACAATGATGGTCTTCTTCGACATCTTTGTCACCGCTTTCTGTTTGTTGTTTAGAGATAGTTCACGCCACGGAAGAAGCCGCGCGGACCTGCTTTAGCTTCTCCGAGAATTCCCGCATGTAGTTGGCGAAGGGTTCGGCGCACACCGAACACACCGCGGCCATCTTCAGCCTCTCCGGGGAGATCCCGCGGGCAGCCATGATCGCCTGAGCTTCGGCGATGATCCTCGAGGTCCGCTCCGCGCAGTCCGGGAGGTAAGCGCACTCTTCGCCATCTGAGGCGACGAACACACCGTCAAACCCCTTCTCAAGGGCATGTATCAGCCAAGCAGGCTTGAGCCCACTGCTGCAGGGAACAGGCATGGTCTGCACCGTCGCCGGGTACTCCAGATGACGACTCCCAGCCAGGTCAATGCCGGGGTCGGAGATGTTGATCGTGGAGAAGACCAGGATCCTTGGTGAGTTCGTGTCGGGGTGGATCGCTGGCGACATGGCTTACTTCGCTTTGCGCAAGAACAGGTGAATCGCACCAGCCTCTTCAAAAGATCCGAGGAAATCGTGACCCATCTTGCGGCACCAGGCAGGAATGTCTTTCAGCGTGCCGGAATCAGTCGCCAGCACCTCCATGACATTGCCGACAGTGACGCCACTGATCTGCTTCTTGGCCGCCAGGATGGGGCCGGGGCAGGAGACGCCTCTAGCGTCAACGATGACAGGGGACGCGATGGCCTTGAGTTCTTCTACGGACGCGGACATTGCCTCTGACTCTCCTTGATCTGGTTCAGCTGCTTTGCTCAACCACCATCAGGCTACACCCCCGGGGGCATAGCCATGGACCATTTTGACAAACCACATCGGCTACTTTCACACCGCGCATGACTAGGCGATACGTCGAATTAAGTTGCTTCGTCGTTGTGGATTTCCTGGCCTCCCGATCTCGGGGGCAGAGCGACTGTGCCGATCAGCGCCGCGAGGCATCCTTGGCCACGGCGATCTTGGGGAACCGACTTCCTTCCGCCCACCAAACAGGACATGGGGTGGACGAGCATGGCTCTCGTCCACCCCATGACGTTGCGATGGGTATCCAGGTCAGTCGCTGCCCACCGGTAACGGTTCGCCGAGTAGCGGCTGCTCCCCCCTGATACCAAAAGGCTAGATCGATCCTGGGCCTCCGAAAAGTCCCCGTTGGGGTTACACCCCTACTCCGAGGCTCGCCGGTCCTTGCGAAGTCGCGCCGGCAGGCGCCAGTTCGATTCCGCGTCCTGGCTGATGAAGCCCTGCTCGGCGAGCCTGCTGAGCACGGCCAGACAAGTTGGCATCGCCAACCCAGCCTTCAACGCCAGCTCCCCCGCGCTCAGCGCCCCACGAGCAGGGATTGCCTCGAACAGCCTGAGCTCATCGGCAGCCAAATCGTCGGTGGGGCGATGTTCGCCACGAGGCCGCCGGTAGTCCCCGCCAAGCGGCGAGAGCAACTCCAGCACCTCGGCCGGGGAACTCACCAGAGTCGCCTCCGCCTCACGGATCAACCGATGTGGCGTGACCGAGTTGGCACTGGTGACCGGACCGGGTACTGCCATCACCAGTCGCCGCAAGGCATTGGCCCAGGTGACGGTATTGCGCGCCCCCGAGCGGGCCGCCGCCTCCACCATCACCGTCCCTTCAGACATCGCAGCTATCAGCCGGTTTCTGGCCAGAAAGCGCACCCGGGTTGGGTGCTCCCCTGGCGCCAGCTCACCGACCAACACACCGGCTTCGGCGATCCGGGAGAACAACTTGGCATGCCCACTCGGGTAAGGCTGGTCCAACCCGCCGGCCTGGACGGCCACCGTCGGAGTGCGGCCCGCCAGCGCGCCACGATGCGCGGCCGCATCAATGCCATAGGCGCCGCCAGAGACCACGGTTCGGCCGGCTTCGGAGAGTTCGGCAGCGAAGTCGGCGGCCACCAGATCACCGTAGGCAGTTGAGGCCCTCGACCCCACAATGGCCACCGCCTTTGCGGTGAGTTCGCCGAGCCGTCCAGCACCGGACACCCAAAGACCAAGAGGCCCACCACCCAACTGTTGCACCGGCTCGCATTCGGCCAATCCGGACATCCCCACGGGCCACTCCTCATCGCCGGGGATGACGAAGCGCTGCCCGGCAGCCCGGGTGTTGGCGACGAGGTCTTCGGGGACGATGGTCTGGGCGCGCCGTTCTAGCGGGCTACTCCCACCCGCGGCTGCCAAACCGGACCAGACCGCTGCGGCGCCAAATTCGGCCACCGCCTCGCCAACCGATCGATGTCCAGGCTCCACCACCGCTGCCAGGCACATCCGCGCCGTCCGTTCATCAATCAATGTGATCCCCCCGTTCCGTCTTCCCCGCGCCGCATCGCCAACGCGGTGTGTAGATGATCAACAGTGGGTGACGGCGCCCCGGCCAGGTCCGCCACCGTCCAGGCCAGCCGCAGCACCTTGTCTACGCCGCGGGCCGAGAGTTGCCCCCGCACCAGCGCCCGGGTGATCAGCTCCGCATCGACTGGTGCCGGTAGGTGTTTTCGCAGTACTGGCCCTGGCACTTCAGCATTGGTGCTCCAACCGAGCGGGCTCAGCCGATGCCGCTGCCGATCCCGGGCTGCCGCCACCCGGTCGGCCACCGCCGCACTGGACTCCCCCACTGAATCGGCGGCCGACAGCAACGCGCTCCGCACTGGCCGCAGGCGCTGGTGAATGTCCACCCGATCCAAGACCGGACCCGACACCCGGGACGCGTAGCGCCGCACCGCCATCGGCGGACACCGGCAATCGGCCCCCGGCGTTCCAGCCATCCCGCACGGGCAGGGATTGGCTGCCATCACGAGTTGGAACCTCGCCGGATAGACCGCGGTGGACTCCGATCGCGCCAGCACGACCCGCCCAGACTCCAAGGGCACCCGCAGCGCATCCATGGCCCGGGGTGGGAACTCCGGTGCCTCATCCAGAAAGAGCACTCCCCGGTGGGCCCGGGAGATTGCCCCCGGCATCGCGACTCGCGCGCCGCCGCCAACCAGACTCGCCAGGGAGGCCGAGTGATGTGGGTCGGCATAGGGAGGGCGACGCACCAACCCGCCGTCCAGATTGATTCCGCACAGCGAATGGATTGCCGAGACCTCCATCGACTCGGCTTCGGTCAAGTCGGGCAGGATCGAGGCCAGACGCTCCGCCAACAGCGTCTTGCCAACTCCGGGCGGCCCGTGCAGGTAGAGATGGTGACGGCCGGCCGCGGCCACCTCCAATGCCCACTTGGCTTCCTCTTGGCCAGCCACATCAGCGAGATCGGGACGTCGTCGATCATCAACTTCCGCCGGTCCTGGCGCTGGCATAGCAGCACCGCCCCCACCGGCCAACACGTCGGATAGCTCGGCGAGATCGCCCACCCCATAGACACTCAGCCCCGTAATCAGCGTGGCCTCCCGAAGCTGCTCAGCAGGCACCACTGCCCGGGTGAAGCCTTTCGCCACCGCCGCCAGCAGCGCGGGCAGCAGCCCGCGCACCCCTCTGACTCGACCGCCCAAGCCAAGCTCCCCGAACAGCACCACGCCCTCCAGCGCCTGCGGATCAAAGGTGCCCTTTGCTGCGGCCACGGCAGCGGCAATGCTCAGGTCATAGTGAGAGCCAGCCTTAGGCAGAGTCGCCGGGGAGAGGTTGATCGTCACTGGACCTGTCGGCCAGCCCGGACCCACCGCGCTCATCGCCGCCCGGCAGCGGTCCCGAGCTTCCTTCAGCGCAGCATCCGGCAACCCAACCATCGTGGTCCGGGGCAGACCAGGGCTGATGGCCGCCTCCACCTCGATCACGGCTCCTTCAACGCCCACCAGGGCGACCGAGAACGATTTCGCTTGGCGCATCAACAGATCCCTCGACGGTGATCCACCAAGGCCGGACCTTGATGGGAGAGCAGAACGCCGATCGCGTCGATTCGAAGGCTCGCGCCGGTGTGCCCGGCTGCCCGCAACCAGAGCAGGGACAACTCCCGCAACTTGGCCAGCTTGACCCTCGTGATGGCCTCCACCGGTTGGCCGAAGGCCGTGCCGCGCCGGGTCTTGACCTCGCAGAACACCACCACCGGCTCCGGGCCTGGTTCGATCGCGATGATGTCCAGCTCACCGGCCCGACAACGCCAGTTTCGCTCCACAATGCGCCAACCCAGCCCGGCCAGGTGTTCTGCCGCAACGTCTTCTCCCGCATGCCAGACCTGAGCTCTGTCCACAGCCAACCACCTCCAGTGGTGACTATGGGCACGCCAGCGGGGAGGTGTTCAACAAAACGGAGGGTGTGGATCAGTCGATCGACTCATCCACAGGCAACGGCAGGGCTCACAAGCCGTCAGGAACCTTCAGGTCGTTGTGGACGATCTCCTCGATCGACACGTCGCGGAAGGTGAGCACCTTCGCGCTCTTCACGAACCGAGCCGGACGGTACATGTCCCACACCCAGGCATCAGCCATCGATACTTCGTAGTAGACATCGCCACCCTCGGTGCGGACCTTCAGGTCGACCGCGTTGCACAGGTAGAAACGACGCTCGGTCTCAACCGCGTAGGTGAAGATCCCGACGACGTCCTTGTATTCCTTGTACAGCTGCAGCTCGAGATCCGACTCGTACTGCTCCAAGTCTTCGGCGCTCATTTCGGCCTCACCTTACCCGCTCGTCTGACGTTCTCGAAGCACTGACGGTGGATAACGCTGGGCCCGTGTTGCTCTAACCGCTCCTGATGCAGCACCGTGCAGTAGCCCTTGTGAATATCCAAGGCGTACTCCGGGTAGTGCTGGTGCCAATCAGCCATGATGCGATCGCGGGTGACCTTCGCTACCACTGAGGCAGCAGACACACACGCTGCGACCCGATCTCCTTTCCACATCGACAGACTCGGCGAGGGCAACCCGTCAACGCTGAAGCCATCAGTCAGGGCAAAGTCTGGCTGCGGGCTGAGGCTGGCCAGGGCGCGCCGCAAGGCGGTCAAGTTCGCCTGATGCATCCCCAGCTGGTCGCATTCGGCCGGATCGATGGAAACCACTGACCAGGCCAACGCCCGGGAAAGGATCACTTCATAGATCCGGTCGCGCTGTTTTGGCGACAGCAGTTTGGAATCGGCCAGCCCATCGATGCGGCCCGAACGTCCCGGACGAAGAATCACCGCACCGGCCACCAAGGGGCCAGCGCAGGCGCCTCGTCCGGCCTCGTCGGCTCCCCCGATCAGGTCAAAGCCGCCACGCCGCAATGCCTGCTCGTAGCCGTAGATGCCCGAACCCGGACGTACGGTGAGAGTCATCGCCTAGCAGGTGACCCTATCTCCCTTGATCACCGGGTCCTTGGGAGCCGCGGCGGGAGCGGGAAGGTTTTGGTAAGTGGCTGGTCGCACTAGCCCGTGGAAGCGCCCGAAGGGATACACCACAGCGACCGCAGTGCCGACGATGTCAGTGATGGGCACGAAGGCCTGGTAGCCCTCGGGCCTACCTGGCACCTCCTCGCCGATGTGACAGCGGGAATCCTGGGAAGCGTTGCGGTGATCTCCCATCACGAACACGGTGCCAGCCGGGACGATCACGTCAAAAGATCTTGAGGAAGGGTCAGCCCGACGTCCAGTGATCGGTTCGACGTAGAGATACTCCGCCTCGTTCAGCGCCACGCCGTTCACCGTCACCCGTCCCTGGGCGTCACAGCAGGTCACGTGGTCACCGGGGATGCCCACCACTCGCTTGATCAAGTGATTGGCGCTCTCGTCTGGAGCCAGGCCGATGAAGATGAGGACCTTCTGCCCGATCTCCTCCTCTGGTGGAGCCGCGCCCAGCCAACCGAGCGAATCCCGGAAGACCACGACGTCTCCACGCTGGAAGGGCACTATCTTCTGCACGGCGACGCGATCGCCAATCAGCAGGGTGTTCTCCATCGAGGAGGACGGAATCACGAACATCTGCGCCACGAATAGACGCAACAGGGTGGAGGCCACCAATGCGCCGATCACGACGATGGTGATCTCGCGGAGCCAAGCGAGCATCGGACTGCTGCTAGATGTTCCGGCAGAGCCAGAACTCCGCTCTCGACCGCTCACTTACGTCCCCTCTCGGCCATGCTGCAGCATCTCTTGCCCGCGCTACAGCGCGAGCCGTCAGCGGTCGCGCTTCTCCTTGATCTTTGCAGCTTTGCCGCGCAGACCACGAAGGTAGTAAAGCTTGGCGCGTCGCACGTCGCCGAACCGCTCAACCTCGATCTTCTCGATGATCGGGCTGTGTAGCGGGAAGGTGCGCTCGACACCGGTGCCGAAGCTGACTTTGCGGACGGTGAACGCCTCGGTGATACCCGAGCCGTTGCGGCCGATCACGGCGCCGGCGAAGACCTGAATACGGGAGCGGGTGCCCTCGACCACGCGCACGTGAACGCGCACCTGATCACCAGCACGGAAGTCGGGCATATCGTCTCGAAGCCCGGCCGCGCCGACCTGCTCTACCAACTTATTCATGGGTTTCCTCGCCAGTGCCACAGGCCACTTCGTTCGCTTTGAATCTGGGTGAGCACGCCTTCCCCCTGTGGCAGGAGCACGCTCAGCACAACGACAGCCAAGTTTGCCATATCGCAGGCGGCTGGGGAAATCGCCTCAACTCAGCCCAGCGGCCATTTCGCGGGGCAGCAGCGCCAGCTTCTGCCAGATCTTGCGCGACATCGAGTTGGTCAGGTTCTCAATGTCGGAAATCGTCGCCAATACGGCACCGTCGGTGGTCCGTTCGGCGTACAGGGCAGCGGTCTTGGCTACCAGCGACAACAGTTCCGAGCAGTACTCCAGGTAGTTGCCCACTTCGTGGGCTTCCAGCCCCACTCGCACCGACTGCTCGGTGCGTTCATAATCGGCGGCGAACCGCTCCGGATCCTTGGTGAGCTGGTGCATGTCAATCACGTGTGCCAGTGATCGGAGCCGATGCAACTCAGCGAGGATCCGACGCCGCTCCACTCGGGCCGGCAGCAACCACAAGAAGGCCACCGCGATGCCGCCGAACACCAGGTCATTGACCGTGGTCTCGATGGCCTGAAGCCAGCCGAGGGTGGATCCAGTGTTGCTCACCAGTTCGACAGCCAGGGCGGCCAGGGAAATGGCCGCCAACACGACCAGGACCGCGATCAGGACCACACCGGTGCCCCGCAATACCCGCATCGTGGTTGAGCGAGCTGACGCCTGCTCAACCTCAGCGGTGATGCTGGCTAGGCGGTCTGCCACCTGCCCCAGATTGCGCTGCGGAAAACGGGCCCTGATCCGATCAGCCAGGCGATGCGCCGTCATCGCGACCGCCTCGGCGTCCAACCGTTCGTAGGCCACTTCACCTCCTGAGCTCACCAACGCAGACTAAAACAACGAAGGCGGGCCCTGGAAGCAATCTCCAGAGCCCGCCTTCGTGGTTGAACTACTTGCCGTCTCGCTTGAACAGCGAGGCGAGCAGATCTCGGTTGAGCTGGCCGATCACGTCCAGCGGAATCTCCTTGGGGCACACCGCGGCACATTCGCCGATGTTGGTGCAACCACCGAAGCCCTCTTCGTCGTGCGCGGCCACCATCTTCTTGATCCGCAGCGGACGCTCCGGCTGGCCTTGCGGAAGCATCGCCAGGTGGGTGATCTTGGCAGCGGCGAACAGCATGCCGGAGTGGTTCGGACAGGCGGCAACGCAGGCCCCGCAACCGATGCAGGTGGCCGCGTCGAAGGCCCGATCGGCCTTCAGCTTGCTGACCGCATTGGCATGAGCCTCCGGAGCTGCACCGGTACTCACCGACACAAAGCCACCGGCCTGGATGATCCGGTCAAAAGCGGACCGGTTGACCACTAGGTCCTTGATCACGGGGAAGGAACCAGCCCGCCAAGGCTCGACGTCGATGACCGCACCGTCGGAGAAGGACCGCATGTGCAACTGGCAAGTGGTGGTGGCCACCGGCGAGTTGCCCCGCCCATGAGCCGTGCCGTTAATGACGACGCCACACATACCGCAGATGCCCTCACGGCAGTCGTGGTCAAAGGCCACCGGCTCTTCGCCCTTGGCGGTGAGATCCTCATTGAGCAGGTCGAGCATCTCCAGGAAAGACATGTCTTCCGATACGTCCTGAACCTGGTAAGTGACCATCCGCCCCTGTGAGGCGGCGTTTGCTTGGCGCCATACGCGCAGGGTGATGTTCACTTGTAACTCCGTTGCTTCAGCTCGATGGCCTCGTAGACCAGTGGTTCCTTATGCAGCACCGGCTTGGCACCCTCGCCGGTGTACTCCCAGGCAGCCGCGTAGAGGAACTGGTCGTCGTGGCGCAGCGCCTCGCCTTCCTCGGTCTGGCTCTCGGCCCGGAAATGCCCGCCGCAGGACTCGCGGCGATGCAGGGCATCGACACACATCAACCGGCCCAACTCGATGAAGTCGGCCACCCGGCCGGCTTTCTCCAGCGCCTGGTTGAAGTCCTCGTTCACGCCGGTGACCTTGACGTTGCTCCAGAACTCCTCGTTCAGCTCGTCGATCTTGGCGATCGCGATCTGCAGGCCTTCCTCGGTGCGCTCCATGCCGCAGTATTCCCACATGATGTGGCCCAGTTCCTTATGGAAAGAGTCCACCGAGCGAGTGCCCTGAATTGCGAGCAGCTTCTCGACGCGGCCCTTCACATCGGCGAGCGCCTCAACCACTGCCGGGTGCGACTCGTCGATCTTGCCGAACTTGGCCGAATCAGCGAGGTAGTCGTTGATGGTGTTCGGCAGGACGAAGTAGCCGTCCCCCAGGCCCTGCATCAGCGCCGAAGCGCCGAGCCGGTTGGCACCGTGATCGGAGAAGTTGGCCTCGC
>DIVW01000030.1 GCA_002428365.1 Propionibacteriaceae bacterium UBA6122
AGCAGCGGGTGGCGATCGCCCGGGCCTTGTCGATGGATCCGCGAGTGATGCTGTTCGATGAGCCGACTGCAGCCCTCGATCCCGAGTTGGTCGGCGATGTGCTGGCCGTTATGCGAGACCTTGCCCAAGCCGGCATGACCATGGTCGTGGTCACCCACGAAATGCTCTTCGCCCGGGACGTGTCTGATCGGACCATCTTCATGGATGGCGGCGTGATCGTCGAAGAAGGCCCCTCGGCGACGTTGGTCACCGCGCCGAGTGAGAAGCGCACGCAAATTTTCCTCAAGCGCGTGCTGAACCCCACCGCGATCGACGATTCGGAACTCGGCGAGACCGAGGCGGACTGAGTTCGCTTAGGCGATCTCGGCCACCGGGGCCCCGGTGAGCTCAACCAGTTCGTCCGGGCTGAGCGGAAAGACGGTGTACGGGTGGCCGGCGGCTGCCCAGATCTGTTGATAGCGGAACAGTTCGCGATCAATCAACATCACCGGGGCATTGCTGTGCGCGATGGGGGAGACCCCGCCGATCGAAAAGCCGGTCGCGGCTTTCACGAAGTCGGCATCAGCGCGACCGAGGTTGCCGACCAGGGCGGCCACCTTCTTCTCATCCACTCGCAGATCGCCGGAGGTCACCACCAGCACGGCAGCATCGTCGGACTTGCGGCGAAAGACAATGCTCTTGGCGATCTGGCCCAACTCCACCCCCAGGGCGGCAGCGGCATCGGCGGCCGTGCGTCCGGTCACCGGCAGCATCACCACCTCGTGGGGGTGCCCGGCCTCCGCTAGGAACTCGACAACCTTTTGCGCGCTCGGGGGGATGTCACTCTGGCTCACGCCAGCCATCTTGCCAGCCAGGGGCTTCGACAGGCTCAGCCGTCTTGGCACGTGGCGCAGCCGTCATCCGGCGCCAGTTCCCTAAGCGGTATCCCCAGTTCCCTGAGCCTGTCGAAGGGCGGGGCTTCGACAGGCTCAGCCGTCTTGGTGCTTGGCTCAGTCGTGATCCGGTGCCAGTTCCCTAAGCGGTATCCCCAGTTCCCTGAGCCTGTCGAAGGGCGGGGCTTCGTCAGGCTCAGCCGTCTTGGGTTTGGGCCGATAAGATCACCCGGTGATTACCCGACTTTCTCAGCTGTTCTTCCGCACGCTCCGCGAGGATCCGGCCGACGCCGAAGTCCCCAGCCATCGCTGGTTGGTGCGTGCGGGCTACATTCGCCGCGCCGCGCCGGGCATCTACACCTGGCTGCCGCTAGGGCTGAAGGTGCTGGGTGGAGTTGAGCAGGTCGTCCGCGAAGAGATGGACGCGATCGGCGCGCAAGAGGTGCGGTTCCCCGCGCTGTTGCCGCGCGAACCCTACGAGGCCACCAATCGGTGGACCGAATACGGTGCGAACCTCTTTCGCCTCAAGGACCGCAAGGGCACCGACTACCTGCTCGGGCCCACGCATGAGGAGATGTTCACCCTGCTGGTGAAGGATCTCTACTCCTCCTACAAGGATCTGCCGCTGTCGCTGTACCAGATTCAGACCAAGTACCGCGACGAGGCCCGGCCGCGCGCTGGCCTGCTGCGGGGGCGTGAGTTCGTGATGAAGGACTCCTACTCCTTCGATGTCGACGACGCCGGGCTGGCCGCCTCCTATGAGGCGCACCGCCAGGCCTACGTCCGCATCTTCGACCGCCTTGGCTTCGAGTACGTGATCGTCAAGGCCACCTCGGGGGCGATGGGTGGCTCGGCCAGCGAGGAGTTTCTGGCCGTCTCGCCGACCGGCGAAGACACCTTCGTTCGCTCCCCGGGCGGCTATGCGGCCAATGTGGAAGCGGTCACAGTGCCGGCTCCTGCCGAGCAGGACGCGTCCGGTATCGGTGCGGCCCACACTGTCGATACGCCCAATACGGGCACCATCGTCGAACTGGTTGACGTAGCCAACGCCAAGTTCCCGCGCGCAGATCGGGCCTGGACGGCAGCCGACACTTTGAAGAACGTGGTGTTCAAGCTGACCTATCCCGATTCGCACACTGAGCTGCTGGTGGTCGGCCTACCCGGCGACCGCGATGTCGACCTGAAGCGGCTCGAAGCCGCCGTCGCCCCGGCCGAAGCTGCCCCGGTGACCGATGAGGACTTCCAGGCTAACCCCGGCCTGGTGAAGGGCTACATCGGCCCGATCAAGATCGTGGACGGCACCGTCGTGCAGCATTTGGGGGCCGAAGGCCCGCTCAAGCTGCGCTACCTCACCGACCCCCGAGTGGTCGCCGGCACCGCCTGGATCACCGGCTCCAACCTGGTCGACACCCATATGACCGAGGTGGTGGCTGGCCGTGACTTCACCGCCGACGGCATCATCGATGTGGCCGAAGTGCGCGCCGGTGACCCGGCACCGGACGGCTCGGGTCCGTTGAGTCTGGCCCGCGGTATCGAAATGGGTCACATCTTCCAACTCGGCCGCAAGTACGCCGAAGCCCTCGGGCTGAAGGTGCTGGACGAGAACGGCAAGCTGGTCACCGTCACCATGGGCTCCTACGGCGTGGGGGTGTCCCGAGCGGTCGCCGCAGTAGCCGAGGCAACCTGTGATGATCGAGGCCTGTGCTGGCCGCGGGAGCTGGCGCCATTCGATGTGCAGATTCTGGCTGCTGGCAAAGGCGAGGAGATCACCGCCACCGCCGAGCGGCTGGCCGCCGAGTTGGACGCTGCTGGCGTCCGCGTCCTGCTGGATGATCGCAAGGCCAGCCCTGGGGTGAAGTTCACCGATGCCGAAGTGATGGGCATGCCCACCTCAGTGGTGGTCGGTCGCAGCCTGGCCGATGGCTTGGTTGAGGTTCGCGATCGGGCCACCGGCGAGCGCGCCGAAGTGCCCGTGACTGAGGTGGTTGCGCAGTTGATCGCGCTGGTGAAGGGCTGAGCCCGGCCGCAAGCACCTAAGATGGGCTGAATACAGTTCGCCCGAGTTCGGGCGGCTCGACAATCGCAATACACAATCGGATCGAGGTAGGGCATGGATTCCACGGCAATTGGCAGGCTCCTAACCCCGGTGGTAGCTGCCCACGACCTTGAGATTGACCGGTTGGAAATCACTGCGGCAGGCAAGCGATCCGTGGTGCGCATCTTCCTTGATGGGGACGGTCCGGCTGGTGTTGGCCCCTCGATGGACCAGATCGCCCAGGCCACTCGCAGCATCTCGGTGGCCCTCGATGATGCTGATGTCACCAAGGGTCGCCCCTACACCCTTGAGGTCTCCTCGCGTGGGGTCGGGCGTCCCTTGACCGAAGCCAAGCACTTCCGCCGCAACCGCGGTCGGCTGGTGGCCATCACCACTGCCGATGAGCCGGTTACCGGACGAATCGTTGGCGTCAGCGATGAGGTTCTCGAGCTCGAAGTGGCCGGAGTTGTGCAAGAAATCGCGCTGGCGGCGATCACCACCGCCCAAGTGCAGGTGGAGATGAATCGCTCCATCAACAAGTCCGACGATGAGGAAGAGGAGGTCTGAGGTGGATGTCGACCTGAGCGCCCTGAAAGCGCTGGAACGCGACAAGGAAATCAGCATGGACGTGCTGCTGAACGCCTTGACCGAAGCTCTGCTGAACGCCTACGCCAAGACCCCAGGTGCGGTTGAAGGCGCGCGGGTTGAGATTGATCGGCGCAGTGGCAAGGTGAGTGTCTTCGCCCCTGAACTTGATGAGGACGGCAACCCGATCGGTGAGTTTGATCACACGCCCGAAGGCTTTGGCCGGGTGGCTGCGGCCACCGCGCGCCAGGTGATCACCCAGCGGCTCCGCGAAGCCGAGGACGAGCAGAAGTTCGGCCATTTTGCTGGCTCTGAGGGCGACATCCTGGTCGGTGTGGTTCAGCAGGATCGCGACCCGCGAGTGGTGCGGGTTGATCTGGGCTCCATCGAGGCGATCATGCCAGCCGCGGAGCAGGTGCCCGGCGAGGATTACAGCCACGGCAAGCGGCTGCGGGTTTTCGTAGTGAGTGTTCGCCGCGAGCTGCGCGGACCGCAGGTGGTGGTGTCGCGCACCCACCCCAACCTGGTGGCCAAGCTGTTCGCCCTTGAAGTTCCCGAGATCGAACACGGTGTGGTCGAGATCAAGGCGCTGGCCCGCGAGGCCGGTCATCGCACCAAGATCGCGGTAGTAAGCCACAACGCAGACGTGTCGGCAAAGGGTGCTTGTATCGGTCCGATGGGGCAGCGGGTGCGGGCAATCATGCACGAACTTAATGAAGAGAAGATCGACATCATCGACTATTCCGATGAGCCGGAAGTGTTCGTCGCCCAGGCGCTCAGCCCGGCCAAGGTCTCTTCGGTGACGGTCGTCGACGCCGCAGCTAGGTCCGCCCGGGTGATCGTGCCCGACTACCAGCTGAGCCTGGCGATCGGCCGGGAAGGCCAGAACGCCAGGCTCGCTGCTCGGCTGACGGGTTGGCGGATCGACATCCGTCCTGATACCGCGGCTGAGTAGGCCGCGCTAGCGCTGGCGACTCAACTCGGCTGACCGCTGGGTTGAGCGCTTGGCTGCCCGCCGCTAGGTCCGTTGCTCTGCCACACCTCTTGGAGGGCGGCCAGCACCTTGGCCTGATCGAGATTCAGTTCGGTGGCTATGGAGGTAGCCACGGTGGTGAGCATCTCGGTGCGCCGGGAATCATTCTGGCCACCCGAGGTTGGCGCACCGCTGGGAGCCCCACTGGGCGCGGCACCCCCGCTGCCGCCTCCAGGCGCCCCGGTTGGCTGGCCTGAGGCCTGGCCGGAGGGACGACTGGCCTGCATCGCATTGTCGAGGGCGGTCTTCATCTTGGCCTCGTCCACCCCCAGCTTCGCTGCCATGGCCTTCGCCATGGCGGTGGTATCCAACTGTTGGCCGCCGCCGCGGCTGCCATCTTGGCCGTCCGTCCGCTGTCCGTAGCCGGGGACGTTCGGGGTGCTGCTGCCGGCAAGGTTGGCCGCGGCAGCCCCCACGCCGACCGCGGCTGCGACCGCGATGATGCCGCCGCCGACGGCCAGCCCGACGCGTTGCTTGCTGTTCATGTAGCTCCTATTGGTAGATCCAGGCCCAGACAACCCGATTGGGCTGTGCCAAAGCCCAGCCCAACCTGGGTGCCACCTGTGGATGGTTGGAGCCGCTTGGAGTGGCTTAGACTCCCAACTCGTGGAACCCCAACGCACCTGCATCGGCTGCCGACAGCGCGGCGACAAATCTGGCCTCCTCCGGCTGGTGTGGAGTGCTGCCGAAGGTGCGGTGCTGGTGGATGCCGCCGGGCGGCTGCCGGGCCGCGGCTGCTATCTGCATCCATCCTGCGCTGCGGTAGCACTGCAGCGCCGGGCGGTTGGCCGGGCATTGAAAGTTGGGGTCGACCCCGAGCAAGTGGCGCTGGCGCTGGCCGAGCTGACTGTTTAGTGAACATTGCCGGGTTTGTTTGGTGTTCCGGGCGGCCCAGCACCTCGCTGCGCAGCGGCTCGCCCTGGGGGATTGAGCGGATGGGCCTCCAGCGCGATAGACTGCGCGCTGCGCGTTCGCTGATCCGTGGCGAGCACAACCAGAAAGTGGGCTCACGCTCATGACCACTCGATGAGTACCTCGAAATGAGCATTAACCCGAACTAGTGGTCCGACGCGCCTGCGCGGGCCTGAAGGAGAGTAGTGGCCAAGGTCCGCGTCTACGAGCTCGCAAAAGAGCTCGGACTCGAAAGCAAGGAACTTTTGCAGACCCTCAATGATTTGGGGGAGTTCGTTCGATCTGCATCTTCAACCATCGAAGCACCGGTGGTACGTAAGCTCCGGGAGAAGTCAGCCGCTGGGCAGCAGGGGAAGCCTGCCGACAAGCCGGCACCGGCCAAGCCGGCAGCCGCGAAGCCGGCCCCCGCAGCCGCCCCCGCCGCGCCAGCTCCGGTGGAGCCAGTCAAACCCGAAGCACCCAAGTCCGAAACCAGCGCACCGGCCAAGGCCGAAGCGGCTCCGGCCCCGGGCCCACGTCCGGCTGCGGCACCGCGGGCTACTGAGTCCCGGCCAGCCGAACGACGTCCGGCTGCGGCGCCGCGTCCTGCTGAAGCGCGTCCGGCTGAGGCGCGGGCTGCTGAGGCCCGTCCCGCCCAGGCCCGTCCCGCCGAGTCCCGTCCCGCTGAGGCCCGTCCGGCTGAGGCGCGGGCTGCTGAGGCCCGTCCGGCCGATTCGGGCGCTGCTGACTCTCGTCCTGCTGAGTCCCGTCCCGGTGACTCCGCTGCCGTGCCGCGGCCGCGGCCCATGCCGCGTCCCGGTGGCACTGGCGGTCTGCCGGGCGCGAATTCTCGCCGCCCCGGGGCTCCGCGTCCCGGCAACAATCCATTTGCTCCCCGTCAGGGCATGGGCGTGCAGCGCCCCCGCCCCGAGGGTGCCGCACCAAGGCCGGATCGTCCCTTCGCTGATCGGCCAGCTGGTCAGCGGCCGGATCGCCCGCCGCGCCCCGGTGGCAGCAGCGCTCCGGGAATGCCAAGGCCCAACCCGGCGATGATGCCCAAGACCGCTGGAACCGGCCTTGGTGGCCCGGCCCGCACCGGTCAAGGTGGACGCCCCGGTGGCGCCCCCGGTGGCGCTGGCCGTGGTCGTCCCGGTGGGGCTCCTGGTCGTGGTGGCGTCGGCGGCCCGCCCGGTGGCGGTGGCCCGCCAGGTGGCGGCGGTGGTCGTGGCCGCGGTGGTCGCGGCGGCTCGGGCACCCAGGGCGCTTTCGGGCGTCCCGGTGGTCAGCCCAAGCGTGGCCGCAAGTCGAAGAAGCAGCGCAGGCAGGAATTCGACCAGATGGAGGCCCCCTCCATTGGCGGTGTGCGCGTCCGTCAGGGCGACGGACAGATCGTCCGGCTTAGCCGCGGTTCCTCGCTGACTGACCTGGCCGAGAAGATTGGCGTCGACGCGGCCTCGCTGGTGCAGGTGCTGTTCCACCTGGGCGAAATGGTCAACGCCACCCAGTCCGTCTCCGATGACACCCTCGAGGTGCTGGGCGCCGAACTCAACTACAAGATCGAGGTCGTCTCCCCAGAGGATGAGGACCGCGAACTGCTGGAGAGCTTCGACATCGAGTTCGGCGAGGACCTTGGCGATGAGGAGGATCTGGAGGCTCGTCCGCCGGTGGTCACCGTCATGGGTCACGTCGACCACGGTAAGACCAAGCTGTTGGACGCGCTGCGCAACACCAATGTGGTAGCTGGTGAGCACGGCGGTATCACCCAGGCCATCGGCGCGTATCAGATCGCCACCGAGGTTGACGGCAACCTGCGCAAGATCACCTTCATCGACACCCCCGGTCACGAGGCGTTCACCGCCATGCGTGCCCGTGGGGCGAAGTCCACCGACATCGCTGTGCTCGTTGTTGCTGCTGATGACGGTGTGATGCCGCAGACCATCGAGGCGCTCAACCACGCCAAGGCGGCCGATGTGCCGATCGTGGTAGCGATCAACAAGATGGACAAGGAAGCTGCTGACCCAGTTAAGGTCCGCGGCCAGCTGACCGAGTTTGGTCTGGTGCCGGAGGAATACGGCGGCGACACCATGTTCGTCGAAGTCTCGGCAACCTCGCGTACCGGCTTGGCCGAGTTGGAGGAGGCGATCATCTTGACTGCTGACGCTTCCTTGGATCTGCGCGCCAACCCGGAAATGCCAGCTCAGGGTGTGGCCATCGAGGGACACCTCGACAAGGGTCGCGGCCCGGTAGCTACCGTCCTGGTGCACCGCGGCACGCTGCGTACCGGCGATTCGATCGTGGCCGGTTCGGCCTACGGTCGGGTGCGAGCACTGATCAACGATCAGGGCGACACCGTCGACTTCGCACCGCCGTCCATGCCGGTCCAGGTGTTGGGTCTTACTTCGGTTCCCGGTGCTGGTGACAACTTCCTGGTCGTCGACGACGACCGGATGGCGCGCCAGATTGCCGAGAAGCGGGAAGCCCGGCAGCGGGCCGCCATGTTGGCGAAGACGACCCGGCGCAAGACGCTGGATCAGCTGTTCGAGCAGCTGGCCAAGGGCGAGGCCCAAGAACTGCACCTCATCCTCAAGGGCGATTCGGCCGGCGCGGTCGAGGCTCTGGAAGATGCGCTGTTGCAGATCGATGTGGGCGAGGAAGTCTCCTTGCGAGTCATCGACCGCGGTGTCGGCGCGATCACCGAGACCAACGTCACCTTGGCTGCGGCCTCCGATGCAGTCATCATCGGCTTCAACGTCCGGGCCCAGGGCAAGGCCACCCAGCTGGCCGATGCCGAGGGTGTCGACGTCCGCTACTACTCGGTGATCTACGCCGCGATCGATGAGGTCGAGGCTGCGCTGAAGGGTCTGCTGAAGCCGATTTTCGAGGAGAAGGTGCTCGGCCAGGCCGAGATCCGCGAGATCTTCCGCTCCTCGAAGTTCGGCATCATTTCCGGCTGCATGGTGCTCAACGGCATCCTGCGCCGCAACGCCAAGGCCCGACTCATTCGTGACGGAGTGGTGGTCGCGGAGACCTCCATCGCCTCGCTGCGACGGGAGAAGGACGACGCTACTGAGGTGCGCGAGGGCTTTGAGTGTGGCACCACCTTGTCGCACTTCTCTGACGTCAAGATTGGCGACATCATCGAGACCTTCGAGATGGTGGAGAAGCCGCGCGACTGAGCATCTCGACCGGCTCAGCACAAGCAGTATCGTCCGCCCGGTCCTTCGGTTGAGGGGCCGGGCGGACGTTTCAAAAAGGAGTAGGCATGTCCAAGCCACGGTTCGCCAAGGTGTCAGAGCAGATCAAGTTCGTGGTCGCCGAGATGCTGCAGCGTCGAATCAAAGACCCCCGTCTCGGCTTCGTGACCGTCACTGACGTGCGCATGACCGGCGACGGTCACGATGCCACCGTTTTCTACACCGTCCTCGGTGATGCCGACGCCCGGGCGGACTCGGCGGTGGCGTTGAAATCGGCCACCGGCGTGTTGCGTTCGGCGGTCGGCAAGCACCTCGGTCTGAAGTTCACCCCAACCCTGGAGTTCGTCCTGGATGCGGTCGAGGAAGATGCCGCCCACCTGGAGGACGTGATCGCTCGCGCCAAGGCACTGGACGCCGCCGTGGCGGCCCAGGCTGCCGGTGCCAGCTATGCCGGGGAGCCCGACCCCTACCGCAAGCCTGGTGAAGCAGACGTGGTCGATGACTGAGGCCCCAATGGTCTCTGGCCTGGTGGTGGTAGACAAGCCGCAAGGCTGGACATCGCATCAGGTCGTGGGCCGCTGTCGGCGCCTCTATGGCACCCGGAAGGTCGGACATGCCGGCACCTTGGACCCGATGGCCACCGGCGTACTGCTGGTGGGGGTGAACCGAGCCACCAGACTGTTGGGTCACCTTGCCGGACACGACAAGACCTACACCGCCACCATTCGGCTCGGCATCGATACCGTCACTGATGATGCCGAAGGTGATGTCGTCGCGGCCAGGGGAGCGTCCGGGGTGAGCGAGGCCGACGTGCGGGCCGCCGTGGGCGGATTCCTCGGCCAGATCAGCCAGGTGCCATCGGCGGTCTCGGCGATAAAGGTCGACGGCAAGCGCGCCTACGCCCGGGTCCGGGCGGGCGAGCAGGTGGAGTTGGCAGCTCGGCAGGTCACTGTCTCCCGCTACGAGGTGCTCGCGGTTCGTCCCGGCGAAACAGTCGTTGAGCCGGCTGGCACCCCGGTGCTCGACCTGGACGTGATTGTTGACTGCTCTTCGGGCACCTACATTCGGGCCCTGGCTCGCGACCTGGGTGCCCAACTAGGCACCGGAGGTCATCTGACAGCCCTACGGCGCACCCGCATCGGCGGATTCGAGTTGAACATGGCGAGCCTGGACGAGCAGGGCCTGGCTGGCGACGAAGCGCCGCCGCTGATCGGTCTGGGCGAGGTCGCCCGCCGAGCATTCCCGGTGGTGGAAGTGAGCGCAGCCCAAGCAGTGGAGATCGGTTTCGGGCGGCCTCTCGACCTGAGCCTGCCAGCCGATGTGACGGCACTGGTCTTCGATGGTGAGTTGTTGGCCCTTTACCGTCCCGACCCTGAGCTGCGGGCGGCACCGATTGCGGTGCTGGCGGGCTGACCAATCCGAACGGGATGAGGAAGGTATGGTGGATAACCGGTGCACCAAGGTAGGTCAGGGAAGGCGTTCGTGGGTTCTTCAGTAGTCGTCATCGGCAACTTCGACGGCGTCCACCCCGGCCACCGCGAAGTGCTCGCCGAAGCAAAGCGCCAGCATCCTGAGTTGCCGCTAGTGGTGGTCACCTTCTGGCCACACCCGGTGTCGGTGTTGCGGCCAGCCTCGGCCCCCTTGCTGTTGACCAGCCTTGAGGCCCGCATCGAGTACCTCACCGAAGCCGGGGCGGATCGAGTACGGGTAATCGACTTCACCGAAGAGTTCGCATCCTGGACGCCAGCGAAGTTCGTCGATGAGATTTTGGTCCCGCTGGATCCAACCCTGGTGGTGGTGGGGGAGAATTTCCGCTTCGGTCATTTGGCTGCCGGTTCGTTGGAGACCTTGGCCGAGCTGTCGGCTGGCCGCTTCGAAGTGGAGGGCCTGCCGTTGGTTCGCTTCGGTGACGAAGAAACCTGCTCCACGACGATCCGCGAGGCCCTGGCCGTGGGCAATGTGGTGCACGCCGCGGAGCACCTTGGCCGGCCGTTCTGCTTCCGCGGAGTGGTGGCCCATGGCGACCAGCGTGGCCGCGAGCTTGGTTTCCCGACCGCCAATCTGCCAGTGCCCGAACTGCTGGCTTCCCCCATCGATGGGGTCTATGCCGGGTGGGTCACCCGCCGAGACGGCCTTGATGCCCACGGTGAGGCGCTGATGCCCGGCAGGAAGGCTGACCGCTGGCCGGCCGCGATCTCGGTTGGCACCAACCCCACCTTCGATGGCATCTCGCGACGGGTGGAGTCCTATGTGCTCGACCGGGACGATCTGGAACTTTACGGCGCCCCGATCTCGGTGGAGTTCACCGCGCGAATCCGCGGCCAGATTCGTTTCACTGACATCAGCGAACTGATTACCCAGATGCAGGACGACGTGCGCCAGTGCCGCACCATTCTCGGCCTCGACTAAGAGTCAGCAACGCGAAGGGCCCCCACCGGCAGTCGGTGGGGGCCCTTCGCGTTGGGGCTCAGTCAGCTGTCAGTCCAGCGCCTTCAGGATGTCTTCCACCCGCTGCTTGGCGTCCCCAAACAGCATCTGGGTGTTCTCCTTGAAGAACAGCGGGTTCTGCACCCCGGCGTAGCCGGTGGCCATCGACCGCTTGAATACGATGACGTTTTCGGCTTTCCAGACCTCAAGCACCGGCATGCCGGCGATCGGGGAACCGGGATCGTCGAGGGCGGCCGGGTTCACGGTGTCGTTGGCACCGATAACCAGCACCACGTCGGTCTCGGGGAAGTCCTCGTTGATCTCGTCCATTTCCAGCACGATGTCGTAGGGGACGTTCGCCTCGGCCAGCAGCACGTTCATGTGACCAGGTAGCCGTCCGGCAACCGGGTGGACGCCGAACCGGACGTTGATGCCCTTGGCTCGCAGCTGGGAGGTGATTTCAGCGACCGGATACTGCGCCTTGGCCACAGCCATGCCGTAACCGGGGGTGATGACCACGGACTTGGCGTTGAGCAGCATGTCGGCGGCACCAGCAGCATCGATCTCTCGGTGCTCGCCCTGCTCGTCGGAGCTAGCTGCCACCGTGCCGCCGTCTACCCCGAAGCCACCGAGGATGACCGAGATGAACGAGCGGTTCATCGCCCGGCACATGATGTAGCTCAGAATCGCACCGGAGGAGCCAACCAGCGAGCCGGTGATGATGAGCAGGTTGTTGTTCAACATGAACCCTGCTGCTGCCGCGGCCCAACCCGAGTAGGAGTTGAGCATCGACACCACGACCGGCATATCGCCGCCACCGATAGCGGCCACCATGTGGTAGCCGAGCAGGAAGCCGATTGCCGCGATTCCGATGATCAGACCCCAGCCGAGCATGGTCGGTGCGTGGTGCTCACCGGTGCCAAACATGGTGAAGCCGACCATCAGGGCAACGAAGATCGCAAACCCGGCCAGGTTGAGCAGGTTACGTCCGGGTAGCGTCAGCGGCGCGGAACTCATCTTGGCCGAGAGCTTCAGATAGGCCACCACGGAACCAGTGAAGGTGTAGGCGCCGATGAGGACGCCGAGGGCGACCTCGACCAGATGCACCGTGCCGCCAGCGCCTTCACCGGGGACGGCGAAGGAGTTGAACCCGACCAGGACCGCAGCCATACCCACAAATGAGTGGAAGATGGCGATCAGCTCAGGCATCTGGGTCATCTCGACCTTGCGGGCGATCGGGGTGCCGATCGCCGCGCCGATCACCAGCACGGCCAGGATCAGGCCCAAGGTGATCATCCAGGGCAGGCGAGTTGGGCTGCCGGCCTGGTTAGCCACCCAGGAGGTGGTCACCGAAGCCGCGATAACTGCGGCCAGAGCCAAGACCATGCCGACCATGCCAGCGATGTTGCCCACCCGGGAGGTGGTCTGCTTGGACAAGCCAGCCAGGGAGAGGATGAACAACACCCCGGCAACGATGTACATACCGTCAATGAACTGCGTCAGCATGTTCATGCCCCTTTCTTGAACATGCTGAGCATCCGGTAGGACACCAGGAAGCCGCCGAAGATGTTGATGCTGGCGATTGCCGCTGCGATGAACGACATGATCAGCACTGCTAGATCGGTCGAGCCGAGCTGAAGCACGGCGCCGACCAGGATGATGCCGGAGATGGCGTTGGTTTGAGCCATCAACGGTGTGTGTAGTGAGTGGGCAACCCCGCTAATCACGTAGAAGCCGACGATCACGGCCAGCGCGAACACGGTGAATGCGCCGACGAAGCTCGCCGGGGAGAACGTCACCGCCAGGATCACCAGAATGGCGGCGATCACCGACGTCAACAGCTGACGACGACCCTTTGCCTTGGCCTCGGCAGCCTCGCGGGCCGCCTTGACTGCCGGCTCTTCGGTCGGCACGACCGCGACGACCGCGGCCGGTGCTGCGGCAGAGACCTGTACTGGTGGCGGTGGCCACATCAGCTCGCCGTCCTTGCAGACCGTCATCCCGCGGATCACCACGTCGTCGAAGTCGAGGTTGACTTCGCCGTCCTTGTTGGGGGTGAGCAGCTTGAACAGGTTGACGACGTTGGTGCCGTACAGCTGGGAGGCCTGGGTTGGCAGGCGGCCGGGCAGATCGGTGTAACCGATGATCTTCACGCCGTTCTCGGTCACCACCATCTTGTCGGCCACCGAGCCCTCGACGTTGCCACCGTTGGAGGCGGCCATATCGACGATCACCGAGCCTGGCTTCATGGTCGCCACCATCTCGGCGGTGATGAGCCGGGGCGCGGGGCGTCCCGGGATCAACGCAGTGGTGATGATGATGTCGACGTCCTTGCACTGCTCGGCATACAGCTGAGCAGCAGCCTCCTTGTAGGCGTCACTGGCCTCCTTGGCGTAGCCGTCAGCGGACTTCTGCTGCTCGGCCTGAACGGCCACGAACTCGCCACCCATTGACTGCACCTGCTCGGCCACCTCTGCGCGCAGATCAGTCGCCCGCACGATCGCGCCCAGCGACTTCGCCGTACCAACAGCAGCCAGACCGGCCACACCAGCACCGGAGACGAAGACCTTGGCCGGCGGAACCTTGCCAGCCGCAGTTACCTGGCCGGTGAAGAAGGAGCCGAACTCGTTGGCAGCTTCAATCACGGCTCGGTAGCCGGCGATGTTGGCCATCGACGACAGGACGTCCAGCGCCTGAGCCCGTGAAATGCGGGGGACCGCGTCCATCGCCATCACCGTGAGGCCACGCTTGGTGAGCTTCTCGACCAGTTCCGGGCTACGGCCAGGAGCGATCAGCGAGATCAGCGTGGTGCCCTTGGCCAGTTGATTGATCTCCCTGGCATTGGGCGGGTTGATCTTGGCGACGACCGGGGCTGCCCAGGATTGGGCTCGATCGCCGATGACGGCGCCGGCTGCCTCGAATTCGGCGTCGGGGTAGGAGGATTTGGCCCCAGCGCCTGCTTCGACGATGACGCTGTGTCCGAGTTTGATCAGTTGGGCCACTGTCTTGGGGGTGGCCGCTACTCGCGTCTCCCCCTTGAGAGTTTCCAGAGGAATCCCGATCTGCATGTGTTTGAAAGTCCTTCCAGTGGAGCCGGACCTGCCGGGTCTGCTCGCCGTAGCGTAGTGGTATAGGCCCTTGGTTGGTGGCCGAGTCAGCTCAGGGTTCGGCATTTGGGCGCGAGTCCGATTCGCGGGGACCGATCCCAGCCGGTAGACTCGCAACGCCGTCATGACGGCCGCGGACGCCTAAGAGCTCCCCAGCGATTTTGTTAATCCAAAGATCGTGCCATTTGGCAGGGAAGCGCCGCGCAACGGGAAACCGAAAGGAGCAGCGAGTCGATGGACGCTGACACCAAGAAGAAGATCATTGAAGACTACGCCACTACCCCGGGCGATACCGGTTCGCCGGATGTTCAAATCGCGCTGCTCACCAAGCGGATCTCGCATCTGACCGAGCACCTGAAGGTCCACAAGGGCGACCACCATAGCCGCCGTGGCCTGATGCTGATGGTCGGCCAGCGTCGCCGCCTGCTCAACTACGTCGCCAAGAACGATGTTGAGCATTACCGCTCGCTGATCGCACGCCTCGGCTTGCGTCGGTGACCAACGCTTCATGACTAGCCGGTGACGGGTAACCCGTCGCCGGCTAGTCGTGCTTCACAACACAAAACAGCCCCAGGCAGTGTCTGGTTTGGTCCTCGGTAGTGACTTTCGGGCAGCAGTGAACGCCTCCCGCGAGCCTCGATCGAAGACCGGGCGGGTCGAGCCTGGGGCGAACCGAAAGGAATCCAAATGGAAGGTCCTGACCTTCGTTTCACTGAGGCCGTGATTGACAACGGCCCCCTGGGCAAGCACGTCGTTCGCTTCGAATCCGGCCTGCTCGCTCGCCAGGCCAGCGGCAGCGCCGCGGTCTACCTCGACGGCGACACCATGCTGCTGTCGGCCACCACCGCGCAGAAGACCCCGCGCGATGCCATCGACTTCTTCCCGCTCACCGTGGACGTGGAAGAGCGCATGTACGCCGCCGGCCGCATTCCCGGCTCCTTCTTCCGTCGGGAGGGCCGTCCTTCTGAGGGCGCCATCCTGGCCTGCCGGCTGACCGACCGTCCGCTGCGTCCCTGCTTCGTCAAGGGCCTGCGCAACGAGGTGCAGGTAGTCATCACGGTGATGGCCCTGAACCCGAACGTCCGCTACGACGTGCTGGCGATCAACGCCGGCTCCGCCTCCACCACGCTGGCTGGTCTGCCGTTCTCCGGCCCGGTCGGCGGCGTCCGCGTCGCCCTGATCGGTGACCAGTGGGTCGGCTTCCCGACTGTTGAGCAGAGCGCATCGGCCACTTTCGAGATGGCCATTGCTGGCCGGGTGCTACCCGACGGCGATGTCGCGATCATGATGGTCGAAGCCGAATCCACCGAGTTCACCTGGGATCTGGTGCGCTCGGGCAAGACCGCCCCGACCGAAGAGGTTGTCGCTCAGGGCATCGAGGCGTCAAAGCCGTTCATCAAGGCCCTGTGCGATGCGCAGGCCGAGTTGGCCGCAATGCTGCCCAAGCCGGTGACCCAGTTCCCGGTGTTCCTCGATTACCAGCCTGACGTCTACGACGTGGTGGCCGAGGTCGGCACGGACCGGTTGGTGGCTGTGATGAGCATTTCCGGCAAGCAGGAGCGCGAAACCGCTACCGAAGAGCTGAAGGATGCCCTGCACGCTGAACTGGATGACCGGTTCCCCGAGCGGGTCAAGGAGATCTCAGGTGCCTTCCGGGCACTGACCAAGAAGATCGTCCGGCAGCGCACCCTCACCGAGCAGGTCCGCATCGACGGCCGTGGGGTGCGCGATATCCGCACCCTGTCTGCCGAGGTCGGCGTGCTCCCGCGGGTGCACGGTTCGGCGCTGTTCCAGCGTGGCGAGACCCAGATCCTGGGGGTTTCCACGCTCAACATGCTCGACATGGAGCAGAAGTTGGACACGCTCGCGCCGGAGACCACCAAGCGCTACATGCACAACTACAACTTCCCGCCTTACTCCACCGGTGAGACCGGTCGCGTTGGTTCGCCGAAGCGCCGCGAAATCGGCCACGGCGCGCTGGCTGAGCGCGCCTTGGTGCCGGTGCTGCCGAAGCGGGACGAATTCCCCTACGCCATCCGCCAGGTCTCCGAAGCCCTGGGCTCCAACGGTTCCACCTCGATGGGTTCGGTTTGCGCCTCCACTTTGTCGCTGCTGAACGCGGGCGTGCCATTGAAGGCGGCCGTGGCTGGCATCGCGATGGGCCTGATGAGCGAAGAGATCGACGGCGAGATCCGCTACGTCGCCCTCACCGACATCCTGGGCGCCGAAGATGCCCTGGGTGACATGGACTTCAAGGTCGCTGGTACCCGGGACTTCGTCACCGCCCTGCAGTTGGACACCAAGCTCGACGGGATCCCCGCCGAGGTGCTGGCCAGTGCGCTGTTGCAGGCCCGCGAAGCTCGTTACGCCATTCTTGACGTGATGGGCGAGGCGATCGATGCTCCTGATGAGCTGAGCCAGTACGCCCCTCGGATCATCACCATTCGGATCCCGATCGACAAGATCGGCGAGGTCATTGGGCCTAAGGGCAAGATGATCAACCAGATCCAGGATGACACCGGCGCGAACATCTCCATCGAGGACGACGGCACCATCTACATCGGTGCCGACAACGGTGAAGCCGCCGAGGCTGCCCGTTCGATCATCAACGCCATCGCCAACCCGACGATGCCGGAGAAGGGCGAGCGCTACCTGGGCACCGTGGTGAAGATCATGCCGTTCGGCGCGTTCATCTCACTGCTCCCAGGCAAGGACGGCCTGCTGCACATCTCCAAGCTCCGCTCCCTCGCCGGTGGCGGTCGCGTGGAGAACGTGGAGGACGTGGTCAGTGTCGGCCAGAAGATCCAGGTTGAGATCTCCGAGATCGATGACAAGGGCAAGCTTTCGCTGATCCCGGTTGTCGAGGAGTCCGCTGCGGCCGAGGTGCCCAGCACCGAGGCCTGATTTCGGCTACCAGAACCGGCGCCCTGCACTCGCAGGGCGCCGGTTCTGGCGTTTTCGGCCACCGAGCGTCGCGCCCTAGGATGGCGGGCGACGAAAGGGGAACCACCATGCGGGTAGCCGTCTTCGGGGCCAAGGGCCGAATGGGCGATGAGGTGTGCCGGGCGGTGGCGGCGTCCGACGATCTGGAGCTGGTTGCCGCGATCGATGCTGGCGATGATCGCAGTGCGGCAGCCGATGCCGAGGTGGTGGTCGATTTCACCGTGCCGAGTGTGGTGATGGACAACCTGTCGTGGTGCATCGAGCACGGAGTGCATGCAGTGGTGGGTACCACCGGCTTCAGCGAAGATCGCCTGCAGAGCCTGCGCGATCAGCTGGCCGCAAAGCCGGGCGCGAACATCCTGGTGGCACCGAACTTTTCGATTGGGGCGGTGCTGATGATGCATTTCGCCGATCAGGCCGCGCGCTTCTTCGAGTCAGCTGAGATCATCGAGCTGCACCACCCGAACAAGGTGGATGCCCCATCTGGTACCGCCCAGGCCACCGCCGGCCGGATCGCGGCGGCGCGAGCCGCTGCCGGGTTGGGCTCAGTGCCTGATGCCACCAACACTGGCCTGGACGGTGCCCGTGGAGCCGAAGTTTCGGGCATTCACATTCACGGCGTGCGGCTGCGAGGGTTAATCGCCCATCAGGAGGTGCTGTTCGGTTCGGCGGGGGAGACCCTGACCATTCGTCACGACTCCTTGGATCGAGTCGGCTTCATGCCCGGCGTGTTGGCGGCGGTACGCGCCGTCGGTGGCCTGCCAGGGCTGACGGTGGGCATCGACGGCTTGCTGGGCCTGTAGCGGCCCGCTCAGCCGATCGCGGTGTGCAGGCGAACCAGCTTCACCCGCGCGCCGTCCTCGGCGAACCCAACTTCGGTGTGGGCGCCGTCGGCGTCCCAGCCAGCCTCGGTGAGGAAGGCGCGCAATACATCGTCATCGGCACGCACCCACCAGGTGGCTCGGGTGAACCCGTCGGCACGAAGGGTGTCCACGCAGGCGTTGAGCAGCCGAGATCCGTGACCTTGGCGCCAAGCCAGCGGATCAATGCTGAACTCGGCCACCAATCCGTCCTGGCTGACTTCGGTGTCAGGATCATCGCTCGGACCGACCGCTGCGAAGCCCACCACCCGGTCTGTGGTCACCGCCACCAGTACGCGCAGCTGGGCCAGCGGTGGGCGTTCGATGGCGGCACGCCAGCTGTCGGTCATCGTCGCCAGGTCGATAGAGCTGAGTAGCTGCTGGGCAGTGTCGGCGGGAAGGGTCGCCGACCAACTGCGGCGTTGCAGCTCGGCAATCGCGGCGGCTTGGTTGGGTAGGGCCAGGCGGACAGAATCAGCGATCACGGTCGTCACTGTACCTATTTCGGCCCACTTACCGGTCGGCGAGCGCTGCCGATGGGAGTCTGCCGTCACCGGCGCGCGGTAAGTTGTGGACGTGCGAGATACCCTGCGAACCCCCCCAAAGCTGGCCCCTGACACCCTACGGGTGATCCCCCTGGGCGGTCTTGGCGACATCGGCCGGAACATGACTTCCTTCGAGATCAACGGCGAGTTGATGTTCATTGACTGCGGGGTGCTGTTCCCGTCCGAGGAACATCCCGGAGTTGACCTCATCCTGCCTGGATTGCACTTGATCGAGGATCGAATGGATGAGGTCCAGGCCCTGGTACTGACCCACGGGCATGAGGATCACATTGGCGGGATTCCGTATCTGCTGCGCCGCCGTGGCAACCTGCCGATCTACGGCTCCAAACTGACGTTGGCATTGGTGCGGGCAAAGCTGCGTGAGCACCGGCTGCGCGACCTCGACCTGCGTGAAGTTGCCGAGGGCGACCGGGTTACGGTTGGCGAGTTTGAGCTGGAGTTCCTCGCGGTCAACCACTCAATCCCCGACGCGCTGGCAGTGGTGATGCGCACCAAGGCTGGCACGGTGCTGCATACCGGCGACTTCAAGATGGATCAGTTGCCCCTGGACCACCGCCTCACCGATCTGCGTGGCTTCGCCAAACTGGGCGAAGAGGGTGTGGATCTGTTCATGGTGGATTCGACCAACGCCGAAACTGCCGGCTTCACCGGCCACGAGCGCGATATTGAGCCAGCCATGGAGCGGGTGTTCGCCAACGCGAAGAAGAAGCTCATCGTGGCCTGCTTCGCCTCGCACGTGCACCGGGTGCAGCAGGTGATGGACGCTGCGGTTCGCCACCAGCGCAAGGTGGTCTATGTGGGCCGCTCGATGGTGCGCAACATGACGGTGGCCCGCGAGTTGGGCTTCTTGAAGGTGCCGGAGAACACCCTGATCGACCTGAAGCAGATCGACAACTATCCCGAGGATCAGGTGGTGATCATCTCCACCGGGTCTCAAGGCGAGCCGCTGAGCGCGCTGTCGCGCATCTCTAGCCACGAACATCCGGTGATCACCGCTGGCGCCGGCGATGTGGTCTTGTTGGCCTCCTCGTTGATCCCCGGCAATGAGAACTCGGTCTATCGAGTGATCAACGGGTTGGCGGGCAATGGGGTCGACGTGGTCCACCGCGGCAACGCGATGGTGCACGTCTCCGGCCATGCCAGCGCGGGGGAGTTGCTGTACTGCTACAACCTGCTGACACCGAGGAACGTGCTGCCCGTCCACGGGGAGGTGCGGCACCTGATCGCCAACGCCAAACTGGCGGTAGCCACCGGAGTTCCCGAAGCGAACGTGTTCGCCGTCGAAGATGGCGCCGTCCTCGATCTGCCTGCTGGTGGACCGGCACGGGTCGTTGGCCAACTCGATTGCAGCTACATCTTTGTGGACGGTCTTACCGAAGGTGAGGTCTCCGACACCGAGTTGACCGACCGCAAGATTCTGGGCGAAGAGGGCATGATCAGCGTGGTCACCGTGGTGAGCTTCCGGGCGCGGCGACTGGTCAGCGGACCAGACATCCATGCTCGGGGATTTGCCGAAGGCGATGCGGTCTTTGACGCGGTTCGTCCCGAGTTGGTCGCCGCGATCGAAAAGGCGCTCGCTGACGGGGTGGAAGACACCTTCCAGCTGCAACAGTTGGTGCGGCGCACTATCGGCAGGTGGGTGAACAACAACTTCCGGCGGCGCCCCATGATTCTGCCGATCGTGGTCGCTTCCTGAGCCTTGATGCCGATTCGCATCCGTCGGTTCGATTCAGGTATCGTAGGCAGGTCCCCGTCGTGGGGGCCGCTCTTGCGCGCGTCTCGTGGATGCGCGGATTCGCTAGATAACGAGGAGTACTCCAGTGGCTGCTGTCTGTGACATCTGCGCCAAGGGCCCGGGCTTCGGTCACAACGTGCCTTGGTCGAAGAAGAAGACCAATCGGCGCTGGAACCCGAACATTCAGCGCGTGCGGGCCGTCGTCAATGGCACCCCGAAGCGCCTGAACGTGTGCACGTCCTGCCTGAAGGCTGGTCGCGTAACCCGCTGACCCAACCACAAGAGACCCGCCGTCCAGCGGGTCTCTTTGTGTGTCCGCGACCGGAGGTATGGCAGCATCCAGACCAATGTGGGGCGCTCCGTGGCACCTCCGGCGGGCTGGGGGAGGCAACGCCTAGGCTGACTGCCCGTGGACACCGCAATCAGCCCCTGGCGCACGCGCGCCTATGCCGAACTGAATGCGTCCCTGGGCCCCGTGCTGGGGGAGCGCACCGCCAAGGAGTTCTCGGCGTTGCGCATACACAGCGTCGGTGACCTGCTGCGCCACATTCCGCGCCACTACCTCTCCGGCACTGAACTCACCGACTTGGGCGGACTGCAGCCCGGCGAACTGGTGGCAGTCACCGCGCGCGTGGCCGACATTGCGCGCTACGAGCCGCGTCCGCGAGTCGGCGGTGCACCCCGTCCGGGTCGACTCGAAGTTGCCCTCACTGACGGCCAAGGCCGGCTGACGGCCACCTTCTTTGGCAAGACCCACCTGCTGGAGTGGTGGGAGCGGCAATTGCGGGCCGGAGTCGCCGGACTGTTCGTCGGCAAGGTGGGCACCTTCCGCGACCAGCTGCAGATGAGTCACCCAACCTTCGTAATGATGGACGCGGCCGGACGCATCGTGGCCACTTCAGAGGAGAAGGAGCGGCTGGCTGCCCTTTCCAGTGGCGGCTTGGTTGGGATGTACCCGGCCACGGCGAAGCTGCCCACCTGGAAGGTCGCTGAGTGCGCCCGCCTGGTGCTGGCCAACCTGGCTGGCATCGAAGACCCCTGGCCAGCCTGGCTACGCGAGGCCGCCGACGTGATGGAGCTGGCCGAGGCCCTCGCCGCAGTGCATCAGCCGGTGAACCTCCAGCAGGCGGCCCGGGGCGCCGAACGATTGGTGTTCGACGAAGCCATGGCCACTCAGCTCACCATGGCCTATCGCCGGGCGGACGCGGCCGCGCGGGCGGCCAAGCCCAGGCCCCGGCTCAGCGATGGGCTGCTGGCGGCCTTTGACGCCCAGTTGCCCTTCCGGCTCACTGCCGGGCAGGTTGAAGTGAGCGAGGCGGTTTTTGCCGACCTGGAACAGACCCGCCCAATGCAGCGCCTACTCCAAGGCGAGGTGGGTTCAGGCAAGACTGTGGTGGCGCTGCGGGCGATGCTCGCGGTGGTCGACTCCGGCGGTCAGGCCGCACTGCTGGCGCCCACTGAGGTCTTGGCCGCCCAGCACTATCAGACCATCACGTCGCTGCTGGGTGAGCTCGGAGGAGGCCGGATGCTTGGCACCCCAGAGATGGCCACAGACGTGGTGCTGGTCACCGGCTCGATGTCTGCTCAAGCCAAGCGTTCGGCCTTGCTGCGAGCCGCCAGCGGCGAGGCGGGCATCGTCATCGGCACCCATGCTCTGCTGGCTGATCGGGTGCAGTTCGCCGAGCTTGGCCTAGTGGTGATCGACGAACAGCACCGATTCGGGGTGGAGCAGCGCGCGGTGTTGGCGAGCAAGGCCGAGACCCAACCGCATTTGCTGGTGCTCACCGCCACACCCATCCCGCGGTCGGTGGCCATGACCATCTTCGGCGATCTGGAGACTTCCACGTTGGCCGAGTTGCCCGCCGGGCGGGCCGAGGTGTCGACGGTAGTCGTGGATGCTGGCGCGCGTCCGGCTTGGCTGGACAGGGCCTGGCAGCGGGTGGTTGAGGAGGTCGCCGCCGGGCGGCAGGTTTTCGTGGTGGTGCCCCGGATCGGCGGCCAGCGCACCACCGAAGGCAAAGGCGTCGTCGAGCTCGCCGCTGAGTTGGCCACCGGCCCGTTGAAAGGCGTGCGACTAGGCATTCTGCACGGACAGCTAGCCAGTGAGGCCAAAGATGAGGCCATGGCCGCCTTTGCCGCTGGCGCACTCGATGTGCTCGTCGCCACCACGGTCATCGAGGTGGGGGTGGATATTCCGAACGCCACCATGATGGTGGTCTGGGATGCCGACCGGTTTGGGATTTCTCAGCTACACCAGCTCCGCGGACGAATCGGCCGCGGCAGTCACCCGGGGGTGTGTCTGCTGATCACCACGGTGGCCCCCGGTGAGCCAGCCCGTGATCGTCTGGACGCAGTGGCTGCGACCCGGGACGGGTTCCGCCTGGCCGAGCTCGACCTTGAGCAGCGCCGCGAAGGCGACGTGCTGGGAGCAGTTCAAGCTGGCAGCCGGTCAAGCCTGCGACTGCTGCGGGTTCTCGACCATGCCGAGGTGATCTCCCTGGCCCGCGACCTGGCAATCGAGGCTGTCTCCCGTGACCCGGGACGGGCCATCCCAGGCTTCGCCGACGCCGTGCGCGCCACCGAGTTGCTCACCAGTGGAGACTGGCTCGAACACAGTTGAGCCACCATGGCCCGCAGCCAACTAGGCTGGCCGATTGTGACCAGGATCATCGCCGGCACCTGCAAAGGGCATCGGCTCCGCACGCCAGCGACTTCGGCTACCCGTCCAACTACTGACCGGGTTAGGGAGGCGGCCTTTTCGGTGATTGCTGATTGGGCCGGCACCGGTGGTGAGCCCAGCGCCGAAATGTTGGCCGGATTGTCCTTCCTCGATCTGTACGCGGGCTCGGCTGCGGTCGCGCTTGAAGCCGCGAGTCGGGGTGCCGAGCCAGTACTGGCAGTTGAATCGGTGGCTGCGGTGTCCGCGCTGGCCAAGGGGAACGCCCAAGCCACTGGTTTGAAGGTGAAGGTGGCCACAGCGAAGGTGGAGAAATGGCTAGCCACACCGGCTTCGCAGCCTTTCGACGTGGTCTGGGCAGACCCGCCCTATGCGGTCGAGAACGCCGAGGTGGAGCGGGTGGTTTCCTTGCTCGGGCAGAGCTGGTTGGCCCCGGATGGACTGCTGGTCCTCGAGCGCTCATCAAGGGATGAGCCACCACAACTGCCAGTTGCACTAACGCGGACCTGGCTTCGGCGTTACGGTGAGACAACCCTGTACTTCGCGATGAAGGAAGAAACTTGTTAGCCGTCTGCCCAGGTTCGTTCGATCCGATCACCAACGGGCATCTGGACGTGATCACTCGCGCCGCGGCGATCTTCGACGACGTGCTGGTGGCCGTCGGGCAGAACTCGACCAAGCAGTACCTGTTCAGTCTCGCTGAGCGGGTGGAACTTGTTGGCGCCTGCACCGCCCACCTGCCCAACGTCCGCGTAGAGGAACTCACCGGCCTGCTGGTGGACTTCGTCAAGGACCGGGGTGGCCGGGTGTTGGTTAAAGGGGTACGGTTTGCCGCTGACTTTGAATTTGAACTGCAGATGGCGAATCTGAACTCAGCTGTTGGCGGGGTCGAGACTTTGATCTTGCCTTCGGCGTCACAGTGGTCGACGCTGTCTTCCACGATGGTTCGGGAAATCGCGGTCCACGGAGGGGATGTGTCCGGTCTTGTGCCGGACGCCGTGGCCGCGCGCATCCGGCTCAAGTCCGTAGGAGAGGAGAGGGCCGATGGTTGATCGGACTGAAGGGGTACTTAACCAGCTACGCGAAGTCGTGGCCGGCGCCAAATCCGTGCCGATGTCCGCGTCCTGCATGATCAACAGGGCTGAACTGCTGTCTCTGATTGACAAAGCGATGGTCGCCTTGGCCGAAGACGTCCAAGAGGCGCATCGAGTCACCGCAACGTCACTGGAGACCCTTGAACGGGCCCATGCCGAGGCGCAGCAGATCGTGGCGGCCGCTGAAGACCGGGCTGTCTATCTGGCTACCCAGGATCAAGTGTTCGAAGAGGCCCAACGCAAGGCCACCGCCTTGGAGCAGAAGGCCCTGGCCGATGCTGAGGCGCTGCGCCGTGAGGCCGATTCCTACGTCGATTCCCGGATCGCGACCTTCGAGGCCAGCCTGCATAAGACCATGTCCCAGGTGCGGACGATGCGGGAACGGTTGGCTCGCCGATCCTCCCTTGACGACGACTCCACCAGGGCTCTGCCCAAGCTAGAAGACTGACCCGCCCAACTCACTATTGGCGGCTTTTGCCGCCGCAGCATGTGCCTTGGTAGAGTTCGTCGTTGGTTATGACGCTGCCGAGCTATGTCGAAGGGAACCGTCGTGACTCCCCATCTGCTGGACCCGCGTTCCGGGCTTGTCCTGGACACTCGTGATTTGAGTCGTCGGCCTGGTGTGATGAAGGAGATCACTCGGGTCGCGGAGGCACCACCGGATCTCGGCATCGAAGTAATCGGGGTGCCACCCGGCTCACCCATCGAGTTCGACCTCAGGTTGGAATCGGTGGTGGAAGGGGTGTTGGTCACCGGATCCGCTAAGGTCCAACTTCGCGGTAGCTGTACGCGCTGTCTGGAAGAGATCGCCTCGAGCGAGGAGATCGATATCCAGGAGCTGTTCTGTTACCCGGGCAAGGAACTTGGCGATGAGGAGGCCAGCCGCATCGAGGGCGATTTGATCGACCTCGAACCCGTCCTGCGGGACGCGGTGGTGCTCGATTTGCCGTTTACGCCGTTATGTCGTCCGGACTGCGCCGGGTTGTGCCCTGACTGTGGGGCCAATCTGAACGCCGACCCGGATCACATTCATGATGAGTTGATCGATCCTCGATGGACTTCTCTGGCGGAATGGACGCAAGAACAGACGACGAAGAACAAGGAGTGACCCCGTGGCCGTCCCCAAGCGGAAAATGTCCCGTGCTAACACCCGGGCCCGCCGTTCCCAGTGGAAGACCACTGCACCGACGCTGGTGACCTGTGCCAACGCCGCTTGCGGGGCTGTGCATCTGCCGCACACGGTTTGCCCTGCGTGCGGTCAGTATGGCCCTCGGGCCGCCCGCCGTCAGGTTCTCGAGTCCTGACGTCATGCCGGATACTTCCGGCGAAAGCGCGACCCAGGGTCGCGCCTTACAGCTGATCGAGCAGTTGGGGATCGATCTCGACCCCCAACTGTTTCAGCTCGCCATGACTCATCGCTCCTTTGCCTACGAGCATGGTGGCCTGCCGCACAACGAGCGGCTGGAGTTCCTTGGCGACGCCGTTCTCGGCGTGGTGGTGACCGAACACCTTTACCGCACCTATCCCGACCTGCCCGAGGGCCGGTTGGCGAAGCTGCGCGCCGCGGTGGTGAATGCGCACAGCCTTGCTGATGTGGCCCGCGATCTCGATCTCGGCTCCCAGATTCGGTTGGGGCGTGGCGAGCAGAGCACCGGTGGGGCCGACAAGTCCTCCATCCTGGCCGATTCGCTGGAGGCGTTCCTGGGGTCAGTGCTGATCTCGGCTGGACGCGACAGCGCCGACCGGTTGATTCGACACCTATTTGACCCGCTGGTGGCTGAGGCCGCCGCGCTGGGTGCGGGCCTGGATTGGAAGACCAGCCTCCAAGAGCTCGCCGCCGACCGTGATCTTGGTCTGGTCAGCTACCGGATCACTGAATCCGGCCCGGACCACGACAAGCGCTTCGAGGCGATTGCGGTCGTCGCGGGTAACTCCTTCCCGCCTGGTCGCGGCACTTCGAAGAAGCAGGCCGAGCAGGGCGCAGCCGAGCACGCCTTCAACGTGCTGGCGGCCCAACCCGTCTGATGCCCGAGCTTCCCGAGGTCGAAGTGGTTCGCCTCGGCCTAGCTGGCGCCATCCCCAATCGCCGGATCGCCGCGGTTTCGGTGCTCCATCCCCGCCCGGTGCGCCGTCATGTTGGGGGAGCCGAAGACTTCGCGTCCAGCCTGCCTGGGCGCAGCTTCGGCGTACCGCGGCGGCGCGGGAAGTACCTGTGGTTGCCATTTGCTGACGGAGACGCGCTGATGGCCCACCTGGGTATGAGTGGCCAGTTTCGGCTGGACGAACCCGGTAGCCCGTTGCCCCCGCAATGCCGGGTGGTGATTGCTTTCACTGACGGCGGGGCCGAGTTGCGATTCGCTGACCAGCGGATGTTCGGTGGCCTGTGGGTGAGCCCGGGCGGGGCTGATGGCCCAACCGAGATCGCCCACATCGCTGCCGACCTGTTCGACGATTCGCTCGACCTGGACGCGTTGGCGGCGGTCATCACCACCAAGCGAAGCGGGATTAAGCGGGTACTGCTGAACCAGGCGGTGGTTTCCGGCATCGGCAACATCTATGCCGACGAGGCGCTCTGGCGAGCGCGGCTCCACTACGACACCCCTGCCAACCAGCTCAGCCAGACCGAGGCGCTCGACCTGCTGGTGGCGGCCAAGCAGGTGATGGCGGCAGCGCTTGCCGAAGGTGGCACTTCCTTCGACGCTCTTTACGTGAATGTGAACGGGTCGGTTGGCTACTTCGGCCGCTCGCTGGCCGCCTATGGCCGGGCCGATCTTCCTTGCGATCGATGCGGCCGACCCATCGTGCGGGAGGCTTTTATGAACCGGTCCTCCTATCGCTGCCCCGGTTGCCAGCCGCGTCCGAGCGCGGTGGGCTGAGCCACCGTCGCGAGGAAACCTGGCCGCGCTGGGCTGGTCCGGTGAGCCGGTGGACGCCTGGGCGTATATCCTTCGCAGTTGTGAGCCCCGCCAATCTGTACCAGCGCTATGGCCACGTTCTGAGGCAGTTCATCAAGTTCGGATTGGTGGGCGGCGCCGGGGTCGTGGTGAACATGGTCGTGGCCATCGCTATGAACAAGGCCAATGGCGGCACGGTGAACGCCCAACAGATTCTGTTCGCCATTCCGGGCACCACCTACAACTTCCGGTTCACCTCGCTGGTGTGGATCGTGGCGTTTTTGATCGCCAACGTCTTCAACTTCCAGCTGAACCGCTCCTGGACCTTTCGCGGCACGGCGAAGGCACCCTGGTTTCACGAGTTCTGGCCGTTTCTGTTGGTTGGCAGCGTGGCTGCCCTGATCGGCCTGTTCGTGAAGATCGCTTTCACCAATCCCACCTCGCCGATCTACCTTCCCGAACCCTGGTTCCACGAGAACGCTGGGTTGCGCTCACGGGAGTACTGGTCGCAGTTGCTCACGATCGTGGTGACCATGCCGATCAACTTCCTGGTCAACAAGCTGTGGACCTTCCGGCACGTCCGTAAGCGTCATGCCGAGCGGATCGACGAAGCGGTGAGCGGCTGACATGTACCTGAAGAGCCTGACGATGCGTGGTTTCAAGTCGTTCGCTTCCAGCACCACGATGGTCTTCGAGCCTGGCGTCACCTGTGTGGTCGGTCCGAACGGTTCGGGCAAGTCGAATGTGGTGGATGCGCTGGCCTGGGTGATGGGCGAGCAGGGTGCTAAGACCCTGCGTGGCGGCAAGATGGAAGATGTCATCTTCGCTGGTACCTCTGGACGGGCCCCCTTGGGTCGAGCCGAAGTTGAACTGAAGATCGACAACTCCGACGGGGCATTGCCCATCGACTACACCGAAGTGACGATCAGCCGGACGATGTTCCGCAGCGGCGGCTCGGAGTATGCGATCAACGGCACGCCAGCCCGCCTGCTGGACGTCCAGGAGCTGCTCAGCGATTCCGGCATCGGCCGGGAGATGCACGTCATTGTTGGCCAGGGCCAGCTCGACTCGATCTTGCAGGCGACCCCGGAAATCCGCCGGGGTTTCATCGAAGAAGCCGCTGGGGTACTCAAACACCGCAAGCGCAAAGAGAAGGCCGAGCGCAAGCTCGAGTCGACCGCAGCCAATCTGAACCGCCTAAACGACCTGCTCGGCGAGATCCGCCGCCAACTGAAGCCGCTGGGCCGACAGGCCGAGGTGGCCCGGAAGGCTGCAGTGGTGCAGGCCGAAGTGCGCGACGCCAGGGCCAGACTGCTGGCGGAAGATCTGGCCACGGCCAGTCAGGCCTTGGAATCGGATCTAGCGGCCGAGGCTGAGCTGAAACAGCGACGGCTGCGGCTGGAAGAGCAGCTGACCGAGGCTCGCCAGGCCGAGCAGTTGGCCGAAGCGGCGGCCCAACAGGCGCTGCCGCGGCTGGCCGCGGCACAGGAGACCTGGTATTCGTTGGCGGGCCTGGCTGAGCGCGTCTCGAGCACTGCGACCATTGCGGCCGAACGACTGCGCAATGCTGAGGCAATTGGTACCGAAGAGCGACCGGGTCGCGACCCAGAGGCAATCGAGCGCGAGGCAGCCGAAGTGGTGGCCGCCGAGGCCGAACTCGGCCACGAGATTGAGTCACTCGCGGCGGCATTGACCGCGGCCACTGAGGCGCGGACGGTTGCCGAGGCTGCCCACACCGAGGCCGAACAGCACTACGCGGCCCAGCAGCGCGCGATCGCCGATCGACGCGAGGGCCTGGCCCGGCTGATTGGTGAGGTCAATACGCTTCGCAGCCGGGTTGAGGCTGCCGCGTCCGAAATCGATCGGCTGGCCGAGGCTCGGGCCCAAGCCGAGGAGCGAGGTGCGCAGGCCAAGCACCGGTTCGCCTCCTTGGAGACCCGACTTGCTGGGCTCAGCGCAGGCGAATCTGGTTTGGATGCCGCATACGAGGCCGCTGCTGACGCCGAGGCCAACGCCCAAGCCGAACTCAATCGGCTCACCGATGCCCTCCGGGCTGCCGCCGCTGACCGGGGTGCGCTGGCTGCGCGCGCCGAAGCTCTGGCTCTGGGACTCAACCAGCGCGACGGCGGCGCCGCCTTGCTGGCCGCCGGCAACCGGCTGGACGGCCTGCTGGGCTCGGTGGCGGCCCTGATCAAGGTCAACCCCGGCGATCAGGTGGCGATTGCTGCTGCCCTTGGTGCGGCTGCGGACGCGGTTGCGGTGACCGGGGTGGACGCGGCGGTCCGGGCCTTTGACCACCTGAAGACCGAGGATCTCGGCCGCGCGGGTCTGCTATTGGGCGGCGGCCCGAGTGAGGACCCGGCCAGTTGGCCGAAGCTGCCGACTACAGCCCGCTGGGCCATCGACGCGGTGGCGTGCGAAGAGCGCATGCGTCCGCCGCTCCAGCGTCTGCTTTTCAAAGTCGCGCTCGTGGCCGACCTGGCCACGGCCCGCGAACTGGTGAACAAGCTGCCCGAGGTGAGCGCGGTTACCGCCGACGGCGACCTGCTGAGTTCCTGGTTCGCCGCTGGCGGTTCGGCTGGGCAGCCCTCAGTGATCGAGGTTCAGGCCGCCCTCGACGAAGCCAACGCCAAACTCGCAGCTGCCCAAACTGATGCCGAGCGGCTGCGTTTCGCCGTGGCCAAGGCTGAAGACGAGTTGGCAGCCGCCAAACAACGCGCGGAGGCTGCCCTGGCGCGGCTCCACGAATCCGACGCCGAACATGGAGCTCTCGCCGAAGAGGCCGCCGAACTCAATCAGACGGTGCGGGCCGCGCTTGCTGAGGCGGGTCGGTTGAGCGAAGCAGCCCAGAATGCCGCCACGGCCAGAGAGCAGGGGTTGGCCAATCTCTCCGACCTGGAACGCCGCCTGGAACTGGCTGAGGCCCAAACCGAGTTGAGCGAGGCGGACCCGACCCAACGAGACCATAGCTCTGATGTCGCCCGCGCAGCTCGGGCCGCCGAGATGGAGGCCCGGTTGGGCCTGCGGACGGTCGAAGAGCGGGCCAGGGCCTTGGCTGGACGGGCTGAAAGCCTCACTCGAGCCGCCCAGGCTGAGCGGGACGCACGAGCCAAGGCTGCAGCCAGGCGGGAGCAGTTGCGCCGCGAGGCGGAAACCGCCGCTTCGGTACAGCTGGCTGCCACCTGGCTTGCCGGGCAGATCGGCAACTCCCGGGTGTTGGCCGAGGCCGAACGCACTTCCGCCCAACAGGCTCGCGCCGCCGCCGAGGGCGAGTTGGCGGCTGCCCGTCAGCGCGGCCGCGAGCTGGCCAAGCAGTTCGAGGGCATGGTGGACACCGTCCATCGCGACGAGCTCGCCCGAGCTCAGCAGCAGATGAAGATCGAGGCATTGGCCGAGAAGGCGTTGGCCGAGCTTGGCCTGGATGCGGCCGTGCTGTTGGCCGATTACGGACCGCAGGTGCCCGTCCCGCTGCTGCTCGGGCCCGACGGCGCCCCGTTGGGTGCCGAGGATGAGCCGCTGGAGCCCGTGCCTTACGTCCGTGCGGAGCAGGAGAAGCGGCTGCGGGCTGCCGAGCGGGATTTGGCGGTGCTCGGCAAGGTGAATCCACTGGCGCTGGAAGAGTTCGAGGCAATGAGTGAGCGCCACGCCTTCCTGGCCGAGCAGTTGGTCGACCTGCGCAAGACCCGTGAAGACCTGATGGAGATCATCAGCGACGTCGACACCCGCGTGCAGGAGGTTTTCGCAGCCGCCTATGCCGACGTTGAGGCAGCTTTTGCCGACGCCTTCTCCCGGTTGTTCCCCGGCGGTGAGGGACGTCTGGTGCTCACCGAACCAGGGGAGTGGCTGACCACCGGAGTCGATGTCGAGGCCCGTCCCGCTGGAAAGAAGGTCAAGCGGCTTTCGTTGCTGTCTGGCGGTGAGCGCTCCTTGGTGGCGGTGGCCTTCCTGGTGGCCTTGTTCAAGGCCAGGCCCAGCCCCTTCTACATCCTGGATGAGGTTGAGGCTGCCCTCGACGACGTGAACCTTGGCCGACTTCTGGAGATCTACCAGGAATTGCGCAACGACAGCCAGTTGCTGGTTATCACTCACCAGAAGCGGACGATGGAGATTGCCGACGCGCTTTATGGCGTGACGATGCGCGCAGACGGTGTCACTACGGTGATCAGCCAGCGGCTGAGGGAAAGCTGAGTGTTGCTAGAAACTCGCTGAGGTCGCTTTGGTACCGGAATTCGTGAGGCATACTTGGCCATGGTTCTGTATTGAAAGGCTAACTTGTGCTGCTCGCCTGGGTCTCCACTGGAGTGATCCTGCTGATCGCGGTTGCGGTGATCGCCGTCGTCGCTGTTGGCATGAACGGGTCGATGGCTGATCGCGCGCCCGAGTTGGCCGATGTGATGGCCAGTACCGCTCGTCATCTCAACGGTGACGCCGAACCGCCCAAGGTGCTGGTCGAACTTTTCGAGGAGATCCCGGAGCTGCGTCCATCGGCTCGCAGCGCAGAATCTGCCCCGATGTTCGGCACTGAGTCAGCTGCGGGAACCGACCGGCGCTGAGACCCACCGCGAGTTTGCGCCGCTGGGCCGCTTAGAATCCGTGCGTGGAGTTCTTCTGGATAATTCTTGGCGGCGTCGTGCTGGTGCTGCTGGTCGCTACGCTCACTATCGTTTTTGGCAAGCAGCGTGCGCTGCCGCCGTCCGATTCGACGCTGGAGCTTTCGCCGACCGAAACTGAGGCGTCCGACGGCGCTGCGGGGAGTCAGCCCAGTGCCGCTGCCCCTTCCGGAGACCTCGAGACCGAGTCGGGGTGGCCGGAGGCAGCCCCCGAGCCAGCCGCATCCAGACTCACTCGGCTGCGACGTCGGCTTTCGGCCAGCAACAACCCCTTGGCTCGCGGCCTGCTTTCGGTGCTGTCTGCCGACCGGCTGGACGCCGAGGCCTGGGACGACCTCGAAGCCACCCTGATCACCGCTGACCTCGGGGTGGGACCCACCCAGGAGTTGATCACGGCGCTGCGCCGAGAACTTTCGATCGATGCGGGCTCGGATCGCGGCCGGGCCAAGCAGGTGCTGCGCACCGAACTACTGAGACTGGTCGGCACTGAAGCCGACCGCAGCTTGCACATCAGCGGTGCCGATGGCGTGCCCGGGGTGGTGCTGGTGGTTGGGGTGAACGGCACCGGAAAGACCACCACCGTCGGCAAGCTGGCCCGAGTACTGGTCTCTGAGGGCCACTCGGTGTTGTTAGCTGCGGCCGACACGTTCCGGGCGGCGGCGGCTGATCAGCTGCAGACCTGGGGTTCTCGAGTCGGGGTGGAAGTGGTTCGCGGCCCCGAGGCTGGCGACCCGGCCTCGGTGGCCTTCGACGCGGTAGCCAAGGGCATCGCCGACGGAGTGGACGTGGTGGTGGTCGACACCGCCGGGCGGTTGCACACCAAGGCCGGACTGATGGACGAACTGGGCAAGATCAAACGGGTAATCGAGCGCAAAGCTCCGGTGACCGAGGTTTTGCTGCTGATCGATGCCACCACCGGTCAGAACGGACTTGCCCAAGCCAGGGTGTTCGCGGAGGTGGTGGAGGTTACCGGCATCGTGCTCTCCAAACTCGACGGGTCGGCCAAGGGTGGCATCGTCGTGCCAGTGCAGCGTGAGCTGGGGGTGCCGGTGAAGCTGATCGGGCTTGGTGAAGGGCCTGATGACCTGGCTCCGTTCGATCCCGAAGGCTTCGTAGACGCCCTCCTCGAGGAGTGACGGTGCAAGTCCGTGACGCTGAACCCAGTGACCTGCCAGCAATCCTGGAGATCTACAACGAGGCGGTGGCCAACACCACCGCCAGCTGGGACTACGAACCCTGGACGCCGGTGCAGCACGCCGATTGGTATGCCCACAAGGTAGAAGGCGGATTCCCGCTGCTGGTCGCCGAGGACGACGGCGTGGTGGTGGGTTATGCGACCTATTCGGCGTTCCGAGAGAAGATCGGCTACGCCCTCACTCGAGAGCACAGCGTCTATCTGTCGCCGGACGCCCGGGGCCGTGGCATCGGAAAGTTGCTCATGGTCGGACTCATCGAGTTGGCTCGCCGCGACGGCGTCCACGTGCTCGTCGGGGCGCTGAGTGCCGACAATGAGGCCTCGATTCGGCTGCATGAATCGCTCGGTTTCACCGAGGTAGGCCGGCTGCCGCAGACTGGGCGAAAGTTCGGCCGCTGGCTGGATCTCGTCTACGTGCAGCTGGTGTTGTAGCGAAACACCGCCGCTTTCCCCGCCGGTAGTATGTGCTTCCGGCCCAATCCAGCGTTAGGGATCTCTTGTTCGACACGCTTTCAGATCGCCTTTCTACGGTCTTCCGCAACCTTCGGGGCAAAGGACGCCTCAGCGAGGCTGATCTCACCGAGACGCTGCGTGAGATCCGATTGGCGCTGCTCGAAGCCGACGTCAACCTTGGGGTCGTCAAGGAGTTCATCGCTGCGGTGCGCGAGCGCGCAGTCGGCGTCCAGATCCACGCGGCGCTGAACCCGGCCCAGCAGATCATCCAGATCGTCAACGATGAACTCACCGAGATCCTGGGCGGGCAAACCCGTCAACTGCGGTTCGCCAAGCGGCCGCCGACGGTCATCATGCTGGCCGGCCTGCAGGGTGCCGGTAAGACCACCCTGGCCGGAAAACTGGGCAAATGGCTCAGAGATCAGGGCCATTCGCCGCTGCTGGTGGCCGCCGACCTGCAGCGCCCCAATGCGGTCAATCAGCTTCAGGTGGTTGGCGAGCGGGCCGGGGTTCATGTCTTCGCCCCAGAACCTGGCAACGGGGTCGGCAACCCGGTGGCGGTGGCGAAGGCGTCCATCGAGCATGCCACCACCAAGCTGTACGACGTCGTGATCGTCGACACGGCGGGCCGGTTGGGCGTGGATGCCGAACTGATGCAGCAGGCCGCCGACATTCGCGATGCCGTGGAGCCGACCGAGATTCTGTTCGTCGTCGACGCGATGATCGGCCAGGACGCGGTAAACACCGCCAACGCCTTCGCGGCCGGGGTCGGCTTCGACGGCGTGGTGCTCTCCAAGATGGACGGCGACGCCCGCGGCGGCGCCGCTTTGTCGATCACCAAGGTCACCGGCAAGCCGATCATGTTCGCCTCCAACGGTGAGGGCTTGGACGACTTCGACGCCTTCCATCCCGATCGGATGGCCAGCCGCATCCTCGACATGGGTGACGTGCTGACCCTGATCGAGCAGGCCCAGAAGTCCTTCGACACTGAGGCCAGTGCGAAGGCAGCCGAGAAGCTGCTGGGCGGCAAGGGCGATTTCGGCCTGGACGACTTCTTGCAGCAGATGCAGTCGGTGCGCAAGATGGGGCCGCTGTCGAAGATTCTGGGGATGATGCCCGGCATGGGGCAGATGAAGGATCAGATTGCTGGTATCGATGAACGCGAGATCGATCGAATCGAGGCGATCATCTATTCGATGACCCCGTCCGAGCGGTCCGACCCCAAGTTGTTGAACGGCTCGCGGCGCTTGCGCATCGCCAACGGATCGGGCACCAAGGTCTCTGACGTCAATGCCTTGGTGAAGCGGTTCACCGAAGCCAAGAAGATGATGCAGATGATGGCCGGAGGCATGCCAGGAATGCCAGGAATGCCCGGCATGGCTGGCGGGGGTGCGATCGGCGGTGGCGGCAAGAAGCGCCAGGCCAGGGCGGCTAAGAAGCGCAAAGGCCCGGCGGGGCCACCGCGTCCGGCTGCTCGTCCTGAGCTTGAGTCGAGGCCGGCATCACCGTTCGGTGCATCGGCCGCAGTGCCGGAGGCCGATGTTGCCAAGCAGCTGACCGACTTCCAGTTGCCGCCGGAGTTGCAGCAGCTGTTCAACCCGCAGAACAAGGGCCCCAGCTGAGTCTCTCCTCGCGGCTGGGCTAGGTGGGCAGCGGAATCAGCGCAAACGAGTTGGCGCTTCGGTGTTACCTATTGACCTCTGCTGGCCAGTTACAGGTGGAATGCTCATCTCTAGCGGGCCGCCATCGGTGGCCAAGGTGAGCCCCTAGGGAGGCCGCTGTGGGGGCGAATGCTCAGCAGGCGGGGTCGGCGGCAGCATCGGTTGCTGCGCTCGACCCGCTCGATGCCCACGGCGTGGTGGTGCGCTATGAGCGGATGGTCTACGGGATCGCACTGAGCCACACCCAATGCCGCGGGGACGCTGACGACGTCTTTCAGGAGGTCTTCCTTGCCTATCATCGGCGCCAGCCGGCCTGCCGTAGCGAGGAGCACCGCAAAGCCTGGTTGATCACCACGGCCCTCAACTGTGCACGCCAGTTGGCCGGCAGTTCGTGGCGCACCAGGATCGTGCCGTTAACCGCCGATGTTCGCGACTCCACGCCGCAGCAATTTGAGTTCGCGACTCTGGAGCAGAACATGCTGTTCGCCGCACTGCGGGCATTGCCGCCGTCCTATCGGGCGGTGCTTTACCTCTTCTACTTCGAAGACCTCCCGATCGCGCAGGTCGCTGAGGCGCTGGATCTGTCGGCGGCGACGGTGAAGATGCGGCTTTCTCGGGGCAGGCGTTTGATGCGAGACCGACTCACTGGAGGTGTGTTCGATGAATGATGAAATCTTCGCCGCGATGGTTGAGCAAATGCGCCCGGAGCAGTCGGTGCTAGCGGAACTGCGAACCCAGATCGATGCGGAAAGCCCCGCTGAGCCGGACGGCGGCACTGCCACGGGCCAGGGCAAGCACGCTCATCCGCGTTGGTGGCTGGCGCTAGCCGCCGCCGTGCTGGCGGTGGCATTGGTGGTGCCTGCGCTGAGCGGTGGTTGGCCCGGGGCTCCGGGCGCCTCCACCGTGGAGTCCGACGCCAACACGGTGACGGCGGCCGACTACGCCACCTTGTACCGGGCCGTTTCGGACTCAGCGGCGAAGTGGACCGGCAGCGATGATGTCATCTTGGGGGACAGTTCCACTTCGAGGGCGGAGTATGGTCCGTCCCCGACGTCCTCGAGCGGGAAGACGAACGTCCAGATCGAAGGGATCGACGAGGGCGACATCGTCAAGAGCGACGGTCGCTTCATCTACGTGGCCACCGGGAAGCAGGTCGCCATCATCGCCGCGGACGGTGACCAGACCCGCGAGCTCGGCCGCATCGACACCGCCATTGGTGGGGCGGGCAAACCGAGCCAGGCCCAGAACAGCTTGCAGGGACCGGTGGTGGAGTTGGTGTTGCGCGGCTCCACGCTGGTAGTGCTGGTCATTGAGTACCGGCCGCGGGTTTCCGCGCTGCCCAGCGGATTCCCGGGGACGCGTGGACCCACCTACCTGCCCCTGGACGCGGCCCTCACCAAAGCGTTGATCTATGACGTCGCCGATCCGGCGGCGCCGCGCTATCTCACCAGCTTGGGTCAAAGCGGAGCGCTGGTCACCACTCGGCTTGCCGGTGATCTCCTCTATGTGGTGACTGAATATCTGATCGCCGACAAGGACTCGATGAAACCTGACGATCCGCAAACCTTCGTGCCGGTACTCACTCAGGACGAAGCGGTCAGCGCGGCCAAACCGGCCGACTGCGGGATCATGCCGGCGCCGGACGGCCCGCGCTACGCCGTGGTGAGCAGCATCGATCTGGGCAGTCGCGCCCGGGTGGATACCGAGTCGGTTTTCGGTGGGTCGGCCACCGTCTTCATGAGCGTCGACAACCTCTACCTGGCCGCTGCGCAATGGAACGCATCGAAGGCTGAGGTCGCCAAGGCCGGGGCTCCGAAAGACCTGGAGCAGGGGAGCGTCACGCATCTGGCCCGAATCGCCATCGACGCCGGGAAGCTCACCTTGGCGGCGCAGGGGGCAGTGCCGGGCACGGTGCTCAACCAGTTCGCCCTGGACGAGTACGACGGGAAATTGCGGGTGGTCACCAGCATGGAGGGGCAGAATCGGCAGCATCGCTGGGAGCAGCGCGCCGCACTATTCGTCCTCGGACCGAATCTGAAGGCCGTCGGCTCAATCTCGTCGCTGGCTAAAGGTGAGACGGTTCAATCGGTGCGGTTCGCCGGACCGGTGGGTTATGTGGTGACCTTCAAGCAAGTCGACCCGCTGTTCGCGATCGATCTGAGCGATCCGGCCAAGCCACGGGTGCTGAGCGCTTTGAAGATCCCTGGCTTCAGCACCTACCTGCACCCCTGGGGCGATGGCGATCTACTCGGTCTGGGCCACAGCGCCAACGCAAAGGGTCAGCAAACAGGTCTGAAGCTGTCCATGTTCGACGTGACCGACCCGCTCGCGGTGAGCGAAAGTGCGTCCTTGCCCATTCGTGGAGACGACTCCGAAGCTCTGGCCGAGCACAAGGCCGTCCTGGTCGATACCGGCAGCGGACTGATCGGATTCCCGATCACCTCGTGGTCGGCAGAAAAGCTGAAGCTGAGCTATGCGGTGTATCGGTATTCGCCGGGGAGCGGCTTCGCGCTGGCGAAGAAGATCACCCTCAGCTCGTCCGCCGAGCCTCAGACCGCTGGCGTTCGTGGACTGCTGATCGGTGATCACCTCTACCTCGCCACCGCTGATTCGGTGACCAGTTACCGCAGCGACTCCTTCCAAGCTGTGGCGAAGGTGTCCCTGGGCCGTTGAACTGCGGGGGTCCCTTTGCTGGGCGAATCCGCTAACCTCCCGACCATGGATCAGCAGCACGCTCCGCTGGGCTTGGGCGGACCCGAGTTCTTCGCCCACTCCCACGGTGTCGCAGCACCTTCCGGCCCTCTCCACACGGGGGCGCTCCACCTACACGGGGCGATCCTCCCCGATGGTGAGGTCGGTGAGCTGTGGGTCGTTGATGGCGTGCTGCGCACTGAACCGGTAGCCGATGCGGTGACTGTGTGTCGTGGCGCCTGGATCATGCCAGGACTGGTGGACGCGCATTGCCACGTCGGGCTGGGCCCGCACGGGCCGATAGCCAATGAAGTCGCCGAAGCCCAAGCGGTCACCGATCGGGAGGCCGGCACCTTGCTGATCCGCGACGCCGGGTCGCCGATCGATACCCGTTGGATCGATGATCGCAATGACCTGCCGCGGATCATTCGGGCCGGCCGGCACATCGCCCGTACCAAGCGTTACCTGCGCGACTACGCCAACGAAGTCGAACCCGAAGAACTCATCGACGAGGTGGCTCGCCAGGCAGTCGTCGGTGATGGCTGGGTGAAACTGGTGGGGGACTGGATCGACCGCGACAGCGGCGACCTTGGCCCACTGTGGCCAGCCGAGGTGGCAACCGCAGCCATCGCCAAGGCCCACGAGCTCGGAGCTCGGGTGACGGCACACTGCTTCGGGGAAGAATCGGTGCAGCAACTGGTTCGCGCTGGCATCGACGGCATCGAGCACGGCACCGGCCTGGATCCGGCAACGATCGAGTTGATGGCCGCCCGGGGGGTGGCGCTGGTGCCCACCATGATCAATCTGGAGAACTTCCCGGCCTTCGCTGATGCCGGCGAGGAGAAGTTCCCGCGGTATGCCGCCCACATGCGTGACCTGTATGAGCGCCGCTACCAGACCCTAGGGGCCGCTGTGGAGGCTGGCGTGCCAGTTTTCGCCGGGACGGATGCTGGCGGCACCATCCCGCACGGTCTGATTGCCGCCGAGGTGGAATTGCTGGCCAAGCTTGGCGGAGTCGACTTCGCATTGGGCGCTGCCTCCTGGCGGGCCAGAAAGTGGCTGGGCGCGCCGGAATTAGCTGATGGCCAGTGGGCTGATCTGGTGGTCTACGCCGCCGATCCGAGGCGTGAGGTGGCCGTCCTCGCCCACCCGGAGCTGGTGATCCTGCGCGGTCGAGTGGTGGCCGGACCGGTTGGCTGAGCCTTCGGGGTGCCGATGGTGGGTGCGTAGACGGCGCCGGTTCGCTCAAGGTGGTGCCGGTCTGGCAGAATGGCCTGCGCATCTGTGCCGTGGCGCCCTCTCTCGTGTCCGCGTGCATTTGATCCATCCGGGTTCGTTCGTCGTTGCCCCACAGCGCCGACCGGAACCACCCGTTCGGGCCGGTGACGTTACCGGTCCTAGTTCTGCACAGGAGAAACCACACCCGTGGCTGTCAAAATTCGACTGAAGCGGCTCGGCAAGATCCGCTCACCTCACTACCGCATTGTCGTCATGGATGCCCGCGCCAAGCGGGACGGCCGGGCGATCGAGGAAATCGGCCTCTACCACCCGAAGAACGACCCGTCGGTAATCAGGGTCAACTCCGAGCGGGCCCAGTACTGGCTAGGCGTTGGTGCCCAGCCCACTGAAGCTGTCGTTGCGATCTTCAAGCGCACCGGCGATTGGCAGAAGTTCAGCGGCGACACCAGCCCGTCCGGTGTCGACCCGCAGCCGCCGCGTCCAGACAAGGTGGCCATCTTCAATGCCGCCCTGGCTGAGGCCGACGACCAGCCAGCCACTTCAGCCATCTCGAAGGCGAAGAAGGGCAAGAAGGCCGAAGCTGAGGAAGTCGGCGAGGCTGCTGTTGAAGCTCCCGCCGCGGTCGAGGCTCCGGCTGAGGCTGAAGCCCCGGCAAAGGCTGAAGAGGCCTGACGGTGCTTACCGACGCACTGGAGCACCTGGTTCGTGGCCTGGTGCCCAACCCGGATGATGTCCGGGTGCGGGAGTATGACCGTGGGCGCGTCCGCACCATTGAGGTGCGGGTGCATCCAGAAGACATCGGCAAGGTCATCGGTCGTCAGGGCCGCACCGCAAGCGCGTTGCGTACCGTGATCGCCGCCCTGGCCGGACGAGAGCAGGTTCGCATCGATTTCGTCGATGTCGACCGGCAGACCCGTCGTCGTCGCTGAATAGCAGCTCCCTTCGGGGGGCCCCATCTACCGCCCCGTCCGCAGCATGCGGCGGGGCGGTCGGTATTTATGGAGGTCAGATGAGCCAGCTAGTGGTCGTAGGCGTGGTCGGTCGTCCGCACGGGCTGCGGGGCGAGGTAACGGTGCGTCCTCACACCGATCAGGTCGAGGAACGGTTTGCCAATGGCGCGCAGTTCGCCTTCGAGGGGCGCCAACTCACGGTGGCCAGCCACAGTTGGACCCAGGGGCGGCTGGTGGTCGGCTTTGCTGGCGTAACTGACCGTTCCGGGGCTGAAGACCTGCGGGGCGTGGAGCTATGGGCCGAGGCCAGCCAGGCAGAACTCGGCGAAGATGAGTTTCACGACACTGTGCTGGTGGGTTTGGCGGCCGTTGATCCCGCCGGGCAACACCTTGGCGAAGTGATCGGGGTTCAACACCATCCCGCCCAGGATCTACTGGTGGTGCGAACCCCCGCCGGCGAGCGGCTGGTCCCTTTCGTGAGCGAGCTGGTGCCCGAAGTGGATCCGCAGAGTCGGCGGCTGGTGATCAATCCAATTCCGGGGCTACTAAGTGAGGTGCCCGATGAGGATTGACCTGATCAGCATCTTCCCTGACTATTTCGCGCCCTTGCAGCTGTCCTTGGTGGGCAAGGCGATCAGCACCGGTCTGGTGGAAGTTGGCGTCCACGATCTGCGCGATTGGACCCACGATCGGCATCGGAGCGTTGACGACACCCCCTATGGCGGCGGTGCTGGCATGGTGATGAAGCCCGAGCCCTGGGGAGAGGCCATGGACGCCCTCGTCCCGGACGGTGGGCCGACCCCGATCCTGGTGGTGCCGACCCCCGCTGGACAGCCGTTTCGGCAGGCCCTGGCCGCGGAGTTGGCTGAGGCCGACTGGCTGATGTTTGCCTGTGGCCGTTACGAGGGCATCGACGCCCGGGTGATGGAACACGCTCGGACGCGGCTGGTGGTCCGGGAGGTCAGCCTCGGTGATTACGTCCTCAACGGCGGCGAGGTGGCCGCTTTGGCGATCATCGAAGCGGTGGTGCGGCTGCTGCCGGGGGTGGTGGGCAATCCCGAGTCGCTGGTCGAGGAATCCCATGGGGCCGACCTGGACGGACTGCTGGAGTACCCGGTCTACACCAAACCCGCGTCCTGGAGGGGCCTGGAGGTGCCGCCGGTGCTGCTCAGCGGTCACCACGGGGAAGTGACCAAGTGGCGAGCCGAGCAGGCGCACCGGATCACTGCCGAGCGGCGTCCAGATCTCCTAAAGGGCCCTGAATTAGGAAACGTCTAGGTTTCAAAATCATCCTATTAGGCCTAGCCGGGCCCGCTTCGTCCGCATTGTGAGACAGCTGAGTCGGCCATGTCTGCCCATGGGCCAAACACCGCCGCCAACTCACTAGGGTGTGCACCGTGGCGACAATGACCCTTACCCCTCATCAGAGGGCTGTCCGATCCTCGGTCGCGCTGAAGGCCTTGATGGCCCTCACGGGGCTGTTGCTGATCGGCTTCCTGCTGATGCACATGTTTGGCAACTTCAAGATGTTCCTCGGTGAGGAGGCCTTCAACCACTATGCAGGTTGGCTCAAAGGCGAGACTCCCGACGGTGGCATCCTCTACCCGATCATGCCCGCTGGGGCGTTCATCTGGGTGTTCCGCACCGTGCTGGTGGCAGCGGTATTGCTGCACGTGTACTCCGCTCTCACCCTGTGGCAGCGCGCTAAGGCAGCGACGCCGTCGGCCTACCAGGCCAAGCGCACGCTTTCCCAGACCTATTCGGCGCGCACCATGCGCTGGGGCGGAGTGATCCTGGCTGGCGTGCTGATCTTCCACCTGGCTCAGTTCACGGTGCACTCCGCGCTGACGGCTGGCTCCTTCGGAGCGACCTACGCCGACTCCCCGTACAAGATGTTCGTGGGCGAGTTCCAGCAGTGGTGGATGGTGGCCCTGTACGCGATTTGGATGGCGACGGTCGCCATGCATGTGCGGCACGGCTTCTGGAGTGCGTTCGCAACCCTGGGCGCTAACACCAGCCCCAAGGCTCACACCGTGCTTAACGCCTGCGCGTGGGCGGTGGCGATCCTGCTCTACATCGGCTTCATCTTCGCGCCGGTGGCCGTACTCTTCGGATGGATTCACTGATGGCTACGACTTCCAAGACCCTGCCCGGTGCCGACTTCTTTGAACTCGGCACCGAGATCGCTGATACCAAAGCGCCCGCTGGCCCGATCGAGAAGAAGTGGTCGCAGCGCAAGTTCAGCGCGAAGCTGGTTAACCCGGCCAACCGCCGCAAGATGACGGTGATCATCGTCGGAACCGGCCTCGCTGGTGGTGCGGCTGCTGCCTCGCTGGGCGAAGCCGGCTACAACGTGTTGAACTTCTGCTACCAGGACAGCCCGCGCCGGGCGCACTCGATTGCGGCTCAGGGCGGCATCAATGCGGCTAAGAACTACCGCAACGACAACGACTCGGTTTACCGGCTGTTCTACGACACGGTGAAGGGCGGCGACTACCGCGCCCGGGAGACCAACGTCTACCGGCTGGCCGAGGTCAGCGCGAACATCATCGATCAGTGTGTGGCCCAGGGCGTCCCGTTCGCTCGGGAGTACAGCGGCCTGCTCGACAACCGCTCCTTCGGCGGCGTGCAGGTGCAGCGCACCTTCTACGCCCGCGGCCAGACCGGTCAGCAGCTGCTCATCGGCGCCTACCAGGCGCTCGAGCGCCAGGTGGCGGCTGGCACGGTGAAGAACTACACCCGCAACGAGATGCTCGAGGTGATCGTGGCTGACGGGCGTGCCCGCGGCATCGTCACCCGTGACCTGGTCACCGGCGAGATCGAGACCTATCTGGGCGATGCGGTGGTGTTGGCCACCGGCGGCTACGGAAACGTGTTCTACCTGTCGACCAATGCGATGGGTTCGAACGTGACCGCAGCCTGGCGCGCGCACCGCAAGGGCGCCTACATGGCCAACCCGTGCTACACCCAGATCCACCCGACCTGCATCCCGGTGCACGGCGACAGCCAGTCCAAGCTCACCTTGATGAGCGAGTCGTTGCGAAACGACGGCCGGATTTGGGTGCCGAAGAAGGTAGAGGACTGCGAAAAGGACCCGCGCGACATCGCCGAGGAGGACCGCGACTACTACCTGGAGCGGATCTACCCGTCCTTCGGCAACCTCGTGCCGCGTGACATCGCCTCGCGTCAGGCCAAGAACATGTGCGACGAGGGTCGCGGTGTTGGCCCGGCGGTCAAGGAGTTCGATCACGACGGCAATGAGGTCTATGTCCGTCGCGGTGTCTACCTGGACTTCGCTGAGGCCATCGAACGCCTCGGCAAGGACGAGGTGGCTTCTCGCTACGGCAACCTGTTCGACATGTACGCC
>DIVW01000050.1 GCA_002428365.1 Propionibacteriaceae bacterium UBA6122
GGCCTTCAGGCACCTACTCGTTCAACACGTTCGTGAAGCCGGCTGTCCAGTCGTTTGACTATGTGATTGGTCAGGCGGTTGAGAGCGGGAAGATCGGTGGGGTTGTCACTGCTGGTGCGGGGAATTTGGAGACGACTGCGTCTGAGGATGTGTATCACTTCTCGGTGCCCGAGGGTGGGTTGCGGGTTGTGTTCGATGGTGGTGGGAACCCGTGTTCGAAGAGTGGGTTGTCGAAGCTGGTCAAGGATGCGACTGGTGAGAACCTGGGTGGGGTGTGTGGTCACTTCGAGCGGGACTTGGCTGCTGGTGATTACACGATCCGTGTTGCTTCTGGTGGTTTGTGGCCTTCAGGCACCTACTCGTTCAAGACCTAAACCAACATGCCCACGGCCGGCCATGGGGAGGGTCGGCCGAAAGCAGCGCGCGCAGGTGACTTCGGTGCTGCGGAGTGGGATTCCGCCATTGGAGACCAGGCGCAACGCGGTAGACAAAGAGCGGAACTTCGCCACGGCGTGCGCGAACGTTCGGCTTGTCTGTGCTCGGCTCTAGCCTTCTAATGTGGGAACTAACCTCGCCGACGCGCACCCAGAGATCGCCATCGAGTGGCACCCCGCACTCAATGGAGGCCGGACGGCCTTCGACTCGGCTCCTGGGTCGTCAACGAAGGTCTGGTGGCTCTGCTGTCGCGGTCACGAATGGCAGGACACGCCGTCGCACCGAACTGGCCGTGGGAGCGGCTGCCCGATCTGTGCAGGCAAGCGCATCTTGGCGGGTTTCAACGATTTGGCGACGCTCAGGCCTGAGCTCGCCGCCGAGTGGGACCACGACCGCAACGAGTTGACCCCTCAGGAGGTCGGCGCAGGATCCGGACGCATGACCTGGTGGCTCGACCGGTTCGGGCACAGCTGGCAGGCGACGGTGAACAACCGCAACCAGGGGACGGGCTGCCCCGTGTGCGCCGGTCAGAAAATCCTTCCTGGGTTCAACGACTTGGCCGCCAAACAACCGATGCTGGCTCTGGAATGGGACACCGGCCGCAACGGCTTCGGGCCTTCCGAGATATCACCGTCCTCGAACAAGATGGCCTGGTGGGTGTGTCGCGATGGACACAGCTGGCAGATGCGGGTCGCGAACCGAACCCAGCTTGGCCAGGGGTGCCCGGTGTGCGCTGGCCAGAAAGTGCTCGCTGGCTTCAACGACATGGCGACGACGGCGCCGGACCTCGCCGCCGAATGGCACCCGACCAGGAACCTTGGGGTGACTCCGCAGGCGGTCTTCCGGAGCACCGCGAGGAGGATCTGGTGGCTGGACGCCCTGGGTCACGAGTGGGAGGCCAGCGCCAATGAGCGGTCAAACGGTGCCGGCTGCCCGTTCTGCTCTGGCCAGCGCATCCTCGTCGGGTTCAACGACCTAGCAACTCGGAGGCCCGACCTCGCAGCTGAATGGCACCCGACAAAGAATGGCGACCGGACCTCGCAGATGGTGACAGTGATGAACGGCACACGCGCCTGGTGGTGTTGTGACCGGGGTCACGAGTGGGATTCCGTGATCTCGTCGCGAGGCGCCGGAACCGGTTGCCCGGCCTGCGCGGGTCAGGTTGTGATCGAGGGAGCCAACGATCTGGGCTGCTTGTGGCCTACCGTCGCAGCACAGTGGCACCCGACCAGAAACAATGGCGTCTCCCCGCACTCAGTGGCCCAATTCTCGAACCGCAAGTTCTGGTTTCTCTGCGACGCGGGCCACGAGTGGGCGTCGACCGTCAACAACCGGACTCACGGCCAGGGCTGCCCTGAGTGTTCCGAGAGGGGTGGGTTCAAGCCCGGGCGGCCCGGCCACCTGTATTTCCTGGCTCACCCCGATTTTGGGGCACTGAAGATCGGGATCACGAACACTGACACGAACCGGCTCGCGAGCTTCCAGCTGGCCGGTTGGGAGATAAGACACCTGGAGCTCTTTCCGCGGGGTGCGGATGCTGCCGAGTTGGAACGCCGGATCAAGCGGTGGTGGCGCCTTGAACTGGGGCTGACGCCTTGGTGCACGCCTGATCAAATGGCTAGGACCGGCGGTTGGACAGAGACGGTGGCTGCGCACCTCGTTGAGCCGCATGAGTGCGTCGAGCGCATCCGGGCCGAGCGTGCGGCGATCCATATGGCCGCGCTGCCCGAATCGATGGGTGGTGATGCTTGAGGAGTGGCACTGCTGTAGCGTCCCGGCCTTCTTCGACCGCCTCCGTGACCGTGCCAAGCGACACCGCGGCAGCCACCACCAGCCGTGGCCGGCCAGGGCGCGCTACTCCCGCCACGAGTCCGACTTCACCTCGCGAGCGGCCATGTCGAGGCAGATCTCGCGGTCCCAACCGCCTGCTCGGCTAGTGCCGGAGAAGACCTGATAAGGCTAGTCGACGACCACGCCGCCCCACCGATTCGGTGAGTCTGTCCGCGGAGTGACCGATGATGGCGGATACGGCGATTGGCCGACTCGTGCCATCGACGGCGAGGCGACCGCCCGATCACGATCATTTCGACAATCTAGGCACGGTCATCCCGCAGCCCGCGAAGTGCATCTGTGTACGGGACTGGTTACGAGTCCATGGACTTGAACGTGGATTCAAGCGCCTTGCAGGAAGGGGTCTTGCCTCAGGGCATCACTTCGGCCAAGGCCAACCAGTCATGCCGCGTCCGACGCAATACCCGGCTATGACATGCGCGGCCTTCTCGGCGGGCGGGTAGGGCTTGCCCGCGTACGCTTCGAGCACCATCATGTTGAGCTCAATTGTCGCCACATACACCTCGGGCGGTAGTCCTTTCAACGAGCGTGTCGTGAGGACCTGCCAAACATCGCGAAAATGTTGGTCACCCGGTTTGCTTTCTGCCGCCGTTGTGAGAAATTCCAGTGCCGACTCACAATAGAGGCGCGCATCGACGTCACTTATTGAGCCGTCAGCTGTCTCATTGGCCCTGTAACCCTTGATTCTATAGCCGATCTCGTCGCAGGCCTCGCTGACTGCGACCGCGGACGCTGAGAAGCCCTCCATTGCGGACTGGACCTCGCTCGCGCCAGCCTTTGGATTCGACGTCAGCGCAACGGCAAAGTCGACCCACTCTATGTTGATGCCGATCGCCGTTGCGAGAGTTCCACCCTGCTGTGCCTCGGCAAATCGGTTCACGAGCCGGCGGCGGATTTCCATCAGGTATGGCCTCCCCGTAGTGTCGAGCGAGTCTTGCTCGGCCTGATCTAGGTCGATGGCCTTACACACCGCAATATCCGGATTTGGAGTGGACCTAGGCCAATGGTCGGCCACGACGTATGCGAATCCTGCAACTGCGACGACGATGCCCAGCCACACCACCCACCCGCGATTAGCGGCCTCCGCCAGGCGATCCACCCGGTGTTTGGCAGCTGGTCCTTTCGCGGGTTTCCTCCCTTTGGCACGGCTCACGACGTCACCCTAGCGAATGAGTTCGGATCTAACACGGGGTCTGTCCAACGCCGAGTTTCCAAGCCAGTACCACGACCCGGGATTCACGGCACAAGTCGCTACCGATTGACGCCACGGGACCGGAGGTATGTGGTCGCCGGTGCCCGTTCCTTGGCGGCGATCCGCAACGCGTCTGCTTTCGGCTGCGTTCGCGTCCCAAGCGCTGACTGCTCTGCCGCTTTGACTGGGTCGGTGTTCCACGCACGAACCATAGACGCGAGTGCCACCTTCACCAGGCCGACTGGCAACTGATTCCGACTGGCGAGGTCGGAGATCCTGTCGCGCCATTCCTCTGGGGGCAGTGCGGCAATTAGCCGTGCGCAGTGCAGGATCACGGCGGGATCGTGACAGCTTCCTGAGTATTCGTCGAAGATGCGAACCCCGAGCGATCCGGCACTTCTCAGCGCTTCTGCAAGCCGGTCAGCGCCTTGATGCAGCACTAGATCGGCAGGGTCAGAGTTCTCGGGCAGGTGTGCGCAGCGCGGGTCGACGCCCATCGCGGCGAGGAGCCAGAAGTCCCGTTCGGCTGCCTTCCTGCCTGCGGCGTCGGCGTCCGTCGCGACCGTGACCGTCGTACTGAGGCGGCCGAGCTGTGCCACCTGGGTGAGCGTGAGGCTCGTCCCGAGTGACGCCATACCGTAGTGGCTAGGTCCTGCGGCGAGAGTGACGGCAATAGCGTCCAGAGGTCCTTCGACGAGGACGGGCTCCGAGTTCCGCGCGGAGGGGATGACATAGAGCTGGTCGCCCTTGTGGAACAGCGGTGTCTCGGGGGTGTTCAGGTACTTCGGTCCGCGCTTGTCTTCGTCAGAGTGGGCAGGGTTGCGGCGCGCGACGAAGCCAAGGACTTGGCCCCGGTGCGCGATGGGGAAGACGACGCGGTCGCGGAAGCGGTCGATGAGGCGTCCGGTCGAGGCGACCTTGGCGACCCCGGCGCTGAGCATCTCGTCGTCGGTGACGCCCTGCCGATGGAGGTGTTGGACGAGGCTGGTCCAGGTGTCGGGGGCGTAGCCGGGACGAATGTCGGGGTGGCCGGTGATGTCTTGGCGCAGCCGTTCGGTGAGGTAGGGCTGGGCCCAGCTGTCCGGCAGGCGTGCTTCATAGAACCGGGTGGTGAGTTCGTTGATGTGGGCGAGGCGTTCGGGCGTGTAGGGGCATTCGTGCCAGGCGTTGGCGCGGTCTTGCATGCGTCGGATCTCGGCGGCGGAGGGCTCGGGCGGTCCCATGGTGTTTCGGACGATGGCTTCGACGGCGAGGATCCGCTCGGCCTCGACGTCCGGGTCTTCGAACTCGGGCTGGTAGCTGGCCGGGCTGGTCTGGGCATCCTCGGCTGGGCCGCTGATGTGGTCAACCATGTCGACGACGTGGCCTGTCGGCGTCCAGCCGTCGGTGAGGTCGTCGGGCGGCGGGTTGAGCAGGACGTCTGCGTCGTCAGGGGTGTTCTGGGCCGTCCAGCGGGATGGTGCCGCCCACGGCATGCGGTCTGCCGAGGTCGACCAGATCGTGGGCACGTTGGCAACAGCAACCCGGGCCTGGCGGGAAGCAGCCGCCTGGCCGCCCGGTCTACGTCTCGGCGGCAGCACCGAAGAACTCCGCCGACTCACCAGCAACGTCCGTGAAGCCTTCGATGCCGAACCACATCCCAGCTTCGACGCGATGCGGCACGTCCTCGGGGTCACCCATCCCGTCGCCCTGCTCCACGCCAGCACCATGGAACGCCTCGTCGCCGGCCACGAACTCTGGATCCACGGGGTGATCCCCGACAGCCACGGCGACTACGCCCGCAAATGGCAACGCGTCCCCGAATGGTCGACTGCAGGGACTCACTTGGCGGAAGCCGCGCAGACCGGTTGGGCGGCGACCGATCAGGCCGCCAAGGCTTTGAGCATCAACTCGGGACGGGTGGCTGCCTCGAGATGAGAGGCCCTTTGGACGAACCCACTGGGCTTCCAGCGCGGCCGGGTCGATGGATGGAGCGGCGTGCGATATTGCTTGGTGGCCGAAGACTTACGGGGGCAATCAAGGCCAACTCGGCCGCACTTTCGCCGACCGTGAAGGCCAATTGAACCCTCGAGAAGTCAAGGCTCGCCGAGGTGTTTCTCGGTGCCGTCTTGATCGAGGACGTGCCAAGCAGCCAGAATCTTGGCGACCGCGAGGTTGATCCCGGCTGCATGGGCCTGAAGAACGGCCGGGTCGATGTTCAGCGCCTCGCCATGGGCGCGCCGAAGCCGTTCGATGAGCATGGAGACGCCGACAGCACCGCCAATGCTGAGGAAGATGAAGGCGGGGGCCTCAGCGATCGTGAAGGCTAGTAGCCAGAGTTCGGTAGCAGTGCCTTCCAGCGTTGAGGCGGCCATTCTCACATCGAGACCCTGAGCGATCCACAAGGCCACGTGGTGTGCCACCGGCAGATCCATGAGGGTGAAGACAGGTTCCACGGAGCGCAACTCGGAGGCTAGGGCTGTGTCCACGAGCGACGAGTGTGTTGTCACGACCACAAGCGGCGTTGACTCGCCGAGACTGTCCTGGATCTGGCGCGGCCCTTCGGGCCCAAGGGTGGCAAGTACGACGAGGTCGGACGCGGTGGCGCGATCGGTGCCGACCTGCACGAGGGCGCGAATCGGGTTGGGCAGCGCCGCAGCATCGTCCCGCTCGAATGCCCACTGCTTGCGTGCCGCTTGGGAGCTGATCCACACTCCAAGCATCGTGGGCCCGCTCCGACCGTCCCAGGCAAGGAAATCACGATCGGCGGGACTGCCGGTGTAGGACCTGACGATGGCAGGGAGCCGGTCGCGAAGCACCAGTTGTTGGCGGTCGTACTCCAGGCCGTCGTCGGAAACTGGCCGCCGCTCGGTGACAAGCCGTAGTCGCGCTGCTAGCTCGGGCTTCACGGACGCCACAGCATCTTTGACCGTGTTCGCAAGATTGGCCTGGTCCCCAAAGGGGATCGTTGGGAGGCCAGCGGCGTTGAGAGTTTGCTCGACATGTCGGTAGCAAGCAGGGAGCAGCACTTCCTCTTCGAATGCGCGCCTGGATTGGAAGGCGTCGCTGTCTTCATCAGGCATCGGGTCCATCGACGCGTCGTCCCACGGACCATCGACCTGGCCGGGATGCGCGGAGGCGATTTCGTCGAACAGCGAATCCCAGCGCAGCGTGGACAAGGCGCCGCGGTAGGCCTGGATGCGAGACTCAGGTGTGTTTTGCTCCTCGTCAAGGTCGCGGGCATCGAGTCTCGAGAAGCCGATATCAAGCAGGCGCAAGGCGCTCGCGGGGCTCATCGCGACGCGAAGAACGGCTGTCACCGCAGCTTGATGGAACCTCGAAGTGGGCGCTTGGTCCAGCGGCACCAGTCCTCCCGCTTGGCGCAGGTAGTCCCAGTAGACGGTGTTGTCGGCGAGCAGTTCCCGGGCGCGGTGTTCGCCAACCACGAAGCTGGATATTGCCGTCGCGAACATCTCATGGGCACCGCGACTCGTTTCGACCATACGCGCAAAGAGTGCTCGCAGCGGGGTAGCTCGGAATCCGCAGTTGGCCAGTTCGGAGGCCATTGCCGACACCAATCCCCACCCGGTCGAGGCTTGGAGTTCGTGATGCATTCCCTCATGCATCTCTACGTATAGCTGCTCTTCGGCGTTACCAAGCTCAGATAAGAAGATCCGCCAGGCGCCGGCTCCGTCATAGGAACCGAGAAGGCGGGTATCGATGGCGGAAGCTAAGTCCCGCGCACAAGCGAACGAGGTGGCCATCAGTGAGGGAACGAGCTAGAAGACCAAGAGGAGCCGGCCACCACGGTGCTTCGCGATGACTCCCTTCTTCTCCAGGCGGTCCAGCACATCGTCAAGCGGCACGAGGGTTTCGGCAAACCGCGGTCGGAGAGCCGCTTCCTCGATTGGATTCTGGTACGGCCTACCGCCGCTGAGTGCGAAGAAGTCGCGGACGACTTCCGACTCGTCGTCCGTGAGCATGGTCAGGTTGTTGTAGAGCTTGCGCGCGCTCGCGACGAAGAATGCAGTCTGTGCCGACTGGGTCATTACATAGACCGCAAGCGCGACGACTGCGTCGCCCCAAAGCTGCTTGCTTCGCTCTACGTTGACGAAGAGCCGAGTCTTGGGGACCAGCATCCCCAGCTGGCCGGGGGCAATCAACGGAAACTCGAATTCTACCCGGAGGTACTCTTCGACATCCGGTGCCTCGCGGACAAGGTTCAGCACCGCGTTGGCACTCGTTTCCTCGTCGATTTCGACCCCCAGGCGAGCTGCAAGAGCACGCATGTCGGGAAACTCCTCAAAGTCGCTCACGCCGGAATGCTATCCAGGAATGCGCCCGATCCCCGTGGGTGAGACGTGCTTCGGCCGACGCGGCTGTCGTCAACGGCGTCAGGATCCGGAAACGACGAACAGCCGATAAGGGATGGCGTCGGGGCTGACGGTCGCACCGGGTGCGGTGTGGCCACCACGCAAGCGAGAAATCGAACACCGACTTCCGGTCGTGGTCTCAGTTTCGGTCTCATTTGCCTGCGTTCGGCGGGGTTCGTGACCGTCCGCCGTTCGGGTGAAACGCCTAGCCACGACCACACATGAACAACGCGGAACGCCGCTGCGCCCTACTGCTAAGCGGGTTGAGGATAAAACCTCTCGCGAGTTCAAATCTCGCCACCTCCGCCACGACTTGGGGAAACGCCCCTTCCGCAGCTGCTGCGGGAGGGGCGTTTCCGGGCTTTGGGGGCCAGTGGTCTCAGTTCGGTAGTCGAACACGGCCCGGGCGGCTGGCCAGCCGCGGACGCCGGTGAACGGCGATGAACGGTCTCAGCGCCGGCAGCCCAGTGCTACCCACCACAAATGCGGGCGCCACTCAGGCGACGGCCAATAGCTATGTGGCAAGTGCAGATGTGTGGCCCCGCCTCTGCCGTCGGCAGCAGGGCGTCCACGGCCCCGAAAGGCGTGGACAAGTCGCTCGCTGGCGGATCACACCGCGACCCGGTCCTCGGGTGGGACGCGATGGCTGATGCGAACTCACGATCGCATCATGTTCGGCCGCGCTTGGCGCGTCACGACCGACGCGTCACGACCGACGCGTCACGACCGACGCGTCACGACCGACGCGCCACGACCGACGCGCCACGACCGACGCGCCCCGATCATTGAGTGGTTCTGTCCAGTGCGAGACTTCTCGCATGGGTCAGTCACCGGGGGGGGGGATCGTGGACGTAAGCCCAGCGACGTTGGCCGCACTGCGACACAACGATGAGCCGCATCCGTGGCTTTTCAGTCTTGTGCTGCCAGAGATTGGCGGTGGCCGACTCACTGAGTCCGATCTGGCGAGCGTCGATGTGCCGCCATCGGCCACTGCCCTTCGGATCAGCGGTCTGGATCAGGCCAGCTTCGAGGCGTTGGTCTCACGCTTAGGGTCACGGTTCTCGGCGATCGAGTTCTGGAAGTGCCCGCGGGTTGCCGATCTGAGCCCGCTGGAAGACCTCCCCCAGCTGCGCCTGGTCTCGTTCTACTGGAACCAGCGGGCGACGCGGTTGTGGGACCTACGGAAGACGCCCAAACTGTCGGGACTGCAGTTCGACGATTTCACCCGGCTGCACAACCTGGTCGACTTGGCGACGGCGAGTTCCCTCGTCGAGCTCGAGTTCGGAGACGCCATTTGGGACACCTCGGTCTTCGACAGCCTGGCGCCGCTGTCCGCACTGACCGGTCTCAGGTCGCTGAAGCTCAGCGCCAAGAAGATCACCGACGGGCGCATCGAACCTCTGGCCGCCTTACAGCAGCTGACGTCCCTGTCCTTCGCCTCAAACCAGTTCACAACAGAACAGGTCGCATGGCTGCGAGCACACTTGCCAGACAGCCTCCACTCCGAAGCGCTCGAGCCGCTAAGACGGTTCTCGCCGCCACTGAGAGGCGAACACAAGGAACTCGACGTCCTTCTGGTCGGCAAGCGAAAGCCGTTCCTGAACTCCGTCGAGGATCAGGCTCGAATCCACAAGCACGTCGCGCAGTACGAGGCGATGGTCACGCGGTTCCGCAACGATCCGTCACTGGTGCCGGGTTGACAGCCACCGACCGAACTCCCCTCGCCACGACGATTCACCGCGGTTTCGATCCCAACGCTCGCTCATGCCGCGCTCAGCGCGCCCCCGGGTGGCGCGCGGGCCTCTCTATCGGACGGCGTGGCGGAGGTAGATCACGCCGTTGTCGAATCGCCGGGTGTCCAGCAATTCGAGGTCGAGCCGTATGCCCCGAGGAAGCGCTGGCTTGCCGCCGCCCACGACGACCGGGCACAGCAGCAGCACGCACTCGTCGACCAGGCCGTGCTGGAATGCCTCCGCCGCGATCATTGCGCCGCCGATGCTCAGGTCCGAGCCCGAAGTCTCCTTGAGCCGTCGTACCGCTTCGGGCTCGAATTGCCGCTCGATCCTGGTGCGTGCGGTTGAGACGTCGGTGAGGGAGGTGGAGTAGACCACCTTGTCGGCGTTCCGCCAGATCCCGGCATACTCACGAACCACCGCTGGCTCGTTCGTCAACCAGTCATCGCTCTCCCACACCCGCATGGTCTCGTACATGCGTCGCCCGTAGAGCGACGTGCCGATGTGGCGCTCGTGCTCGTTCCAGAACGCGTGCACCTCCTCATCGGGGACGGACCAGTCGAACGAACCGGTCTCGTCCTCGAGGAAACCGTCGAGTGAGATGTTGGCCGCGTAGATCAACTTGCCCATGGAACCCTCCGTCGGGTCGAGGGTTCCAGCCTGCTCCGTCCCCCCGACCCCGGCAATGGGGAAGGCTGCCGACAACGGTGCCCGGGTCCCGAGGTGGTTACCCGTCCGGCGGGGTGGGGCTACCAGCAGCAATATCCACCGTCGACGAGCAGATCGACGCCGGTGATGTAGCTGGCCGCCGGGCCCAGCAGGAACAGGACGGGTCCGGCGATCTCCTCGGGTTGGGCTAGTCGTCCCAGCGGCGTCGTGTCAGCGAACTCGGTCACCAGCTCGGTCACTTCGGGCCGGAGGTTCATCGGGGTGAGGGTGTAGCCGGGGCTGACAGCGTTCACCCGGATCCCGAGCGGCGCCCACTCCACAGCCAACGACTTGGTGAGGTGGACAACAGCGGCCTTGCTCGAGTTGTACTGGGCCTGGGTCAGGTTGCGGTTGGCGATGGTCGCCGAGATCGAAGCTATGTTCACGATCGCGCCGCGTCCGTGGTGTCGCATGGCGCGAGCCTCGGCCTGGCAGGAGTAGAACAAGCCGTTGACGTTGGTGTCGAAAACGACCTGCCACTGATCGGGGGTCATCTCCAGCGCCGGTGTGCCACCACCGACCCCGGCGCAGTTCACCGCAAGGCTGAGCGGCCCGAACGCCTGCTCCACTGCAGCGACCGCCGCCCCCGCCTGCCCGGAATCGGTGACATCCCATTCGATGGCCACCGCCCGACCACCAGCAGCGTTGATCTGACTCACCGTCTCCGCCGCTCTAGCGCCAGCCCGCGCGCCACACCCGACCGCAACCCCGGCGCGTCCCAGCGCGAGTGCGATGGCCTGCCCAATGCCACTGGACGCGCCAGTAACCAGCGCCACTTCTCGGTCAAGGCCGAAATCCATCATCCCCACATCATGCCCGGCACCTCGCTGCAATTAGCGCCTCCGGCCCGGCCAGGCTGGCGCCGATTTGGGTTCGGCTGGCGGCACGATCGCTTATGCCGCGCCTTACACGATCGGACCCGGGCCAGATGCTTGACACAATCATACGCAGAAGCGAATATATGTGTCATGGAGTTGACGGTGACGCAGATCGCCGGGCAGCACGCGCGCACGGAGCGGTTCGTGCAGCAGGCGGTCCGGTCGGGGGATCTGGCCGCCCTGAGGCTGGTGGGTCGGGTCGCCGTGATGGACGACTTGGCGGTTACTGCATGGGTGCGCGGGTTGGCGCGGGGGCGTCGTTGGACGGGCGAGGTTCGCGAGGCAGCGCTGGACTTGTTGTCGACAGGGCGTACCGATCGGTTGTCCAGTTCCGAGCGGTCCCGGCTCCGCTCTCGGCTGCGGGGCATGTCGGCAGCGGCGATGGCGCACGCGGCGGCTGGTCTCGGTGGTGGGTGGGCGCGCTACCGGGTGGCCGATGTGGCGGGGTTGACCCGGGTCGGGCCGTCGATGGTCGACCAGGCCAGGTTAGGGATCGTGCCGGGAGCAGGCTGGGTCAGTTTCGTGGAAACCGAGGACTTGGACCGCCTGGAGTTCGAACATAACGTCATTTTGGACGCCGACGGCAATCTGGGAGTCATTGAGCGCCCCCAATCGGACTCGCGGACGGCGCGGGTGTTGTTGGACACGTACTTGTTGGGGGATGCGCGGTTGTCCGCAGCGGCCGCGGCTGAACTGGAGAGGTGTGCTCGTGATCTTTGATGTTTTCGAGCGCGTTGACCAGATCGCCCAGATCCTGCCGCCTGAGCGCTGGATGCTGGTGGGCGGACTCATGGTCCATGCGCACGCCCGCCTGGCAGGCATTCCTCATCCCCGTCCCACCGATGACGCCGATCTGGTGGTCGAGTTGCGTGCGGGTAAATACGGCGAGGCCGCGAGAGCACTCCAGGGGTTGGGGTATCAGCGGCACGAGCCGCTCGATGATGGTGCCCCTTTTCACAGGTTCACCCGGGGATCGGAGCAAATCGATGTGATGGCACCGGAAGGCAAGTCGGTCAGGTTCGCTGGCCGGGACGTGCTCACGGTTCCTGGATCGCGTTCGGCGCTGAACCGGACCATTGTCTTCACCACCCCGACGGGGGTGGGAATCCGGATCCCGGACCTGGCCTCAGCACTGTCATTGAAGGGCTCCGCTTATCACCTGCCCGGGATCAACCGGGTGCGTCACCTCCAGGATGCGGTGACCTTGTTCGCATGCTCCGATGCCACGGTGTTGGAGCTGTCGGCATCGATGCGCCGGAACGTCAACCATCTCATCAACGCGCTCGACACAACTGATGGGTGGGCTGCGGCAGAGCCGTCGAGCCGGCGCCGGGCAGTGCGAGCCATCCATCTGATCCGCCCCGAGTGGATCACCCCCGGCTTCGTCCTGCCCCAGCGGCCGGGAAAGACCTGACCTGAGCTGGCCGACGGCCTCTAGGCGACAAGCCAAGCAATCGAGGAGGGCGACCGGACGCGGTCTCAGGTGGGGAGAGCAAGGCTCCGGCGGATCCGTGGCTCACGAGTTGGCTGGCTGCTCGATCCGGTAGACAACGTGCGGTCGCAGGGGGTGTTCCAGCTCAATTCTGGGGTGGTCGAAGAGCCCATGGCGAACCATGCCGAGCCGCTGCATCACCGCCTGGGACGGCAGGTTGATGACGGCAGTCATCGACCAAATCACCGGTAGCCCGAGCCGGTTGAGCCCCACGTCGAGCGCCGCCCGCGCCGCTTCGGTCGCGTAGCCCTGGTGCCAGGCCCGCCGGTCGAGCCGCCAGCCGACCTCCTGATCACCAGCGCCCGGAACACCTTCGGGCATCGGGTTGAGTCCGGTGAAGCCGATGAACTCACCGGATTCGCGCGCCTCAAGGGCCTAGAGCCCAAAGCCCTGCTGATCGAAGCGTTCCTCGATGCGGTCGATGAGCCGGTCACTTTCGCCACGATCCAACGCGGCCGGGAAGTAGCGCATGACTTCGGGATCGGCGTTCAGGGCCGCGAAGGGTGCCCGGTCGCTGTCGCGCCAACGCCGCATCAGCAGGCGCTCAGTATGGATCTCCCAATAGTCGCTCACCCAAACAACCTAGTCCGGACGCATTACCCGGTCAGTGATCCACTGATCAGCATTGCGGCAATGGCCAGCGCGACAATGGCGAGGATCACCCAGCGACGGCGCCGCCAGCGACGGGCGCCCCTGAGTCCGTCACTGGTCGCGAGCCCGTCGAATTCGGCTAGTTCTCGAGGGATCGGGCCGACCAGTTCCACCGGCTCCCGATGGTCAGGGTCGAAGCTGTCGCGTTGTGGGTCGGGGAGCGGCCCACCCGGAGTCACCCAACGCGCGGTGATCGGATCAAAACGCTCCGACGGTGGCGGTAAGACGCGACTCATGCCGTCAGCCTTCCATGGGCCCCCACCGAACCGAAACCCCACGACGGTGATCAGCTACCGGGGTCGTCCGTTCGGGTTCGTTCGAAAACCGGCTTCCAACTGGAGCGCCAATCACCACAGTTGCGACCCTATGAGGCCGGGTAGGAGATGCCCGCGCTAGCCCAAGGGGAGAAGACATGAAAACTGCGCGCCTTCTAGTCGTGCCCATGCTGTTGGTGGCGGCCCTGAGCCTCACCGGCTGTGGCGCTGGCAGTCTGAAGCTGGGTCAAAGCGCCGAGGTTGATCTGAGCTTGGTCGGCAAAGCCGGTTCTGTCTTTGAGGTGACGGTGTCCTCGTTGACACCGGCACCCGAGGAGGTGGCCGCCAAATACGACACTGAAGACAAGCTGTACTTCGCTACGGTCGAGGCCAAGCTGAAGGATCCGTCCAAGGCGACCGGCCTAGTCAGCGGGGTGTACAGCAACGTGTACGCCCAGCTCAGCGACGGGAACTACCTGAACATGTCGGGTTCTGGCCCGGATGAGTGCCCAGGAAGACCGGCCGATGCGACCCAGGCTTCGAACGACTTCAAGGCGGGCAAGACCGTGTCGGTGTGCGTGCCGCTGAGCGCAGATGGCGAAAAGGACGTGGTGGGCGTCTACGTCGGGACGGCCGATGTGAACAGCGGCAAGGGAAAGGTGTGGGCGAAGTCCTGATTGAGGACGACTCCGCATCGATTCGAAATCCTGCCAGGATTTCAGTCGTACTGCTGGCGCAGTTCGATGCTGATCTGCTGGGCGTCGAGCTGAGCCAGGGCGTCGTCCAGCATGGCTGAGGGATAGGTGCCCAGGGCACGCAGTTCGATCAGCTTGAGCCGCTGGGCGGTGATGGCGGCCAGCCGGACTTCCCGGAAACGTGCTCGTGCTGCTGGCGTGGAAATGCTCTGCAAGGCAGGCCAATCAATGCTGTCCGAACCGGTGGCGGACTCGACCAGGCGGGCGCGTGCTTCGGTGAAAGCCCCCGCCGATCGCTCGTCGGGATGAACCGCCTGAGCCGCGGCCTCATCAAGGTCGCCTTGGAGCCCCTGCCAAAGCTGCGGGTCAGGGCCCGAATCCTCGCTGATGGCACCAAGCCTGCGTGCCAAGGGTTCCAACGTGAGGCCCTGCACCACCAACGTCCCGACCGCTACCGCAGTTGCGGTCAAGACGATCAAGGGACGGTGCGCGGTGCCCTCAGGAAGGGTTTGCGCCGCAGCGATGGTCACTGCCCCGCGCATCCCCGCCCACACCAGGACGAAGCCGTCGCGCCAGCCGAACTGCTCTGAAGCCAGATAATCCAAGTCGGCGATCCGCCGACCCACAAGTTGCTGCCAGCGAGAAAGGCGTGCCTCAGGAGTCGCGGCGGTCGAGGCCCGCAACCGTCGCAGTGCACTTCGGGGCTTGCGAACCGATGGGCGCGGATTCGGCACCTGGCCATCTGCCAGTTGGTGGTGCAGTTGCCTCAGCCGTTCGTGGGCCGGGCGCACGACGCGGTTTCGTCGCGCCAATGACCACACCGCGAAGGCCACGAAGCCGGTGCGAATCAGCAGCGCCAGTCCGCCCACCAGGGCGGCCAGCGCCAGCGGATGCAACAGATACCTCCCGTCGTCGGTGAGGCTGGCGACCAGAGCTGGAAGCTCCAGACCGACCAGCAAAAACACCGCACTTTCGAGCAGCAACTCGACGGTGTGCCAAACCGCGGCTTCGGCCAGCCGCTCCTCAGCGCCAATGCGCTCCGGAGCGCCATAGCCGGTGACCAAGCCCGCAGCGACCGCCGCCACCAGTCCCGATGCGCCCAGGTGCTCGGCCGGTAGGTACGCGATGAACGGCACGACCAAAGAAAGAGCCACGCCAGCAGGAACGTTCCGCACCCAGTAACGAACCAGCAGGTTCAGCTTGCCAACCACCCAGCCGATCGCCCCCGCAGCTACCACCGCCCACACGAACGAGCCGGCCACCTGCCATAGCGAAACCGTGACGCCGACCGCCGCCACCGCCGAGCGCAACAGCACCAACGCCGAGGCGTCGTTCAGCATGCTCTCGCCCTCCAGCACCGTCACCAGCCGAGCCGAAACGCCTGCCTTGCCGACGATGGACGTCGCCACGGCGTCGGTCGGGCTCACGATGGCGCCCAAGGCGATCCCCAGCCCGAGCGGCATCCCAGGAACCACCCACACCGTCACCAACCCGATCGCCACGGCCGTGACGACCACCAAGACAACCGAGAAGGCGGAGATCAGCCGAAAGTCGCGGCGAAACTCCATTACCGGGGTGCCCGCGGCAGCTGAGTAGAGCAGCGGCGGCAGCACCCCAGCCAGAATCCACTCCGGATTCACAACGAAGGAGTCGACCCACGGCAGCATGCTCAAGCCGAATCCGAGGGCGATCAACAGCAGCGGTGAGGCCACGCCGATGCGAGGCGCCATTGTGGTTGCGGCCACGACCAGGATGACGCCGATGATCGCAGCAAGCTCAAGGTTCACGGGTACCTCCTCAGCGGCCAGCCTGCCACGCACCTAGGCGGACGGGTGGGCGGATCAGCTTGGTCTCTTTGGACGCAGGATCTTCACCAGCCGGTTCCGGAGCCGCCACAGCCTTGACCGATGAATCCGCTTGAGTTGCTTTCGGGCATGGTTACGTTCGGTGCGCAGCTTGTGCAGCGTGTCTTCCTGCGCCCGTGACAGGGCCTTGAGCTTGGCCACCTCGCTAGACAACTGCTGGGCCTGGGCGGCCAGCTGGGCGCGCTGTTCGGACTGTTCGGCGGCAACGCGGCTGACTGCGGCCAACTCTGCGGCCAGCTCGGTTGCTTCCAGATGATCTGCAAGGGCGGCGCGCTCGATGGTGCCAACGAGTTCAGGGAGTAGCGCCTGGACTGGCTGACTGGCGGCGGCTTGCCCCACCGCATCGATGATCGCGGCGTCGAACCGATCGCGACGTTTAGCGCCAAGCAGGTCGGCAACCGCCGCGGCCACCAACCCGGCGGCCCGGTCGGGCTGGTCGCGAAGTGCGCGCAAGGCAGCCGCCAAGCCCACTGGGTCACCAGGTGCGTAGGCCATACCGGTGACCCCATCGCTGAGGTATTCGGTCGGTCCGGCAACTTCGGCAAAGACGACCGGCAGCCCAGCGGCGGTGGCCTCGAAGGGCACCCGCCCGAAGGCCTCGGCGCGGGACGACACGACCACCGCGTCAAACAGGGCATAGAGCTGGTTGCGGTCGGTGATGGTGCCAACGAAGGCCACCAGATCAAGCACGCCAGCGGCCTCGACGGCCCGTCGCAGGCTCGCGGCGTAGGCGGGACGTTCGCCGCCAGCCAGCACCAGCGGTACGTCCACGCCCTCCTGGCGAAGCAACCCGATGGCCTGAATCGCATCGAGTTGGCCCTTGCCTTCGCTGAGGGTGCCGACGACTCCGATCGTCCAGGGACGCTCCGGCCGGGGCGCCTCATCCAGGCTCGCCAATCTGGGCGCAGGGTGGATCACCTGAACCTTCGGGTTCGGGCCGCCGAAGAAGTGATCGCGGACGGCGGCGGAGTTGGTGATCACCTGCGCCGACAACGCGGCCACCAGCTCTCCCACCTGCGCCGGTTCGGCGGGTAGGGCCAGTTCGTGGTCGAGGTCACCGAACTCGCGCAAATACCAGGCGTGCGGCTTCCCTAGGGCGGCCGCGGCCAGGGCGCCGGCCAACACCGTCCCAGTCTGGGTGAGCACCACATCGGGGTCGACGGCAGCGAGGGCGTCGACAACTCCGGCCACCACTTCAGGGTGATTCCAGTCTCGGGCCCCAACCGCCTGGGCACCCGGGTCGCCGTACCACCACGGCAGGCTCTCGATGAAGGCGACCGAGCCGCCGAGCTGGTTCAGCTGGCCCGACAGCTCGCTCGGCGCCCCCGGCAGCACCGTGTGCACTAGGCAGCCCTGCCGAATCAGGCTTTCGGCCATTTCCACCTGGCTGCGCTCGGAGCCGCCCAGCCCGTTGGTGTGCAACAGCACGGCGAGGCTGTGGCAGTGCTGATTTCGGACGCAGTAGAGGTTGGCGTAGGCCTGTGGCGCCATCAGCGGTTGCCACTGGTTCGGTTCAGTCAGTTCACGCCAGGAGAACTGCTCCTCGTCAATCAGGAAGACCCGGAACCCCAAATCGAGGATCTGCTCGACCAGAGCGTCCGGATCCGACCCCGTTTGCCGGTGGGTCTTCGGGTTGAACTCGATCAGCAGCCGAACGTCCTGATAGGCATCAAACACCTCGCGCAACCCATCGAGTGCCTGGGGCTCGTGGCCTTCGACGTCCACCTTGATCACGATCCGATCGCCACCGGGCAGACCGAGGGTGGAGCCGGTGACGCAATCCACTTCGATGGTGTCGATGGTGGGCGAGTTCGGGTGACCGCTCAGCCCGTTGTTGTCAGAGGCTTCAGTGAGTTGGAAGGCGACGGTGCCGGTGGTGTCAGAGAACGCCGCGGTGCGCACGTCGATACCGACGATGCCGTTGAGCTCCAGATTGCGCCGGACGGTCGCCGCATTCTCCGGGGAGGCTTCGATGGCGATCGTCCGCGCCTCCGGGGCGGCCAGGGCGCCGACGAGGGTGTAGTAGCCGACGTGAGCGCCGATATCGACCACGGCCGCGGCCCCGGTGCAGGCGGTACGAAACAGGGCGGTCGACATCGGTTCGTAGCCACGCTCGGTGTACCAGGACGCATTGCGCTGCGGCGCCTCAAGCTCGAAGGCGCAGCCGAGCGGACGGACTCTGGTTAGTGCTTCCATTTACGCGGGCCTATCCGTGGAGCGACTGGCGGTCGATTTGATCCTAGAGCGCTTACCGCCGAGCCTGCTGGGCAGTAGCCACAGCGTGGCGGGCCGCTGGTCCATCAGGACGCGCCCAAAGCGCAGGCACAAGCGGTGACGATACGATCGAAATATGAAGCTAGTGATGACTTTGATGGTGCGCGACGAGATCGACATCGTGGCGGCAATGATCGAGCACCACTTGGCCCAGGGTGTCGATCTGATCATCGCCACCGACAACGCCTCAGTCGACGGCACCCGCGAGCTGTTGGCCAGCTACGCCGACACTGGCCGTCTCGAGCTTCACGACTATCTCGAACACGACAAGCGCCAGTTCGCCGTGGTGACCGGAATGGCGCAGCGCGCCTACACCGTCCATGGTGCGGACTGGGTGATCAATGCTGACGCCGATGAGTTCTTCGTCCCGGTTGATCGCAAGCTGACCTTGAAGGCCGCCCTGGAGCAGATCCCGACCTCCTTGGGCTCCTTCTTCGCCCCGGTGGTCAATATGACCGGCTACCCAGCCAAGGACGGCGCTGGCATCGGCCGGCTGCGCTGGCGCGACGTCCGCGACGACGAGACGCTGATGCTGGCGGCCGGACTGCACGCCCAGCCCACGCCCAACGCCATTCACATCGGCCACGCTGAGGTGGCGGTGGTGCAGGGCAATCACTCGACCAGCATTCGCAGCGCGGGCCAGCCGGACGCCGCCTACGCCATCGAGGTGCTGCATCTGCCCTGGCGATCCTGGACGCAGTTCAGCACCAAGGTGGAGGTCTCCGGGTTGGCCTACGAGGGCAACCCAGACCTCAACCCGAGCCCCCGTCACCACGGCATGCGGGACTACCGCTTCCACAAGGCCGGGGTGTTGGAACACTTCTACCTTTATCGACACCCGAATGTGGCCGGGGCTGGCAAACGCGGGCTGCCGGTGACGGAGTTTGTCGAGGACGGCTGGCTCGCTGACGAACTGCGGGCGCTGGACGAGGCGGGGCAGGCGGTGTTGCCGGCTGAGTTGGCCAAGGTGCTAGCCAGCGATGGCTCCGAAACCGACTACCCGAAAACTGCCTGGACGAAGGCCGCCGAAGTGGTCGCCTTCGTGCTGCCCCTGGAAACTGAGCGCACCGAATCGCTTCAGACCGCGATCGACGAGCGCAACCTGGCGCGGCGGCGGTTGCAGAAGGCCCGCTGGCGCATCGCCGAACTCAAGGCTCAGCTGGCGGCCACCCCGAAGGCGCGACTCAAGCGAGCCGTGAAATCAGGCCTGGCCAAGCTGCCCGAGCCGGTCAAGAAGCCGCTGCGGGCGCTGAAGGGCTCACGATAGGCAACGGCGGCAAGCCTCAGCTGATCGTCGCTGTCTGCGGCAGATCGAGGGCAGCCACCACCGCAGCCACCTGGGCCATCGGGGTGTAGGTAGCCGCACAGTGCGCCAGTGCGGCCGCGCCGAGTTGGCGTCCGGTGGTGTCGTATTCGGCCACGATTCGGTTGAGGTACTCGTCCCACTCGTGGTTGCGCACGATGAAGCCGTTGACCCCCTGCTCGATCGCCCGCGACATGGTGAAGGTCGGTGAAGCCAGGGTCGGAATGCCGACGATGCCCGCGTCGAAGTACTTCAACTCCGACTTGCAGTTGGTGAACCGGTTGTTCTGCAGCGGGGCCAGATTCACCTCGGTCTCGGCGATCAGCCGCTGCAGGTCGAGGTAGTTGGTCAACGGGATCAACTCGATCTGGTCTTTGACCTTCTCGAAAAGCTCATCGCCTTGCTCGAGGAAGCCCACCACCCGGAGCCGTACGCGGTCGTCCTGTTCGAGGATTCTGGCCAGCGCCCCGGCCATCAACGCGAAGTCGCGATTGTGGGTTGGCGTGCCACTGAAATAGCCGAGGTGGATTTCGTCGGTGCGCTTGGGCCCGGACGCTTCGCGCGCCGCCACCAACTGGCTGGAATAAGCCAGCTGGTCGGTGCCCATGAAGTTCGGGATCACCCGGACGGGCTTGCCGATGACCTCGGTGGCGCGTTCGGCCAAGTAGTCATTGGTGACCACGATTTCGTCGGCCAGCCCCGCAGTGTGCCGGAGGCGAGAGGTGTAAGCGAACCACCAGCTCACCAGCTTCTCCCCGTGCACCCCTTCGCTGGGCACGTCGAGGGTGCGCATCAACTCGGGCACCATCGATGCGTCGAAGACGTAATCGTCGACGTCGAACATGATGCGGGCGCCGAAGCGGCGGGCCAGGCCAATGAACTGGGCCAGGCGTTCGGTGTAGGGCGCTCGCCCCACCACCACTAGGTCGGCCTCTTTGGCAATCGCGTACAACCGGTCGCCGTCAGATTCCCAAAACCAGGAGGCGGAGACGCCAGCGACGTGCTCGTTGATCAGGTTGGCGACATTGAAGCACCGGTACCGGAAGGTGCTGCTGTTCGGCGCTTGATCCAGATAGGCGACCCGGAAGGTATCGGCGCGGAACCGCTGGGCCCGCTCGACGAAACTGAGCAGCCAGGGGTCCTCGTAGTCAGGTGCGGCGAGTGGAACCTCAAACACGTCCGAATCTCTCGTCGAGGTGGTCCAGTACCGGGGCGAAGTTCTGCCGCCAACTGTTGAAATAGGGAGTCGGGTTGGGCACGAAAGGCTCCTCGCGCACCGCCTCAACCTGCGCCACGGCGTCCCGAATAGCCTCGGCGAGGGCGTCGACCGTTGGCTCGGCGACGACTAAGCGCTTTGAGACCGCGGTCAGGTCGGGCTTTCCTGGCCAGCTGTTGGTGACCACCACCGAGCCGCTGGCGGCCAGATCCAGCGGTGGGTAGCTCGGATGCGGCGATGACATCAATGACAGGCCGAGATCAATCGTGGCCAGCAGGTCGTGGTACTGCGCCCAGTCCAGGTTGGTGTGGTGAATCGGTGCCGTCTCGTCGCAAAAGACGAACTCAGGCAGGTGGCGACCGACGAAGTGCAACTCCCAATCCGAAGTCGGTAGCCAGCCATTCTCGATGGCCTTGTCGAGTGCCAACACGCCAACATCGAACAGGTTGCGCGGGTTGGCCGGGCGGGCATAGAAGAACAGCTGGCGCTTCTCGCCCTGAGCCAGCGTGCGCCCGGGTCGCAGGAATGAGGTGAAGGACGGCTCGAAGGAGATGCCGGTGGTGGCCAAGTTGTCGATGCCGGAGGTGACCAGGTGCTGCAACAGGTTCGAGGTGTTCACCACTACGGTCAGCCCAGGGGTGTTCATGGTCTGCGCCGCCCAGAGCCACCAGGTGCCGATCGGGTAGAAGAGTCGCTCGTCCTCCTGGAGGATGTGGGTGACCCGCTCGGCTGGGACTACCTTCAGCGTTGCGGAGGTGGTCCACCACGAAGTGGTCAGGAAGATGTCGCCGTCTCCGACCTCCAGATAGTCACCAGGAATGCAGCTGATGGTGGCCAACTCGGGCTCTTCGGCGGCTTCGATACCGATCGACGCGTAGAGCGCGGCCAGGCCGGAGGTGTCCGGAGAGGGATAGCGAGTGACGATGCGCAGCCGGCGACCGGAGCGCTCGGCCCACAGGATCGCCAACACCAAGGCGGTGGCGACGCCACCGAACAGGGTGTCTGGACCGATCGCGTCGGTGACCAGATTCAGCCGGGGCACATTCTCCCCAGGGATCGTGCGCAGCGGCTGCAGGATTTCGAAGCGCTGGGCCATCAACTGATCCACATTGCCTTCGGCATTGCCTCGCTTGGACGGACGCTTACCCTGCTCGCGGCCGAAACGCAGGTAGTGCACCAGCGGGCTTTCAGTGGACTCGCCGAGGTACTCGCTCTTGTACCAAGCGGAATCGAAGTGCGGGCTGGGCTGGTAACCCAGCGCGGCGCCCTTGGCTAGGTAGTGCACCAACGGGTTGGCGGTGCCGATCTCGGGATGCTGGGCGCGGTACCAGCGTGAGTCGAACCCGAATGGGATCGGATCACGGCCTTCCTTGCCGCCATTGCGAAGGAAGTGTCCCAGCGGCTCAACCTTGTTGCGGGCGACGTCGGCATTACGCTCCAGGTACCAGACCGGGTCGAACAGCGGGCTGGGCTGCCGTAACTCGCCGCGTCCGATGGTCCGGTAGTGCTCAAGCGGAGTAAGGCCGGTGTCGGCCACGTCGGGGTAGGTCGCCAGGTAGAACTCGGCGTCGAAGATCACCTTCACCGGATCGAGCTTCGGTTTCGGTCGCACAACCTTGGCTGGCGCCTTTGCCGGCGCTGCCTTCTTGCCTGAAAACCCGCGCAATGCTCGCTTGATCCGCCAGTGCAACTTATCGCCTTCCCTCGAACCCGTTCCGCTCAACTCGAAGCAGAATACCGTTCACCGAGTCATGCATTTTCCGCCGCCCTGAGCTGGGCGGAAAACCAGTGCTGCATTCTCGGGCTCCTGAGTGGCTAACTAAGGCTCCGAGCTGCTGGTCTTTCAGGCCAACGTCACCGAGCTGCGGACGGCTTCGACCACATGATCCAACGCACAGCGGAAGCCGATTTCCATCGGCACTTGGCGCTGCACCACCTCGGCGCGAACCACCCGCAACTCCAGTGAGGTGAGGATCTTGGCGACCTGTTCTGGTGTGGTCAACAGATTGGGGTCGCGTGGACCGCCATAGCCGGAAAGCAGGTTCGACTGGTCATGGGCTACCAGCACGATCCGCCCGCCGGGAGCCAGCCCAGCGCTGGCATTGGTCAACGCCTTACGTAGCTGCGGCAAGGGCAGTTGCAGATAGCTGAGCAGCACCAGGTCGTAGGTGCCCGGCTTGGGATGGTAGGTCAGTGCGTCCTCGACGATGGCATCAACCACCAGCCCCTGGACGGCGGCCCGGCCGGCGATCCGTCCCACTGCGATGCTGGCGAAGTCGACGGCGGTGACGTTCCAGCCCCGTCCGGCCAACCAGAGCGAATTGCGGCCCTCACCGGCACCCAGGTCGAGGGCGCGGCCAGGTCTCAGCTTGCTACAGGCTTCGACCACAAACTGGTTGGGGTCGGTGTTCCAGACCATCGCGGCCGCTGCGTAGCGTTCGGTCCAGCTTGCTGAGTCAGTCATCGCCTCACCTCTTGAGCAAGGCTAAACGCTGCGGACGGACGGTGGCAGCCCTACAGCCGGTCCGTCCTAATCTGTAACCATGTCCTCTTTGTTTGATCCACTCCAGTTGCGCGATCTCACCGTTTCCAACCGGATGTTCCTGGCGCCGATGTGCCAATACCAATGCGAGGGCCGTGACGGAGTGCCGACCGACTGGCACCTGATGCACTACGGCGCGCGCGCCGCGGGCGGCTTTGGCCTGCTGATCTCCGAGGCCACCGGCGTTTCTCCCGAAGGCCGCATTACCCCGTGGTGCGCTGGGTTGTGGAACGACGAGCAGGTGGCTGCCTGGAAGCGGGTCGTCGAGTTCTGCCACGCTCAGGGCGCCAAGATGGCGGTGCAACTGCAGCACGCCGGGCGCAAGGGCTCGATCTATCGCGAATGGGAGCCGGGGAAGGCGGGCTCGGTGCCGCTCGAAGCTGGCGGCTGGCAGACCATCGGGCCATCGGCGATCCCCTTCCCGGGGCTGACCGCTCCCCGGGAGGCGACCCGGGAGGACCTGGCGAAAGTGGTGGCCGACTTCGTTGCTGCCGCGCGGCGGGCTGAAGCTGCTGGATTCGACGCAATCGAACTGCACGCCGCCCACGGCTATCTGCTGTTCGAGTTCCTCTCGCCGCTGAGCAATAAGCGCACCGATGGCTACGGCGGCGAACTCGGCGGCCGGGCCCGGCTGTTGCTGGAAGTTGCTGAGGCCGTCCGCGCGGTTTGGCCGGCTGGCAAGCCGCTTTTCGTGCGACTGTCGGCCACTGAGTGGACCGAGGGTGGCTTCACCGTCACCGAGGCAACTGAAGTTGCCGGCCTCCTCGCTGAGCGCGGGGTGGATTTGATGGACATCTCCAGTGGCGGCAATGTGATGGCCAAGATTCCCTCCGGGCCCGGCTATCAGGTGCCGCTGGCTGCGGCCGTCCGAACCGCCGGCTTGCCGGTGAGCACCGTCGGTCAGATCACCGAACCCTTGCAGGCGCAATCGATTCTGGATGCCGGCCAAGCCGACGTGATCTCGTTGGGACGGGTGGCGCTGCGGGAGCCGAGTTGGCCGCTACGCGCGGCTGCCGAACTGGACGCCGACGCGTTGGCGCGTTATCCCAGCTCCTATCTTCGCGGCCGGTGGCCGGTGGCCGATCCAATCCGCTGAGTTGGAGATGGCCATGGGGTGCGGCCCCTTGCGGAACCGCACCCCATGTGCGTCTTGCTGCTGGCTAGTGATCAGCCCTTTTGGAAGCCGCCCCACTTGGTGAAGGCGTCGATGTAGGCACGTCCCTTAACCGAAAATGCCAGGTAGAACTGGGTGGGAACCACGATCTTCTTGGTCGTGATCTTGATCTTGCCCTTGGAGCTCACTTTGCCGGAGCCGATGGTCTTCATGCCCGAGCCATCAATCTGAGCGAAAATGATCTTCACCTTCGAGCCAGCCAGGTACTTCGGCACCGAGGCGGACACCTTCAGCTTCGACTTCGCACCGTAGTAGTAGGACACCTTGACGAACTTGCTCAGGCTCTCGGAGTTGGCCGCCGAGTGGTGCTGAATCACCTTGGAATTGATGGTGGCCGTGTTGGTGGCCACGCCGTTCACCCTCTGGGTGATCACGACGGTGACGCGGTACTCGCCACGCGAAGTGTTCGGGTAGCTGACTACCTGCACCTCGGCAGCCGCGCCGGGGGCGACCGTTGCGGGCACCTTGACGATCGGCAGCTTTCGCTTGGACTTCTTGATCGGCGACTTGACGGCCGCGATCTTGACGGTGGCGCCGTAGGTGATCGACGGATCGGTCGGGCCGGCGAATCCCAAGGCGAGCTTGGTTACGGTGCTGCTGCCGGTCGGGATCGCGATCTTGGCGCTGGTCAAGGTGACCTGACTGAGGCCCGCGACGGCGTGAGCCTGGGTTGCCGGGCCAATCAGCCCGACACCCGCGACCAGCAAAACGGCCGTCGCTAGAGCGGTTTTACGGACATACGAAGTGATGCGCACTACTCCTCCATTCATCGCCAGACACCTCTCAGTGGTGTGGCGGTATCCCCTTTGCTGTGCAGAGTGAGGCACAGACAAAGAACAGCGTACTGATATCTGGCCCCTGGCGCCTTCTCAGCGAGCGGTCGCACCGGAACCTCCCCACCTACTGCTCCTATTGGGGACGGTTCCATTTAGAGCAGTTCCAATCGGAACCGTCCCCATGAGCCGCGCGCGGGAACCGTCCCCTGAGCCGTGCGCGGGGACGGTTCCCCTGAGCCGCGCAGGGGGACGGACCCGGTCGTTTGGGCCGCAGCCCAAAAAAGCCGAAAGGCGCGACCCCGGTGAGGGATCGCGCCTTTCGGCTTGTCGAAAATCAGGCGGTGGCAGCCTTCACGCGCTCGATCCGATCGCGCAGGTCGGCCAACTGGTCGGTTAGCTCGATCGGCAGCTTCTCGCCGAACTGGCTGAAGTACTCCTCGGTCAGATCTGCCTCAGCAGCCCAAGCATCAGGATCCAGGGCGAACAGCTCGTCCAGCTCCTCCTTGCTCATGTCCAGACCGGCCAGGTTCAGATCGCCCGGACGCGGCAGCCGGCCGCTGATGGCGTCGACGGCCCCAACCTCACCAGCGACGCGCCTGAGCGCCCACTCGATCGGACGGGCGTTGTCGCCGAAGCCCGGCCACAGCCACTTGCCGTCAGCGCTCTTGCGGAACCAGTTGACCTGGAAGATCTTCGGAGCGCCCTCACCGAGCTGTTCGCCGAGCTTGAGCCAGTGCGCCCAGTAGTCACCCATGTTGTAGCCACAGAAGGGCAGCATCGCGAAGGGGTCGCGGCGCAGCGCGCCAACGGTGCCTTCGGCAGCTGCGGTCTGCTCAGAGGAGACCGTGGCGCCGACGAAGACGCCGTGTTCCCAGTCGTAGGACTCCGAGATCAGCGGGACGTTGGTGGCGCGGCGGCCACCGAACAGAATCACGTCGATCGGCACACCAGCTGGCTCTTCCCAGTCGGGAGAGATCGACTCGGCCTGGTCGGCGACCACGGTAAAGCGGCCATTCGGATGCGCGGCCGGGGTGGTCGAAGCAGGCGTCCAGTCGTTGCCCTGCCAGTCGATCAGGTGGGCCGGGGCCTCATCGCTCAAACCTTCCCACCAGATGTCGCCGTTGTCGGTCAGTGCGACGTTGGTGAAAATCACGTCATGACCGAGAGCAGCGAGCGCGGTGGGGTTGGTGTTCTCGCCGGTACCCGGGGCGACGCCGAAGAAGCCGCGCTCAGGGTTGATGGCGTAAAGCCGTCCATCGTTGCCGGGACGCATCCAGGCGATGTCGTCGCCGACGGTTTCGATCTTCCAGCCCGGGATGGTCGGACGCAGCATGGCCAGGTTGGTCTTGCCGCACGCGGACGGGAACGCCGCAGTCAGATGGAATTCCTTGCCTGCCGGGCTGGTGACCTTCAGGATCAGCATGTGCTCGGCCAGCCAGCCCTCGTCGCGGGCGATGACGCTGGCGATGCGCAGGGCGTAGCACTTCTTGCCCAGCAGCGCGTTGCCGCCGTAGCCGGAGCCGTAGGACCAGATCTCACGGGTCTCGGGGAAGTGCGTGATGTATTTGGTCTCGTTGCACGGCCAAGCCACGTCGGGACGGGTGCTGCCGGTGGCATCGATCAGCGGGTAGCCGACCGAATGGACGGCGGGCACCCAGTAGTAGCCAGCGGCGATGCGGTCAAGAGCCTCGCTACCCATGCGGGTCATGATCCGCATGTTCAGCACCACATAGGGGCTGTCGGTGATCTCGATGCCTAGGCGAGACAGCGGGCTGGTCACCGGGCCCATCGAGAACGGAATGACGTACATCGTCCGGCCGCGCATTGAGCCAGCGAACAAGCCAGCAAGCTTGACGCGCATCTCGTTGGGGTCGGCCCAGTTGTTGGTGGGGCCAGCGTCGGCCTCGTTCACCGAGCAGATGTAGGTGGAGGCCTCAACTCGAGCGACGTCAGCGGGGTCGGAGCGCGCCAAGAAGGAGTTGGGCCGGATCTCCGGGTTCAGCTTGACGAAGGTGCCAGCCTCAACCATCTGCGCCTGCAGTCGGTCGCGTTCAGCTTCGGAGCCGTCGCACCAGTAGATCTGGTCGGGTTGGGTGAGCCCTGCTACACCAGCAACCCAGTCAAGAAGCGGTTGGGGCGCGTTGGCGGGCGCATTGCTGGGAGTGGCTGCGGCCTCTGGTGCCATGTGGATCTCCTCAGAGTTTGGAATCGACGCGTTCCGGTAGGGATCATTCTCGCGCATGGTGGGGCGCGGGACAGCCATACTGTCCGATCTTCGGCGGATCGGCCAGTAAAACCTTTGACGCGACCCTACGGCCTAGCCGCAACGGTTTCGACCAGGCGTCAATGTCCGGTCATTCGGCCTTGGTTGCGGGCTCTGGACGTGCCGTTTCGTCGCCAGCTGCTTGGTGCGGTAGCTCGCTGGAGGTTCGGGACGCCGCGACTCGCCGGTTTGAGCGCTGGATGGGGCCAGTTGGACGCTGCCGGAGCCGGTGACGTAAGCTTAAAGACGCTTTGCTGCGCTCGTGGCTCAATGGATAGAGCATCTGACTACGGATCAGAAGGTTGGGGGTTCGAGTCCCTCCGAGCGCGCAGATGTCAGCCAAGCTGACGAGACAATGATGAAGGCCCCCGCGGTGGATTTCCGCGGGGGCCTTCATCGTTTGGGCCGACGAGCCTTGGCCCTCGTCGATCCTCGCAACCGGCAGTGGCCCACCGTGGGCAGCGAGGACCGAGGCGCGTCGTCTGATCGCGCAACTCACATGGCGAACTCGGCGGACTGGGTACCTTCTTCGAGCGCGTCGAGGATGGTGTCGATGTCGTCTTGGCCGCGGATGCCGGCGTACCACCACTTCTCGGGGTAGACGACCATGGCCGGGCCGCGATCACAGACCTTGAGGCAGCCGGTGCTCGACACCTGCACGTCGTGCATACCGCGATCGGCTAGTTCTTCCTCGAGATAGGGCAGCAGCGATACCGCCCCGGCCTTATTGCAGATGCCTTGGGCGTTGCCGTTCCCGCGGAAGCTGCAGCAAACGAAGATGTGGTGCTTGAGATTGGGCATTGTCTCTCCACGCTCCTAGATGGGGACGCCGAGGGCGTCCAGGGGCTTCGAAATACTGGACCGCAGACTACGGATTCCCGATTTCAGCACGGTTACTCGCGTGGACAGCCTGCGATCAGGTGGCATCACTGCGCTGGGGTGGGGTCACGTGTGGGGAGTAGGCATGCTCACGTTCGGGGAGTAGGGCGACTCATGATTGCGGATCAGACACGCTCACAAATGGGGAACTCCGAACTCGCCCGCTGTTAGGTTGGCTGGCATGGCGAGCGGATACGGGATGTTGGAACGTCGGGTGAGTGACCTGTTAGCGCGGCTGGTTACCGAAGAACCGGTGATCGCGTTGCACGGCCCGCGCTCGGTCGGCAAGTCGACGGTGTTGTGGAAGCTGGCCGATTCGCACCAGGTCGGAGTGATCGACCTCGATGATGTCGAGACTCGCGAAGCGCTGGCCGGCAACCCGCGAGTCGTCACCTCCGGCGACGTCCCGCTGTGTATCGACGAATACCAGCGAGTGCCCGAGATTCTGGACGCGATCAAGGCCCGGCTGAACCGCGACGGCACCCGTCCGGGATTGGCGGTGATTACCGGTTCGACCAGGCAGGACGCGTTGCCGCGCACTGCCCAGGCGCTCACCGGACGCCTGCATTCGCTGACCATCTGGCCGCTCTCCCAGGGCGAACTGATGGGCGTCCAGGAAGACTTCCTGGCCTCCATTCGCACCGACGCCGAAGAGACCGTCGCCTCCCAGCAACCCTCCGATGAGACCCGTGAGGGCTATGCCGAGCGGGTTTGCGCTGGCGGGCTGCCGCTGGCCATGGGCCGCTCGGAAAGCGCGCGAGCCCGCTGGTTCGACGACTACGTGCGCCAATCGGTGGATCGGGACGCCCAGGAGCTCAGCCAGGTGCGCCAGCGGCAGGCGTTGGCCGACCTGTTGGGTTATGTGGCCACCCAGGCAGGCCAGTTGATCAACGTCACCAAGGCGGCCGACTCTGTCGGGGTCGATCGCAAGACCGCCGAGGCCTACCTGCGGTTGCTGGAAGACCTGTTCCTGGTGTCGCGCTTGCCATCGTGGGGGACCGACCTGCGCTCGCGGGTCAGCGCCCGAGCGAAGGTGCATCTGGTCGACTCGGGATTGGCCGCCCGGCTGTTGCGGCTCACCCCAGCCAAGCTGGCCGGGCTGGAGGCGTCCGCCACGGCGCCGTTCGGCAAGCTGTTGGAGACGTTCGTGGTGGGGGAGATCCGCAAGCAGGCGACCTGGTTGGACGAACCGGTGACCCTGGGCCATTGGCGCACCAGCGACGGTGCTGAGATTGATCTGGTGGTCGAGTTCGACGACGGCGACGTGGTCGCTTTCGAGGTGGAGGCCAACGAGCGGGCCACCGCGCCGGTGTTCAGTGGACTGGCCCAGCTACGCGACGCGCTCGGGCCGAAATTCCGTGCTGGGGTGGTGCTGACCACCGGCACCCGCTCCTATACCTATGCCGATCGGTTGCACGCGATGCCGATCGACCGGCTTTGGCAGGTGTGCTCCTACCCCGCCGCAAGCCGGACCCGAGTGGTCAACCCGGCCACCTGGACGAAGATGCCGCACAGCTGACTTATGGCCGCCCGCTTGTGATGGCGACTTCATCTGGGTGAGCGGCTACCCGGGCAATGCGAGATTGCTCGCTAGGAGTTCATCTCTTTGACGTTGCCAACTGCGGCATGCCCCAGGTTTGTTGGGGTTGGCCGTGGGCGGCGGGCTAGCGTCAGCCACTTACGGCGGAGGGCCCCGCCCAGCAGCTCGAGATGAGCGAGTAGCGGGCTTCACCAGGCAACTCCACACCAGCACCAAAAAAGGGGACGAGATGCGAGGCATTGCTTTAGTTGCGGCCGCAGGGTTGGTCGCGGCCGGATTGGCAGTCGCACCGAGCGCGGCGGCGGAGCCGGCGGCGGGTATGACGTCAGCGCGGGCTGCGGCGGTATTCGAGCCGGCAGCAGCGAAATACAAGTTCAAGAACTGCACTGCCCTCAACAAGGTCTACCCGCACGGCGTTGGCAAGAGCGGCGCCAAAGACAAGACCAGCGGAACTCCGGTGACCAACTTCCGTCACTCGACCTCCCTCTACAAGAAGATCATCAAGTACCGCAAGAGCCATGACCGTGACAAGGACGGCATCGCCTGCGAAAAGAAGTGACCGGACCACAGCCTGCGGCGCCCGTGTCCTGATGTAGATGGTGCCCTGGGCCTCCACCGGGTCAGCATCGCGCCACGCCCATCAGTTGTCGGGTTGGCCGGTCGGGTGGTTGGTGTCTTCGGTGTCTGATGGGCGTTCGTTGGGGGTCCATTCGGGCTGGTGGTCGGAACTGGGGGAGGCCGTCGTCGGCTAGGTCCACTTCCCATTGGTCGCGGAGGGTGAACTTTGCTGGTTCGACGATGCCGTGGTGGGTGTGGCAAAGCAGGACGAGGTTGGGTAGGGCGGTGTCGCCGCCGTCCCACCAAGGCCTGATGTGGTGGGCTTCGCAAAGGTTTGCCTTGATGTCGCAGCCGGGGAAGGTGCAGCCGGCGTCACGGAGGATCAGGGCGGTGCGGATGGCGGGGGTGACTAGGCGGGCGGTGCGTCCGACGTCCAGCACTTCGGAGGCTCCGTTGAGCACTGACGGGATTAGCTCGGCGTCGCAGCACAGCTGGCGCAGCTCGCCGGCCGATAGTGGCTCGCCGTCGCCTAGGTGTCCGGCGGCGGCCGCGTCTGCGCGTAGCTGGTGGTAGTCGAGCTTGACGATCACTCGGGCCGCGCCCACACCAGGGTCCGGTTTGGTGTTGGCGGCGGCGTGGATGAGGGTGATTAGCGCGTCGGCTCGGCGTTGTTCGGCGGTAGTTGGTTCAGTGGCCGGGTCGCCGGCCTCGATCGCATTGCGGCGCAGCGCTTCGCTGTGCGCGTCCAGTTGGGCCAGCCACGTTTCGGCTTCCAGGCGGGGTAGTGACCCGTCGAACCGGACGGAGGCGCCTTCGCGGTAGAAGCGCAGGCTGCGTGCGCGATGGGCGGCCTCGACCTCGCGTTGCAGTTTCACTTCGAGGAGCTCGGTGGCTTCGGCGGGGGCGACTTCGGCTAGTACTTGCCCGGCTGCTTTGCTGAGTTGGTCGGCATCCAGGTGGCTGGCCAGCTGAACCATCAACTTTTCGGCGTTCACGCGTTGCTCAGTCGAGAGTTGGGGGGCTAGCCCGTCGAGGACTTTGGTGATGGCTCGGGCTTGCCCGCCGCCTACTTTGCCGTCTGAGGCGGCGCGCGCCACCTGCGGGTGTTGGGCCAGCGTCCGAGCCTGATGGACGGCTCCGCTGGCTTCTCTGCGGGACAGGGTTTCGCCCATCCCGAGCCAGGACGCCAACGGGGTTCCGGTGGTGCGTTCGGCGGCCTGGGTGCGTTCGGCCTCGGCGGTCAGCAAGCTGGCCAGGGCGTCAACGCGGGTGCGTACCTTGCGGGCGATTCGTAGCCAGGCGAGGCGGGTTTCGGGCGCGACTTGGCCGCGGTCGGGGTCGACCCGGTCGAGCAGTCGCTCGACTTGGGCCAGCACTTCGCCGGCCGGGATTGGTACATCGCCTGTCATGGGTCAAGTTTCTCCCAAACCTGGGCCCAAATCGAACATAAATACGATTATGTGGATAGCATCGAAACTTATCCACAGACCCCCAAAATGCTTGACAACAGCCGGCCCTTGGCGCGGGCGGCCCATCGGCAAGCTCAGGGAACTGGAAGTCGTGGGATGGCCCTTCGACCCTTCGGCAAGCTCAGGGAACTGAATGAAGTTGGCTGAGCTCGTCGAAGCCTCAGCGGCGTGGCCCTTCGACAAGCTCAGGGAACTGAAGTGCAGGCTCAGGGAGCTGAAGCGCAGGCCCAGGGAACTGCGAGCCGAACCGGCGTCCATGGACGCGGTGTTTGGAGCCCGCGATCCGGCGAGCAAGAATGGTGTTCGCCTCACCCCGGGACGGAGACCCATGCGCAGAGTGACGGATTGGCTGGCGCAATTCAGCGTGCTTGAGATCGCCGCGGAGGGCTACAGCGCGGGCGGGGCCCGGAAGGTCACCATGCGCCGCATTTCTGGCTGGATGCGGTTCGGTTTCGGGCTTGTCGCCGTCCCCTTTGCCGCCTACGCGGTGTGGGCCGTCTTCACCGATGCGACCTTTCTGCCGGTCTTCTTATGGCCAGTCTTCGCCGTCCTCGTGGTGAGCCGCACCGTCGCCAGGAAGGTCTACCTCACCGACGAGGTGCTGGCCCTCGGCGCGGCCTGGGTGGCGACGAAGCGCGGCCACCAATTCAAGCCGGGACGCTGGCGGGTGAAGGGCGCCGAAGCAGACGCCATCGGCGCTGAGCTTGCCCGACTCCACACTCGGATCACCATCACCGGGGTCCCGGAGGGGGCCGAACGTCTCCGTATCCGCGAGCGAATCCTGCTCGCCAACGCCGAGGGCCCGCTACGGGAGTACCTGCAGCCAGTGCTAACTGCCACCAGTCGGGACCCAGAGCCGTTACAGGTCGAATCGGCCTCCCACACCCCCGGCGAACCGTGGCCGGTGCTGGCGCGTCCCGAACCCGAGTGGCCGATGCTGCCAATGCCGGAAGGGCGCCGGAATTGAAAAGCGAGTGGGTTTGGCAGGCCAGCGGACGGCTGGAGTTGATCGAGTACGGCGGCGGACGCTTCAAAATGCGGGTGACTGCCAACTGGCTGCGCCTGGTGCGAATCGTGGTGCGCGGCGCCTGGATTGGCACCCTGGTGCTCCCGTACGTCGCCCCAACTGTGGCGGCTTGGCGCGAGTTGTCCATCGGATTTGGCGTGCTGATGCTGCTGAGTTTCTACGAGCCTCGCGAGTATCTCGGTGACCGCACCCTCGCCGCGGGCGCTGGCCGGATCGCCGCCGAACTCGGCGTAGAAGTCAGACCCGGCCGGTGGCGCATCGAAGGCCCGCTCGCCCTACCCCTGGGACGGGAACTGCGCCGGCTCAACCGTGGCCTGGCGGCCTCGGCAACCGAGGGGTTCAGCGCCGCCGAGCGAGAGAGCCGCATCATCGCCGAAGCTTCCGACCCGTTGCGACAGTTCCTGCGCCCGGCGCTGTCAGATCCAGCCTCGGGCTATGAGCCGCTGTTGGTGGAGCGCGCTGAGCGCGCCGACGGCGACCCGTGGCCGATGATGCCGAATCAGTCCTGAATGGCAACCGCCTGGGCGGTCGTCCGGTCGATGCGGCCGAAGTTGTAATAGGCCGCGCAGGCACCCTCCGGGGAGACCATGCAGGTGCCGATCGGGGTGTCCGGGGTGCAGGCGGTGCCGAAAACCCGGCACTCCCACGGCTTGATCCGGCCAGTCAGCACCGCGCCACATTCGCAGGCTGCCGGGTCAGCCACCCGCTCTCCGGGGACGGTGAACTTCACCTCGGCGTCCCACTTCGAATACTCCGGTGAGATCCCAAAACCTGAGCGCTCGATCCAGCCAAGGCCGCGCCATTCGAAGGTCTCCCGCAGCGTGAACGTCCGTCCCATCAGGGCCAGGGCTGCCTTGTTGCCTTCCGGACGCACGACGCGCGCGTACTGATTGCCGACCGCAGCCTTGCCCGCCGCCACATCGCCGGAAACGAATTGCTCCAGCAGCATCGCGATGGCCTGCAAGATGTCGAGCGGCTCGAAGCCGGTCACCACCACCGGCAGATTGAACTCACGTGGCAGGAACTCGAACGCGTCCGTGCCAACCACGGCGGCCACGTGCCCAGGGCCGATGAACGCATCCACTCGAGTCTCGCCACCGTTCACGATCGCTCGCAGCGGCGGCTCGATGGTCACGTGGTTGCTGAACACCGAGAAGTTGGGCAGGTCCTCAATGCGGGCCCGTTCCAGGGTCACCGCCGTCGAGGGCGCGGTGGTCTCGAAGCCGACCGAGAAGAAGACCACCTCTTTGTCGGGGTTCTCCTTGGCGATCAGCAGCGCATCCAAGGGCGAGTAGACGAAGCGGACGTCGGCGCCGCTGGCGCGCTCATCGAGTAGCGAAAGCCCCTTAGAGCCGGGCACCCGCATCATGTCGCCGAAGGTGGTCAGGATCACGTTCGGCTGCTTGGCCAGCCACATCGCGTCGTCCACCCGGCCCATCGGGATCACGCACACCGGGCAACCCGGTCCGTGAATCAGCTCGACGGCCTCCGGCAGCAGATGCTCCAAGCCGTGGCGATAAATCGTGTGGGTGTGGCCGCCGCAGATCTCCATCACCGCGATCGGGCGTTCCAGCTTCGCCGCTTGAGCCTCGATGGTGGCCAACAGGGCCTTGGCCGCCGCCGGATCGCGGTACTCGTCGACGTATTTCACTCGATCGCCGAACTCTTGAACGACTCCAGCTCGTCCTCGAAAGTGTTGTTGCCAAGGAGTTTGATCTGCTCCAAGGTCATCGCGGCCTCATCGGCATCGATCTTGCTCAACGCGAAGCCGACGTGCACCAGCACCCAGTCGCCGATGGCTAGGCCGTCCTCCATCAGTAGGTCGGTGGCCACCACCCGCTCAACGCCGCTGATTGCCACCTTCGCTCGCGGAATCAGTGGGTCGGGAATCGCGACTACCTCAGCGGGAACACCCAGGCACATGTTGAACTCCTAGCTCTGCCCGGCCGAAACCGGTGCGCCGCTATCATCACCTCTGAGACGGGGTTCGCGCTAGCCGGAGCCCTGTCAATCACCGACTGGAGCGCGCATGGATCCCAAGAATCGTCTCAACTCTGACGAATCGCAGGTCAACCAGAACATCGAACTGGTGCGCGCTCGGCGTCCCAAGCTCACCGATGAGCACATCACGCTGGCTCACGGCGCTGGCGGCAAGGCCTCGGCGGCGCTGGTCGATTCGGTCTTCCTGGAGGGCTACGGCAACGACGTCCTGGCCGAGATGGGGGACGCAGGGGTCATCGCGCTGCCGGAGTTGGCTGCGGGCACCCGGTTGGCGATGTCGACCGACTCCTATGTGGTCTCACCGATCCAGTTCCCCGGCGGTTCGATCGGCGAGCTGGCCGTTAATGGGACGGTGAACGACCTGGCCGTCTCGGGCGCAGTGCCGGCGGCGATTTCGGCCGCCTTCGTGATCGAAGAAGGCCTCTCAGTTGAGGTGCTGCGCCGTGAGGTGGCCGCCATGCGCGCGGCAGCCGAGGCGGCGGGCGTCCGCATCATCACTGGCGATACCAAGGTGGTGCCGCGTGGGGCGGCCGATCAGCTGTTCATCACCACCGCCGGGGTGGGCGTGGTGCCAGCCGGACGCCAACTCGGCGCGGCCAAAGTGCAGCGCGGCGACAAGATTCTGCTGTCGGGTGCCATCGCCGATCACGGCATGGCAGTGATGCTGGCCCGTGGTGATTTGGCCATCGACGCGGCCATTCAGTCCGACACACGTGCGGTGAATCACCTAACCGAAGCCCTGCTGGCTGCTGCGCCGAATACTCGCTGGATGCGGGACGCCACCCGTGGCGGACTCGGCACGGTCTTGAACGAGCTGGCTCAGGCCACCGGCCTGGGCGTAGTGGTTGAGGACGAGGCCGTCCGCGTCCATGACATGACCAGGGGCGCCTGCGACATGCTCGGCATCGACCCGCTGTACGTCGCCAACGAAGGCACCTTTGTTGCGGTGGTGCCCGCCGAGGAAGCCGAAGCCGCCCTCGCTGCAGTGCAGGGCCTGCCCGGTGGTGAAGAAGCTGGCTTGGTTGGTCGCATCGTCATCGAACCGGCCTCGTCAGTCGTGCTGGTCACCGGATTCGGTGGCACCCGCATGGTCGACATGTTGGTCGGCGATCCGCTGCCGCGCATCTGCTGAGCCCGACGCCGGAGGCCAGTCGCCCCCGTCCCCGGCCGCTTTGCGCCCCTTAGCTCGCTTTGCGCGTGCTGTAGCAGGCGCAAAGCCGCTTAAGGGGCGCAAAGCAGGGGTGGGGGCTGTCGGTCTCGGCGAATAGGGTGCGGTTATGGCCTCCCGTCCCATGAGCACCGTCGAACCCAAGCTCAGCCGAGTGAAGGTCGGTGGGGTGCGCGCCGTCTCGGTTGAGGAGTTCGCTGCCCTCGACGGGGACGATCTTGAGGGTGTTGAGCTGGTCGGCGAGCAGTTCGCCGAAGTGCATTGGGACGGCCGCCGCCGCCTGGATTCGTCCCGGCTCCATGAACTGAGGATCAGCCGTTGGCGAGCCAGGGCGTCCACCTTCTCGGATCTGCGCTTGAGTCAGCTGGACGTGGTCGCGCTGTCCGCACCGGAATCGGGCTGGCGTGATGTCGCCATCACCGACAGCCGGATTGGCTCCCTGGAGCTCCACCAGACCAACTTCCGTCGAGTCGCCTTCACCGGCTGCAAGCTGGGTTATCTGAATCTGCGCGACGCCGATCTGGCCGATCTGGTCTTCACTGATTGTGTGATCGAAGATCTCGACCTGCTGCGCGCCAAAGCCAAGCGGGTTTCGCTGGCCGGTTGTCGCATCCGGCGCCTCGAGCTCGGCCATTCGCGCCTGGAGGACTTCGACCTGCGTGGCGCCACCTTCGATGACGTCTCCGGCCTGGAAGGCCTGCGCGGGGTGACTATCTCCACCGATCAACTCTTCGACCTGGCCCCGATTCTGGCCGGACGGCTGGGGCTGAAGGTGGAGTGAGGCGGCGAACCCCTCAGATCGCCGCCTCACGCTCAAGGTGGGCTGGTAGTGAACCTACTAGCCGAGCCCAAGCAGGCGTCGGTGTGCGTGCGGTTTGTCGATCCCTCAGGGTGCCGAGGCGTCAAGCAGCCGCCCAGCCCAGACCTGGCCGAGGCTGAGGCCGCCGTCGGTGGGTGGTACCACCCGATGAGTCAGGACGGTGAGGCCGCGGCCTTCGAGATCGGCAATCAGGGCTGAGGAGAAGAGGCGATTCACCACCACTCCGCCGGTCAGTCCAACGGTGGACGTGTTGGCAGCGGCGGCAGCAGTTGCGAGTTGGTCGGCGAAAACCGAGGCCAAGCCGACATGGAAGCGCCACGCTCGTTCGCCGGTGGAGCGCTGCGGGTGGGCGAGCAACTCGTGGAAGACCTCAGCCAGGCTGTCGGGACGAAGGGCTTCGACGGGTTCAGCCAACTTGGGTTCAGTTTCCTGAGGCTTCGACGGGCTCAGCCATCTTTCAGTTCCCTGAGCTCGGCCTGCCCTGAGCTTGTCGAAGGGTCGAAGGGCTTCGACGGGCTCAGCCAACTCCGCAACTGCCGTCCGTGCCCACTCGGAGGCGGCCCGCTCCAAGGCCATCGCGGCGTGAGCTTCGTAGGTGGCCTCAAGGCAGAGTCCCAAGATCGCTGCGGCAGCATCGAAGAGCCGTCCGGCCGAACTGGTGGCCACCACCCCCTGACCTGAGACCAACTGGGAGGCGACTAAGCGAAGCTCGGCTTCGGGTGCGGCAGTGGTCGCCGGGGTCGCGGCGACGTCCAGCCCCCAAGAATGAGCTAAGCCCTGCGCGATTCGCCACGGATGCCGAATCGCCCGATCGCCGCCGACCAGGGCGAAAGTGGGTACGTGCCAGCTGCGCTCCCAGTTCGCTGGGGAGCTGCCGCCACCGCCGAGGGTCAGGATCTCGCCACCCCAGATGGTGCCATCAGTGCCGTAGCCGGTGCCGTCGAGGGCGGCCACCACCACCGGGCCGGCCGCGATGCCGTACTCAGCCAACAGCGAGAGCGCGTGGGCGAAGTGGTGCTGCACCCGCAGCAGCCGGACGTTCGGGTGCGCGTCGGCATACCGCTGCGCCCAACCGGTGGTCGCATAACCCGGATGCAGATCGCAGACCAACACCTCTGGTTCGCGGCGATGGATGCCGACCAGTTGCGCCACGGACGCCTCGAACGCCTGCTGCGATGCCAGCGATCCCATATCGCCCACATGCGCCGAAACGAAGGCCATATCTTCGACCGCCAGCGCGAAGGTGTTCTTCAGCTCGCCGCCGACGGCCAACACCACCGGCGGGTTCGGGGGTGACCCATCGACAAGCTCAGGGATCTGAGGCAAGTTGGCTGAGCCCGTCGAAGCCTCAGGGACGGACCCTTCGACAAGCTCAGGGAACTGAAGCGTGGGGACGGGCAACAGGACCGGCAGCGGCGCGTGGCCACGGGAGCGGCGAATCGGCAGCGCGTCCGCACCGGGCAGGGCCAGCATCACTGAGTCTTCGACCGGGACGTGAATGTCGCGGTCGTGCAGCAGGAAGGCATCAGCCAGGTGCGCCAGCCGGGTCAGGGCATCGGCATTGGTGAAGCAGAGCGGCTCTTCGCTGAGGTTGCCCGAGGTGGCCACCAGGGCCAGTCCGGTGGTCAACAGCAGCGTGTGCAGCGGGGTGTAGGGCAGCATCAGGCCGACATCGCGCAGCCCGGGAGCGACGCCATCGGCGAGGTCGTAGGCCTCAGTCATCGGCGCGATCAGAATCGGCCGGGCCGGGCTGGTCAGCTGACCCAACTGATCTGGACTCAACTCGGCCAGCCGGGACGCAGCCGCGGCATCGGCCACCATCACCGCGAACGGTTTTCCCGAGCGGCGCTTGCGTGCCCGCAGCCGTCCCACCGCCTCGGCATCGCGGGCATCGCACATCAGATGGAAGCCGCCCAGGCCCTTCACCGCCAGAATCTCGCCAGCCAGCAACCGGCGGCGGGCTTCAGCGATCACCGCGCCTTGCTCGGCTGCGGTGGGGGCTTCGACAGGCTCAGCCATCTGGGGCGGCTCACCCAATTGTGGGCTCAGTTCCCTGAGCTTGTCGAAGGGTCGAAGGGTGGAGGCTTCGACAAGCTCAGCCAACTGGGGCGGCTCAGCCAACTTGGGCGACTCAGCCAGCTGTTCCAGCCAAAGGCGCGGACCGCAGTCGAAACAGCTGATCGGCTGGGCGTGGAAGCGGCGATCGGCGGGGTTGGTGTACTCGGCCCGACAGGCCGGGCACATTTCGAAGGCCCGCATCGTGGTCGCTGGCCGGTCATAGGGCAGGTCTTCGATGATGGTCAGCCGGGGCCCGCAGTTGGTGCAGGTGGTGAAGGCGTAGCCGTAGCGCCGATTCGCCGGGTCAGCCATGTCGGCCAGGCAGTCGTCGCAGGTGGCTACGTCCGGCGGAATCAGCGTGCGGACGCCGGGTAACTGCCGACTGGCCACAATCCGGAACCCGTCTTCAGCCACGATCGGCAGCTCCCGGTGGGTGACCGAGATCACCCGCGCCAGCGGCGGCAGCGTGGCCAGCAGATCGGCGACAAAGGCTTCGACCACGGCCACCGGGCCTTGGGCTTCGAGAAAAACCTGCCGGTCATCGTTACCCACCAGCCCGGTGATCGAATGGCGCGCGGCCACCACCACCACATGCGGACGGAAACCGACCCCCTGCACCACACCGCGCAGCAGGTACTCCCGGCGCGTCAGCATGGGCCAAGTATGCGATGACTGGGCGCGATTGTGCACCGATACGCCCCGTCCCCCTCACTCTGCGCCCCTTAGCTCGCTTTGCGCCTGCTGTAGCGGGCGCAAAGCCGAGTAGGGGGCGCAAGGCGGGGGCGGGTGAGTCGATGCGAAACCGCAACTAATCCCGCTGGGGGCGTGGCGAAGGTGTGGAACACTGTGCGGCGTCGCAGACCCACGTTGGGCCGGGTTTGCGGAAGGAGGCGAGCATGCACGAAGTGTCCCTGTGCCGCTCGCTGGCCGCCGCGGTCACCCGGGCCGCCGGAACTCGCCGGGTGGAGGCCATCCACGTCAACGTTGGCCAACTGCGTCAGGTCGTGCCCGAGGCGATGGCTCATGCCTGGACCTTCGTAGTGCGCGATACTGAACTGGACGGCGCGGCCCTCAACTTGACTTCCCTTCCAGCCGTGCTGGCCTGCGATGAGTGCGGGGCCAGCGCCGAGCTCGGCCCCGAGCTTGGCTTCGCTTGCCATACCTGCGGCTCAGCGCAAACCCACCTGAGCAGCGGCGAGGAGTTCACCCTCACCGCGATCGACGTCTCCGATGACGGAGACAGGAGAGGAGAGCCCTGATGGGCCGATTCCACCGCCATGACGACGGCACCGTCCATTCTCACGATCACGACCATGATCACGAGGACGTCCATTCTCACGATCATGATCACGACGGCCAGGCGCACTCCCACCCGCACGACCACGCGGACGGCGAGGGCCACGACCACGCCCACGATGAGGCGCTGGCCGAACTGATTGGCGACCACTCCGGCTACCAGACCGGACGGGAGCGCATCGAGGTCCTGGAAGACATCTACGCCGAGAACGATCGGCTGGCCGAGCGCAACCGGCGGGCCTTCGACGCGGCAGGAGTCCATGTGGTGAACCTGATGAGTTCCCCGGGCTCCGGCAAGACCACTTTGCTGCAGCGCACGTTGGCGCAGTTGCAGGGCAAGGTGCGAGTCGGCGTGATCGAGGGCGACATCGAGACCCCACTGGACGCCGAACGGCTTGGCGGTCTTGGCGCTCAAATCTCGCTGCTCAACACCGGCAATGGTTTTGGCGGGGAGTGCCACCTGGACGCGCCGATGATCGCCCGTGCCCTTCGCGACCTCGACCTGGACACCCTCGATCTGGTGCTGATCGAGAACGTCGGCAACTTGGTCTGCCCAGCCGAGTTCGAGGTGGGCGAGCATGCCAAGGCGATGGTCTACGCGATCACCGAAGGTGAAGACAAACCCCTGAAGTACCCGGTCATGTTTAGGTCAGTCGAGGCTGTTTGTATTAACAAAATGGATCTCGCGCCATATCTCGATTTCGACATGGATCTGTTTCGGAAGAACCTGACCGCCGTCAACCCGCTGGCTAGGGTTTTCGAGCTCTCAGCACGCACCGGTGAGGGTGTCGAAGCCTGGATTGAGTGGCTCTCAAGCAGGACGGCAAAGCCTGTTGGCTAATTCTCACCGATTTACGGTGCAAATCGCTCCCCGGCCTGGCTATGATGCCTCAGGCTCGATCCGCAATCTTGCTGAGTAGGGGTGCGTGACCGAGCGTGACGGACGGGGAGCTCCCCGTGCCGTTTGAGCGACAAGGGAGAGCACGCTCGTGTCTTACGAACTCAGTGGTTGGACTGAACCAACCCTCGAAGAGAACCTGATCAAGGCGGGCTTCGACCGCCGCGACTTCCTCAAGTATTGCGGTGAACTAGCTGCCGTGTTCGCCGTTGGTGGCGCGGTCATCGGCTCGGCCACCCCCGCAACTGCGGCGTCGGTGCCAGCTGAAGTCATCGCCGAGAAGCTCGGCGCGGTGAAGAAGCCCCTGGTGGTCTGGTTGCAGTTGCAGGAGTGCACCGGCTGCATGGAGAGCACGCTGCGCTCCGGTGGTACGACCATTGAAGACGCCGTGCTGCGGCTGCTCTCGGTGGAGTACAACGAGTTGGTCATGCCTGCCGCTGGCGATGCGGCCAACAAGGCCCTCGACGACGCCAACGCTCAGCCGCACCTGCTGGTGGTCAACGGTTCGATCCCGGTCAAGGACGGCGGCATCTACTGCACCATCGGCGGCAAGTCGGCCGAACAGGTGCTGCGCGAATCGGCGAAGAACGCCACTGGCATCCTGGCCGTCGGTGCTTGCGCAGTCTGGGGCTCGGTGCAGGCGTCCAAGCCCAACCCGACCGGCGCGGTTGGCGTCGATGCGATCATCACCGACAAGGCAGTGGTGAATGTGGCTGGCTGTCCGCCGATCGGCGAAGTCATCACCGCGACCGTCGCCTACGTCCTCACCCACGGCTCGCTGCCGAAACTGGACGCCCAGGGCCGCCCGCTGTTCGCCTACGACCAGCGCATTCACGACTCCTGCCAGCGCCGGGCGCACTTCGATGCCGGCCAGTTCGTCCGCAGCTTCGACGACGACGGTGCCCGCAACGGTTGGTGCCTCTACGAGGTCGGCTGCAAGGGCCCGAGCACTTTCGCGGCCTGCCCGATCATCAAGTGGAACAAGGGCACGAGTTGGCCGATCCAGGCTGGCCACCCCTGCCTTGGTTGCACCGAGAAGAACTTCTTCGACAACTACACGCCCTTCTACCAGACGCTGCCGAACGTTGGCGGCTTCGGGGTCGAGAGCACCGCTGAGGCCATTGGCCTTGGGGTGGTGGGCATCGCCGCCGCAGGCGTCGCGCTCCACGCTGGTGCGACTGCGGTGAAGCAGGCGGCCAGCCGTCGCGCCGCTGAGGGCAATGAGCCGCTGCAGGCCTTCGGTGATTCCGAGCGGGTGTGGCTGCCAAACCCCAAGAAGGTCGAGGTTGCCCCGGAGGCTCCGGCGGCCGAGACCACTGACGATTCTGAGAAGGCGGAGTAAGTAATGGCCAAGCGAGTAGTAGTTGATCCGATCACCCGGATCGAGGGGCACCTCCGCATTGAGCTCGAAACCGATGGCGGCAAGATCACCAAGGCCTGGAGCGAAACCACCCAGTTCCGGGGGATCGAAGAAATCGTCCAGGGCCGCGACCCGCGCGACGTGTGGGCCTTCGTCCAGCGCATCTGTGGCGTCTGCACCTCGGTGCACGCCATTGCCTCGATCAGCGCGGTCGAGAACGCCATCGGCTCCAACCCGCCCCCGCAGGCCAAGGCGATCCGTGACCTGGTGGTCACCGCCCAAGAAGTGCAGGACCACGTCATCCACTTCTACCACCTGCACGCGTTGGACTGGGTGGATGTAACCAAGGCGCTGGAAGCCGACCCGGCCAAGACCCTGGCTTTCGCCCAGGCGATCGCCAAGTCGGCCGGGGTGACCTCGTGGAAGGGCAACACCGTCGAGCGCTTCGCCGAGGTCAAGGCCACGGTGAAGTCGATCGTCGAGTCGGGCCAGCTGAGCGTTTTCACCGGCGGCTACTGGGGCCACCCTGCCTACAAGCTGCCGCCGGAGGCCAACCTGATGGCCGTGGCCCACTACCTCGACGCGTTGGAGTTCCAGCGCTCGATGATCCGCATCGTGACCGTGTTCGGTGGCAAGAACCCGCACCCGAACTTCCTGGTCGGCGGTATGGCCTGCAGCATCGACCCGAACAAGTCCGAGACCGTCAACCAGGTGCAGATCGACCAGATCGCCGACTGGATCGCCGAGGCCGACGAGTTCGTCCACAAGGTGTACCTGCCGGACGCGCTGGCCATCGTCGGGGTCTACAAGGAGTACTTCGATATCGGCGCCTCGGCGCCGAATTTCCTGGCTGTCGGCATGTCGGGGGCCACCTACGCCGGTGACCCGAACGCCGGCCACAACGACTCCCCGCACGCCCAGGTCAAGCCCGGCGTGATCCTTGATGGTGACTTCACCAAGGTGCATCCCTTCGATCCGGCCAAGATCACCGAATCGGTTGCCTCGGCCTGGTACGAAGGCGATACCCCGCTGCACCCGGCAGCCGGCGAAACCAAGGTCGCCTACACCGGCCCCAAGCCGCCGTACAAGTGGCTGGCCGATGCCGACAAGTACACCTGGAGCAAGGCGCCGCGCTACGACGGCAAGGTGATGCAGGTTGGCCCCCTGGCCCGGGTCATCCTGGCCTACGCCAGTGGCCATGCGCGCACCGCCGAACTGGTGAACGTGGCGATCGGCATGTACGGCATCAAGCCGGCTCAGCTGAACTCCACCGCCGGTCGTGCGCTGGCTCGCTGTGTCGAGGCGGTGACTTCGGTGGAGACGCTGGGCACCATCTTCAACACCTTCGTTGAGGGCCTGAAGAAGGGCGACATCGACGTCTTCGACTCCTCGAAGTGGGAGCCGTCCAGCTGGCCGGCCGAAGCCACGGGTTACTCCTTCGTCGAGGTGGCTCGCGGCAACCTGAGCCACTGGGTGAAGATCACGAACGGCAAGGTGGAGCATTACCAGGCCGTGGTGCCGACCACCTGGCTCGCCGGTGGGCGGGACAAGGACGGCAACCCTGGCCCGTACGAGCTGTCGCTGGCCGGTAATGGGCAGCATCCGCTGGTAAACCCAGATCAGCCGATTGAGGTGCTGCGCACCATCCACTCCTTCGATCCCTGCATGTCGTGCGCAGTCCATGTGCTCGATCCGGACGGGCAGGAAATCCAGGTCGTGGTGTCATGACGGTCGACGAGCAAGCACCGGCTCCGGCCGAGGCCGGTTCGCTGAAGCTGAGCGTTGGAGCAGTCTTCAGCGCTGGCACGCTCAATGCTGGTCGGGTGCTGGCGATGGCGGCTGCGGCCGCCGCGCCGGGCAGCTCCGATCCGGTGGACGCGGCGCTGGCCGTGCAGTTGGCCGCTGAACGTCCCGACATTCCGCCGGTAACGGTGGCTGAGGACGACGTTGATCCGGCCCGGGTTGATCGCCGCTACAGCCTCACCCGGGTGCGCGACCTGCAGCGTCCGGCTGAAAAGGGCTACCGCGATGTGGTGATCATGCGGGGCGATCTGGCTTCGGTGCTCGCCAATACCAAGACCACCCGTGAAGACCGCTCGGTGGTGCTGAAGAACGCGGACCTGTCCTCCCGCCGCGGTAACCGGGTGTTGGCGGTGGCCTCGGCCATCGTTGAAGAGGGCGACAAGGTTGGCGACTTCAAGTTCCAGGGTTTCGTCGAGCTGCGCTCGTCCGCCCCGGGGGCCTTTGCCGAAGATGTCGCCGCTCGTCCGGATTCTTGGGCACGGGTGAACTTGTGGTCGGTCTCGCTGCGCCTGCAGCACTGGTCGAATGTGCTGGCGATCGTGATCCTGAGCCTGACCGGCTTCTACATCATGGATCCGTTCTTCGGCCCGGTGGCCACCGACAACGCCCAACAAGCCGGTTACCTGATGGGCTGGGTGCGCTTCATCCACTTCACCACCGCCTTTATCTGGCTGGTGATCGGCGCGGCTCGGGTGGTCTCGGCCTTCCGCTCGCGGGACCGTTACCTGCGCTGGCCGACCCTGTGGCCGTTGAAGAAGAAAGACGACGTCAAGCAGCTCGGCAATGTGCTGAGCCACTACCTCCTGTTGAAGGACCACGCCCCGCTCTACATGGCGCACAACCCGTTGCAGCAGCTCGGCTACACCGGCATGTACGTCTTCGGCGCGATCCAGATGCTCACCGGCCTGACCCTCTACGGTCTGGTGCACAAGAACAGCAACTGGTTCTGGGCAATGATGTCGGCCCCGACCGACTGGTTCGGCATCGGCCCGGTGCGGGTGTTCCACGCGATCATGATGTTCCTCATCTGGTGCTTCGTGGTGCTGCATATCTACCTGGCGGTGCGGTCGGACTCCCTGGAGCGGCACGGCGGCATTTCCTCGATGATCAACGGTGGAGTGTGGATGCGTCGCGGTTCGAAGCCGGTCGATGCGCCCAAGATCGGGTGATCAACGCCAACTAGACTCCCCGGGGTTCGCTTCGTCGGACCTCGGGGAGCACCATTTCCCCCCAAAACCTCAGGACGCCTAAATGACATCGCTGCCTTCGCAGAGCTCGACCAGCCGGATCCGTCCGGCGAGTGTGGAGAACCGTCCGCCCTTCGAACCGGCGATCACCCCAATCACCGTCCTCGGCGTCGGCAACCTGATCATGGGCGATGACGGCATCGGCTTGGCCCTGCTGGAGCGGTTGGCAGCCGAGCGTCGCGATGGGCGGATCACCTTCGTTGATGGCGCCACTGGCGGCATGGAGTTGCTGCCGGTGGTGCAGGAGGCGACCCGGCTACTGATTCTGGACGCGGTGGCTGGCAAGGAGCCGGGCGCGGTGGTCTGTTTCAGCGGCGACCAGGTGCCACGGCTGCTGGCCACCAAGCTGTCGCCGCATCAGGTGGGCCTGCTCGATCTGTTTGCCGCTTCGCGAATGCTGGGCGCCGAACCAGCCCAGGTTGAAGTCGTTGGGGTCGTGCCGCAGGTCGTCGATCTGGGCTTGGAACTGAGCGCTCCGGTGACCGCGGCGATTGATGAAGCGCTTCGTCAAGCCCGGGTGGTGTTGGATCGCTGGTTGGCCGAACTGGACGAGTCGACCGAAGTCGACGAGTAAGGTGGTTAGGCGATGACCGATTCAGGAATCCTCAGCCAGATCAGCGAAGGCGACTTCGAACTCTCGTCCGTGGATCAGGTTGCCGCAGCCGATGCCGCACGCCGGGCACGTGAGCGCGAAGAACTCGTCGACCTCTTGAGCCTGCTCGCAGGCGCTGCACCAAATCTGTGCTGCAACGGTCTCGATTTCGAGGCGGGCTCCTGCCAGTCGGGTGCCTGCGATTGCGATGGGCCAGGAACCGAGGAGTGCCTCGGGGACTGCTCCGGAGAGTGTGCCAACTCGCAGGCCGACGGATTCGATGGCAGCATCGCTGTCAGCGGTGGCCTTCTCAACGGCCACGACCACGGTGCGGAGGAGTCCCAGTTCGTGCACCCGCCAATGATGGCAGAGGCGCACCCGATTGAGGCTGCCGAAACCAAGTTGGCTGAGCCCCACCCTAAGTTGGCTGAGCTTGTCGAAGCCCAAGCCGAGCAACGTCCATGACGCAGCGCTGGGTGTTGGACGAGATCGTCGACCCGTTCGGCGCGAAGGTGCTGGTGGAGCGCGATGCAGCTGGGGCGGTGAGCTCGGCCCGGTTTGATCTGGCTGGGCTACCCCGAGTAGACGCGCTGCTGGCCGGTCAGCCGGTCACTGGCGTCCCGAACCTGGTGGAGAAGCTGTGCGGCATCTGCCCGGCCGCCCACCACTTGGCCGGCGTGCGAGCCCTGGAGGCGCTGGCTGGCAGCCCCGAGCTAACTCCCACCGCCAAGGCCGTCCGGGCACTGCTGCATTACGGCTCGGCGTTGGAGACGCACGCCCCTCGGCTGATTAGCACTGACCGGGAGACCGCGCTGGCGATGCGTCGCTTCGGTAAAGCGGCCATGGCGGCCGCGGGTTCGCCAGGGCATTTCCCCACCACCGCCATTCCGGGTGGGGTTAAGGCCGCGGTGAGCGCCGAGGCCCGTGACGGCCTGGCTGGCGCCGCCGCTGATCTGCTGACCCAGCTGGTGGCGGTCGCCGTCAAACAGCTCCAGTCGCCGGGCACCTTGCCCGTCTATGCCGGCGCTGATGTGGCGCTGGTCGATCTTGGTGCCAGCCCAGACCTGCTGGGCGAACGGGTGCGGGCGGTGGCGGCCAGCGGCGCCACCATCCTCTCCGGTGCTTCGGCTTCAGCCTGGGACGGTCTGGTTGCCGAGCAGTACGTCGGCGCGCCGGCCCCGCGGCCCTACCTAGTGGCGCTGGGGCCCGATCATGGCCGGTATCGGGTCGGACCGATGGCTCAGCTGCGGGTCGGCGAACTGGCCACCCCAATCGCGGCCGGGCTGCAGCAGGATTGGTTGGCCCAGAGCGGCGACGCCGGTGGGGCCCGCGCGATCATGACCGTCCATGCCGTGGAGGCGATCATCGCGCTGCTGGCCGACCCTGAATTGGTCAACGGGGAACCGACGGTCGAGGTCGGCCCCTGCGCGCCGGAAAGTGTCGGCGTCGGTTGGGTGGACGGACCCCGCGGACTGTTGGTGCACCGTTACCAGACCGGGGCTGAGGGCCAGCTGACCGCTGCGCAGATTCTCACCCCGACCGCGCAAAACGAGCCCTGGCTTGCTGATTTGCTGCTCTCGGCTGCGACCGGTTCGACCGCAGCCCTCGACTTGGAGGACGCAGTGCGCGAAGCTGATCCATGTCTGCCGTGCAGTTCCGCACCGGTCGGCGGGATGGGCTTACAGGTCGATATCGTGTCGGCTGACGGAGGTTATTGAGATGTGTGTGGGCATTCCGGCCAAGATCCTGCAGATCACCAGCGGCGTCCTGCCGATGGCCAGGGTTTCGCTGAACGGCGAAGAACTCGACTGCCAGCTGGCCTACTTTCCGGAGGCAGAGGTCGGCGACTACGTGCTGATCCAGAACGGCTTCGTGATGGACGTGCTCGACCCGCAGGCGGCCGCCGATTCACTGGCGGCGTTCGCCGAGTTGGGCGTGCTCAACATCCCCGCTGAGGCTGGCTGACCGGCGGCCGATGTCGCCTGAAGCGATCACCCTCACCCAGCTCGCTGACGAGTTCGCCGCTGGTCACGCTGCTGGCGGGCCACGCCGCTTGATCGGCCTGGCTGGCGCCCCTGGCGCTGGCAAGAGCACCATCGCCGCTGAACTCAGCCAAGCCCTGGCCGAGCGGGGCGTAGTCGCGGTCGCGGTGCCGATGGACGGCTTCCATTTGGCTGACGCCACCTTGCGTCACCTTGGTCGCCTGGCGCGCAAGGGCGCGCCCGACACTTTCGACGGCCACGGCTATCTGAGCATGTTGCGGCGGTTGCGCGCCGAGACCGCACACACCGTCTTCGCCCCGGGCTTTGACCGGGAGTTGGAGCAGCCGCTGGCCGCGGCGATCACGGTGGACCCTGAGGTCGCGGTGGTGATCACCGAGGGCAACTACTTGCTGGTTGACCAGGAGCCGTGGGCGCAGGTGCGCGACCTGTTGGACGAGGTGGTTTTCATCCAACTCGATGATGAGGAGCGAAGGCGACGCCTGCGGGCCAGACATGAGCAGTTCGGCAAGTCGTCGGCCAACGCCCGCGCCTGGGTTGCGGCGGTCGATGAGCCCAACGCGGTGCTGGTGGCCGCCACCGCGACCCGGGCCGACCGGTTGCTGCGCCGCTGACGGTCGCACCTGCTCATATTGGGGACGGTTCCATTTAGCGCAGTTCCGACGGGATGGAACCGCTCAACGTCCAAAACGGTGAACGGCGTGCACTACGAGAAGGCAGTTGCTGCCAGGCTTAGCAGCACCACCCAACAGAACTGGAGCTGTGATGGCTGACGTGACCACCCCTGCCACTGTCGAAGTCGGGCCGCCGCCAGCGTCCGCAGCGCAGCACCCACTGACGAAGCTCGTCTTGGCTAACCTGTTGGTGACCAGCCTCTTGCTGGCCTCGGTGGTGGGTTTCGGCAGCTATTTCGTGGCCATCAGTCTGCCCGAGGCTGGTGTGACCAAACAGGCTGAGGTGAAGGTTGTCGCCTATGACGGCGAGGTCACCGCCGCCTTGGCTAGCCCATCCCTGGCCGACAAGGTGGTGCTAAACAACCCCGGAGCCGCCAAAACCTGGAGCGTTGACGTGCCCTACGACCACAGCGTGACCGTAGTGGTGCAGGGCGCTGGCAGCGCGAGCTCCAGCCTGGTCGCCGGGTGCGCGGTCACGGTGGACGGAGTCGCCGTCGAGTCCGAGACGCTGCTGACTCTCACTGGAACGGTGACCTGCACCTGGACCAACGACCAGGCGAGCTAGTCAGCGGCTCGCGCGCATGGCCTTCTTCACTGCCACCGGACGTCCGTCCAGTGGTGAGATCCCAGCGATGAAGGTGTCGTATTCAGGGGTTCCGACGGCGTACAACGCGACCCGTCCGGCCGAATCTGAGTGGACGCCCCACCCGTAACGCTTACCAAGGTCGCTCGCCCGTAGGCAGGGCTGGCCTTTGCTGAAGAACTCGACCCGAGCTAGCTCCCGCTCCTCGGCGGGCACGCCTCGACGGTCGGCCCAGACGGTGAACACCACATCGTCAGAGGTGAACCGGTAGGGCGCATCAGCGATCATTTGGAAGGTTCGCGACGCCACGCTCAGCTGACCTGGATCACGGACGGGTGGTGTCACACCAGACTCGGCAGTCGAATCCGGCGCGACCGCAATGAAGGTGTCGAAGTAGCAGGTGGTGTGCTCGGCGGGCATGTTCCCAAGCTAGTCGCGACCACCAGTTGGCCAACAGGGACATTTCCTACCTACTTGCGCGGAACCGTCCTCAGTTGGAGCTGCGCGGTAGGAACCGTCCCCGTGAGCCGTCCGGAGGAACCGTCCCCTTGCGCAGGGCGGGGGCTTTAGGGGAGCAGATCGAGCAGCCTTTCGCGCCAGCGCAGCGAATCGGCAACACCCTCGGCGACGCTGCGCTCGGCTCGCCAATCGAGCAACTCGGCGGCCAGTTCGGCTGAGGCGCAGGCGCCAGCCACATCACCAGGACGGCGCGGTCCGCTGAGCACTTCAAGGTCGCTGCCGGTGACCTCCTTGAAGGCTTGGGCCAGCTCGAAAACGGTGGTACCACGCCCGGTGCCCAGATTGATCACTTGATGTTGGCATTGCACGCCATCGGTGATGGCAACGAATCGCTCCAAGGCGGCGACGTGGGCCAGCGCGAGATCCCAGACGTGAATGTAGTCGCGCAAACCGGAGCCGTCCCTGGTCGGCCAATCGGTGCCAGTGACGGTGAAGGACTCCCCGGCAGCAGCGGCGGCCATGATTCGGCCCAGGGCGTGCGATGGCTCGGCCAGTTGCAGACCGGTGCGCAACTGCGGGTCGGCCCCGATCGGGTTGAAATAACGCAGCGAAACCGCGCGCAACGCCGAAGTAGCCGCCACATCGGCCAGTATTCGCTCGACCATCTGCTTGGAGGCCGCATAGGGGCTTTGCGGCGACAGCGGCGAAGCCTCGGTCACCACCAGTTCGGTCTCGGGGGTGGCATAGAGGGCAGCGGTCGAGCTGAACAGCACCCGATTGCAGCCGGCGGCGGCCAACTCAGCTAAGAAGCCGGGCAACCCGGCGACGTTGTTGGCGTAGTAGGCCAACGGCTCCGCGATCGATTCGGGCACCACGACGCTGGCCGCGCAATGCACCACGGCGGCGATATCGGGATGTTCGACGAAAATGCGGCGCACCAACTCACGATCGCCGTAATCGCCCTGATAGTGGACGAACCGCTGCGCGAACGCTGCCAGCCCGCGCGACAGGTCGTCCAGAATCACTGGCTGATGCCCGGCGTCAGCACAGGCCGAGGCGATGGTGGAGCCGATGTAGCCGGCCCCGCCGGTGATCAACACCTTCATCAGGCCAGCGCCTCCGGCAGGATCGCCAACGGCACCGAACCCAGATTGAGGGCCTTGGTGTGCCAGGCCTTCAGATCGAACGACGCCCCAGCTTTGGCCTGAGCCTCGGCGCGGGCCTGCTCCCACAGCCGCTGCCCGATCTTGTAGGACGGTGCCTGGCCGGGCCAGCCCAGGTAGCGATTCAGCTCGAACCGCAGAAACGACTCGTCCATGTTCACATTGGCCTTCAGCAGCTCCCAGGCCTTGTCAGCGTCCCAGATGCCCCCGCCCCAACGCGCCGGAGCCGGCAGGCCGCAATGGACGCCGATATCTACCACCACTCGCGCCGCCCGCATCCGCTGACCGTCAACCAGGCCGAGCCGGTCGCCGGGATGCTCCATGAACCCGAACTCCTCCATCAACCGCTCGGCGTACAACGCCCAACCCTCGCCATGTCCAGAACTCCAGCTGACCAACCTTCGCCAGGAGTTCAGTTGGTCACGGACCAGCACGGCCTGGGCGATCTGCAGGTGATGGCCAGGGACGCCCTCGTGATAGACGGTCGTCTTTTCCCGCCAGGTGGCGAACTTGGTCACCCCCGGTGGCACCGACCACCACATCCGACCCGGACGGGAGAAGTCGTCGCTGGGGCCGGTGTAGTAGATGCCGCCGGTCTCGGTGGGCGCGATCAGGCATTCGATGGTGTGTAGCTGGGCCGGAATGTCGAAGTGCGTGCCATCAAGGGCGGCGATGGCCGCATCGGCAGTGGTCTGCATCCACTCTCGTAACGCCTCGGTGCCTTGCAGAGTGAGCGCCGGGTCGTTGTCGAGCACCTTGACCGCGTCCGCCATGGTTGCACCTGGCCCAGCGAGCTGTTCGATGATCTGCTGCTGCTCAGCGGCCATCCGCTCCAGCTCTTCCAGGCCCAGGCGTAGGTCTCGTCCAGGTCAACCTCGGCTCCGACGAAGCCTCGCGAATGCAGGGCGTACCGCTCCCGACCGACCGCATCGGCTGCGGGGGCAACTCCGGCCAGTTCGTCGCTAAGGAAGTCGACCAGCTCGCCATAGGCGGCCGCCGCGTTGTGGCCGGCCACGGCCAGATCGTTGGCCAAACCGCCAGCGGCTGCGGTGCCGTCCGGGGTGGCCCCGGCGGCGAAAGTGACGAAGAAGGAGCTACTCGGGTCGGCCAGTTCGGCGGCCTGCTTGATGCACTCATCGACCTGCAGCTGCGCTGGCACCACCCCTCGGCGCACGCCTTCGCGCAGTGAGGCGATGTAACCGCGGACGGCATCGGGAATCAGCCGGGTTCGGGCGGCGATGTTGGCCCAGTCGTCGACGGAGGCGGTCGGCATCAGATCAAGCACGTCGCGCAGGGCCTGCAGCGGCGAGGCGATCACGTTCAGGCTGCCAAACCACTCGCCGGCCTCGTAGGTCTCCACGCTCAGCCCGAGGCGGTCCCGCATGGCGGCCAGGGTGACCCGGTCGGTGTCGTCAACCGGGACGGCCGCGGCCAAGGCGGCCAGCGTGTCCCGATCGAGCTGGGCCATCTCGGCTAACCCCTGAGGCGAGAAGTCGCTCATCTGATGGTCGTGGCCAGCAATGCCCATGAAAGTGGCCTCGAGCGGGCTCAGCTCGGCCAGGCGGCTGGTGTAGGTGTCGGCGATGGCGTCAATCGCGCTTGGCGTGCGTTCACTCACCTCAACGACCTTAGCCGTTGTGAGCCACATTGGTCGGCTGGCTTAAGATCACCAGTGTCGATCGCTTGGTCAGGAGGATTTGTGGTCGAGATCTGGGCTCACCGCGGGGCAAGCGCGGACGCGCCGGAGAACACTCTGGTGGCGTTCGCGAAAGCCATCGAGGTCGGTGCGGACGGGATCGAGTTCGACGTCCAGCTCAGCAGCGACGGCCAACCAGTGGTGATCCACGACGAAACGCTGGCCCGCACCACCAACGGCGCTGGCTGGGTGAAGGATCACACCTTGGCCGAACTCCTGAGCCTGGACGCTTCCGGCGGCCGGGAAGGCTTCGCTGGCGTCCGGATCCCGCAGTTGGCCGAAGTGCTCGAGTTGGTCGCAGGCACCAAGGCGAAGATCAATATCGAGCTGAAAAACTCCGAAGTCGCCTACCCAGGAATGGAAGAGATCGTGCTGGCCGCAGTGGCCGCCGCCGGCTTGAGCGAGCGGGTCATCTATTCCTCCTTCAGCCACGACTCGGTACGTCGGCTGGCCACCTTGGCCCCCTTGGCCGAGGTCGCCCTGATCTATTCCCGACCGTTGGCTCGACCCTTCCGCACGGCAGATTCCTTGGGTGCCTGCGGGGTGCATCCCGACCGCCGGTTGTTGCCTGGAGCCAGCTGGGTGGAACGAGCCCACCGCCACCGGCTCGCGGTACGTCCCTGGGTGGCGAACTCACCATCCCGAATGCGCCGACTGATTTCGGCCGGCGTCGACGGCTTCTTCACCGACGTGCCGGCGGTGGCGCTGGCCGTCCGGGATCAGGCTTAGGCTTTCCCACACTGGAAGGGGGCCAATTGCAGCGACCAGCAGCCGTGCTGCGCGCCATCAAGCGCAATCTCAGCGGCCTGGCCCGTCCAGGCAGACACCAGCTGACCGGCCCCAAAGTCAGCATCATCATTCCGGTCTACAACGTCGAGCCCTACCTAGCCGAATGCCTCGACAGCGCGCTGGCTCAGACCTATCCGAACCTGCAGATCGTGCTGATCAACGATGGATCCACCGATGGATCCCCAGCCATCGCCAAACGCTACGCCGCCTCCGACAAGGGAATCAGCTACCACAGCCAAGCCAACGCCGGATTAGGTGCCACCCGCAACACCGGGGCCCGACTGGCCACCGGGGATTACCTGTACTTCCTCGACTCCGATGACCGGTTACCCCGCGAGGCGATCGCCCGGATGGTCGAAGCGGCCACCGAGTATGACGCGGACGTGGTGCTTGGGCCGTTGGCCAGATTCACCAGCACCCGCCGATGGGTGCCGCGGTGGGCGTCCCGCCTGCACCCGAGAACCGAATACCTCGAAACCCTCGAAGACCGTCCAGCGCTGCTGCGCAATCACTACGCCGCGGCCAAGCTCTACCGCCGCGGGTTCTGGGACGGCGCCGAGGCGAGTTTTCGCGAGGGCGTGCGCTATGAGGACCAACCGCTGCTGACCCGGCTGCTGATCGCCGCCCGCGGCATTGTTTCGCTGCCGGATGCGGTCTACGAGTACCGCGAGCGCGACGACCAAAGCGCGATCCATCAACAGATTCACACCATGGCCGATCTGCAAGCCAGGGATGAGGCTTGGGCGGCTGCGGTTGAGCTGCTCACGGGCGTCCCAGAGCCGATACAGGCCGCCTGGGTGCAGACCATTCTGGGCACCCATGTGCATTACTACCTCGACAGCCACGCCATCGAGCAGGCCGACTATTGGGGGTTGCTGCGAGTGGCCATCGGACGCCTCGACGTCCTGGCTGAACCGGACGGCTGGATTCCGCCGAGCAGTAAGTTGGCCCTTGAACTACTACGAGCTGATCGGCACGCCGACTACTGCGACCTGCGGCGGGCCGGCGCCTTCGCCACTGATCGCCAGCGGTACACCGTCGCTGCGGGCGAACTTTGGTGGGAGCCGGTGTTGGACGGGGCCGACTCCACTGGGCTGGCGCAGCGGGTTTCGCCGGAACTGATGCCAGCACAGGTCACCTTGCTGACCGCGAGGTGGGCCGCCGAGGATGAGTTGGTGCTGGCCGGCCAACACCTACTGCCTGGCCTGGATCTCACCGGGCTTAAGGTCGGCCATGAAGTGGTGCTCTCGGCACCCGGCCAGGCCGAGATAGTGGTGCCCGGTGAGGTGGCTGAGGTGGTTGGCGGGCCCCACCAGGACGCAGTGGCGAGGGTTGATGCTGCCGCTGGCGGCTATCAGGTGCGCATCCCGATCAAACAACTCGCCGACCTGGCCCCGGACGGCGGCCGGGTGAGCCTTACGCTGCGCAGCTTTTATGGCGGCCTGGAACGCAGCGATCCGCTGCCCAACCCGACCAAGTGGTTTGCCGCAACCCAACTAGGCCCGCGGGTGTTCGCTGGCGTGCTGCTAGCCCCGGCCCAGACCGTGACCGGCACTTCGATCAGCGTGCGGCCGCTGCGCGCCTGGGTGGCTGGGGTAGTGGCCTCTGAAAGCCGGTTGGCTCTCCACCTGGAGGCGTCGACTTCGCCAGTGACCGCGCTGGTGGTCGGTGCTGGCAAGGAGATCCCCATCACGGATGGGACGGCGACGGTGGCGGGCGGGGCGCTGGCCCGGTTGGCGGCGGCTGACAGCCGGACCGAGTCGCCGCTGGTGGCCGTCCTGGCCGACGAATCCCGGTTGCCGCTGGCCGGACACCAGGTGGCTGGCCCATTTCAGGGACGAATCCAGCTCGCGCCCGATCAGGCTGGCAACGCGCGGCTGATCGCGCACACCCAGCACGCGGAGGCGCTTGACTGCGCCTTCACGGGGACGGAGTTGGTGGTGCAGTTGCGCTGCTATTTGGCGCCCGGCTGGCAGCTGGCCCGGGTAGTGCTGCGGTCGCGGCGGGCCTCGGTCACCGCGGTAGCCGGCATTGGTGGCAGCTGGCGGGTACCGCTGGGCAAGCTACCCGAAGGCGGCTACGACCTGATCGCGGAGTTCGGTAGCGCCGGGCGCACCCGGAAGGTTCGCCTGGCGGCCACGGCCGGCTATCTCAGCCAGGTGCCGGTGGTGCATCAGCTTGACGAGCGACGCTGGCGGACACTGGTTTCGCGCGACGGCCTTGTGCATCTCGACTGCCGTGCCAGTTCCCTGACTGTCACGCCAGTTCCCTGAGCCGACCACTTCAGTTCCCTGAGCCGACCACTTCAGTTCCCTGAGCTTGCCGAAGGGTCAAAGGGTCAGCACTCAACACGGGAGAACCCTGTTCTCACATGGTGGAACCAGCGGGGCGCCGATTTGCACCGAATTTGTTGTCGCCTCTTCGAGAACCTGAAACGCCTAATCAGTTCGGCGATTCGCGCCACATTTCGCCGGCCTTAACCAGCCCACTCACCCATCCAATTTGTCGCTATCGCCCGGTTTCCTTGGTGAATGGCCCTAGTTTCCGACCTAGGCTGCGGGGCGTAACCCACCCAGGAGACAACAATGAAACGCATGCTCATACCCTTGGCGACCGCAGCGGTGTTGCTTGGCGGCTTTGCCCCGCCTGCCACCGCTGACGATGCCACCGTCAGCGCGTCCGCAGTGGAAGTGCAGCCCGGCGCCGCAAGCTCACCCCGGGTCGTGGTGAACGATTCGAAGCTGAAGGTGGTGGCTGGGGTTCAGCCAGTCGGCCCGCAGACTTTCGCGATCGACGCCAACAAGATCTACGTTCACGATGATGCCGGCTCAGTTCGCGTTTACAGCCTGGCCGGCAAGTTCCTCCGGTCGGTTCGGCTCCCCGAAGGCCTGCCCGTCGCCGATCTGGCAGTTCGTGGCAGCATCGCCACGGTGCTCGACCTCGACGGCGGCCTGCACCAGTTGAAGCTGGGCACCTCGAAGGCAACCGAGATTGGCTACTCCCTGACGGGGTCGGTGCCACCGGGCGAGCCTGATGCCGCTTCGTTGGTGGGGGCTGGGGTGAGTGGTATCACCTACTTCGGTGACCAGTTGGTTGGTCAGGTGTATTCGGCTGGGCAGCTGGTGCTAACCAAGGGCAGCTTCCTGAACAAGCCGGTTGGCTCGTTCGTCCGGCCCGGTTTCGTTACCACCTCTGGTAAGAGCCTGCTGGTGAAGTCAGCCAGTGGGGAGTTGCTGAAAAAGTTCACGGTGCCCAACGAGCCGGTGCAGGTGACCTTGTCGTTCCGGGAGAAGGGCTACACCTACTACTCGGTGACCGACGACTACCAGACCGCTGGCGGCACCTGGCTGTATGACACCTGGGTGTATAAGTTCGCCGATTCCGGAGCGCTGGTAGCTAGCTACACCCTGGGCGCGCAGTCTTCCTACACCCCTTGGCGTGAGGTCGCGGTCTGGGGTGGGAAGGTGTTCCAGTTGAAGGTGGGCACCAGTCGGGCCCAGATTGTGGAGCTCGCCCCAGATAACCGCCTCCAGGCGGCCACCATGAAGGCGGCCAACGTGGCGGTGCCGCAGCAGTTCACTGCGGCGGGGGTGCCGGCGAAGGTAGTGGAGACGGTGCTGTCCCGCGCTGAGAAGATGGCGAAGGTGAAGTGGACCTACAAGAAGGCCAAGCACGGCAACATCAAGGTGGTGGCCGCGAGCCAGCGATACCGAGTCACTAAAGCCCCACAGTTGAAGAAGATCAAGAAGGCCTCCGCCACGGTGACCGCCTACCCCTACGCCTGGGGCGGCTACGACACCGACAAGACCTCCTCATCGAGTGCGTCCTGGAAGAACTTCACCAAATCCCTGAAGGCCAAGAAAGTGTTCGTCAGCAACGTCAAGGGCATCCGGAACACGTCTTGGGTGCCTAAGACCTCTGGGGTGGACTGCTCCGGTTTCGTCTCCAGCGTCTTTGACATGGGTGACAAGCGCGGCACTACCACCCTCCTCAATGGTGACTGGTTCGAACGGCTCGGAAACATCAATGACGTCAAGCGCGGTGACATTCTCAACCGTGAGGGTCACCACGTCCGGCTCGTGCTCGGCTGGGTGAGTAGCACTGAAGTGCAAGTGATCGAATCCACCACCACCACGAAGTATGGGCAGGTCAAGAAAAACACTTACAACGTCACCCAAATGCAGAAGGACGGCTATTACGCTGCTCGGTACACTCACTGGGTGCGCGACCCAACCAAATGCGTCCCCGGCGTCCCCTGCGCGTACTCAGTGAGCAGCGGAGTGGCCAAGTGATCCGACTGGCAGGTCTGTTGACCACCACCTTGGCGCTACTGGCGGGTTGCGGGGCTACGGCCCCGCAACCCGCGGTGACCACCCCAACACCATCACCTTCGCCGGTCGTAGTGCCCGCAGTGTCGGACAAGATCAACACCAAACTCCTCCTTGCCGACCCCCGCTTGGTCATGCAGCGTACGGAGGAGTTGCCGCTGGCCCCCGGCACCTTCGCGATCCTCGGCGACGAAATCGTCATCGACGACTACTTGGAAGACAAGTTCGCCATCTACCGGGGCGGGAAACGCATCACCGCCTTCGACGAACCCGTCCCGGTCGTCGACTTCGCCATTCGCGATGGCAAGTGGTACCTCCTCGACACCGATTCGGTCGTCACCGTCTACACGCGCACCGCTAGGGGCCTCAAAAAGGTACGCGAGATCCAACTAACCGATCCCGAATTTGGCTGGAAGGCGCTCTACTTTGAAGGGGCCAACCTCATCGCCGACTACGGCGATAAGGTCCTCGCCGAAGGGCCCGGTCCGATCCTCGAAGACCCCCAGATCACCCAACTCGACCACGCAATGCACCTCACCGACGGCAACACCAACGCCATCATCCCCGTCAAATACGACAGACAAGAAGTCGAGCGCATCGCCCTCACCGACCAACACGCGTTCTACAAAGTCACCGACACCGCCGCCACCGGCACCAAAGACGACCCAATCAAAGAATGGATGCTGCAGTTCGCCCTTGACGGCCAGTTCGTTCACACCTACGCCTACCCCATCGAAACCAGCCCCGCCGAACACCGAGAGTTCGTCGTCGCCGACGGCAAGCTCTACCAAATGTGGATCTCCTCCAAAACCGTCAAAGTGTTCCTCATCGAACCCAACGACTGACGGTTCCCGATCACCACCCGAAGCCCAGCCTGCCCAATCGGCGAACACCCCAATGGAAGGATGCCTCCATGCTGAAACGAGCCCTCGGGCGCTGGCTGCCAGCTTCACTTTGAAGCCAGGATAGGAATGCGGCCCGCCGAGTCTGCGATGTCCACAGCTCGGCCAGCGACCTCAGATCCCTGAGCTTGTCGAAGGGTCAGGATGCCGAGACTGGCTGACTATCCCGATCCTCGGTGCACCTCAGACGTACTTGGCGGCCTCAGCGAAGAACAGGTCGGCGTAGGGGCGATCGCCTGGATCGCCCAGGTAGTAGGTGCGCAGCTTGCGCCGTGACTCGGCCAGCGGATCTGATTTCAGCAGCTGATCCAAGGTGGCGTCCAAGTTGGTGATGCCCGTCTTGGTGACTTCGAGGAGATAGGCGACCTCGGCCAGCGGAAACTCGGTGACGAAGTCAGCAGCTGAGGCGTGCACCGCGCACATGGCCAGTGGCTTGTCGGAGTACAGATAGTCGGCCACGACCCCAGAGACATCAGAAATCATCGCGTCGGAGTTGTTGAAGCACTCCGAAAGGCTCCACAGTTTCTCCGCTTGCTCGCCGTAGGCGTGCTTGGCCTCCGGTGTGGGATCGGCGTGCAGCAGCGCCGCGATTTCGGTGCAGGCTGCGGTCAGCGTTGGCGAGCGGTAGGCGTACGGGTGTGGCCGGAAGACGACATCGCAGCCGCGATCCAACAGGGCTTGCACCAGCAGCGGGCCGACAGTCAGCGAGGAGTAGGCGGCGTCAGCGGTAAACCCCGCCCAGGTGGGGGCATACAGCACCCGGGGACGGGACACCTCACCGATCGGGCCGGACGCTTTGGCGACGTCCTCGATCTGGGGGCGGCCGACGATCGCGAATTGCGCTGGGCTGATCTCGACTCCATGGCTGGTGAAGCGGTCGATGGCGGCCTGGCCGGCGACGAAGTTCTTGTCGTACATTCGCGACACCGGGTTGTAGCTGGGCGCTTTGTCGGAGTCGCCGTGGTTGAGCATGATGTGCCGCAGCCCGGGATAGCGCACCATTTGGCTGTTCGCGGTGGCGTTGTTCACGTAGAACACCGTCTTCAGGGAGGGCACCACGATGTCATCCAGGTCGACCATGTTGCGGCGCAGCAGCACCGGCACGTCGGTCAACGCCAAGGCCTCGGCGAAGTTCTCCGGGGTGCGCACGACCACGATGAAGGGCTTACCCAGCCGCTGCAGGAACGGCAGCCACATTGAGATCTGGTAGTCCGTGCCGGGGTCGGCCCGCCAGTGCACGGCGAAAGTTGGTTCGTAGGCCTGGACGGCCTTGGTCAGGCGTTTGCGATTGCGGCGATCAAAGCGCAGCCGGTTGATCCGGCCGAAAAGGTCGAGGATGGCCACCGTCCCGACCAGCAAGGTAACCAGCAGGGCTGGCAGCCAGGTGAAGCCGAAGACGGCGCTCAGTGTGGCCAGGGCGATGGCTAGCACGCTGACCGCGCTCATCAGCTGGGTCGGCAGCCGGTCGACGCGGTGCTGGGGTTGACCGGGCAGATTCGCCACCGTGTTCACGGTGTAGGTGTGCAGCCGGCGCAGGGCGGTTTCGCCGATGATCACCCCGGCCAGCAGCACCAGGGTGAGCCAGCCGAACCCATCGATGCTGGCTTGGTGCAGGCCGATGATGCCGACGCTGATCAGGGCCAGTAGGCGGGTGTCGCTGTGCATACCGAGCGTTGGCTGGACGCCGGTCGCATTCCCAAGGGGAACGGTGAACAGGCCCAGCACCACCAGCAGTACCGCCAGCAGCATCGCGGCGATTCCGGTCTGGCCGGCCAGCGCCACCAGCACCACCACCATCGAAGCCACGGCGAGCACCACCGCGAAAACTCCGCCCGGGCCGATGTCGCCCCTGCTCAGGAACAGCAGATCGGTCAGAGATTGTGCTTCGCGTTTTGACCGATCAACGCCTGCGCCGGATTCGGGGGAGGTCATAGCTGAGACTCTTCGGCCTCTCCGAACACCGCCTCGTCGGTGATCCCGGCAACCCCGCCGGGACGGTGAGTAGCGCTGCGCTGCTCACGGCGGACGTCAATAACCAGCCCGGTGGCCTCCGAAGCGATCATTTCCAGCGCCGCCTGCGCGACCAACGCAGCCGGTAGCAGCGTGTCGGGGGGTTCAGTGCCGAAGGCCTGCTGGCGCATCGGGGTGTTGGTGCGCTCAGGGTTGATCACGTTCACGTGGATGCCGCTGGCCGACCATTCCTCGCTCAGCGCCTGGGTGAGGTTCACCACCGCTGCCTTGGTTGAGGAGTACAGCGCGTAGTTCTCGCGGCCGCGGGTGTAGGAGGACGAGGTGAAGAACAGCAGATGCCCGCCGCTGGCCTTCAGATGGCGGAAGGAGGCTCTGGCCACATTGACCGGGGCGGTGTAGTTGACCGCGATCGACTCGTTCACCAACTCATCAGTGGCTTCGGCCAGTGGGCCAACGTGCAGCACGCCTGCGGTCAGCACCACCGCGTCGACCGAGCCGAACTCGGCCACAGCTTCATCGAGTGCTTTGGCCAACGAATCGGAGTCCTGCACATGCAGGCCGGTGGTGGATCGGCCATGAGCGACCACGTTCATGCCCGCGTCGCGAGCCAGCCGAGCGACTTCGGCCCCGATGCCATAGGAGCCGCCGAGCACCACGATGGTCTTGCCAGCGAGGGCAGAGTGGAGTTGCTCGGGTGTGCGGCGAGTCGAGGACTCCGAGGCCAACTGAAACAGCTTGTCGGCGATGAACAGGTCTACCGGGTAGGTCACCTTGATGTTGTGCTCGGCGCCCAGCACGCATTTGATTTTCACGTCCGGCCGGTATTTCAGCACCACGCCACAGTCGTCGGACGCGTTGAAGTACGGGTCTTCGACGGCCCGCTCGTAGGCATTGCGCAGTACCGAGAGCCGGAAGGCCTGGGGGGTCTGGCCGCGGCGCAGCCGCGAGCGGTTCGGAATGTGGGTGATCACGTCCTCGTCATCGACGGTGACGATGGTGTCGGCACTGGGGATGACCACGTCGACGGCGCCGAAGTTGTCTAGGGCGTCGACGCATTCAGCGATGATTCGCTGGTCGAGCAGTGGACGAACCGCGTCGTGCAACAGGATCTTGCACTCGATATCGCCCAGCGCGTCGACCACCCGGCGGGTGGTCTCGTTTCGGGTGGAACCGCCCTCAAGGATCTGGCTGACCTTCGGGTAGTGACTGTCCAGCAAAGTGGCCACCCGCTCGGTCCAACCGGGGGTGACCATCACGATCACTTCGTCGATTTCCGGGGCGGCGTTGAAGGCTGCCACGGTGTGCTCAAGGATGGTCTTTCCGGCCACCTTGATCATCTGCTTCGGCACGCTCAGCCCGAGTCGGGATCCGACGCCGCCGGCCAGAACCACACCGTAGGTCCGCATAAAACTCCTTGCCTTTCGGCCGCTCTTTCGGGATGGGTGATCGCTACGCAGACCCTACCAGCGCTCAGCGCGGGTGCCTGGGTGGGGTAGCTGTGCAGATGCTGTTAGCTGCGGCCGATGCCAACATAGGTCCAGCCAGCGGTGCGCCAGCGGGCCGGATCGAGCACATTGCGACCGTCGATCACGATCCGCCCGCTGGTCACCTCAGCCAGAGCTTCGGGTTGGAGTTCCCGGTACTGCGACCACTCGGTGAGCAACAGGACGGCTTCGGCGTCCCGCAGGGCTTCGAAGGTGTCTTCGACGTAGTGCAGCTGCGGGTGCCGCCGGGCGGCGTTCGGAATCGCCTTCGGATCAGTGCAGGCCACCTCAGCACCCAGCCCGTGCAGGCGGACGGCCACGTCGAGGGCCGGGGAGTCGCGAATGTCGTCGGATTCCGGCTTGAACGCCAGGCCGAGGACGGCCACCCGCCGATCCATCAGCTGGCCGCCAAGGGCTTCTTCGGCCAGCTGCACGACCCGCTCCCGCTGGCGCAGGTTGATCGTGTCCACCTCTTTGAGGAAGGTGAGCGTGTCGCTGAGTCCCAGTTCCTCGGCTCGGGCCCGGAAGGCGCGGATGTCTTTGGGCAGGCAGCCGCCGCCGAACCCGACGCCAGCGTTGAGGAACTTGCGGCCAATGCGGGCGTCGTAGCCGATCGCGTCGGCGAGTTTGGTGACGTCGGCCCCCACCGTGTCAGCGATTTCGGACATCGCGTTGATGAAGCTGATCTTGGTGGCCAGGAAGGCGTTGGCGGCGACCTTCACCAACTCAGCCGTGGCGTAGTCGGCCACCACCAGTGGGGTGCCCGCCGCCAGCGCCTGGGCGTACACCTCGTCCAATAGTGCTTGGGCGAGCTCGGCCTGGTCGCCAGCCGGCAATCCGTACACGATGCGATCTGGGGAGATGGTGTCCGCCACCGCCACCCCTTCCCGCAGGAACTCCGGATTCCAGGCCAGGGCGGCCGCCGGCTGCACCTCGTGCAGCCGGGTCTCCAAAGTGGCTGCGGTGCCCACCGGGACGGTCGACTTGCCCACCACCAAAGCGCCGGGGGCCACATAGGGCGCCAGTGAGTCCAAGGCGGCGAAGACGTAGGCCAGGTCGGCAGCGTTTTCGCCCCGCTTCTGCGGCGTGCCAACCCCGAGGAAGTGCACCTTCGCCCCAGCCGCCGCGGCATAGTCGGTGGTGAACCGCAGTCGCCCGTTGGCCAGGTTGCGGGCCAGAATCTCAACCAGGCCGGGTTCGTACAACCCCGGCTGCGCCGCGCTGAGCCCGGCAACCTTGGTCGCGTCCACATCGATGCCGACGACTTCGTGGCCAAGCTCGGCCATACAAGCGGCATGCACGGCACCGAGGTAGCCGCAGCCGATCACCGAGAGTTTCATGGCCTGGTTTGCCCTTCCTGAAGGTAATCGTCGAGGCGTTCGAGCCAGCTGGGTGCGCTGAACCCGGCCGCTTCGATTTTGGTCAGATCCAAGGCGCTGTTGGCGGGACGGGGCGCGGTCAGTTTGCCGGCAGCGTAGGCCTGCGTGGTGGTGCCACTGACGTCGGCGGCGGCGCGCCCGCTGCGCGCAAACACTTCCTTGGCGATGTCGCACCAGGAGGCGATTGGGCCGGGATTGGTGAAGTTGTAGGTGCCCGGCGCGGCACCGGTGCTGAGTAGGTGGACCATGGCCGCGGCCAGGTCGGTGGTGAAGGTGAGGCGGCCGTACTGGTCGTCCACCACGGTCGGGCTGACGCCCTTGGCGGCTAGCTCGGCCATCGTCCGGACGAAGTTGTGGCCGGCCCCGATCACCCAACTGGTGCGCAGCAGGTAATGCTGCGGAACTTGGGCCACCAGGGCATCGCCGGCGGCTTTCGTTTGGCCGTAGACCCCCAAGGGGCTGAACGGCTCATCCTCGGTGTGCAGCTCAGCGGTGCCATCGAAGACGTAATCACTGGAGACGTGCACCAACTTCAGCCGATGCTCGGTGGCGATCCTGGTCAGATTGGCCACTCCGGTGACGTTCGCCCGCCAGCAGGCCAGGCGGCCCTCGGGGGTTTCGGCGGCATCCACTGCGGTGTAGGCCGAAGCGTTGATGATCGTGCCCACCCCAGACCACGGGTAGGACTTCAGGGCGGCGGCGTCACTGACGTCAAAATCGGGCAGATCGACGCCATCGGCCTCTGGCAGCAACTCGCGCAGAGCCCGGCCCAATTGGCCGTTGGCGCCCACGATCAACGTCCGCTTCGGTGGCACCGGCGTGGTGTTGGCCAGGCGGGGGTGCGCGGCGTCGGCTTCGGAGATGACCGCCTCAGTTAGCGGGATCGGCCACTCGACCCCGAGGGTCTCATCGGCCAGATTCACATAGCTGTAGGACGCCCGCGCTTCTGGACTCCAATGATCGTTGACCAGGTAGGAGTAGACGGTCTCCGGCTCAAGGGTCTGGTAGGAGTTGGCCACCCCACGTGGCACGAAGACTGCCTTGTCGGGGCCGACTTCAGTGGTGAACACCGAGCCGAAGCCGGGACCGGGCCGCAGATCAACCCAGGCGCCGAAGATCCGTCCGTGGGCGACCGATACCAGCTTGTCCCAGGGCTCGGCGTGGAAACCGCGGGTGACCCCGGTGCTGGTGTTGTAGGCCAGGCTGTGCTGAACCGGGCCGAAATCGGGCAGGCCGAGCGCGGTCATTTTGGCCCGCTGCCAGTTCTCCTTGAACCAGCCGCGCGGGTCCTGGTGAACCACCAGGTCAATCACCAGCAGGCCGGTGATGTTGGTCTGGTGCACGCCGAGAGCCACCACTACTGGCCGGCCTTGGCGTACTTGGCCTCGGTGGCCTGCTTCATTGGACGCCACCAGGCCTCATTTTCCCGATACCAGGCGATCGTGGCCGCCAGGCCGGAGTCGAAGTTGCGGTACTTCGGCAACCAGCCCAGTTCGTCGCGCAACTTGGTCGAATCGATGGCGTAGCGCAGATCGTGGCCGGCTCGATCGTTGACGTGGTCGTAGGCATCGGTGGGCTGACCCATCAGCTCCAGAATCATCTCGATGACGTGCTTGTTGTCCAGTTCGCCGTCGGCGCCGATCAGGTAGGTCTCGCCGATCCGTCCGGCCTCCAGGATGCGCAGCACGGCGGAGTTGTGATCATCGACGTGGATCCAGTCGCGCACGTTCAGCCCGGCGCCGTAGAGCTTGGGACGGATGCCATCGACCAGGTTGGTGATCTGCCGGGGGATGAACTTCTCCACGTGCTGGTAGGGCCCATAGTTGTTCGAGCAGTTGCTGATGGTGGCCTGCACCCCGAAGGAGCGCACCCAGGCGCGCACCAACAGATCAGAGCCAGCCTTGGTGGCTGAATACGGGCTGGACGGGTTGTACGGGGTGGCTTCAGTGAAGCGGTCCGGATCGTCCAACTCCAGGTCGCCGTAGACCTCGTCGGTGGAAATGTGGTGGTAGCGCTTCTCGTGACGCCGCACCGCCTCCAATAGTTCGTAGGTGCCCACCAGATTGGTCTGGATGAACGGCGACGGGTCGTTCAGCGAATTGTCGTTGTGCGACTCGGCGGCGAAATGCACCACCACCTCGTGGGCCGCGACCAACTCGTTGACCAGTTCGTGGTCGCAAACCGAACCGCGCACGAGCTTGAATCTGGCCGGATCCAGACCCACCAGCGACGCCTCAGACCCGGCGTAGGTGAGCGAATCCAGCACGGTTATCGAAGAATCGGTTTCGGCAAGGGCCAACCGGACGAAATTGCTTCCAATGAACCCGGCGCCGCCGGTTAC
>DIVW01000038.1 GCA_002428365.1 Propionibacteriaceae bacterium UBA6122
AGCGCCTCGGGCGTCTCGACCCGCCGCATGCCCCGCCCGCCACCACCGGAGACGGCCTTCACAAACAGCGGGAAGCCAATCTCGGGCGCTGCGGCCAGCAGGACCTCAGGGTCGTCGCTCGGCTCCGAGCCGCGCAGCGTGGGCAAGCCAGCTTCGCGGGCAGCAGTGATCGCCCGCGATTTGTTGCCGGTGAGCTCCAGCACGTGATGGGAGGGCCCGATGAAGGTGATGCCAGCGTTCTCACAGGCTTGGGCCAGATCGGGGTTTTCCGACAAGAAGCCGTAGCCGGGGTAGATCGCGTCGGCCCCGGCCTGCTTGGCTGCCGACACGATCCCGGCTACATCCAGGTAGGCCCGGACGGGGTGCCCCGGCTCGCCGATCTGGTAGGACTCATCTGCCTTCAGCCGGAATTCGGCGTGTCGGTCTTCGTGGGTGAACACGGCCACGGTGCCGATGCCCAGTTCGGTGGCGGCCCGAAATGCGCGCACGGATATCTCGCCGCGGTTGGCCACCAGGATCTTGCTGAACATGTACTTCTCCTTGGTCGGATTTCCGCGCAGCGTAGGGGTAATCACCGGCCGGTGTAACCCCTAGGCGGCCCGCATGGACGTGGCTACCGCCTAGACGGCCCAGAATCGGTCGAGTTCAGCGGCAATTCGACGCCCCTGATCCCGTCCAGCCGCCAGTATCGCCGAAGTGCGCTGCCCGGCGAGCGGATCTGGGCCCATCGCTGCTCGGCTCGCCGAATCTGGGGAGACAATCCGCACCGCCGAGCCGTGATTCGCCAGCGATGCGCCTTGGGCTTGAGCCCGGCGATGCGGACGGACGGCACCGCCGTTCGGCACCAACGCGAGGACCGATTGGGCACCGGCGGCCAGATCGAGGTTCGCCGGTGAGCGCAGCCCGCCATCGAAGTGCAGGCGGCCCTCCACCCGTACCGGCGGGAACACCCCGGGGAGTGCACAGCTCGCCGCTACCGCCAACGGCAGTGGTACCGGCTGGGAGGCGGTGAAGTAGGCGGGCCTGGCGGTGACCACATCAGTGGCCACGATCACCAGCGACTCCGGCCAGTCGGTATCGCCCAGGTCGGGCACCAGCCGCTCGACCCAGACCGCCTCGGCCGCTGCCGTCCAACCCCGAGCTGCGGCCCGTCCTAGCCAAAGCAACGCCTGGCGGCGGCTGGGGTAGAGCTGGGCAGCCACCAGGGCCGGGAGCACCCGCAACGGCGTCCGGTCGAAGCCGACTAGTTCCCCACCAAGCCCGGTCAGGAGCAACTCCAGGTCGGCACCAGTGGTGAGGCGGGCCGCCACCACCGCCCCGGCAGAGGTGCCAATCACTCGGTCAGCGGCCAGGTTGACGCCAGCGTCGGCCAACCCCACCAGCACCGCAAGTTCCCAGGCGATTCCGGTGGCGCCCCCGCTGCCGAGGACGAGGGCGGTATCGATGCTCATTCGACGATTCTGACACCTGCGCACACTGGCGCTGGCTGGCCGGTTGCTCAAGATCAGCTAAGAGGTGCCCCGCGCGGCCCGATTGCCTCTCGACCGGCCAACAGGCGGCGGGCAGACTGGTGCCTGAGGTGCGCCGGATTCCACAGCAGGCTCATGGTCGCTGAGCCGCAACATCACAGGAGACCCACATGAAGCTAAGTCACTCTCTTGCGGCTGGCGCCGCGCTGCTGATCACCGCAGGCTGCGCAATCACCCCACCGAGCCTGCCGTCAGCCTCGACCAGTGCGCCACCGGCCACGACTTCGGCTTCAACCTCGGCGTCGCCGACAGTGGCGACCTCGCCCCCAGTCGTCTCACCCACCGTCCCGAGCGCTGCCGGCGCCCTGGACGTGACCAAGTACGAGGTGAGCATGTTCGCTAGCCCGTCAGGCTCTATCTGGTGTGCGGTCAAGGACGACTCTGCGTGGTGTCACTTCCCAGCGAACTACCAGGCCAAAGTGCCCACTTCCGAAGAGGTGTGCCCCGAAGAGCAACTCGATGTGACTGGGGTCTCGGTCGGCAACAAGGTCGAGTACTTCTGCAGCGGCGATCCGACCGCCTTTCCAGCGCTCAACAACGCTGGCTACGGGCTGGAATGGTTCGCCAGTTCCGGCTTCCCGAAGGTGAAGTACTCCGGCTTCACTTTGGCGACGCTGCCGTACGGCAAGAAGCTGGCCGACGGAAGCTTCGTCTGCCTCAGCGAGAAGTCCGGCATCACCTGTGGCGACACCTCGACCGGCATCGGCTTCAAGATGGCCAAAGCTGGCGTCACCTTCATTTCCTGAAACCAGCTATCAGTCCGTCCCCTGCTCCCCGTCGCTTTGCGCCCCTTAGTCGGCTTTGCGCCCGCTACAGGGGGCGCAAAGCGTGTTACGGGGCGCAGAGCGGGGGGACGGGAGGTCGAACGACGACGCGTTTTTCGCGCCCGCCTAGCCTGTGAGCGAGCTTTGTCCACCCGCAGGGCTCGGCCACGGCAATGGCTGAGTCCATACCCAGTCACGGAAGGCTGCACATGCGCACCTCTTTCAAGGCATCACTGGCGATGATCGCCCTCGGCCTGGCTCTGACCGGTTGCACCGGCCGCACCGAAGTGACCACTTTCCCGGCGACCACCTCGCCCACTTCGGTTCCGTCAACCTCCACCAGTCCGGCTGCGGGCAACCCGAGCGTGCCCACGCCATCCTCGGCGCTGCCGGATACCGCCGGGGCGATCGATGGGAGCCGTTGGGATTTCAACTCCTTCGTCACCCCGAGCGGCAGCATCGTTTGTGGCCTCACCGCTGAGGGCGTCCGCTGTGACCTGCCGGAGGGGTTCACCGGCAAGACGCCCAGGGATTCGGAATTCTGTGGCGAAAACAGCCTGGGGGTGACCTCGGTGCACGTGGACGACACCACCACCGATTACTTCTGCGCCAACGATCCGGCCGGATCCCCGTGGGTCGGTGGCGAGGAAACCAAATGGTGGCAGTCCGACTTCGGGTCAGTGAAGGATGGCGACGACAAAGCCGCGGTGCTTCCCTACGGTAAGAAGCTGGCCACCGGCGCCTTCGTCTGCCTCAGCGACAAGATCGGCGTCACCTGTGCCAATACCAAGCTCGGCATCGGGTTCACCTTGGCCAAGGCTGGGGCGACGTTCTACCGGCAGTGAGCCCGGAATTGCCGGCGCACGTGGCGACATCGATCAGGTGCGACGTGGCTGTAACCCAACCCTGGGTATCGTGTCGCCATGTCCGCGTCGGCCGCCGAGCTCTCCAGCCCGTTGATCGAGGCCTACCGGACTCATCCAGCACGGGCGGCCCACGACGAACTCCTCACCACTGAGGGCGTCCGTGAGCATGGGGTCATGCTGGCCAGCGCCATCGATTCCCTCGGTCTGGCCGGGCTCTTGGCAGCCCGAGCCGAGGTGGGCAATCAGGCAGCGGCGGACGGGGCGAGTTTCGGCGAAGCCGCTGATCGCCAACCCTGGCTGATCGATCCGCTGCCCCTGCCACTCTCGGCTGCCGACTGGTCAGTGCTGGCCTCGGGTCTGGAGCAGCGCGCCCGGTTGTTGGATGCGGTGTTGGCCGACCTCTACTCGACCCGGACGCTGCTGCGGCGCCGGGTGCTGCCGGCGGCCGCCGTCCTGGCCCATCGCGGGTTTGCCAGGGCTGCTGACGGATCACTGGGCAGCGGACGCCAACTGCTGCTCACCGGCACCGACTTGGGTCGCGGCGCCAGCGGCGAATGGGTGGCCCTGTCCGATCCAACCCAATGCCCGGCCGGCGCCGGGCTGGCGATGGCCACCCGCCGAATCGTCACCAAGGCGATTGCCGGACTGCATCGTGGCAGTGATCTGGCCCGGCTGCGCGGCTTTTTTCTGACCACCACCGGCGCCCTGCTCGATGCCGCGCCCAGCCAGGCCGAAACGCCGCGAGTAGTGCTGCTGTCCCCGGGGGCGGGCAGCCCGTCCGCTTTCGACCAAGGGCTGCTGGCCACCCTGCTCGGCTTCCCGTTGGCCGAGGCCGACGACCTGGTGGTGAGCGCAGGTCGGGTGCTGCTGCGGGCTGGCGACGCGCTGGAGCCGATCGACGTGATTTTGCGTCGAGTGGGCGACGCAGTGGCCGATCCGCTCGAATCCCGCGGCGATTCCGAAGTGGGCGTGCCCGGCCTGGTGGAGGCAGTTCGACGCGGCACAGTGAAGGTCGCCAATCCGGTGGGAACCGCCGTGCTGGACAATCCCGCGCTGATCGCTGCGCTACCGGGAGTGTGTCAGGCATTGCTGGGCGAGGAACTGCTGCTGGCCTCCCCGCTCACCTGGTGGTGCGGTGAGCCGACCCAGGCCGATCACGTGCTGGCCAAGCTGACCGAACTGGTGATCAAGCCGCTGTCGCCAAGCGCCGGCGGGCCGATTTACGGCTGGCTGCTGGACGCGACCCAGCGGGCTGAGTTGGCGGCGGCAATCAAGGCCGAGCCGTGGGCCTGGTGCGGCCAGGAGGCGGTCGAACTATCCACCGCACCGGTGGTCACCCCCTCCGGGCTGGAGCCGCGCCGACTGGTCTTGCGCGCGTTCGGCGTCGCCACCCCCGACGGCTACCGGTTCCTGCCCGGGGGCCTGGGACGGGTGGCTCCCAGCACGACTGAGCTGAGCGTTTCCAGCACTAACGGCGCCTTGGCCAAAGATGTGTGGGTGCCGGCCACCGCTCAAACTGTGGCCAGCGATACGGCCCGTCCCCGCCTCCAACTCGCCCGCGAGACCGCGCTGCCGCCGCGGGTGGCCCACACCTTGATGAACCTCGGCCGTCTGGGCGAGCGGGCCGAAAGCACCGCACGGCTGGTGAAGGTGGCCGACGACTTCACCGAAGACTTCGGTGCCCACCCGGGTTCAGCTGGGGCGGCCGCGGTGAGCGCGCTATTGCGCGGCGTGGCTGGCATCACCGGCACCGAGCGGAAGCTGAACGAGAGCAATCTGGCCTACCTGACCCGAGTGACTCTGGACGCCGAGGAGCCGGGCGGGGTGCACCACAGCGTGCGGCGGTTGATCGTCGAAGCCCAGGAGGTGCGCGATCTGCTCAGCGTCGATTGTTGGAGCGTGTTCAACCGCCTGGAGCAGACCCTGACCGGCGGAGTGCCGCAGTCGAGCACCCTGCAACAACTGCTGGCCGATGTGCTCGAATCCCTGCTGGCCTTCTCCGGCATCATGGCCCAATCGATGGTGCGCGATTCGTCCTGGGCCTTCCTCGATGCCGGCGGACGGCTGGAGCGCGCCGCGCACACCGTCAAGCTGCTCCGGTTCACCCTGCTGGCTCAAAACGGGGATCGGATCGAGCCGTCGGCGGAACTGGCCGCTGAGGCCGTCCTGCGCGCGGGGGAGAGCATCATCACCCACCGCCGCCGGGCCGCGGCCGGCACTGGACCCGCGACCGGCACCGAGTCGGTTCGCCAACTGCTGGTGCACGATCACGCCAACCCGCGCTCGGTCGCCTTCCAGCTCGGCGAGTTGGCCAACGACCTGCGAATGGCTGGCGATGACCGCATCGCTGCCCAGGTTGAGGCGATCATCGCCGAGTTGGACGCCAACGCTGGCGCGCCGGCCCACCGCAGCGCCGAGCAGTTGGCCAGCCTGGCCACCGCCCTAGCCGCGCTCGGCGAGCGGATCGCGGCCCGGCACTTCACCAGGCAGGCCCGCCGTCGCACCGCCGAACCAGCGTGGGCGGTGGCCCGATGACTGTGCCACCGCGCCGCTACCGGGTTCGTCACGTCACCAGCTACACCTACGACGAGGAGTTGGAGGCCTGCTACAACCGCGGCCTGCTTCGTCCCCGTGACACCGAGCATCAGTTGGTGCTCAGCTCCCAGGTGCAAGTGAGTCCGCAGCCTGAGCTGCTCACCGAGCACCAGGACTACTTCGGCAACCATTCGGTCTACCTGGAGTTGCGCACCCCGACGACGCAGTTGGTCGTCGCCGCCGAGAGTGTGGTCGAGGTCTCCTGGCCACCGCCTGATCTGGACGGCCTGAATCGTTGGACGGTGGCCGAAGCGGTCGCGTTTGGGGCGGCCACTGACCCGTTGGATCTGGCCGACTTTGGCTTGCCGTCCCCGATGGTCTGCATCGATGCGACCGTCGGCGAGTATGCGGCTACGGTCCTGCGTCCCGATGCCCGGCTGGGGGAGGCTCTGGTGGCACTGAACGCGGCCATCGGCGCTGACTTCAGCTACGCCAAAGGGGTGACTTCGGTTCGCACGACCCTGGCCGAGCTGTTGGAACTGCGGCAGGGGGTCTGCCAGGACTTCGCCCAGTTGGCGATCGGTTGTTTGCGCGCGGTTGGCCTGCCGGCCCGCTACGTCAGTGGCTACCTGGAAACCACCCCACCACCGGGACGCGAAAAACTGCGCGGGGCTGATGCCACCCACGCCTGGGTTTCGGTGCTCACCCCGCTCGGCTGGGTTGATCTGGATCCGACCAACGGCCAGTTCGTAGATTCGGCCTACATCGTCACCGCCTGGGGCCGGGACTTCTCTGACGTCTCCCCACTGCGCGGCGTGGTGTTCACCGAGGCCGCCAACTCATCACTGAGTGTCGAAGTGGACGTCGAGCCCATCCCAGTTCCCTGAGCCCACCCAGTTCCCCGAGCCCATCCCAGTTCCCTGAGCCCGTCGAAGGGTCGAAGGGGCGACTAAGCCAATAGGTCGGCGTAGTCGGCGTGCATTTCGAACCAGCGCACCACGTAGGGGCAGGTCGGCTGCACCTTCAGCTCTCCGGCGGCGCGTAGCTCGTCCATCACATGTCGAACCAACTTGCCGGCGATGCCCTGGCCTTCAAATTGGCGGGGCACCAGCGTGTGATCGAAGTTGGCCACCCCGGCCGTCCGGACGTAGTGGGCCTCTCCGGCCAGCTTGCCGTCCAGCCAAGCCTCGTAGCGGTTCAGCTCTTCGTTGTGTTTGAACTCCATCTGCGTCCTCCTATTCGCAGACTACCGGCGAAGCAGTGCCCCAAGACTGGGTCGAGCTTTGCTGCCGGTTCCCACCCAGCGAATGGCCTTGGCTGGGCGGAGCATGATTCACTGGCTGGCATGCGCTTGTCCCCCCGGTTTGCCCTAATCACTGGCGGTTTCGTTGCCTTGGTGTTGATCGGTGGCTGCGCGGTCTCCACCGTTGGCGAGGCGTCGGCTTCGGCGGTCCAGGTCACGGCGAGCTCGAGTGCCAGCGCTAGCCCCACCCCGAGCCCGACCGTCGCGCCGACTGAGCCGGTCGGCCCGCTGGAGGGGCGCACCATTGTGATCGACCCGGGCCACACCGGCGCTTGGACCGCGAAGTGGGGCTACCGCAGGGTCTCCGATGGCAATGGACGCAAGAAAGCCTGCAACTCCTCCGGCACGGCCACCAACCGGGGCTACAGCGAACACGCCTACAACCTGGCCCAAGCCAAGGCACTGGCAAAGGAGCTTCGCGCCCTGGGTGCCACTGTGTTGCTCACTCGCACCGATGACAAAACCCGCTCCAACAGGCTGTGCGTCAATCACCGTGCCGACCTGCTGAACACCAACTCCGCCGATCTGTTGATCTCGCTGCACGCCGACGGGAACCTGGGCAAAGGCCATCGCGGCTTCCACCTCATCGTCTCCAAGGCGATGCACGGGGGTAAGACGGTGATCGCCAAGTCGAAGGCGCTGGCCAAAGATCTGCGCACCGCACTAGAGCAGGGCACCTCGATGCCGCGCTCGAACTACATCGGCAAGGGCAGCGCCTACAGCTTCCGCTCCGATCTCGGCACCCTGAACTTCGCCAAGCACCCGGCGGTGATGATCGAGTTGGGCAATATGCGCAACGCCACCGACGCCAAGCTGTTCACGTCAGCCAAGTTCCGCACTCAGGCAGCAAGGGCCATTACCACCGGCGTGGTCAACTACCTCTCCTGAATCGGAGCCCAACTGGTCGGAGAAGCCAATCGGGGCCGCCCTGCTGGGCGACCCCGACGGATCAAACTTGGTGGGCTTCGGCCTAGTCGCCGACGCCATCGATCTTCATGAACTTCGTGTTGCCGGTCACCTGGCCCATGGCTGCGGCGAAGACGTTCTTCAGGTCTTCAGTGCCATTCGCGCAGTAGTACCAGTCGCCGTCACTATTTTCCGCAGCGATCTGGGTGGCGTCGGCGCAGGTGTTCTGCGCATCGCTAGCCACCCCGTTCTTAGGCGAGGCAACCGCAGCCAGCACCTGGCCAACGTTGCCTTCAGTGCCACAACTGGCCGAAGAGGTGCCGTAGCTGATCGTGATGATCAGCGCGTTGGGCATTGCCTTAATCGAGTTGGCAACCGTCTTCAGGTTCCGGCACGCCGTCGAAGTCGACTTAGCAGCCGGATCCAGGGTGTTGGTCAGGTTGAGCGCGCTGGCCGCAGCATTGGAGATCTCCACCGGCTGGCCGTCAGTCTCGAGCACAATCACCTTCTTCGGGACGCCAAAGGCAGTGCGATCAGGCAACGAGGCGAGGTTGTTGGCTGGGGCGCCACTAATCTCGCTGCCGTACAGGTAACGACCCGCACCCTTCAACGCGGCCGCCAGGTGGGTGTTCCAACCCGATCGATCATCCTCAAGGCAGTCGACGGAATTCCACAGACTGCTGGACGTATTCGCCACCCAGTTCCCCGCCAAGTCCTTCTTGTTGTAGTCGTTCGAGAACCGCTGCGGCACCCAAACCCCGGGGTAGGGGTTCGTGCCGATGTAGGTGCCCCACCTGTCATAGGTCGGTGCAGAGAGCTGGGTCTTGGTCAGGCAGCCCGAAGTGACGGTCCGCGCCTTGTTGATCGTGCCCAACGCCACATACTGCTGCTCAATGTTCATCGTCAGCAGCATCCGCTTGATGCCAGCCTGGAGGGCGTTGACCTCGGATGAACTCATCGACGGGGTCCGGTCGGCGACCACCACCACGTCCATCGGGTTGTTGGCGATCACGCCACAACCACCTCGACAAGACGCACTGGTCTGGGCGCCGGTGTTGCCAGTGGGAATCCCGATGGCCGGGGCAAAATCGAATTTTACGACGGTGTCCTTGGAGACCGAGATCATGTTGCACTGATCGGTCACATCGCAGGGCACCGCACAAACCGTGTCGCTGCATTTCACCTGAGCGGCGTTGTAGGTGCCGGGATCGCACATGATTCCGAACTGGGACGTGTCCGGCCCGCCAGCGGCCAACTTGGCCACCACGCAGTAGAACTTCACGTCGGCAGCGGTCAGGGTGAGTTCGCTGAAGTTCGCTGAGGCAAAGGCGATCGCATCGGTACGGGCGGTGGCGGCGTCTGGCAGCGCATAAGCGCCAGCCTGGGCAGCGGCATCAATCGCGGCCCGCACCTGCTGGCGGTGGTAGGCCAGCTTCGCGATGTCCATGCCCAAGGCGCCAGCCGCGAACACGAACATCATGGCGAAAGCCACCACGATGGCGCTGGCTCCCCGCTCGGTTCGCACCAGCACCTGCTTGATCCGCTTCATTCGATCCTCATCTCGCTGGTCTTGTTGATGGTCGTGGTGCCAGGCAGGCCCAAAATCGCCGGCGAGATCCAGGTGTAGACGTAGGAGACCGTGACGATGACCGTGCCACCAGCCTCACGATCAGTGTCATAACCGGACGGGCACGCGCTGCCACCAGGCTCGCGGCAGGTGACGGTCACGGTCGGATTGCTCCCACTCGTGTTCAAAAGACTCAGCGTTGCGCTCTTCGCGGACGCCTTGCTCTCTGCTGCGGTGCCGCCAAGGCTTGCCGTGCGCGCACCCTCACGGGCGGCGTTGGCAGTAATGGCCTGGGCGTTCATCGCCAGGCCGAAATCTATGACCCCTAGCAAGATGACTACCAGTATCGGCAGCACCAGCGCGAACTCGACAGCGGCCGCCCCGCGCTCGCGGGCGCGCACCCAAAGCTTGCGCATCTGATCCCCTCATTCCCTGATATGGATACTCCATACACAGAATTGCATTTCGAGTGTAGGTGGCGACCACAAAGAGTGTCAACGCAGAGACACCTCACCAATACACTTACAAATTGCGATCTTGAGCACTGACCAGTTGCCTGGTGTCAACGGCCGGCGGCGCTCACCCCGTCCACCATATGCCCTAGCCAGAGCCATCTGGAGGAGTCGCCAGCGCCCGCGCACCCGCGCGAGCGTGCGTACACACCATCAATTGGAGAGACCCACTGTCCCCCTTTCGGGCGACAAAAGGAATGCACTCACTATCGACAAAGAACAATGGTGAGATTCGGGCTTCGGCACCCCAGGTGTGCATTCTGTCCCCCTTTAGGATGACAAACCCACATTCTTCATAGTCCCCTGACTGGCCGCTCGACCCCAGCTCCCTGAGCTCGTCGAAGGGCCTGGAGGCTTCGGCAGGCTCCGCCAACCGGGGGGATTCGACAGGCCCAGCCAACTGGGGGCGCCACAGTCCCCTGAGCTCGTCGAAGGGCCTAGCTTCGAGAGGCTCAGCCGACTGGGCCGGAGGCGCGAGTCACCCGTTGGGGGAACTGATGAGCTATTCCAGTCCCCAAAAGGGTGACTGATAAACAATGAAATGAGTCACCCACAAGGGGACATTTTGGAAAAACTTTTGACATTGCCAGATTCACAGGTGTAGACCTTGCATTGGCAGCTCCCAACGTGTGGATGGCAAGTTGGAAGCTCCGCGGAAAACTATCCCACCTGAAAGGCCTACTCCCATGAAGAACCTCCCCGCAAAGATCGTCGGCTCCGTCGTCTCCACCCGCGAGCGTGGCGCCACCGCCGTTGAGTACGGCATCATGGTCGCCCTCATCGCCGCCGTGATCATCACCGTAGTCACGCTGCTCGGCAACAACCTGAGCTCCATGTTCTCCAGCGTGGCCAACCAGATCTGAGCACCGCGAAGCAACAGCTTGCGTGAGGCACTCCAGGTCCCCGCCCGGAGTGCCTCACAGCTCGCTTAGGGTCAACCAACTTAGAAGCCAAGTCCGGATTACTCAAAGCAATCCGGTCCCCCGAAAAGGTGACATAAATCCTCACCACTAAGACACAACTCGGCACGCGAAGCAGCGGCCCGGTCACCCGTACGGATGACAAATCGGCACCCGCGGCCGAACCCCCCGAACAGTCACAACTAAATGCGTTCCACCTCACTGGCGGTGAAGCGGACGCAACGTGCGGCACCCAGGCCGCATCTCTCACCCACTGAGAACAGGCGGTTTTCCCACCATGCAACGTCGTCTCATCGCAGCAATCGCAGCAGTGATCCTGGCCGGCATCGGCGCGATCCTGCTGTTCAACTATGTCGCCACCGCTGATGCGCGGGCCATGGAAGGCCAGCAGCCCACGGAGGTACTAGTCGTCACCCAGCCGATCGAGGCCGGCACCTTGGGTAGCCGCCTAGCTGGCTACGTCGAGAAGCGTCAGTTGCCGCTGGTGGCCATCGTGCCCGGCGCACTCACTTCGCTTGATCAGGTCGCTAGCCTGGCCACCACCACTGACCTGGCCCCCGGCGAGCAGTTGATCACCTCGCGCTTCGCCGAACCCGGCACGTCGGCCGACGGAGAAGTGTCGGTGCCAAACAACATGCAGCTGGTCACGGTTGCCCTCGAAGCTCAGCGCTCGGTCGGCGGCCAGCTCACCCCTGGCAGCAAGGTCGCGATCTACGTGACTCAGGAAGAAAAGACCCAACAGATCTTGCAGAGCGTGCTGGTGGTGAAGGCTGGCGAGGAAGAGTCAGCTGGCGCGATCACCCTCGCCCTGGCACCTGCTGATGCGCAAAAGGTAATCCTGGCCACCGAGGCCAGCAAGATCTGGCTGGTCAAAGAGGCTAAGAGCCCGAGCGGCACCACGCCGCTCGACATCAAGCAGCTGATCAGGTGATGACCATGGGCACCGCACTTGTTGTCAGCCGCAACGCCAGGGTCGTCTCACTGGTTCAGCAGTCGTGGGGACCGGACGTCCTCCCGATCGCCCCTGAGGTCTTCCCTCCCAATGTTCAGACCCTGCTCGCCGAGCTGGGTGATGCTCCGATGCCCGCAGTCGTGGTGTTGGATCCCGTTGAACGAATTCAGGACGCACTCTTCGTAGCCACCGATCTCGATCAGAGCTTCGGCATTCCGGTACTACTGGTCAGCGATCGCGCTGGCGAGATCGGCCTGGCTGCCATGCGAGCCGGCGTCCGCGACATCGTTCACCCGATGGCTCCGTTGGAGGAGATGAAGCAGGCGCTAGAGCGGGCCGCCAGCCACGCTTCGCCTGAAGGGCAGCAGCCTGGCACCCAGGGTGCGGCACCCCAGCGGGGGAAGGTGGTCACGGTGGCCTCGCCGAAAGGCGGAGTGGGAAAGACCACCGTGTCCACCAACCTTGCCGTCGGCCTGGCCATGAAGGAGCCCAACTCCGTCGTCCTGGTCGACCTGGACATCCACTTCGGCGATGTCGGTAGCGCTCTCAACATCGCCCCCGAGTTCACCCTTCCCGACCTGGCGCATGGCCCGGCCTCGCGAGACTCGGTGGCCCTGAAGTCCTACCTGACCCAACACCAAACCGGCCTGTTCGTGGTGCCAGGTTCAGACTCCCCGGCGGCCGCTGATGCGGTTACCCCCAAGGAGATCGCGAACCTGCTGAACATGCTGGCCGGGATGTTCAAGTTCGTGGTGGTTGACACCGCCCCGGGTCTGAGCGAACACACCCTGACTGTGCTCGACCAGACCGACATCCTCGTGCTCGTCACCAGCCTGGACGTCCCTGGCGTCCGCGGCTTGCGCAAAGAGCTCGACACGCTGCGAGACATCAGCATCGTGCTCGACTCCCGCGCTGTGGTGCTCAACTTCATGCACCCCAGCCGCGGCCTGTCGATCGGGGATGTCGAAGCCTCGATCGGACGCAAGGTCGATTACATGCTGCCCCAGTCGAACGCAGTGCCCATCACCACCAATCAGGGGATGCCGCTGCTGCAGCAGAACAGCAAAGACCCCGTCGCCAAGCAGCTTCGTTCACTTGTCGACATGGTCGCCGCGGGTGACAAAGCCGAAGCCAAGGGGCGCAGGTTCCTCGACTTCGGTGGAAAGAAGGGGGATAAGTAATGAACCTGGCAGCACGCGTCAACGCGATGAAGGGCGAGCGGGGTATCCCGCTCGAAGAGGGTCACTCGAGCACCTCGGCCGCCCCGATGCGTGCCATGGTGGACGACTTCAGCGCCCCCGCCCCGTATCTGGCCGCCCCAAACAACCAAGGGCCGGCCCCCGAGGCCACCGTCACCTGGGTGCCGGTCGCTTCGCCGTCCCCGGACAGCCCAATGGATCCGAGCCGGCTGGCTAGCCGCGCCCCCACCCAGACGGTCGTCATGGAGACCCACGACGCCCTTTCCAAGCTGAAGGAAGAGGCGGTCGAGCAGCTCTTCGAGCGCATGGGCTCGCGACTCAACGACCCGAACATGGACGAGAACGCGCTGCGCACTCTGGTGCAGCAGGAGCTGAACTCGATCATCGAGGGTGGCCGGCTGCCGCTGACTGCCCGCGAACGTCAACGCCTGATTCGCGAGGTTCACGACGACGTTCTTGGCCTGGGCCCGCTGGAGGCCCTACTGGCCGACAAGAGCGTCACCGAAATCATGGTCAACGGACCCGACAAGGTCTACGTGGAGCGGTCAGGCAAACTGACTCTGACCCCAACCAGGTTCAAGGACGAACCGCATCTGCGCCGAGTCATCGAACGGATCGTCACCCGGGTCGGGCGACGAATCGACGAGTCTTCCCCGCTGGTTGACGCCCGCCTCGAAGATGGCTCCCGCGTCAACGCGATCATCCCGCCGCTAGCGGTTAGCGGGTCGACGCTGACCATCCGTAAGTTCTCCACCGACCCACTGAAGGTCGCCGATCTGGTCAAGATGCAGTCGCTCAGCCCAGAAATGGCCGAACTGCTCGAGGCCTGCGTCCTGGGACGACTCAACATCATCGTCTCTGGCGGTACCGGCACCGGCAAGACCACCTTGTTGAACGTGCTGAGCAGCTTCATCCCTGACAAGGAGCGAATCGTCTCCATCGAGGATGCCGTCGAGCTTCAGCTCCAGCAGGATCACGTTGTTCGGCTGGAATCTCGTCCGGCCAACGTTGAGGGGCGTGGCGAGGTCACCATTCGCGACCTGGTCAAGAACTCCCTGCGCATGCGACCCGACCGAATCATCGTCGGCGAGTGTCGAGGCGCTGAGGCCCTCGACATGCTCCAGGCCATGAACACCGGCCATGACGGCTCACTGTCCACGGTCCACGCCAACACTTCCCGCGACGCGCTGGCTCGTCTGGAAACCCTGGTGCTGATGGCCGGCATGGATCTGCCGCTGCGGGCTATCCGCGAGCAGGTCTCTTCTGCTGTGGACGTCATCGTCCAGCTGTCTCGTCTGCGCGACGGCACCCGCCGGGTGACCGCGCTTACCGAGGTGGTCGGCATGGAAGGCCAGACGGTAACTCTGCAGGACATCTACGCCTTCGACTTCTCTGCCGGCGTCTCGGCCGACGGCAAGTTCCTCGGCAAGGTTCAGCCCACCGGCCTGCGCCCGTTGTTCATTCAGAAGTTCGACGACCTGGGTATCAAACTGTCTCCCGGCATCTTCGGCACCTCAGCGATGTGGGACCAGAAGTGAACCCCATGGTGACTGTTGCCTGGTCACTCATCGGAGCGGCCAGCTTGATCGGGTTCGTCCTGATGTTGCTGCCCACCCACAAGGTCTCGATCGAGCGCCGCCGGATCGGCACCGATGCACGCGGCAGTGGCGTCTCCCGAGCGGCCAATGCGGCCACCGGTGCGGTGGAGAAGTTCCTGGCCGGTCGTGGCAACTCGTTCAGCGCCATTATTGAAGAGGCTGGTGTCACCATTCCGCTGAAGGAGCTGGTGGTGATCGTGTTCTCCGCTTGCATGGCGCTGTTCGCGGTCGGGTTGGTGATGGGCCAACCGCTACTCGGCTTCCTGATGGCGCTGGTCACTCCGGTGTTCGCGCGATTGTGGCTGTCGATGCTGGCCGGACGCCGACGGGCGAAGTTCGAATCCCAACTCGACGAGACCCTGCAGATGATCGCTGGCAGCTTGCGCGCTGGCTACAGCCTCCCGCAGGCGATGGGCACCATCGGCCAGGAGGGCAGCCCACCCACGTCTTTGGAGTTCGCCCGGGTGACCAATGAGGTGCGGGTTGGCCGCTCACTAAACGAGGCGCTAAGTGACGTGTGCGACCGAATGCGCAACGAGGACTTCTTCTGGGTAACCCAGGCCATCAGCATCAACCGCGAGGTCGGCGGCAACCTGGCCGACGTTCTTGACGGCGTCAGCAAGACCATCCGGCAGCGCGCCGAGATCCGCGGCCAGGTCAAGTCATTGGCTGCGGACGGTCAGCTTTCGGCCGTCATCATGATCGCCTTGCCGTTCGCGGTGGCTGGCTTCCTGGCCTTCGCCAGTCCGAAGTACATCGGCCAGCTCTTCGCCGAACCTATCGGCTGGGCGATGATCGGCGCCGGGTTGGTCATGATGACCATCGGCACCTTGTGGATGTACAAGATGATCGACCTGAAGTTCTAGGGGTAGCCATGAACTCCGTCGTTGTTCCCGCCGTGATCTCGGTATTCCTGGGCACTGGCCTGCTGGCCTGGTTGCTTTTTGTCGGCGCGCCCGCTGGCCGCCGCAAGGTGCTGGCCAACCTCAACCGCGACCTTGAAGCCGCACCCGATCTGCATGCTGCCGGTGAGCAAGCCACCAGTGAACTAGCTGATGTGCTCCGTCGGCGAACGCCGCCAATGATGATGAAATCCATCAGCAAGCTGTGGGCTTCGGCCGGGCGTCCGGAGGCTTGGCCGATCGACCGAATCCTGACCATGAAGTTACTCGGCGGCCTGGCTGGCTTCATCGTCATGTTGGGCTTCATTCTCATGCTGCGCGACCTGCGCGGCTTCCTGATGGGCGCAGCGCTGACGGCAGCCTTGTTCTTCCTGCCTGAGATTCTGCTCTACAACACCGGAATCAAGCGCAAGCAGGCGATCAACCTGCAGCTGCCCGACACTCTGGATCAGATGAGCATTGCGGTAAACGCGGGACTTGGATTCGACGCGGCAATGCAGCGGGTAGCCAAGAACGGCCGCGGTGAACTGGCCTCCGAACTGGTTCGCACGCTGCAAGACATCCAGGTGGGCATGACCCGACGCGACGCCTACTTCGACCTGGCCGAACGCACCGGGGTGCCCAAGCTGGAGCGATTCGTGCGAGCCGTCGTGCAGGGTGAGACCTACGGCATCGCCCTGGCCGACGTCCTGCAGTCCCAGGCCGAGGAACTGCGGATGGAGCGCCGCCAGGACGCGGAGCGGCGGGCCATGCAGATCCCGGTGAAGGTGATCTTCCCAGTTATTCTGTTCATCATGCCGGCCCTCTTCATCGTCGTGATCGGTCCTGGCGTAATCCAGATCATGAAGTCGATCCCCGGGTTCTAGGGAACGTGAATCTGCTGGCGGTGGCGGTCGCTGCCCTTATTGCTGGGGCCGCTGCAGCGGCCCTCAACTCGTTCATGCAGGCCCAATTCGAGACCGAAACCCGGATAGCCAAAACCTGGCTCCAGGTGCCGATCGCCGTCGTCCTGGGCGCCTTCGCCGGGATGGCTCCGAGCCTGATCGAGCAGGTCACCTTTACCGTGCTGGCTGTTGCCGCGGCCTTGCTGACCGTGATCGACCTGGGCGACTACCGCCTGCCGGACGTGATCGTGCTGCCGCTCTATCCGCTGCTGGCCGCCGGGTTGACCATCGCCGCCTGGACGCAGGACCGCTGGGGATCGCTGGGCCGCGCCGGGATCGTCGCAGTGGCGATGTTCGTGTTGTATTTCGTGATGGCCATCTTCGCCCCCGACCTCGGCTTCGGCGATGTGAAGCTGGCTGGCGTTGTGGGCGGCTTCCTTGGCTGGTTCGGCCTGTCCCAATCCCTGGCCGGTTTCCTGCTGGCCTGGGTGCTGATGGCGGTAGTCGGAATCGTGATGATCCTGACCCGGCTGATCAAAGCCAAAGGCTCGTTGCCATTCGGGCCCTACCTGGTACTCGGTGCCGTCGCCGCAGTGTTCCTCGGCCCGACGATGTTCCCCGCCTTCGCCTGAGGGCAGCGATTCAGCGTTTCCGAACCACCAAAACGTCGCATTGGGCGTGCTCGACCACCTCGTGGGAGACCGAACCGAGCACCAACTCGGGCAACCCGCTCAAGCCGCGATTGCCGATCACCACCAACTGCGCCTCGGCGGAGGCTTGGACCAGTTCACGTCCGGCCGGACCGTGGGGCGCTTCGAGGCTGACTTCAACCTGGCTGAACTCGGCTAACACCGGGGCAACCTGCGCACTCAGCTTCTCCAAGACTGCGGCGGCAAAGTCCTCAACCGGCGGTACGTAACCCGGTTCCCAGGTCTTAGGACGAGGAGCGTTGTTGAAGGTCCAGGCGCGCAGCACCCGAGCCTTGACTCCGTACTTGGCGGCCAAATCCAGCCCTCGGCGTAGCGCTGCCTTGGCCGTGGCGGAGTCGTCAAAACCGATGATGATCGCCGCAGGTTGGTCCATGCCCAGATTCTACTCACCCCCAGTTCCTGAAGCCTGCCTGTCCTGAGCTTGTCGAAGCGTCAAAGGGTCGGGGGACGGCTTCCTCCTGACCTGCTCAGCACCGGTACCATCAGGGAGTCGGAAGGACTCCATGGTGGTAGATCGAGGGCAAAGCCCAGCACAGCAGCGGGCGATCGAACAGATCGAAACCTACGGCTCACACAACTACCATCCGCTGCCGGTGGTGATCGCCAGCGGGTCCGGAGCCTGGCTCACTGACATCGACGGCAATCGGTATCTCGACTTCCTGTCGGCCTATTCGGCGGTGAACTTCGGTCACTCCAACCCCGAACTGGTCAAGGTGGCCACCGACCAGCTGACCCAGCTCGCCATCACCTCCCGGGCGGTCTACTCAAATACCTATGGGCCCTTCATCGAGGCCTTGGCCAAGCTGTGCGGCAAGCAGATGGTGCTGCCGATGAACACCGGCGTCGAAGCGGTCGAGTCCGCCCTGAAGCTCGCCCGCAAGTGGGGTTACGAGGTCAAGGGAGTGCCCGAGGGTCTGGCCAACATCATCGTGATGGAAGGCAATTTCCACGGCCGCACCATCAGCGTGATCTCGTTTAGTAACGACGAAGTGGCCACCACCAGCTACGGACCGTTCACTCCAGGTTTCGTCCCGGTGCCCTATGGCGATCTGGACGCAGTCGAGGCGGCGATCGACGCCAATACCGTGGCCATCCTGGTCGAGCCGGTGCAGGGCGAGGCTGGCGTGATCGTGCCGCCAGCAGGCTTCCTGGCCGGCGTGCGGGAACTGGCCACCAAGCACCGGGTGCTGATGATCGCCGACGAGATTCAATCCGGCCTGGGCCGGGCCGGATCCACCTTCTACTGCGAGCAGGTTGGCGTCGTCCCTGACCTGTACCTGTTGGGCAAGGCCCTCGGCGGCGGCATCGTGCCGGTCTCAGCCGTAGTTGGGGACGCCGAGGTGCTGAGCACCCTTCGTCCGGGCCAGCACGGGTCTACTTTTGGTGGCAATCCGCTGGCGGCAGCCGTCGGGTTGGCCGTGGTCAAGCTGCTGGAAACCGGCGAGATGCAGGCCCGTTCGCGCGAACTCGGCGCCTATCTGCACGGCCAATTGGCTGGCCTGGTCGGCCACGGGGTCACCGCTGTGCGCGGGGTTGGGCTGTGGGCCGGGGTCGACATCGATCCGGCTCTGGGCACCGGCCGCGAGATCTGCGAACGGCTACTCAACAAGGGAATCATCGCCAAAGACACCCACGGCCAGACAGTCCGGCTGGCTCCGCCATTGGTGATTACCCGCGAAGAGCTCGATCTCGCCCTAGCGGCCCTGGCTGAGGTCTTGGTCGAGGCTTCGACGGGCTCAGCCAACTTGTCGACAGCTCCCTGAGCCTGACTCCAGCTCCCTGAGCCTGTCGAAGGGGGAAGGGGCCTCACACGACGCTGAACCCGTAGGGCAACTCCAGGCGATGGGCGGCCAACAGCTCGGCGTCGGCCAATAGCTCCCCGGTCGGACCGTCGGCCACGATCACGCCGTCGGAGAGGATCACCGAACGCGGGCACAGTTGCAGCGCGTAGGGCAGGTCGTGAGTCACCATCAGCACCGTCACGTCCAACGACTCCAATACCTCGGCCAACTCACGCCGTGACGCCGGATCAAGGTTGGACGTCGGCTCGTCCAACACCAGGATTTCCGGACGCATCGCCAGCACGGTGGCCAAGGCAACCCGGCGGCGCTGACCGAAGGACAGGTGGTGCGGGGCGCGGTCTCTCAGCTCCGGCAGACCGACCGCCAACAGCGCCTCCTGCACGCGTTGCTCGAGTTCGGCGCCACGCAAACCCAGGTTGGCCGGGCCGAACGCCACGTCCTGGGCCACCGTCGGTAGGAAGAGCTGGTCGTCGGGGTCTTGGAAGACCAGCCCCACCCGGCGCCTGATCTCGGCCAGGTTCGGCTTGGTCACCGGCAGTCCGGACACCGACACCGAACCTGCCCCCGGGGTCAAGATGCCGTTGAGATGCAGTGCCAGAGTGGTCTTGCCGGCACCATTCGGCCCCAACAGCGCCACCCGCTCGCCGCGCTGGATGCTCAGATTCGCCCCGAAGAGCGCCTGGCGACCGTCTGGGTAGGCGTAGGCCAGCCCGCGCACTGCCAGTACCGGCGTCATGCCAGCCCCCAGGACAGCGAAGTGATCGTCAGCGACGTCGCGACCAGGAGCACAGCCCAGCCCCACTCAACCGGACGCGCCGCCCGGGCCGCGCCGATGGCCTCGGGTAAGGCGCCGGAGTAGCCGCGGGCCAGCATCGCCAGATGCACCCGCTCGCCGCGCTCAAAGGCGCGGATGAAGCCCGTCCCTACCGCACCGCTCAGCGCCGACCAGGAGGTGGGGTTACGAGCCTGGAATCCTCTGGACGTGCGCGCTATCGCCATCCGGTGCCACTGCTCGGCGATGACGTCGAGATAGCGGACCATGAAACTCAGGATCTCCACCAACACTGATGGCAGCCGCAATCGCTGCATCCCGGCCACGAACTCGGCCCGCTGGGTAGTGGCGGCCAAAATGAGCGCCGCCAGCACCCCCAGAGTGCTCTTAGCCAGCAGCGTCCCGGCCCCCCAAAGCCCAGCAACTGAAACCGACAACCCCGCCACGGTGATCCGGTCGCCAGTGGCCAAGAAGGGCATGGCGAACGCGAAGGCAACGAAGGGCACTTCGATCGCCAACCCGCGCAGCAGCCGTCCGGGGTGTAGCCGGGCCAGCCCGGCCACCACCGCCAACACCAGCAGCTGGACGACGAAGGGCCACATCGTCAGCGACGGCGTGGCCACCACGGCGCAGACGAACCCGATCAGCGCCACCAGCTTCACCTGAGCTGGCGCCGCCTGAATCGGGGACGAATGGACGGGTCCAGCAGGTCTTAGACCCGCTTCGAGGTACGTCGGCCCAGCACCCACATCAATCCCATTCCGATGGCCAGCACCAACAAGGTGCCGATGACTCCGGCGAGGCCGCCAGAGAGCCGGGCATCTTCAAGGCCGGCAAACTGATAGTCGGCCAGCGGGGAGTAGCCCGCGGCCGCGTGTTCACCCGCCGCCTCCTCAAAACCGGTCTGCCCGGCAACCCACTCCAGGCCGTCCGGGGAACTGGAGGCGTAGAAGCTGACCACCCCGGCCAGGAAGAGGGCCACCACCAGACCGACGCCCCAGGCGAACCCGCGGCGCCACCGGCTGGTCTCGCTCATGCCAGCACCCCTTCTTTGATTTGCAGCGGCTTGGTCACGGTCAACCCGCGCGCGCCGTAGACCAGATCAGGACGTACAGCCAACACCGCCGAGATCGCGGCGGCGGTAATCAGCGCCTCCCCGATGCCAATCACCAGATGGACGCTGCCCATCGCGATGGCCACGGTTTCGGCTGGCACTGGCACGGTGCCACCGACGGCGAACAGGGCGGCGAAAGTCAGGGCCGCTGCCGGGACGGAGAGCAGGCCGCCTATTGCGCCCGCTACCGGAATGCTCGCCAACTTCTTCGGCAGCACCTTGGTCGCCAGCCGAAAGACCCCCCAGCCGACCCAGACTCCCACCAGGGCCATCAGGGTGATGTTGGTGCCCAACGCGGTGATCCCACCGTCGGCGAACAAGAACCCCTGCACGATCAGGACGACAGTTAGGCACAGCGTCGCCGTCCAGGGTCCGACGAGGATGGCTGCCAACGCCCCGCCCAGCAGGTGTCCGGACGTGCCAGCAGCCACCGGAAAGTTCAGCATCTGGGTAGCGAAAATGAACGCGGCGACCAGGCCAGCCAGCGGCGCGGCACGCTCGTTTAGCTCGCGGCGAGCGCCCCGAACAGCTAGCCCCACTCCGACGGCAGCGATCGCGGCGGTGGCCGCAGAGGTGGGGAGGTTTAGGAACCCGTCAGGGACGTGCATTTGCTCTCCTAGCCGACGCCCCCTCAGACGCCCAGGAGGACTCTAATGCAAATGTGTTGCAATATGGGAGGGGTGCTCATGGTTTTCGAGCAACTCAGACCGATCGGCCGTTGCGCAGTCGGCACACAGCCCCGAAAGAGCCACGTGGGTGGCGTCCAATTCGAAGTCGTGGGCCGCACCCATTCGCCGCGCCACCTCGCTAAGCAGGTCAGTGGGCAGGTCCTGGATTCGGCCACAGCGGCGGCATTGGGCGTGGAGGTGGGGTCCTTCGCTACCGGTCAGGTGATAGGCGGTAGCGCCGTGACCGAGATGGACGTGCTGCACGACCCCCAGATCGCTCAGCGCAACCAGCGTTCGGTAGACGCTCGCGCGGTGCACCTGCGGGGCGATGCCGGCCACTGCCGCACCGACTTCGTCCATGGTGAGGTGGCCCGAGGTGCGGGCGAGCGCGGTCAGGACGGCCCGCCGTGGCGTGGTCATCCGTTCGCCCTTGGCCCGAAGCAACGAGGCGACCGAGGCGAGCAGCGCCTCAGCGTCGGTGCCGGGCAGCGGCCCCGAGTTCACATCCACAAGATCAGCCTAGCCGCGCGATGATCGGCCAGCGGCAGGGAGCCACCCTCAGCGCTGGCCGATTTAGGGCCGCGCCCGAGGATGACTCCCCAAAGCCAAGGTGCCGCTGGCGGGCAGCACTCATGGCGGGCGGCGTCCGCGGAGACGGACGCTCGAGGTTGATAACGCCCCCCGGACCTGTTTGGTTTCAGCCCCCTTAAGATCTGGGTAATTCTCCGTATGGCTGTGACGGGCTCCCATCGTTTGGGATCCGAGCGCTGGGCCGGGAGAGGATCGAGCATCGGCGCCGATCCGCTGCTGGCGCCACTTCTGGCCTCAAGACCTGCCGGTATCGCGGGCGTCGTCCACACACCGCCCGCCCCACCAACCGACCAGACGGCCAGCGGTCCGAGGTCGATTTGGATCAGAAATGGCCCAAATTGGGCGCACCGGCGTCGCGGTTTCGGCATCCGCCCTTGAAAACATGAATTCATGTCCTGCCAAACCCAATTGAGCTGGCGGTAGACGCGCTTTGACGGCGAGGTTTGTTCTGACCTACTCACTAGCGGATACGCCCGCGAGATTGGCCCCTCCCGGCAAGCTCATCCGGCATGTAAGGTGACGTCCACCGTCGAGCCAGGCGCCGCCGCGCTGGCCAAATAGATAGGGAGCATGGATGGGCAACGCAACCTTCAGCCGCGATGATGTGAGCCTTGAACTTCCACACGTAGCCGCAACCCAGGGCAACAACGGCTACGACATCAGCAAGCTGCTGTCCGCTACCGGTGACACCACCATCGACATCGGCTTCGCCAACACTGCGTCCTGCCGCTCGGCCATCACCTTCATCGATGGCGACGCCGGCATTCTTCGCTACCGGGGCTACCCGATCGAGCAGTTGGCCGACCACGCAACCTTCCTTGAGGTTTCCTACCTCGTGCTCTACGGGGAGCTGCCGACCAAGGAGCAGTTGGAGACTTTCTCCTCCAGCATCTCCCGCTTCCACCTGATCGACGAACGCCTGAAGAGCATGTTCAACTCGATGCCGCGCAAGTCGCATCCGATGCCGGTGCTGTCGGCGGGCCTGAACGCGCTGTCGACCTTCGCCCAATCGAAGTGGGCCGAAGGCGGCTTCGAGCCGGAGCGGTCCACCCACATCCTGATGGGCGCGGTGCCAACGCTGGCCGCTTACGGCTACAAGAACTCCGTCGGCGAGCCGTTCCTGTACGCCGATCAGTCGCAGTCCTACATCGAGAACTTCCTGCGGATGTCGTTCGGGCTGCCGACCACGCCGTACCCGTTCGACGACGCCGTCACCCGCGCACTGGACGTGCTGCTGATCCTGCACGCCGATCACGAGCAGAACTGCTCGACCTCGACTGTCCGCATGGTCGGTTCGTCGGGCGCCAACGTCTACGTCTCGGTGGCCGCTGGCGTGAACGCTCTCTCCGGCCCGCTGCACGGCGGTGCAAACCAGGCGGTGCTGGAGATGCTCAAGGCGATCCGTGATTCCGGCGAGAATGTCAAGGACTACGTCGCCAAGGTCAAGGACAACAAGGCGTCCACCAAGCTGATGGGCTTCGGGCACCGGATCTACAAGAACTACGATCCGCGCGCAGCCATCGTGAAGAAGCACGCCGACGAGATTCTGAAGACGCTGGTCGGCCACGACCCGCTGCTCGACATTGCCGTCGCCCTGGAGGACGCCGCCTTGAGCGATCCGTACTTCCAAGAGCGCAAGCTGTACCCGAACGTGGACTTCTACACCGGCCTGATCTACCAGGCGATGGGCTTCCCGCAGAACATGTTCACGGTGCTCTTTGCTCTGGGCCGCCTGCCCGGCTGGATTGCCCACTTCTGGGAGCAGACCAACGATCCGGCCAACAAGATCAACCGGCCGCGTCAGGTCTACATCGGCGAGGTCGAGCGGACCTACGTCCCGATCGATCAGCGCAGCTGATTTAGCTTCATCGAACCGGCCCGGCTGCCCCATCGTGGGCAACCGGGCCGGTTTGCATTTCTCGGGTCGGTGGGCGGCTGATCGGCTTCTGACCACTACTGCACGCTGGCTGAGCTTGTCGAAGCCTCAGGGAACCGCGAGTCAGCTCAGTTGGGCCTGCCCAGAGACAGCCGGCCGAAGGGCCCACACGCCGACGATCCCAGGACCCTCGATCGAGCTCACCCCGATAAATATCTCTTTATCCCACCCACAACGAGAACGGTGTTCACGCCATCCTTGAGCGACCCGAGGGCGTCTGTCGAACCGATTGCAGGTTCGGCCGGCTCCCGCGGGGCCAGCCCAACCATCGCGCCGCCACGGCGCGCTACCCACTCCAGGAGGCAACACCATGTCCACAGCTATCGTTCTCAGCGGCGGCGGCTCCCGCGGCGATTTCCAACTCGGCGCGCTCACCGCGCTGTATGAGGCCGGCATCAGGCCCGACATCATCTGCGGCACCTCGGTAGGTGCGCTAAACGCGTTGATGCTGACCCAAGGGGACAGCGGCCTAGACGATCTGCGCCGCATCTGGTTCGGGTTGCGGCGCAACGACCACATGTGGCTCTTCGAGGATTGGTGGCAGGAGGTGCACCCCGAGCTCCGTCAGGCGGTGGTCGGCGCGATGCTAGAAGACCCAAGCAGCGGCGACCCGGCCTCCATCGCTCTCGGCACCTTGGGCGGAGCTGGTCTCGGCTCGATGCTTGGGCCAGTTGGACTACTCGGCGGGGCGATGGTGGGGGCGGCCGTGGCCGGCGATTCCAACGCCGCGATCGCGGAGGCCTTCACCGGCGATGCCGTTCGCAAGCTGCTGGTGATCCTCCAGACCCGGGCCCGGGCCCTACTCAACCTTGACCCGATTCGCTCCCTGATGAGCGAGCGGGTGACCCAGGACAATTTCGCGGCCTTCGTCGCATCCGGCAAGAAACTGCGCCTGGCCACCGTCGGTCTGGAATCTGGAGAGCTGTGCTACGTGACCGAGACCGGCGACCTGCTGCGCCGGGATTCGCAGAGCCGGCTGGCCTCGGGCATCTCGCTGCTAGACGGGGCGATGGCCTCAGCCGCTATCGCCACGATTTTCCCGCCGGTGAACTTCGCCGGCGATGTCTGGGTGGACGGTGGGCACCGGGAGAACGTCCCCCTGCGCGCGGCCATCGACGCCGATCCAAACGTGACCGACGTCTATGTGATCCTCAGCGGGCCGATCGACCGGTGGAGCGCGGTCAACCGGACCGAGGATTCCCTGTTCGACCCGGCCGTGCCGAACTTCGAAGAGCGCACCATTCTCGACATCGCCAATCGCGCACTGCTGAGCATTCACCTCGACGAGATGGAGGCAGATGACGTGTACCCCGTGCTGGACAACAACAAGTCCGTGCGGATTCGGCTCATCCATCCGGACAACCCCACGCACAACATCGTCACCATCGATCCGGAGCTGATTCGGGTGAACTACGACTACGGCTACCGCAGCGCCTGGGACGTCCTCAACGATGCCCCGGCGGCGCTACGCGAAGCCTCCACCCGGATCGCGGTGAACCAGGCCAGGGTTTCTCGGCTGCGCAAGCGGTCCTGGACCGGTATCGGGATCCCCTTTGCCGCCGAAATCGACCCCTTGCTGAGCCAGGCCCAAGAGGCTGCCGCAACCCGAGAGGCCGCCGGGGCCCGGGTGGCTGGCACCCGCGGCGCAACCCCGTTTAGTACGGGTTCGGACCTCGTGCCCGGCGAGCGACTGCTGCCCGATCAGTCACTGACGTCTCCGGACGGACGCTTCATGCTGATCCATCAAACCGACGGCCATCTCGTGGTCTATCGCACGGCCGACAACAACCCGTTCGCTGAGGTCGTCTGGGCCAGCGGAGCTTTTGGCCACGAACCTGGCCTCTGCGTGATGCAGCCTGATGGCAACCTGGTGGTCTACGACGCAGCCCTGCAGCCTCGCTGGGCCTCCGGAACCCACGGCCAGCCGGGCCTGCACCTTCGGCTTCAGATTGACGGCCGGGTGGTCCTACAAGACAGCGCGGGCCACGTTGCCTGGGACACTGCACGTGCTGGCCCTGACCCAGTGCCTGAAGTGCGCATCATCACGGTGGTGAACCAGTCAGCGGCCAATCTGGTGTTGCGCTTCTTCAGCGCCGACGACAACGCCAAGGTGTTCACCCTCGGCGATGGCCTGCACACCGTGCCCGCCGGTGGCAGTCTGGCTTGGCCTCTGCCGTCCGGGTTCGGACAGGTGAAGGCCACATTCAATGGTCGCGACGACCGGATCATGGCTGCTGGGGAAAGCTTCACTTACGATGCCGACGTCAGGGTCCGAATCGTCAATGGCTCTCCTCGCGATATCGGCATCCGTATCTTCCGAGACTCCGATCCGGTGCGCGTGTTTGCACTGCCCGGCGGCGAGCTGAGCCTTCCGGCTGGTGGGGAAGCCTTCTGGACTTTCCCCGATGACATCGAGAAGGCCGTGCTGGTGATCCAGGGCCGTCAGGTTCAGGAAGCCGTTCGAGGCTCGCTGATTCGCTACGAGCAGGACGATCGGATCCTGGTGCGCAACCAATCCGATGGACGAGTCAACGCCAAGTTCTACAAGGACGACGACCGCCTGCGTTGGCTCACTCTCCCCGGCGGCGATTTGAATGTGGACGGCCAATCTGAGGCGTTCTACTCGGTGCCGACAGACGTGAGCGTGGTTCAGGTGGTCTTTGGCAACCGCACGGTGCGCGCCAACCTCGGCGACGTGCTGGTGGTTGGCCCCGACGGGTCGATCAACCGGGGCTAACCAAGCTGGCGCAGGTCGGACGCCCCCGCCGACCTGCGCCAGGAACCGTCGGTTTCGATTGGCTGAGGCACCAAATCTCTTTTGATCGGGCTAGCGGACAAGGGCGACACCGGTAATGCTGGAAGTCCGCACCGTACGGGCACCGGGCAGTGCTGCTCGGCAAGTTGTGGCCCGTCCCTGGATGGAGGTTGCACATGTTTCGCTCGTTGGCCGTCCTGGCCCTTTGCGGCGCACTCGCGCTGCCGTTGAGCTCCGTGCCCGCTCAGGCGGTCCCGCTGCCCACCCCCACCGTGACCAAGTCGCTGGACGTCGATGGTGATGGCAAAGCCGACACCGTCGAGCTGTACAAGGTCGCCGCGACCCGCTACCTGCTCCAGGTGACCACCGCCACCAGAGTCTCGGGCGTCTTCTTCAAGTCCACCTTCCCCGAAGACTGGGGTGAGCCCAACCCGTGGTTCGGTGCCGCCAAGCTCGACAAGGTCAAGGGCTACGAGCTGATGGTCTACCTGTGGGGCGGGGACGGCGTTGGTTTCGCCGTCTACACCTGGCGCTCGGGCCGATTGGTCACCGAGAAGGCGCCTGCTGCCCCGTTGGTGAAGGGCTGGTACCTGGGCGGCCAGGGCTATCGCTTCTTCACCAAAGGCAAGCGCTACGTCGATGTGTCGGCCCTGACCAGCAACGCCGCCGGCACCATTTGGTCGGGCAAGATCGTCCGCTCGGTCTGGAAAGCCGATCACTGGGTGAAGGTGAGCACCCGCAAAGTGAAGCTCACCACCGCCAAGGCGGCGCCCTACCTCGGTTTCAACGGCGCCACCGTCGTTAGGTAGCCCACCCGAATCCAACCGCAGGGCCGACGGAAACAGCGTTTCTTTTCCATCGACCCTGCGGTAGGTTGCTAGCACCCCCAAACCTGCTGCGCCGTAATAGTCGACCAGCGGGGGCTAGCCGGAGGATTTAATTGAAGTCGAACGCCTTTGTCATTACCGCAACTTCGGTAGCCATCCTCTCTTCATCGGTTTGGAGTTTGCCTGCGAATGCGGTCCCGGCCGCGGCCCCCACTGTGGCACCCACGACCTTGGTCAAAACCGTGCGAGTCGATGTCGATGGCGACGGCAAGTCCGACACCGTTCAGCTGATCTCCCAAGGTGGAAGTCAGTTCCAACTGAAGGTGACCACGAAGAAGACCTCCGCCACGGTGGCTTTCACCTCCGTCCTGGATAGTCCCGACACGCCGGCCGGAGCCTGGTACGGCGCGGCGAAGCTCGACGCAGTCATGGGCAACGAGCTCATCGTCCGAGTCACCAAGCCCGACACCGGCGGAGACCTCGCGGTCTACACCTGGCGCAAAGGCCGACTAGTCGCCGCGAAAGCGCCAGCGGCTCCGACCCGCGCCGGGTGGTGGGTCTCCGACCTCCATGGCTTCCGCTTCTACACCTCTGCTGGCCGTCACTACGCCGCAGTCGCCCAAATCGACAGCGCGAGCCGCAGCGGAATTCACAAAGCGCAGATCGTCCGCTCTGTGTGGCGCAATGGCAAGTGGGTGAAGTTCTCTTCAAAGAAGGTCAAGCTGAACGAAGCCGCGATTCGCCACTATCACGGCATCGAGGCCCCCTCCGTACTCACCGGACAAGCCAAGGTTGACGTCGACGGCGATGGCTTGCTCGACTCGGCCAGCATGCGCCGCCTGCCCGGCGACTACTGGGCGCTGAAGATCGTCACCGCCAAAGGGAAGGTGCTCACCCGCACCCAATCTCCGAAGAGGGACGACGGCGAATTGATTGGCTTCGCCACCCTGGACGGGGTGCCCGGCGCCGAACTGATCTTCAACGGTGACGGCGACTCCTACACCTACGACGTGCTCACCTGGCGCAAAGGCAAGCTGGTCACCTCGCCGTCACCAGAGGGCCGCAAGGACTGGATGCAGAGCACCGAAGGCTCCCGCGAAAGCTACGAATTCTCTACCGTGAACCGTCAGCGCCAACTCGTTACCAACTGGCGCACTGAGTCGGTCACCGTCGAGTTTGTTCGCTACGCCTGGGTCACCGCCAAGTGGGTAAAGCAAGAGGCCTGGTCCGCGGACCTCGATGACGCCGCCATGCAAGCCCTCTGCCGCGGCTTCTGCGGCGTGGATATGACGCGCCTCTGAACCTCACCGGCACCCCGCTACTCCAGAATCTGGCCCCCCGGATCTGGTGCACCCGTAGCTGCTTGCGGGGACTACTTCTGCAGTGGCTGCAGCGGCACCAGCGTGGGCCGGGAAACGTCGGCGAAGAAGTCGTTGCCTTTGTCGTCTACCACGATGAAGGCCGGGAAGTCCTCGACCTCGATCTTCCAGATGGCTTCCATGCCCAGCTCGGGGTATTCGAGCAGTTCGACCTTCTTGATGCAGTGCTGGGCCAGCACGGCGGCCGGGCCACCAATCGAGCCGAGGTAGAAACCTCCGTGCTTGGCGCAGGCGTCGGTGACCTGTTGGCTGCGATTGCCCTTGGCCACCATCACCATCGAACCGCCAGCAGCCTGGAACTGGTCGACATAGGAATCCATCCGGCCAGCGGTGGTCGGCCCAAAGGAGCCGGACGCATAACCCTCAGGCGTCTTGGCCGGCCCGGCGTAGTAGACGGGGTGGTCCTTGAGGTACTGCGGCATCTCCTCGCCAGCGTCCAAGCGTTCCTTGATCTTGGCGTGCGCGATATCGCGAGCCACGATCAGGGTGCCGGTCAGCGCCAGCCGGGTCTTGACCGGGTGCTGACCCAACTCGGCCAGCACTTCAGCCATCGGACGACGCAGGTCGATCTTCACCGCGCCAGCCTCGGCACCGGCTTCGGCTTTGTGCTTGGCCAACTGCTCATCGGTCATCTCCGGCAGATAGTGCGCCGGTTCGAACTCGAGCTGTTCGATGAACACCCCATCGGGGGTGATCTTGCCCAGGCACTGCCGATCAGCCGAGCAGGACACCGCAATCGCCACCGGCAGGGACGCACCGTGCCGCGGCAGCCGGATCACCCGGACGTCATGGCAGAAGTATTTGCCGCCGAATTGCGCGCCGATGCCGAAGTTGCGGGTGAGCTCAAGCACCTGCTCTTCCAACTCGACATCCCGGAAGCCGTGAGCGCTCATCGAGCCGGACGTCGGCAAGGAATCCAGGTACTTTGCCGAGGCGTACTTGGCCGTCTTCAGGGCATATTCGGCCGAGGTGCCGCCGATCACGATCGCCAGGTGGTAGGGCGGGCAGGCGGCCGTCCCGAGGCTGCGCAGCTTCTCGTCCAGGAACTTCATCATCGAAGCCGGATTCAGGATCGCCTTGGTCTCTTGGTAGAGGTAGCTCTTGTTCGCTGAGCCGCCACCCTTGGCCATGAAGAGGAACTTGTAGGTGTTCTCGTGCCCGGCGGCGGTGTCGGCGTACAGCTCGATCTGAGCCGGCAGGTTGTTGCCGGTGTTCTTCTCTTCCCACATGGTGAGCGGAGCGTTCATCGAGTAGCGCAGGTTGAGCTTGGTGTAGGCCTCATACACGCCCTTGCTGAGCGGCATTTCGTCAGTGCCATTGGTGAGCACCTGCTGGCCGCGCTTGCCCATGATGATCGCGGTGCCGGTGTCCTGGCACATCGGCAGCACGCCGCCGGCGGAAATGTTCACGTTTTTCATCAAGTCCAGCGCCACGAACTTGTCGTTGGCGCTCGCCTCGGGGTCGTCAAGGATCTTGCGCAGCTGCCGCAAATGCGCCGGACGCAGGTAGTGGGCGATGTCATGCATCGCGGTCGAGGCGAGCAACTCCAACGCCTCCGGAGCCACCTTCAGGAACTTCCGGCCGTCGGGGCCGTCCACGGTCTCGACACCCTCGGTGGTGAGCAACCGATATTCGGTGGCGTCCCCACCGATCGGCAACAGGTCTTCGTAGCGGAACTCAGTCATGTCACTCCTTCGCGCAACCGTCGCCCATCTTGGCACAAGCCGCGCGCCCGCCCGGCGAGAGTGACTAATCCTTCCGACCTCTGGTGCTCAGCACCAGCATCGGGGCGATCAAAGCCGCGACCAACCCGACCGCGGCATACAGCCGCATCAGTTCGGCACAAGCGGCCGAATGCACGACCGGCGGATTCCCGTACTCAGTGAGCACCAACAACGGGGCGCCACACTCACCGCCAGCTGGCAGGGTGAGCGGAGTCACCAGCAGCCACAGCGATGCGAAGCTCGCCACGAAGGCGATCCCCAACCCGGTTCGTCGAATATTGGACGGCACCCGGCGCATTTCATCGATGATGCCGATGACCATCGCGATCGCGATACACCCCAGGGTTACCCACAAGGCAACCAGCACCCAGGTCATCTCGCCCCTTCCGGACGCATCCCGACGCCGACTGCGGCGTACGAAAGCCCATCATTGCCTGCTAGCGCCCGCGGTGCCAGCCTTGACCACCTAACGGTGCGCGCGTCGGAGGCCAAAACGATTCAACGCAGCCGTGGTTGCCGATGCCCTACCATGAGGGAACGATCCACTGTGGTGGTTTCGTCGAGGTGCCGAAGCTGTTTATTAGACAGCCGAGAATGATCGGGGTGTCCGAATGGCCCGAGCCAGTGTCGGTCGTGACGCAAAGCCGCCGCGTCCGGTTCGGATCGGCTGTGACCTTGCCGATGCCGATGCCGTAGCGGAGTCGATCACCGCCTTTGGCGAACGCTATTTGAGCCGGGTTTACTCAGCGACCGAACGCGCCCAGACCGGCGAAGCGCCTGTTCGCCTGGCCGCGCGATTCGCCGGCAAAGAAGCAGTGCTCAAGGTGCTACGCAATTCCAGCGATATCCGCTACGACGAGATCGAGATCGTCCTCGACGCCGACGGTGCACCCTGGGTGCGGCTGGCGCCGCGGGCCCAGCAACGAGCAAACGCTGAGCAACTTGGCCCCATTGCCATTTCGCTGAGCCATGAACGCGGTATGGCGCTGGCTACCGCTGTCGCCATGCCGGACTACCAACCACTGCACTAGTGCGGTAACAACAAAAAGGGGGAAAGGGTGTCTGAACACACCTATGGGGATCGGCTCGCAATCCGCGAGGCCCTGCAGCAGTTCGGTCGGCTCAACCGGCCGGTGGCCGAACTCGCCGATGAAACTGATCTGTTCAGTGTTGGGTTCACCTCGCATGCCACGGTGAACGTAATGTTGGCCATCGAAGACGCCTTGGGAATCGAGTTCCCCGACGAATTGCTGAACCGCTCCACCTTCGTTTCCATCGAGGCACTCGCCAGCGCCATCGAGATCTCGCGGGGGCAGGCATGAGCGAGCGTTTCGCGGCCCGTGCTGCCGCCGTCGCCGCCGTTGCGGCCAAGTATGCCGATGAGGTCGACTCCGACGCCCGTCCGCCACTGGAGGCCGTTGAGGCCCTGAAGCAGCAGCGGCTGCTGTCGGTATCAGTGCCCACCCAGTACGGCGGCGAGGGCGCGACGATGCGCGAACTCAGCGATATCGCCACCACGATCGGTGCTGCCGACGCCAACGCCGGCATGGTTTTTGCGATGCACCATAGCCAGGCGCTCATCTTGTGGCGCCACGGCAGCTTGGCCGGCGTGCGCACCACCATGCGCAAGGTGCTGGAAGAGGAATGGCTGCTCGGCTCAGCCACCACCGAGCGCGGCATCGGCGGCGACGCCCGCCGCTCCAACTGCGCACTGGAATACCCAGCCCCCGGCCGGGTCAAGGTGGTCAAGGACGCTCCGGTGATCTCCTACGCCGAGGCCTCCGATGCCATCTTGGTGACCGGACGAGTGAACGTCGACGCGCCCGACTCCGACCAGCGCATGTTGATCTGCCCCAAGGGCGACTTCCACCTGGAAAAGACCGGCACCTGGCAGGCCCTCGGCCTACGCGGCACCGCTTCGGATAGCTTCATCCTCACCGCCGAGACCAGCGAAGACATGCTGCTCGACGACGACTACGGCACCATCTCGGCTCATACCGCACTGCCCACCGCGCACCTGCTGTGGTCCTCGGTATGGCTGGGCATCGCCTCCTCGGCGGCCGAGCAGGCCCGCTCCACCGTCCGACGCCAGGCCAGGGCAGCGATCGGATTCCCACCGCCCGGACAGCTGCGGCTGGCCGAGCTGATGGTTGATCTGCAGTCCTTCGCCGACACCGTGCGCCACTCGGCCGAGCACTTCGACCGGGTCGCTGGCGATCCGACAGCTCTCGGCTCGATCTCGTTCGCGTTGAGCATGAATGCGGTCAAGGTGACCTCAGCCAATGCGGTGGTCGATCTGGTGCTCAAGGCGCTGCGCATCGTCGGCATTGCTGGCTACCGCACCGACACGCCCCAGTCGCTGTCACGCCAGGTGCGCGATGCCCTGGGGGCGCCGATTCAGATCAACAACGATCGGCTGCTCACCAACAACGCCCCGCTAGCGCTAATGGCGAAAGTGGATTTGTGACCGGCGCCGAATTACCGTGGGCGGCCCTGCGGCAACGGTTGCTCGATGCGGGGGTGCTGGCCGAGCTGGGCGAGCCCGGTTTGTTCGCGCTGGGTGCGGAGTTCAACCGAGCCTTCGACGCGCTCGACGCCCTCTATGTGCGCACCTTCGCCGATCTGAACGCAGAATCCTGGCGGTTCCCGGCGGTGGAGCCGAAGTCGGTGTTCGAGAAGACCGACTACGTGGCCTCCTTCCCACAACTCACCGGCTCACTTTCGGTGTTCACCGGCGGGACCCCCGAGCATGCCGCCCTGTTGAAGGCTCGTGCCGCGGGCGCTGGCTGGGAAGACCACCTGCACCCGTCCGGGCTGATGATGAGCCCGGCGGCCTGTCACCCGTTGTACGCCCTGCTGACTGGGTCGCTGCCCGCCGGGGGCCGAACCTTCGACGTCCTCGGTAGCTGTTTTCGACACGAGCCCAGCCCCGACCCGATGCGGATGCAGACCTTCCGCATGCACGAGGTCGTGCATGTCGGTACGGCCGAGTCAGCGATCGCCCATCGCGACCAGACCGCGCCCCGCCTGGTCGAGATGCTCACCTCAATCGGCCTGGAGGTCGAATACGTGCTGGCCAATGATCCGTTCTTCGGACGGACCGGCCGAATCATGGCGTCCAACCAACGCGAGGCTGCCCTGAAGTTCGAGATCACCACCAAGGTTTACGGCGACGAAGCGCCGGAGACTGCAATCGGTTCGGCCAATTACCACAACGACCACTTCGGGACGGCTTTCGGCATTCTCGATGCCAACGGCCAGGTAGCGCACAGCGCCTGCCTTGGGCTAGGCATGGAGCGCACGTTGCTGGCGCTGTTCGCCAAGCATGGGCTGAGCACCAACGCTTGGCCGCAGGCGGTGCGTTCGGCGCTTTGGCAGGGGAATGAGTAGCTTCCACGGCTGGTTCGGCGACCCAGGAATCTGGGCTGCCGTCCAACTGCCCGAAGCGGGTTCGCTGGGCGTGGTGATCTGCACCCCGCTGGGCCAAGAGGGTGTGGTCGCCTACCGCGGTTTGCGGCTGCTCGCCGACGAACTCCAGCGCCGGGGCATCGCTTCGGTTCGCTACGACCCGCCAGGCCGCGGAGACGCGGCCCCCTCTACCGACCCGCAGGCACCGATTCAGGGCGCTCGGCTGGCCGCTGAGGTGCTGCGCGGCAGCGGCTGCACTCACATCGCCTACGTCGGGCTCTCTTCGGCGGCCCTGATCGCTTCGGCGGCCGCGGCGCCCGGCGAGATTTTGGTGTTGTGGAGCCCGCCGGCTTCGGGACGGGTCTGGCTGCGCCGCTCCCGATCACTGGCCACGATCATGATCGGCCCAGATCGCCAATTCGGCCAGGTGGAGTCGCTGATCGGCCTCGATCTGGACCCGGCCCAGGCCGCGGTGTTGGAGGCGATCAAACTGGCACTTCCCGGCGGCGCCCCGGCGCTGATTGCCCGCCGCCCTGGGGAGCCGGTGCCGTCCGGGTTGAGTGGCGCGACCAAGACCGAGGTCGAGGGCACCGCGGAGTTCCTCGACACCTCAAGTGTCAGTTCGGTGATGCCCTCAGCCGCGATCACGACCATCGCTGATTGGCTGCTCGCCCAGGCCAGTGAACCCACTCCGCTCCAGCCGCCCGCCTTGCGTCCCGAATTAACCCTCGATCACAGCGTCGAACGCATCCGCTGGATCGGTCCAAACCAACTGTTCGCGATCGAATGCACCCCCCGCGAGAACTCCGGCACCACCCCGGTGGTGGTGTTGCACGCCGGCGCCTCCGAGCACCGGGTTGGCGCTGGCGACTATCAGGTTGAGCTGGCCCGACTACTCGCCGCTGACGGCGTGGGCTCGATCCGGGCAGATCGCCGCGGCGCTGGCGAGACTGGGTCGGTAGGCCCGACCGAGCCGACCATGTTCTACACCCAGGCCTGGCTAGAAGATCAGGACGCCATCGTCGCCGATCTCGAAGTGAGCGGCGACCAACTGGCCCTGACCGGGCTGTGTGCTGGCGCCTGGATGGCCGGTCATCGCACCACGACCAACCCGCGGCTGGTGGTGGGGATTCATCCGCTCGAGTTCAGCGTCGAACCGTTCGCTCCCAACGAGTTCGTCGATGAGGTCGTGATGCCCCGCGAACTCACCAATCCGTTCATGCTCGCCCTGCAACGCCTCTATCGCCGTTGGGCGCCAGTTTGGGTGCGCCGCCTGCGAGCCCGCGCGGCGGCCAAAGCCGATGCCGGCCCGTACCTGGTCGATTTGGCCAAACGCGCCGATCGCACGGTGCTGATCTTCAGCGAGATAGACCAGGAGGTCTTCCGGCGCCTTGGCGGGACGGACGCGGCCGCCCGGCTGCCGGGAATCGAGTTGGTGAATGTGGCCACCCTTGATCACCCGCTGTTTGCTCGGCAGACCCGGCATCGGGTGATCGCCGAGGTACGAAGCCAGGTGGCCGACGCGTTCGGGCTACCCAAACCAACTCAGTAGCCGATCGCCGCCAGGGTCTGGCGGATCGCATCGGCAGATTTGTTCAGCATGGTGATCTCGTGGGCGTCCATCGGGTATTCGAAGACCTGTTCAACGCCTAACGGCCCGACCAGGCTGGGCACCGAGAGTGCGATGCCCGAAATGCCGCGGTAGTCGGTAAGCACGCTGGAGACAGGCCAGATCTTGTGCTGCTCACCCAGCATTGCTTCGACCAAAGTGGCCCCGGCTAGGCCAATCGCATAGTTGGTCGCGCCCTTACCTTCAATGATCTGGTAGGCCGCATGGACAGTGTCGTAGGCGATTTGGGCCAACACCTCTTCGGTGAACACTCGCTTGCCACCGCGATCAGTCCACTGCCGAATCGGGATCTGGGAGATCGCTGCGGAGGACCAAATCGGAAACTCGGAGTCGCCGTGTTCACCGAACATCGCGGCGTGCACATTGGAAAGCGCCACCTCGGCGTATTGCGCGATCGCCCACCGCAGCCGCGAGGTGTCCAGCAGGGTGCCGGTGGAAATCACCCGGCCGGCCGGAAGCCCGCTGACCTGTTGGGCCACGACGGTGAGCACGTCGCAGGGGTTGGTCACCAGCACCAGCACTGCGTTCGGCGCCTGCTCCAGGAGTTGGGGAATCAAGGTCGTCATGATCTTGGCGTTCACCCCGGCCAACTCCAGCCGGGTCTGGCCCGGCTTCTGGCGGGCCCCGGCGGTGATGATGATGACCGAGGAGTCTTTGACCACACTGATGTCGGAGCCACCGGTCACCACAGAAGTTGGGGTGAACTGGGTGCCATGGGCCAGATCGTGAGCTTCGGCCTCAACCTTCTTGGCGTCAATGTCGTAAAGCGCAATCTGGCGCGCCGAGCCACGGATCAAGGCGGCATACGCGATCGAGGTGCCAACCGATCCGGCACCCACCACAGATAGTTTGGAGTTGGCCAGGTTGGCGTTCACACTTCCAGGGGTCATGTCTTGAGCCTAACCCCACCCTGATTAGGCAGTGGGCTCGGTCATCTAGGCAGGCAGTACCACCAGCGCCCGCAAAAGGTGCTCCAAACCCTGGTGCCAGCCGCCAGCTGGCTCACCGGTGAGGATCTCGTTCATTCGAGCTCGCTCGCAGTAGGAGTCCATGGTGGGCATCAACTGATCGAGCGGGATCCGCAGCGTGGCCCCCTGACGCGCCAGGGTTTCACTGATCGCCGCCAATGCCAGCTCGACGGCCCGACTCTCGACCTCAAGCAGTGCGGGACGGAAGCTGGGGCTGCGATAGGCATACATCCGCAGCTCGCTGCGAATCAGCACCCAGTGGTCGTCCATCGAGAAGCCAGCGTCGAAGAGGGCCAATACCTTGGCCAGCACTTCGTCCAGAGTGTTCTCGGTTAGACCGGACTCAGGAATCGCCGTCAGTGCCGCTTGAGTGGTTTGCACCAACTGCTCGCCGCGACGTCGCACCAGCTCCAGGCACAGCTCGTCCTTGGATTCGAAGTTGCTGTAGAAGGCGCCCCGGGTGAAGCCAGCGCGCTCACAGATCTCCTCGACGCTGGCGGCTTGGACGCTCCGCTCGGCGAAAAGCTCGGTGGCAGCAGCCATCAGCCGGTCGCGGGTTAGCTGGCGACGCGTGCTGACTTCGGTTGTCATTGGCCCATTCCTCACGGGATCAGTTTGGATACACCGCTGTATCGGATACAGTACTGTATCGAGCGTGGTCGGTCACGACTGAACACTTCACCAGGCTCGGAATCCCCTTGGGAAGGTACTGAATCGTGTCGTCGTTCCTTTATCGCATCGGACGCGCATCCTACCGGCGCCGCGGCCGCGTGCTGGCGGCCTGGTTGACCATCCTGGCGCTGTTCGGCGGCCTAACGCTCGCCTTCGGTGGCCAGTACAACGACAGCTTCACCATTCCCGGCGCCGAATCCACCGTTTCGCTCAAGCAGTTGAAGGTGACCTTCCCTGAGGCGGCCGATTACACCGCCACCGTGCTGATTACCGTGCCCGAAGGCCAGCAACTGGAGGATGAAGAGGTCACTAACAAGGTTGAGGCTTGGCTCGACAAGTTCGAAGCCCTGCCCTACGTCAACGGCACCGTCGGTCCCTACAGCGAGCATGTCAGCGGCCTGATCAGCGCCGACGGCCGCAGCGGCCGAGTCACCGTCCGGGTCGAAGGTACGGTCTCAACCGTCTCCGAAGCGCAACGCGAAGAACTCACCGCTACTGCTGAGTCGCTCAGCGAGTCCCTACCCGGCGCCCAGGCGCTAATTGGCGGTGAGATCTACAGCGTCCACCTGCCCCACCTGAGCATCACCGAGGCCGCTGGCCTTGGCGTGGCCGTGATCGTGCTGATCCTGACCCTCGGCTCCTTGGTGGCCTCGATGATGCCAGTTGGCAGTGCGATAGCTGGCGTGGGCCTGGCAGTAATGGTCATCCAGATTGCCACTGGGGTGCTAGAGATCAGTTCGACCACCCTGATGCTGGCGATCATGCTCGGGCTGGCCGTCGGCATCGACTACGCGCTATTCATCATCTCCCGCCATCGTGACCAACTCAGCAGCGGCATGGACGTTGAGGAGTCGGCCGCCCGTGCTGTCGGCACGGCTGGCTCTGCGGTGGTGTTCGCCGGCCTGACGGTGATCATCGCCCTGATCGGGTTGAGCATCCCCAACATCCCCTTCTTGACGATGATGGGGGTCTTCGCCGCGGTTGCCGTCGGCCTGGAAGTGTTACTCGCACTCACCCTGCTTCCGGCCTTGATGGGCTTCGCTGGCGAGCGCCTGCGACCCAGGCCGCGCCAATCCAGGAAGGCCGCCGCTCGACTGGCCGCTGCCGAAAAAGCCACCGCGCCTGCCGTCCGGTTCAACCCGTGGGCCTGGTGGGTGACCGTGGTAACCAAGGTGCCGGTGTTGACCATCGTGGTGGTGTTGGCCGGGCTCGGGGCGCTGGCGCTGCCCACCAAAGACCTCTTCCTGGCCCTGCCCACCTCGGGACGCTCCCTGCCGGGCACCCAAGACCGCGCTACCGCCGACGAGATCAGCCGGATCTTCGGAGTCGGCTACAACGGCCCCCTGATCGTGACCGTCGACATTGTCGAATCAGCTGATCCGATGGAGATCATGGACGGCCTGCGCGACGAAATCGAGACGCTACCGGGCGTGGCCCTAGTGGCGGCATCGGTCCCAAACGCCAACGCCGACACCGGCATGGTTCAGGTGATTCCAACCACCGCTCCCGACGATCCGGCCACTGCGGAGTTGGTGCAGATCCTGCGTGATCATCAGCAGTCCTGGAAGCAGCGATGGGGTGTGGCCACTGCGGTGACCGGGTTCACCGCGATCAGCATTGACGTGACCGATCAATTGCGGAACGCGCTGCTGCCTTTCGGCATCTTCGTCGTCGGGCTGTCGCTGATTTTGCTGACCATGGTCTTCCGTTCCATCTGGGTGCCGATCAAAGCGGCCTTGGGTTACCTCCTCAGCGTCGGCGGGGCCTTCGGCGCCACCACACTCGTGTTCAACTACGGCTGGGCGCGCGAGGTGATCAACCTGCCCGAGCCCGGGCCGGTAATCAGCTTCCTGCCGATCATCTTGATGGGCATCCTGTTCGGGCTGGCCATGGATTACGAGGTCTTCCTGGTCTCGCGAATGCGGGAGGAGTTCGTCCACGGCAACACCGAACGCTCGGTCGAGGATGGCTTCACCCATTCGGCCAAAGTCGTGCTGGCGGCCGGACTGATCATGTTCAGCGTTTTCGCCTTCTTCGTCCCCCAGGGTCAAGGCGCAATCAAGCCGGTCGCCTTCGCCTTGGCGATCGGCGTGGTGCTGGACGCCTTCGTGGTGCGGATGACCTTGGTGCCGGCGGTGATGAAGTTGCTCGGGCATCACGCCTGGTGGCTGCCGAAGTGGCTCGATCGCATCCTGCCCTCCCTCGACATCGAAGGCGAGTCACTGACTCGTCAGCTGTCGTTGGCGCAGTGGCCCGCCGCTGGCGATGATTCGGCGATCATCGCCGAGGGACTTAGCGCCAGCCATGCTGGTCGGCCGCTCTTCAGCGACATTTCGGTGCGCCTACCCAAGGGCGGACTGTTGGTGGTCGAAGCCGAGCCCGCTCAGCGTCGCGTCCTGCTGTTGGCCCTGGCTGGCCGACTGAAGCTCGCCGACGGCAAGCTGAAGACGCTCGGTCTGGTGCTGCCGGAAGAGGCGCCGGTGCTGCGAAATCTGGTGCCCGTACTAGGGCCGAGCGTGCCGCACTTCGGTCGGGTGCTGCGTAAGCAGCGCGGTGGCGTGGTCTTCGTCGACGCCGCCGACGAACTCAGCGATGTGCAGGAGCGCTCGTTGCGCCGGGCGATGGAAGCCCCCGCCGCCGGCGAACCGGTCACCTGGGTGCTGGGCGTCCTGCCCTCCTCGCCACTACTGGCTGAACTCACCGGTCCCTATCAAGTCTTGCGACTGCCTTCGCACCTCGCCCTGGAAGGAGCAACCCGATGAACGTCGAACGGACGAACTCGACCCCAGCCCATTGGTGGAGCCTGCTCGGCCTGGTGCTGGTGCCGCTGCTGATTGCGGGCGGGTTTCTCATCGCCGGGCTAAACACCGATGCCCGACTGCATACCGTCAAAGCCGCCGTGGTAAACCTCGACGATCCGGTAACGATCGACGGCAAGTACATTCCATTGGGGCGCCAACTCACCGCCAATCTGGTTGATTCCGAACGGGTGCAAAACCTCACCTGGACCCTCGACAACGAGGCCAATGCCCGCGCCGGGCTGGCCACTGGCGCCTACGCGGCGATGGTGATCATTCCGGAAAACTTCTCGGCCGCGGCCACCTCTTATGCCGAAGAAGCCAACGAGGCCCAGCGGGCCACTATTCAGCTGTCCACGTCGCCGGTGGCCGGAGTGGCAGATGCCACCTTGGGCAAAGCGGTCGCACTGGCAGCAACCAACTCCCTGAACGAGACCCTGACTTCGGGCTACCTCGACCAGATTTACCTCGGCTTCAATGACATGGGCGACCAGTTCACCACCATGGCCGACGGCGCCGATCAGCTTGCTGACGGCCTGGAGGTGCTGAGCTCCAAGACGTCGGCGATGCCTGCCTCCACCCGCAAGTTGGCCAATGGCACCTCCCAGTACGTCACCGGGGTGAACAAGTTGGCCGATCAGACCATTGCCGCGCTGCCGCAACAGGTGGAGTTGGCCGCTGGCGTGAGCCAGCTCAGTGATGGTGCCGCCGGCATCAGCGGCGGCCTCAAGACCTACCAGGACAGCCTTTCGGCCAACGCAAAGGCGGCCAGCGGCGGTGCGACCACTGTCACCAACACCCTGCAAGGGTTCCTCGGCGGCAGCGTCCCGGAGGCAGCACTGACGGCCACCGTCAACGGCGCCTGCCCGACGGTGTCGACCGGCTCGACGACTGCCGAACTGGTCACAGCTGCGCAGGTCTGCATCGGCTCGCTCACTGCCACTTCGCAGGCCCTGGCTGGCGCGGCCGCCGGCCTGGAGACCAAGGACGCCACCACCGGGCAGAGCCTGCTCTCGGGCGCGGCCGGGTTGTCTACTGGCCTCTCGACGCTGGATGAGAAGCTGGCCGACGCCGTACCCGACGTGGCTTCGACCACCAAGAGCCTGAAGAAGCTGAAGAGCGGCGGCAACGAGCTGGCCGCTGGCACCGATCAACTGGCCGACGGGATGCCAGACCTGACCGACGGCATCGCCCAACTTGCTGATGGCTCTCGACAGATGGCTGACGGCATCGCCGAAGGCAAGGACAAGCTGCCCAGTTACACCACCTCGGAGCGGGAGAAGCTCGCCGATGTAGTGGCCGCCCCGGTGTCCACCGACGGCCTGGGCGGGGTGGCTGATCCGAACGTCGGTTGGGTGAGCCTGCTGCTGGTGCTCGCCCTGTGGCTAGGAGCGATGGCCACGTATGTGGTGCTGAAGTCGGTGGCCCGTGGGCTACTTGGCTCGGCAGAGCCGACCGGCAAGCTGATCGCTGAAGCACTGGCGCCCGGGGTGGCGGTGTTGGCCACCCAGGCGGTGATGCTGGGGGCTCTGGCTCACCTTGGCTTGAGCTTGTCGTGGCCAAAGACCTTCGAGGTGACTGGCGTGCTGCTGCTGGCATCGGTGGCCTTTGCGGTGATCAACCACGCGCTGGTCACCTGGGCTGGTGGCTTCGGGCGCCTGATCGCAGTGGTGTTCGCGGTGGTTACCACCGCCTCCACCCTGGTGGCTGCCTCCCCAGGGTTGCTGACTGCGCTGCGTCCGTTCTCGCCGCTGACTTCGGTGCTCGACGCCGTGCGCGCGGTGATCACCGAATCTGGTGGGGCACCAACGGCGACCTTCACCATCATCGGTTGGTTGCTGCTCGGCCTGTTGGCCAGCTCGGTGGGCATCGCCCGCGAGCGCACCACCAACCTGGCCGCCGTGCTCGCGGTCTAAGGCTTCGACTCGCATGCCCTGAGCCACCACCTCAGATCCCTGAGCCAACCACTCCAGATCCCTGAGCCAACCACTCCAGATCCCTGAGCCAACCACTCCAGATCCCTGAGCCAACCACTCCAGATCCCTGAGCCTGTCGAAGGGTCACCCCGAGGCTTCGACGGGCTCAGCCAGCTGCGCTTCAGATCCCTGAGGCTTCGACGGGCTCAGCCAACGGCTTCAGTGTCACCGCGCGGGCCTGGCGGTCAAGGCGGTAGCCGAGCAGCACTGGTACGGCCAACAACATGAGCGCGGCAGGCAGCGCCGCAAACAACACCCGGATTGCCAGCAACGACTCCGGAGCCTGGGCCACATTGGGCACGTAACCAGCTGCCTGCAAGACGAAGCCAGGCAGCGTGATGCCGATGGTGCGCATGATCTTGTCACTCAGTCCGTAGACGCCGTAGTAGACCCCGGCGTCCCGCTTACCTTCCGGGGCCGCTCCGACGACATCGGGAAGCATCGCCCACGGCAACACCCAGTGAGCCGACATCCCCAAGCCAATCAGCCCAATGAGCGCGTAGATCACCAGTGGCTGCTCAGGCCCGACGAGAAACAAGGCGCCGACACCAACTGCGGACATTCCGATACCCAGTCCGTACCCGCGCGCCTTGCCCCAGCGATCAGCGGCCACCTTCCAGGCGGGGACGCCCAGGCCAATGATCACAAAGAGGACCAGCAACACCGTCTCGACCGCCACCAGGCCACCCACGGCGTAGGTGACGAAGTAGATCAACATGGTCTGCAGCAAGGTGAACCCCAGCCGGACCAGGCTGAAGGCAGTTAGTAGCGTCCGAAACGACCCGTTGCGCAGCGTTTCCAGCATTGCGCCCAGGAACCGCTGGGGATCGCTGGTCACCGCCCGCGCCGGTTCGCGGACCCGCCAGGCGACGATGCCCAGCCCGAGGCCGGCCAACCCGCCGAACGTCGCCCCCATGGCTAGGAAGCCCAGTGCCGGATCGGCGAATTGGCTGACAATCATTCGGGTTGCGACTCCACCCAGGACGTAGCCGAGCACGGTGCCCACGGCGGCCACCGCCATCAGGCTGGTCCGCTCGTCGTAGTCCTCGGTCATCTCTGCACCCAGCGCGTTGAGGGGCACGCTGACCATCGTGTAGAGGGTGTCGAACACCGAGTAAGTGACCGCGATCCACACGAACGCCCAGATCGAATCCAGGCCGCGCGGCACCGAGAACAGCAGCACTGTCACTAAGGCCAACGGCACTGCCCCGTAAACCAAATAGACCCGACGCCGACCGTGGCGCGAGTGCGTCCGGTCGCTCAGCCAGCCCATCAGCGGATCGTTGGCTGTGTCCCAGACCTTGCCAATCAACAGCGCCAAGCTGGCGATCGCCGGTGGCACCAAGGCCACGTCGGTGTAGAAGTTGAGCAGAAAGATCGAGGTGGCCGAGATCAGCAGGGTCATCGAAAAGCCGCCGGCCGAAAAGGCCAGCTTCTGGCTCAGCGGGATGCGAACTCCGGCTGGCGCAGTCATAGTGTCCGGCTTCACTTGGCCACCAACCCAGCGCGTAAGTCGCGCCGCAACACCTTGTTCAGGTAGCTGCGGGGAAGCTCATCGAGCACCTCGATCCGCGCTGGCACCTGCCATTCGGGTAGGTGCTCGGCTAGGAAGGTCGCCAACTCCTGGCGGACCTCCTCAACCGGATGCTCGCGCCAGGAACGCCGCAGGGAAGCCGCCAACACCAGCAGTCCGTCTTCGTCGGCGATCAGGCAGGCCTCTTTGATTGCCGGGTGCTCGTGCACCACCTCTTCGACTTCCCTGGGGAAGACCCGGTGCTCACCAGTGCCGATCACGTCCACGTCTCGATCCAGGATCACCAAGCGGCCCGCCGCGTCGAGGTAGCCGAAATCGCGGGTTCGCAGGAAGCCGTCGCGGAAGGCCTTTGCAGTCAGATCGGGCTGACCCCAGTAGCCACTGAAAGTGGTGGGGCTTTGGACCTCCACCTCGCCGCGCTCACCCGGCCCGAGCTCGACGCCGGCCGCAGTGACGATCCGCACCCTGGCTTGTGGGACGGGGCGCCCCACCGAGCGAAGGACCTCCCTTGGGGCGGGATCGTGGTCGACCCCGTGGTCTTCCATCTGCAGCAGGCTGACCGGTGGCAGCACCTCCGCCATGCCGTAGCCCTGCTGCAGGATTGCGCCGAAACGACGGACGGCCTCGGCCACCTTGGCCGAGGGGGTTGGTGCGGTGCCGTAGATGATGTTGCGCAGCGAACTCAGGTCGTACTGGTCAAGGTCGGGCCAATCGAGCAGATCGATCAGGGTTGAGGGCGTCACGAATACCCGGGTAACTCGATGCCGCTGGATAGCCTCAATCAAGGTGGCGGTGCGGCAATCAGCGGGGATCACCAAGGTTGTCCCGCCGGCAAGGCTCGGCAGGATTAGCCCACTCCCTGCTCCCGAGATCGGCATGCCGGGCATCGATACGTCCTGGCCGCCCAGGCGCACCCGCACGTTGAGCACCGAAAGCCGCAGGCTGGTCAGCAGGATGCCCTGGGTGGCGGACAGCGCCTTAGGCGAACCGGTCGTACCCGAGGTGAAGCCCAGGCTGGCCAGGTCGGAGGCTTTCAGCTGTTCCCGGCAACGCAGCGGCCGGCCGGCATCGATGAGCTGTTGGTGCTGCTCGGCATTAGCCACCAGCAGAGTGCCCGGGAAGGAGTCGGTTAACAACTGCCCGACATCGGGCCGGGTCTGGTGGTCGTAGAAGAACGCCTTGGGTTTGGCATCGGCCAGTGCGGACGCGATCACCTTGAGTTCATGGACCGAGGTGAAGCCGATGAGCACCGCACCCAACTCGTAGCCAGCCAGCAGGATCTCGAGTTGATCCTGACCTCCGGAGGCGACATACCCAACCCGGTCGCCGCGGCGGACCCCGCGAGCAGCCAGCGAATCGGCCAATCGCCACACCCGGTCGGCCAACTGCGCGAACGTCAACTGGCCAGCAGGAGTGATCAAAGCGATTCGTTGGCCATAGCGACGAGCCGCAACCCGCAGCAGATCCCTGGGCACCCGAAACTGCTGCAAATACCGGGCGACAAGCCACCCCGCCGGGATCGAAAACCCACGCTTAACGGACTCCAGATACCGGCGCATCAGCACACCATAGTGGCGTAAACCGGGCTAAGTTCCCGGAGCCCCGGACGGTCTCAGCCCACGCGACGGGCTTCGACGGGCTCAGCCCACTGGGCCTGCTTCTCAGCCAGCTTCGGCGTGGTGTTCCAGCTCTTCTTTGGGTTCGGAGCGGCGCTTCTTCGCTGCCTTGGGCTCAGCCACGATCGGCTCAGCTGCCGGCTGGGGTGCCCGGTCGGCCGCAGCGGTGCGCAGCGCGACCGCCCGATGGAAATCGGACTGAGTTGGCATGCCGTAGGCCCTGGCGGTGGTGTCGTGCATTTCGACCACATAGCGGTTAATCCGCTCAGCGAACTGATGAGCGATCTCGCCCGGAGAGGCTCGTAGCGGGCGTCCGAACACGATGTGAACGTGCGGACGTCCAGGCACTGGCACCGTTGCCCCGTACGGCATCGCGGCATAGGCGCCGACCAGCGCGATCGGCAGCACTGGCACGTTGCGGGAGATGCTCAAAGCGGCCGCGCCCGGAGTGAAACGCCCCATTGCACCAGTGCGTGACCGGGTGCCCTCGGGGAAGATGAGCAGCGGCACGCCCTCAGTCAGCAGGACGCCAGCCATGCCGCGCCGGTTGCGCGCACCCTGGCGCTCCACCGGGAAGGAGTTGAAGAACAAGGTGGTCGGTAACGCCTTGTACCAGGACTGGAAGAAGTAGTCGGAGGCCGCACCAGCTGACAAATTCCTTGACAGCCGCCGAGGCAGCCCGCCGAAGATCAGCGGGGCGTCCACATGGCTGGAGTGGTTGGCCACCGCGATGAACGGTGCCTTCAGGGAATCCAGGTTTCGCCGACCATGAATGTGGACCGACAACGCCGACCACATGTACGGCTTCATCACCAGGTGTTGCGCGGCGAAGCGCGCCGCGCCCGGTAACGGCGAGGTATACCTGTTGGTTTTGGGTTCAGACACCGGTCCCCTCCAGTTGGCGAACCAGACGAGTGTCCCACTGAACCGCGCCACAAGCCAGAAGGGGTTCAGTCGCGGCTACGCACCAACTGCCGCGAAACCCACCGAACCGCCGGACGGGGCAGCGCGCCCAGCCCGAAAGCGGCCAGCTTCCAGCGCAGCGTCGGCACCGACAACACCTTGCCCCGGTCGGTGTCGGCCAACGCCTTGGTCGCGCAGGTTTTGGCGTCCACCCAGATCCAGTCGGGAATCGAAGAGGTGGCTATCCCGGCTCGCTCGTGGAATTCGGTGCGCACCCAGCCGGGGCACAACGCGGTGGCCGTAACTCCGGTGCCAGCCAACTCGACGGCCAGCCCTTCGGTAAACACCTTGACCCAGGCCTTCACCGCCGAGTAATTGCCCTGGGTCACCCAGGCTGAGAGTGAGGCGACATTGAGAATCCGCCCGTGGCCGCGGCGGCGCATCGCCTGGGCCGCGGCTGTGCTGAGCTCGAGGACCGCAAGACACATCACGTCCAGTGCGCGACGGTGCTCGCTGCCGTCAGCATCGAGCACGTGGTTGGTCAATCCGAAACCGGCGTTGTTGACCAGCAGCTCGACCGGATGCGTGACGTCGGCAACCCGTGCCGAAACCAGCGCCAACTGCGCTGGGTCAGCCAGGTCGGCTACCAACACCTCCACCGCCACCTGCTGGGTGCGCAATTCAACAGCCAGCGCCTCCAACCGGATGCCGTCTCGGGCCACCAGTACCAAGTCGTCGCCGCGTTCGGCGCAGGCGGCGGCGATTGCGGCACCAAGCCCAGCGCTGGCTCCAGTAATACAAACGGTCGGCATGGCGGCACGCTACTGCATCCAATAGCGGCCAACGCAGCCCTCAAGCGGCCAACAAATCGGCTCGGGCTGCCAATCGACGCAGGCTCCGACTGCAGCGGTAACGCACCAACTCCGGGCTGATACCCAGCTCCGCCCCGGCCCGGGCGCTGGACAGCCCAGCCACATAGACCAGCCAAAGGGTGTGGTGACCGCGCTCGTCGAGCAAACCCAACGAGCGGGCTTGGGCCAGCGTGCTGACCGCGTTGAGCTCGGCGGTCGGCTCGCGACCCGCCACCGACGGTGGCCCCGCTAGGCCCTCCCCGGCAGCTAAGCGGCGCCGCAGCCCCCAAGCCAGGTTCGCCGCGATCGATCGGGGTCGACGGGACACCGGATACTCCGCGATAGCCACCCAGAGCTCCGAAACCGCCTCGGCGAACCGCTCGTCGCTGCCAGCGCTGAGCAACACCGCCTTACCGAGCATCGCTTGCAACACGGTCCGCCAGGCCACCGACTCGCCTTCGGCCCCCAATCGGAGCAGCGCACCCAGGATCACATCTGGTGCGGACGGAATCAGGGCGAGCAGGTCGCCGAGATCATCAGCGACGCTCAAGGCAGGAAACCGCCGCGCCCACCCGGCCACCAGCGGTGCTGAGCGGGGCACGAGCTCGTTCCACTCGTAATTCAACGAAATCAGGGTTGGGCTGGTCACTGGACCAGCGTCATGAGCGGGTGTTGTCAGCAGTGTTGTCATGCGCTATCACGGTGGTGTCATCCGCTTTCCCGACTCCGGAGAGCAGCCTAAGAACAATTCGGCACAACACCCATATGGGGACATGCCATCGCCTGCGTTTGGAAGTACAATTGAGGCGTACTCATCCGGGGTTGGCGGCCGGTTCAACCGTCATCAAGTTCGCCCAGAGGGCCACTCGGAGTCCAGTGGCCCTCTGGTGCCAGCAAGGCGGCCGCTCCGGCCACCTTGATCGGCAGCCGATTCAGTCTCAGCGGCGATGATCACCACCACCTCAGCCAGCATCTATCGTGGCTGCGGCTTGTCCGCGCCTAACGGCCTTGGGCGGGGCCGTAATCTTGGTGTGTTCGGCACTGAAAGGACTGCATGCAACTCCGCCCGGCGGCGCCGCCGAAGAAAGGCCTGATCGAAAAGGTGGCTCTGTTCACCTTGGTCGGCCTCTCTGTGCTGTCCCTGATCGGGGTAACGCTGGTCACCGTTTACTTGAACCGGCTCAGCGATAGCACCTCAGCCTTGACCCGCTCGGAGCCAATGCCAGCCTACGTTGGGCAACCTCAGCCGGTGGTGGCCGCGAACGGCAGCTCCCCAATGAACTTCCTGGTGCTGGTCACCTCGAGGAATTCGCTCCATTCGGTGGTGGTCGCCAACCTCTCTGCCTCCCGCCGCAACCTCACCCTCATCACCGTGCCAGCCGACCTCACCGTGAACAGCGGCTCGAACCAGACGCTGGCCTCAACTTTCGCGATGGACCCGGCGATCACCGTCCGCGCGATGGAGAAGCTGACCACCGCCAAGATGGACCATCAGATTCGCCTCGACCTTGATTGCCTGGCCGGCACCATCGACGCCACCGGAGGGGTGCAGTTCGGTGGCACTCGGATGAGTGGGCAGCAGGCCGTCGGCACGACTCGGGGGAGCACTGATTCGACAGCGGCAGCCGCCTCGGCCGGTTGGCTGGTTCGAGCTGCTTTGATCAGTGCCAATAACCACTTCAGCGTGCTGGATCCGGCCCGGTTCAGCAAGACCGTCGATCTGGTGCAGCCCTGCTTGACCCTCGACTCCGGGCTCACCGCCGAGGTCATTCAGGCCACCCTGGTTGAGAGCAGCGTCCATCCGGAGGACACTCGGCTGTGGCCGCTAACCGCTGCATCAGGGGCCGCTGGCACCACGGCATCACCGGCCGCGCTTGACGCATTGCAGCTTGCCTTGGCCGCCCCGGAACTGGTGTCTACTGAGCAATACCACCAAGCAGCATTCCTACCCCTGGAGCCGCCCCGATGAAGTCTCAAAGTACGCTGAGGCCCGTGATGAAATTTGTGCGGCTGACCCTCGTGTTGGGCGCGCTGGGCTATGCCGCCTGGCAGTACTGGCAGCAGCAGAACCAAGCTGGCGCTGCGGTCTGGGCTGCAGGCACTGACCGGGTCGACTGAACATCAGCCAGGGGGGACATTGGACGAGTTCGGGGCCGAGAAGTTGCCTGCTGACCCGGAGGCCTACCAGGAGCTGTTGAAGCGCTGGGGGCTGGACGACGACACACTGGGCATCACCAAGCTGCGTGCTGATTTAGAGCACTCCGAAGCTGCGGTGCCCGGCGATATTGGCGCGTCCGGCGAGGCCGAGGTGGAGCAGGATGCTGAGCCTGAGTCGTCGGTGGAACCCGTCGACGAAGCTGAGAACCAGTCCGCCGACACTGACGCCGACCAAAGCGATCCGCAGGTTGCGTCCGAAGACGCCGACGCTGATGTCGGTCTCGACTTCCTCGACGATGCCGATCAAAGCGTCGCGGCGGCCGAGGTGAGCCGGGCTGACCGCAAACAGCGGCGGCGCTGGTTGCGCCGCTCGCTGCTGGCCCTTGGCGTCGTATTGGCGCTGCTGCTCGGCACCGCGGGCTTCTATCTGGTGGTGGGCCTGCAGGCGTTGCAGGGCATCAAACGCGATCCTGGCCTGATGCCCACTGATGACGGCTACCAGACCGTCCCGGCGGCCATTGACGGTCCGCTGAACTTCCTGCTGATGGGCTCAGACTCCCGAAACCCTGATGAACGCGGGCGAAGCGACACCCTGATGATCGCCCACCTGAACGCATCGCGGGACACCCTTTACCTGATCTCGTTGCCCCGCGACATGTACGTCGACATCCCCGGCCACGGCAAGAACAAAATCAACGCCGCCTACGCCTTCGGTGGTCCGCGGCTCACCGTGAAGACGGTGCAAAACATCATCGGCGCCCGGATAGACCACACCGCCATGATCGATTTTGAAGGCTTCGTCGGCCTGACCACCGATGTCGGCGGCGTGACGGTCTTCAACGAAATCGAATCGACCAACCTCGGGTTCAACTTCCCCCGCGGCGACATCACGATCAGCGGCGAAGAGGCACTGGCCTACGTCCGCCAGCGATACAACCTGCCCCATGGCGACTTCGACCGGGCCGCCCGGCAGCGGCTGGTGGTCAAGGCGCTCATTCTGAAACTGCTCAAGCCAGCGACGGTGGCCAACCCGGCGACCTTCAACGCGGTAGCCACCAAGTTGGGCGGCTACTTGACCGTAGACAGCAAACTGACCAACGAACTGATCTGGAACCTGGCAACTGACCTCAACATCAAGTCGGCTCGCGACATTCGCCAGATCCAGGCGCCGATTGCCCGCAGCGCCACCATCAAGGGCTCCTCAGTGTTGATCGTGAACGAGGAGCGGATGGCCGCGCTCGCCAAGGCGATCCGCGATGACAACCTCGAGGCCTACTGGACGCAGTACGGCGCGGACTGATCGGGCGAACCACGCCGCGTCAGTCGAAATACGGCTGGTCTGGCTCATCGGCGGCCAGGGCCAGCGCGAACGCCTCACCGACCGCGACCGCGTGATCGGCCGGGTCGTCGACCGTATTCAGCCGATCCCGCAGACTGAGGTCGATCGAGGCGGTCTGAGTCAGCAGGTCGACAGTCTCAAAAACGAACTGGACCGGGTTCCCGCCGACGTCGAACCGCAGGCTCAAGGTAAGTTCGGCCGGTGGCCAGGTGGAGCCGTAGGACTCGGCAACCCCGAGATCCGGATACTGAGCCGCGAACGCGCCGGCGTCGGCTCGGAAAGTGATCTCCAGGCCGTCGGAATCTTCGCTGACCGCGGCGAACTCCAACCCATAGGGGGCCAGCTCGTCACTCAGCGCGTCGACATAACCGTCCGGAAGCTTCACGGTTCCACCGTATCGCGGCGACGCCGCGAACGAGGTCGATGATCAGCGCCTTCGCGAGTGGAGCATAGGGGATTCGAACCCCTGACCTACGGCTTGCAAAGCCGCCGCTCTACCAACTGAGCTAATGCCCCGCGGCGGACATTCTCGCACCGAAGGCCACGGCTGCGCCAAACCGTGCGCCGAAGCCCCTGCGCTCGCCTCGAATCGACCCACTGGAAACTGCCAACTACCCTTGAAGCCATGTGGTCCAAGCGACAAGAGGTCGACTACGCCCTGCAGCGGAGGAACAAGCTGCAGGCGCTGCGCCGTCCCCAACGCTCGCTGGAGGACGCCGACGCGTGTGATGCCGACCCGCTGCTGTTGCGGTCGGCCACCCACCATGGTGAACCCTCACCGATTCCCTGCCCGATCTGCGAAACCAACGAGATGGCCAACCTGAATTACGTTTTCGGGGACCAACTTGGTCAATACTCGGGGCGGATCAAGTCCACCGATGAGCTGAACGACATGCAGAACCAGTACGGTGAGTTCAAGGTTTGCGTGGTCGAGGTTTGCACCCGGTGCGGCTGGAACCACATGATTGCCACCTACCTGCTCGGTGACGGCACCAGGCGCCGTCCGCCCCGCCGACAGAAGACCGTCGAGGACATTTATGGGTAAGCCGAAACGGGTGAGCGCAGCGAACGAGGCTGGGCTCCCCACCGTTGGTGGGACGACCGGAAAGCGCAAGCCACCGCGCGCACTCTGGCAGCGCATTCTGCTGTGGGGCATGGTCACCGTGCTCAGCCTCGGCCTGATTGGCGCTGGCGTGATCGCCTACGCCTACCAAACCATCAAGCTGCCGGACGCGAACGCCGACTTCAAGACCAACACCACCTTTGTCTATTACGACGACGGCAAGACCCCCATCGGGTCGTTCCAGGTGCAGAACCGGGTGACGATCGACTACGACACGATGCCGCAATACACCAAGGACGCGATGGTCGCTGCCGAGAACCGGACCTTCTGGACCGATCCCGGTATCTCGGTCACCGGCCTGTTCCGCGCCGCTCTTGGCCTGGTGGGCATCAGTTCGGCGAGCGCCACTGAGACCGGTGGTGGTTCCACGCTGACTCAGCAGTACATCAAAATCATGTACCTCACCCAGGAGAAGACCTTCACCCGGAAGTTCACCGAGATCCTGCTGGCCGCCAAGATAGGCCAGGAGATCTCCAAGGAAGACATCCTTCGTGACTACCTGAACACCGTCTATTTCGGCCGCGGCGCCTACGGCCTAGAGGCCGGCTCGCAGGCCTACTTCAAGAAGCCGGCCGCAAAGCTGACGCTGGCCGAATCGGTGGCGCTGTGCGCGATCGTCAACTCCCCGGGCAATCTCGATCCGACCGCCGGGGAGAAGCAGGCAGCCGATCTGCTCCAGCGCTATCAGTACACGCTCAACGGCATGGTTGAGATGGGCAAGATCACCGAAGCTCAGCGGGCCGAGGTCTACAACCAACTGCCCAAGTTCCTTGAACAGGACACCAACTCCCGGCTCGGCGGTCAACGGGGCTTCCTGCTGAAGCTCGTCCAGAACGAGATGCTGGCCAAGGGCTTTACCGACCAGCAGATCTCCGGCGGCGGCTACAAGGTCGTCACCACCTTCAACAAGAAGGCCCAAGACGCCGCGGTGAGCGTCGCTAAGGCCAAGACCCTGCAGGCCTCCGGTGGCAACAAGAAGAAGGCCGCCACTCTGCATGCGGCCATCGCCTCGCTCGACAACGCCACTGGCGGGGTAATCGCGATGTACGGCAACCCTGACTACGTGAAGAACTCCCGCAACTGGGCCACCACTCCACGCGAGACCGGCTCAACCTTCAAGCCGTACGCGCTCGCCGCTGCCCTTCGGGATGGCTGGACGCTCAACGACAAGGTGAGCCGCCAAACCAAGGTGAGCTCCGGTGGCAACATGCTGCCATGGCCGGACGGCAAGAAGGTGACCCTGTTGCAGGCGACCACCCAATCCATCAATGACGCCTATTACAACCTGGTCAGCCAGATACCAAGTGGCCCGGAAGGCGTAATCCAGGCCGCCAACGACGCGGGCGTGCCCACCGGGGCGGGTTGGGCCCCAGACGCGTACCTGCCGCTGGGTGGCCCGAATGTGAGCCCGATCGATCAGGCTTCGGGGTTTTCCACCTTCGCCAACATGGGCGTTCACCACGAGTGGCACGTGATCAATCAGGTGTTCGACTCCGCCAACAAGGTCACCTATGCCGCCGATACCACCGGCCTCCAGACGATCGAGACCGAGATCGCCCAGGACGTCACCGCTGCGCTGACCAACGTGGTGCGTGACGGCACGGGCCGCGCCGCCGCCTACATCGGGGGCTACCAAGTGGCTGGCAAGACCGGCAGTAAAGGCCAAGACGATCCCAACTTCCCCCGCCACTCCGGCCATCGCCAGACGGTGGCTACCTGGTTCGTCGGCTACACCAAGCAGATCTCCACTGCGGTGATGTATGTCCGCGGCGAAGGTGGCCACGAAGACCTGGGCTACGGCTGGTACNNGGTTCGGGCGCCGCAGCCCAGACTTGGGCCGCCTACATGCGGATCGCGATGGAGGGCAAGCCGTACGAGCGCTTCCCCGGCGCGACCAACAAGAAGTCGACCCAAACGCCGACGCCAGAGCCGGAACCGACGCCGACTTGGATTCCGACGCCGACCCCGACTGTGCCCTACACCCCGGCTCCGACCGATACCCCCACCGAGTCGACCCCGCCAACTGGACCTACTACAGGGCCACCAACCACGCCCGCCGCAACACCCACCTAATAGGATCACCTGGTGAATCCCGACGCGCCAGCCCTCTCTAGGCTCCTCGGCGGCCGGATGGGCGAACACGCCCGTCCGGGTGGTTTGTGGTTTCGAGCCTGGCCGTGGGCGTTCCTGATTCTGCTGGTGAACTTCCTGGTGCTGATGGCTCGCCAGGTGCCCTGCGAAACCGGTCAATCCAAGTACCTCAACCTGTGCTACTCCGACATTCGGGTGCTCTGGTACTGGCGTGGACTGCGGGACGGGGAGATCCCTTTCCTCCAACATGACGTGGAGTATCCGGTACTGACCGGGGCTTTCATGGAGCTCGGCCGCCGGTTCGTGTTGTTGCTGGGCGGCAAGAGCCAGCCAGGGCTCAACGGCGCCGAGGTTGCGACTTCCGCACACCTTTTCATGGGGGTGACTGCGGTGTTGGTGTTCGTGTTGTTCGGCGTACTGGTGTGGGCACACCTGAAAATGCACCGCCCCTGGGATGCGTTGATGATCGCCGCCAGCCCGGCGATCCTGACCGCTGGTCTGATCAACTGGGACGCCCTGGTCATCGCCCTCACCTCCCTGGCCCTGTTGGCGTGGGGACGCCGCCAACACGTCTGGGCTGGCATTTGGCTGGGCTTGGGCATCGCGGCGAAGCTCTACCCGCTGTTGCTGTTGGGGCCCCTTTTCATCCTGGCGCTGCGCACCGGCAAGTGGCGTGAGTTCTTCATCACCGCTGGCGCCACCGTCGCGGCCTGGGTGGCGGTCAACCTGCCGGTGTATTTGGCCAGACCCGAAGGCTGGCTCTACTTCTGGACGTTCAATGTCGACCGCGGCGCTGACCTCGGCTCACTTTGGTACGCCCTGAATCTGGCCGGGATCAACATTCCGGAGCTGTCGCGGGTGGAATCGCTGGCCATGGTGATCGGCGCACTGGCGATCGCCGCGATCCTGCTCTTCGCCCCCCAGCGGCCTCGCCTGGCTCAGGGAGCCTTCCTGATCGTCGCCCTGTTCCTGGTGGTCAACAAGGTCTACTCGCCCCAATACGTGCTGTGGCTGCTGCCGCTGCTGGTGTTGGCCCGTCCGCGCTGGTTCGACTGGGCGGTGTTCAGCATCGCTGAGACCCTCTACTACCTGGCGATCTGGGCCCATTTGGACGGCGTGCTGAGCACGGACGTCCCGGTGGGAAAGCTCTACTGGCTCTCGGTGTTCTTCCGGGTCGGCGTCGTGCTTTGGCTGATGAGTCGGGTGGTCACCGACATCTATCGGCCAGCCGAAGACCCAGTCAGACTGACTGGTCTGGACGACCCGGACGGCGGCGTCTTCGACAACGCCGTTGACGTGCCCTGGCTGCAGAAGCTGACCCAACGCGGGCCAAGTCCCGCCCGGCTGGCCAACTCACCCTCGGAACCGGAAACAACAGAGCCTGCGCCAACGCAGCCAGCACCAACCGCGCCCGGGCTCGCAGAATCCAGTCCCGAGCCACCACGCCCGTGAGCACCGCCCGAAGCCACGACGACATCCGGCTGGTAATTCAGGCCTGGCTGGGCAGCCGGCTGGTGATCGTTGCGGTCGCGATCTGGATAGCGCTCACCGAACACCGCACCCTCACCGAGCAGCTCAAGGGCTGGGACGTGCAGCACTATCTCGACATCGCTGCCCGCGGCTACGCCAACCACGATCTGATCGCCTTCTTTCCCGGCTGGCCGATGCTGATCCGGTTGGCCAGCTCGGTGCCAGGCACCTCGGCGGTGCTGATGGGCACCTTGCTGGCCCTGCTGGCCAGCGGCTTCGCTGCCGCCGCGCTCTATCGACTGGCCGGCGCCCCGGCCGCGATTGCCTGGATCTTGGCGCCAACAGCGGTGTTCACTGTTGCCCCCTACACCGAGGCCGCCTTCTGTGCTGCCGCCTTCTGGGCGTGGGAGCGGGCAGTTGCCAAACACTGGACGGCAGCGGCGGTGTTGGCTGCGGTGGCCATGTCGATGCGGGTGTCGGGGTTGTTCCTGATCGTCGCGCTTGCAGTGCTGGCGCTGACTCAGAAGGGACACCCGAAGGTGCGGCTGGGCCGATTGGCGCGGCTGGTGCTGCCGGTGTCGGTGCTGGTCGGCTACCTGGCTTATCTGCGGCTTTCGCTGGGCAGCTGGACGGTCTGGTACGACACCCAGGCGCAAGGCTGGTCGCGGGAGTTCACCTGGCCTTGGGTAGCGGTGCAGCACACCATCGAGGCAGCGATGCCTGGCGGATACGCCGACAGCATGGGCTGGTCAATGCTGTTCCGCTTCGAACTGGTAAGCGTGGCCATCGGGGTGCTGGTGGCCCTGATCATGTTGTTCCGCAAGCGTTGGGCTGAGTCAGTGTGGGTGGGTTCCCAGGTGGCGGCGTTCTCGTTCTCCTACTGGTTCATGAGCGTGAACCGGGCCACTTTGTTGTGGTTCCCGCTGTGGGAGCTGATCGGCAATGGCCTGGTCAAGACAACGGGGCGCCGAAAGTTGCCGCCCTGGCGGATAACCCTGAACTGGGTTATGGCGATTCTCGCGCTGGCGGTGCAGGCCTGGTGGGCCTGGCGCTTCTTCACCGGCCAGTGGGCCAGCTAGCCTCGCCCTCTCTCCGGGTCTTGCCATTGACACCTATGGTTACGTAACCGTAAGTTGTGGGCACCGGGGGGTGGACTGCATCGCGGTAGGAGCCGTTACCGGGAGGGGACCCCGCACCCGGCCACGCCGCTGATGCACCAACCCCGCTAGCCGATCCGGCTCGAAACCCGGGCCTGATCAGGAACACCACCCACGGCCAACCGCCGAGACCACCGGAGGAGCATCGTTGACCGAGCCACTTGCCGGGCCCGACTTCGTCCAGCTTCTCGACCCTCAAGGCAATCGGGTCGAGCATGCCGAGTTTGCCTACGGCGGCACCGACGCCGAACTGGCCGCCGACCTGCGCGACATGGTCTTGGCCCGCCGCATTGATGCCGAAGCCACTGCGCTGCAGCGCAAGGGCGAGCTTGGCCTATGGCCGCCGCTGCTTGGCCAGGAAGCCGCCCAGATCGGCTCGGCGCGAGCCACCCGAGGCCAGGACGTCCTCGTGCCGTCCTATCGCGAGCATGGCGTGGCCTGGTGTGCCGGCATCGATCCGCTCGACCTGCTCACCACCTTCCGCGGCACCGGGATGACCGAATGGCCCAGCCGTCCAGACACGTTCCACCCCTACTCCTTCGTCATTGGCACTCAAACCCTGCACGCGGTTGGGATGGCGATGGGGGTGCAGCGCGACGGCCTGGTTGGCACCGCTGATCCCGCCGATTCCGCCGCAGTGATCGTCTACTTCGGCGATGGCGCCACCAGCCAGGGCGACGTGAACGAGGCCTTCATCTTTGCCGCTTCCTTCGCTGCACCGGTGGTGTTCTTCTGCCAGAACAACCAGTACGCCATCAGCGAGCCGAGCGCCCTGCAATCGAAGATTCCGCTCTACCAGCGCGCGGCCGGGTTCGGCTTTCCCGGCATTCGGGTGGACGGCAACGACGTGCTGGCTGTGCGGGCTGTCACCGAATGGGCCATGGATCGGGCCCGAGCGGGCCACGGCCCGACGCTGATCGAGGCCTACACCTACCGGATGGGCGCGCACACCACCTCCGACGACCCGACCAAGTACCGCCAATCAACCGAGGTCGAAGACTGGCGCGCCAAAGACCCGATCGAGCGGCTGCGCAGCTATCTGCTGCGAACTGGCGCCATTGATGCCACCTGGCTGGACGCGCTCGCCGTCGAAGCGGACGCGCTCGCTGAGCGGCTGCGGGCTGGCTGCCTGACCCTCCCCGAGCGCCCTTTGGCGAGCTACTTCGGCCAGGCCTACGTCGAAACCCCCGAGCTCCTGCTCGCCCAGCGCGAAGCCCACCTGGCTTATGAGGCCTCCTTCGAGGGTGCTGCCGATGCGACCCTTCGACCCTTCGACGGGCTCAGGGCAGGCCAAGCTCAGGGAACTGGTGGGTCAGCTCAGGGAACTGGTGCCCCCAGACAGTTGGCTGAGCTCGTCGAAGCCCCAGATGCGACCCTTCGACAGGCTCAGGGAACTGATGGGGCGGCTCAGGGAACTGATGGGGCGGCTCAGGGAACTGATGTGGCCGCCAGCCTCACCGGGGAGGTGCTGTGATGACCACCATGACGATGGCCAAAGCGCTAAACGCCGGCCTGCGCAAGGCCTTGGCCGCCGAACCGAAAGTGCTGCTGGCTGGGGAAGACATCGGCAAACTCGGCGGCGTGTTCCGGGTGACCGAGGGCCTACAGGCCGAGTTCGGGCGCGACCGGGTGATCGACTCCCCGTTGGCCGAATCCGGCATCGTCGGTACCGCAGTGGGTCTGGCGCTGCGCGGCTACCGTCCAGTGGTGGAAATCCAGTTCGACGGCTTCGTCTACCCGGCCTTCGACCAGCTGGTCTCCCAGGTTTCCCGGCTGCGGTTCCGCACCGGCGGCCAGCTCAGCGTGCCGATGGTGGTTCGCATTCCTTACGGCGGCGGCATCGGCGCTATCGAGCACCACTCTGAGTCGCCGGAGGCCTACTTCGCCCACACCCCTGGCCTGAAAGTGGTCACCTGTGCGTCCCCCTCAGATGCCTACTGGATGATTCAGCAGGCGATCACCTCCGAGGATCCGGTGATCTTCCTCGAACCCAAACGTCGCTATCACGACAAGGGCGAAGTGGATACCGATCAGCAGTCGGCTGATCTCTCGCTGTTCTCGGCTCGGGTGGTAAAGCCCGGCACCGACGCCACGCTGCTCACCTACGGTCCGATGGTGCGCACCTGCTTGGAGGCAGCGATCACCGCCGCCGAGGAGGGACGCGATCTGGAAGTGGTCGATCTGCGCTCACTCTCCCCGCTGGACGACGCCACGATCCTCGAGTCGGTACGACGTACCGGGCGGGCGATCGTCGTCCACGAGGCCGTCGGGACCCTCGGCATCGGCGCCGAGATTGCCGCCCGAATCCAGCAGAACTGCTTCTACGAGCTGGACGCGCCCGTGCTGCGCGTGACCGGCTATGACCTGCCCTACCCGCCCTCGAAGGTGGAAGAGGGCTACCTGCCCGATCTGGATCGGGTGCTCGATGCCGTCGACCGTTCGCTGAACTGGTGAGGAACCCAAATGCCTGAGTTCAAGTTGCCTGACCCGGGGGAGGGCCTCCAGGAGGCCGAGATCGTCCGTTGGCTGGTCGCCGTCGGTGACGTGGTTGCGGTCAACGACGTTCTGGTAGAGATCGAAACCGCCAAGTCGCTGGTCGAACTGCCCAGCCCCTACGCCGGAGTGGTGAGCGAGTTGCTGGTCGCCGAGGGCGACGTGGTCGAGGTGGGCACGCCGATCATTCGCATCGGGGAGGAGGCCCTTCGACAAGCTCAGGGAACTGCAGAACAGTTGGCTGAGCCCGTCGAGGCCCCCGGTCAGTTGGCTGAGCCCGTCGAAGCCCCTGGTGCCGCGGCCACGAGCGCCATGCTGGTCGGGTACGGCGCCAAGGCCGGTGCGATCTCCCGGCGAGCCCGTCGCAGTGGCGTAGTGGTGGCCGGGCCAGAGACCGATCAAGTGCATGAGTCCTACGACACTGCCAATCCGGTGTCACGCCGCACCGATGAGGTAACCCCCTCAGATCGCCTCGACGCGGTGGCCTCCGGCGAACACCTGCCGCCGCCCGGACGTCCGTCCGCTGGAGCAAAGGCGGGACGCCGACCGCTGGCCACCCCGGCGGTGCGCCGCGTGGCCCGCGATCTGGGAGTTGATCTGAATCAGCTCCTCGGCACTGGAGCCGGTGGCCTGATCACCGCTGAGGACGTCGTCGCCGCGGCCAGTGGCGGCCTGCCCGGACGGGACCGGCGGGTACCACTGCGCGGGATCCGGCGAGCGATGTTCAACTCGATGACCGCCTCGCTGCAAATCCCGCAAGCCACCGCGATGATCGAAGCCGACGTCACTGGCACCGTCGAGATGCTGGAGTTGCTGAAGTCCCGCCGGGAGTTCACCGGCCTACGGGTCTCGCCGCTGCTGGTATTTGCGAAAGCGGCGTGCCTGGCCATGACCCGCATCCCCGAGATCAACTCCAGCTACGACGCTGAGGTGGGCGAAATCATTCTGCATGGCTCGGTGAATCTTGGCATCGCTGCGGCCACCCCCCGCGGCCTGTTGGTGCCCAACATCAAGAACGCCGAACGAATGAACCTGGTCGAGCTGACCGAGGCGCTAAACGCCATGGTTGCGGTGGCCCGCGAGGGACGCGTCCAGCCGTACGACCTAGCCGACGGTACTTTCACCATCACCAACATCGGGGTCTTCGGGGTCGATGGCGGCACCCCGATCCTGAGCCCCGGCGAGTCGGCGATCATGTGCCTCGGCACCATTCGACGCAAGCCGTGGGTGGTCGGCACCGGCGCTGACGAGCACCTGGAACCGCGCAGCGTCTGCACCGTCTCGCTCACCTTTGACCATCGGCTCATCGATGGCGCAATGGCTTCGAAGTTCCTGGCTGAGGTGGCCACGATCATGTCGAACCCCGGCTTGGCCCTGCTGTTCTGACGCCGATGGCTGGGGCCAACCAGGAATGGGTGGCCGGGTGTTGCTTCGCGGCGGCGGCGCCGTTAGCGTGACCAAATGCGCCGCTCGTTAAGAGTTACCAGCATTCTCAGTCTCACCACCGTCTCAGCCCTGATTGCTGGCTGCGCAACCACCGGACCGGTCGGAGCCGACTTGGTGGCCGATGCCCCAGCCGCACCAGTTGAGCTCGGTGCTCCAGACAACCCGGCCGAGGTCACCACGCAGGCTGCGGTGCAACGTCCGGTGTTCGTCCGGCGGATCGATCCTGGTCAGACCGGCTGGTTCTCCTCACCGTCCCTGGTGGATCTGACCGGCGACGGCAAGCTGGAGATCGTCGCGCCGCTGTATTCCACCTACGTCTACTCCGCCAGCGGCAAGAAGCTGGCCACCGGTACCGCCACCAAGGGCCGGGTGTACGCGCCTTCGGTGGTCGCCGATCTGGACGGTGATGGCATCAAGGAGATCGTTGTCGGCGGCAGCGGCAGCGTGGCAGCCTACGAATGGCGCGGCGGCAAGCTGACCAAGAAGAAGGGCTGGCCCACCTCGGTGGCCAGCGGCGGCCAGAAGCCGGAGGTGCGCGGCTTGGCCGCAGCCGACCTTGATGGCAACGGCAAGATCGAGGTGGTGGCGACCACCACGAATACCTCCAAGACCGGTGCGCAGGTGTTCGTCTTCGCCGCCAACGGCCGGCTCTACGCCCCGGCGAGTGGTCACAAGCCAGCCTGGCCGCGCTACAACCGTCTGACTGGTGCCGGCAACGACAAGAACTTCAACGGCTACGGCAATCACGGCTACGGCGCCTACGGGCTGAACGTTGGCATCGGCCAACTCGACGACGATCCGCAGTTGGAGATCGTGGTCACCTACGACAACCACCAGATCAATCTGTTCAATCACGATGGCACCTCGGTGCTGGCCTCGAGTTGGTACACCAACCCAGCCAGCGCCTACAAGGGCAAACGACTGGGCTGGGGTCAGTTCATTCGCTGGACGGCCGCCTCGGTGGAAGACAAGCTGATGCATGCCCACACCGGCTCCTGGCCGAGCCCAAAGACCACCTCCTGGCTGCAATGGACGGCCTCGCCGCCGTCCATCGGGGATCTTGACGGCGATGGCCACGCCGAGGTGATCGGCATTCCGAATGTGGAGAAGAAGATCCCTTACCAGACCCAGGCCCACGCGGTCATGGTGCTCGACGGCGCGCAGCACGGCGGCAAACATTCGGGTCGGCGCCACGCCGGTTTCTCGACGCTGCCGCAGACGAGCAAACCGATTGTGCGCAAGGCTGGGGATTGGTATCCCCCCGATGGCATCCCGGCGCCGACTTTGGTGGACCTGACCGGCGACGGAAAACTCGACATCGTCTTCCCCGGTAATGACGGCTACATCTATGCAATCTCCTCGACTGGAAAGCGGCTATGGCGCTGGGGCTACGCGCCCGGGAAAAAGCGCACCTTCGCCTCTGAAGTGACCGCAGCCGACCTCAACGGCGATGGCGTGCCCGAACTGGTTTTCGGCGTGTACGGGCGGGCGACCAAGAGCGGTCGGCTAGTGGTGCTGACCGCCAAGGGCGGCAAAGTCACCGACCTTCGGGTGCCCAAACAGGCCAAGGACGGCAACGGAATCGGTATCGCCGCGGCGCCGTCCATTGCTGATCTGGACGGAAATGGCACTTTGGAAATCGTCACGCTCTCGATTGATCACGGCTTGGACGTGTGGACGGTTCCCGGTTCCACGGCTGCCAAGGCCCCTTGGCCCACCGCCAGAGGCTCACTGCTGCGTAACGGCGCCACCGCAGGCTGACTAGGCGGTTCACCGCGATCCGCGTGGGGTGCAGTTGCGCGGAGGACGGCGAACTGGCCCCGATTTAGCCGAAGGGAAGTTGGCCCGGATCGGTGCCTGAGCATGGTCGACCCTGCCGCAGGGGTGGTGATGGTTCTAGAGTTTCTGACGTGTCCACCCGAAATGACGTATTGGTAAGCGTCAACGACCTGCCCGAAGCGGTGAACGCTGGCGCCCAACTACTCGACGTTCGTTGGGAATTGGGCGAAGCTTCCGGCGCTGGCTACCAGCGCTATCTCACCGGCCACCTACCCAGCGCTCGCTTCCTCGATCTGGAGAAGGTGCTGACTGGGCCGCTCACCGATCCCCGCCTTGGTCGCCACCCGTTACCAAGTGCCGAGCAACTCGCCGTCGGCCTGGGCGAACTCGGTATTGATCCGGAACAGCCAATCGTGGTCTACGACGAGCCCGGCTCCTACGCGGCCGCTCGCGCCTGGTGGGTGCTGACTTGGGCCGGCTTGAGCACTTGGGTGCTGGACGGCGGGGTGAGCGCGTGGACGGCGGCCGATGGCGGCTTAGTCAGCGGTGAGTCGCGGGGTTGGGAGCCCACCAGCCTCACCCTGGAGACCGGCTGCCTGCCCACCCTGACTGCCAACGAAGTGGCGGCCTTCGACGGCATCGTGATGGACGTCCGCGCGCCGGAGCGTTACCGGGGCGAGGTAGAACCGATCGATGCCAAAGCTGGTCACATTCCCGGTGCGGTCAATCGTCCGGTCAGCGGCTTCTGGGACGAGAACGGGTTGATGCCAGGCGCCGACAAGCTCGATGAGTTGTTGGCGCTGCCAGCCGATCGGCCGGTGGCGGTCTATTGCGGCTCGGGAGTATCGGCGGCCCAAGTGCTGCTGGCGCTGGCCAGCCTTGGCATCGAGGGCGCCCTCTACCCGCCGTCCTGGTCTGGATGGTCGGCCGATGACTACCGTCCGGTGGCCACGGGGGACGCCTCGTGATCGAGCCGACCAGCCTGGTCACCACCCGGCTGGATCAGTTGCGGGCCAATCTGGATGCGATTCGCACCCGGGTGGACGGACGCAAACTGCTGGTGGCGGTGAAGGCGAACGCCTACGGCCATGGCGCGGTGGGCGTGGCGCGGATGATCCAGGAACACCGGGCGGCCGAATGGCTCGGCGTGGCCACCATCAGCGAGGGTATCGAGCTGCGGGAGGCTGGCATTGAGTTGCCGATTCTGAAGCTGTCGATGACCCGCAACCCCGGCGAGACCGACGCCGCGGTGGCGGCGAATATCACCTTGACCGTCACCGACGCCGCCTCGATTGCGATGGTGGCTGCGGCAGCCATGCTCAATCACGTGGTGGCCGAGGTGCACCTGAAGATCGATACCGGAATGCGTCGGATCGGCTGCCCACCCGAACAGGCCGTCGAACTGGCGAAGTTGGTTGATGCCACCGACGGCGTCGATCTCGGTGGGGTCTTCTCGCACCTTCCGATCTCAGATTCACCGGCCGGCGCTGAGTTCACTGCGGCGCAGATCAAGTTGTTCGCCGACACAGTGGCCGCCATCGAGGCTGCCCGCGGTCCGGTGCCGCTGAAGCATCTGGCGAACTCAGGCGGCATCCTTGGCCATCCCGATTCCTGGTTCGACTTGGTTCGTCCAGGAATCATCGCCTACGGCGCCTACCCCGATCCCGAAGCGGAGCGAACGGTGGAAGTCCGTCCCGCCCTGGAGTGGCGCAGCTACTTGAGTTTTGTGAAGCAGGTCGCGGCCGGTGAGACCGTCAGTTACGGACGCACTTGGACCGCACCGACCGACACTTGGGTGGGCACGGTGCCGGTTGGCTATGCCGATGGCTACTCGCGGCTGCTGAGCAATCGCGGCCGGATGCTGGTAGCTGGCCGCAGTTGCCCGGTGATCGGCCGGGTGTGCATGGATCAGACCATGCTCGACCTTGGCCCCGATGCCACCGAGGCCGTTGGCGAGGAAGTGGTGCTGGTCGGCCCCGATGGCGACGACGAGATCACCACCACCGAGATCGCCAACCTGATGGGCACCATCCCCTACGAGGTGACCTGCCTGCTGGCCCCTCGCTCGGCCCGCGAATACCTCGGCTGACCTGCGCTAATCGGGGACGGTTCCATTATGAGCAGTAGGGACGGCGGCTGGCGCCAGCAACCACCGGACGCCTGCGCGGGCCAGCATTAGCCCCAGGATGAGCCCGGTTACGGCGAAGAAGCCACCGAGCTTCACTTGACCAGCAAAGGCGAGCGCGACGAGCTCTAGCACCACAAACTTGCTGCCGACCAAGACGAGCCACAGTGCCAGGCCGCCAGCGATCTTGCCGACAACACGAGGGGCGGCAATGATCCGGGCTTTGAGGCGATCTTTGATCCAGACGACTGCCTCGAGCACCAGCTTCAACACGATCGCCGTCAGCAGGGTCAGCGTGAACGTCTCGCTAATGACTGCGGGCAAGTATTCAACCGCGAGGTTCAACACCACGACGTAGACGAACACGTCCACCACGTCCGCAGCATCGATTCGCCAGCGGGTGCCTCGCCCAGACTGGATAGCCACAACCTCACCCTAGAAGTGCCCGCCTCGCCGGCAGGCAGTTTTGCCGACAACTGCGCAGATTGGGGACGGTTCCAATTAGCGCAGTTCGAGTGCGAGCCGTCCCCATGAACTGCGCAAAAAGGAACCGTCCCCAATATGAGCAGCGGGGCGGGACGGGGGTCAGCGCCAGCCGAGGGCGGGGGCGACGTCTTTCAGCAGGGCTTCAATCACGTGGGCGTTGTAGTCCACCCCGAGCTGATTGGGGACGGTGAGCAGCAGCGTGTCGGCGGCTGCGATGGCCTCGTCCTCAGCCAACTGTTCGATCAGCTTGTCAGGCTCAGCAGCGTAAGAGCGGCCGAAGCGGGCATTGCCGCCATCGAGGTAGCCAACCTGATCGGTGTCATCGCCACGGCCACCGAAGTAGGCGTGATCCATGTCGTTGACCAGCGGGAAGATGCTGCGACTGACCGAGACTCGCGGCGTCCAGTCGTGACCGGCGGCAGCCCAGGCGTCCCGGAACCGCTGAATCTGCTCAGCCTGCAACTGATGGAACGGCACCCCGGTGTCTTCAGTCAACAGGGTGGAGCTCATCAGGTTCATCCCCTGCTGGGCAGTCCATTCGGCCGTCGAACGCGAGCCCGCCCCCCACCAAATCCGCTTCCGCAATCCCGGCGAATGCGGCTCGAGACGCAACAGCCCCGGCGGGTTGGGAAACATCGGGGACGGGTTCGGCTTGGCGAACCCCTCGCCCTTCAGCAGCTCCAGGAACACCTCGGTGTGAGTGCGGGCCATTTCGGCGTCCGTACTGCCTTCGGCTGGCACATAGCCGAAGTACTTGTAGCCCTCGATGACCTGCTCGGGCGATCCCCGGCTGATGCCGAGCTGCAGTCGCTCGCCAGCGATCAGATCGGCCGCGCCTGCGTCCTCGGCCATGTAGAACGGGTTCTCGTAGCGCATGTCGATCACGCCGGTGCCAATTTCGATCTTGGACGTCCTGGCGCCAACCGCAGCCAACAGCGGGAACGGCGAGCCGAGTTGGCGAGCGAAGTGGTGCACGCGGAAGTAGGCGCCGTCGGCACCGAGCTCCTCGGCGGCAACGGCCAGATCGATCGACTGCAACAACGTGTCGGCGGCCGAGCGTGTCTGAGAGTGCGGCGAGGGCGTCCAATGACCGAACGACAAAAACCCGATGTGCTTCATGTTTCAACTAAACGCAGGGCGCGCGAAAACATTCCCGAACCGTCCCGCCCGCACCCCAGCAACCCACCTCTTAGGTTCATCTGGCAACCTTGAGCCCATGAGTGGCCTCTTCCCGCATCGCGAGCACACCGATCCCTGGTTCCGGATCGGACGGCTCGAGATCACCACAGTGATGTTCGTGGTGCTGGCTGTGGTGGTGTCGTGGCTGAGTTGGGCGTTCGTTCAAGAATGGACGCAACTGCTGGCCTACACCCCATCACTGCTGGCCGGTGGCGAGATCTGGCGAATCTTCACCTGGCCGTTCTCGGGGGGCCTGTCGTTCTTCGGCGCGCTGAATCTGTTCTTCTTCTGGTACTTCGGCACCGAACTGGAGAACCACATCGGACGCCGCCGGATGGCCGGGCTGCTGCTCGGAATCTGGGGCAGCCTGACGGTGGCCTACACCCTGGTGGCAGTGGTGTTCTCCTCCAACAATTACCTCATCGGGATCGGTCTGATCGAGTTCCTGCTGTTGCTGTTGTGGATCGCTGAGTATCCGCGGCGGCCACTGTTCTTCGGTATCCAGGCCTGGGTATTCGGCGTGGTAATCGTCGCGATCGATGTACTGCTGATGATTGCTGGCGGTGACTACGTGGGCCTGCTATCGATGGTGTTGGCGCTGGTGTTCGTGGCAGTGGTCGCCCGGCGTTCCGGGCTACTCAGTGAGTACGCCTGGATTCCCGGACGGCCCGGCGCCCCGCGCCCCAAGGTGGCCAAGGTGCCTCGGGCGCAGGCGAAAGCCTCAGAGCGGCGCGCGTCCGATCAGGAGCGGATGGATCAGCTGCTCGACCAGATCAGCGAGCATGGTCTGCACAGCCTCAGCGAGTCCCAGCGCAAGGAGCTGAAGAAGCTCAGCGATCGTCGTCGCCAGGGCTGAGCCTTTAGCTGGCTGAGCCCCTCGACCCTTCGACCCTTCGACAAGCTCAGGGCAGGCAAGCTCAGGGAACTGAACAGACAAGACCCTGGGAACTGAAACCAAGTTGGCTGAGCCCGTCGACCCTTCGACCAGCTCAGGGAACTGGGAAACAGGCTCAGGAAACAGCCTCAGCGGGTCAACTGCTGACGAGAGACGAACTCGCGCTTCACGTACGCGCCGAGACCGTAGGTGAGCCAACCGTCCACTGCTGCGCCCACCCCGCCACCGACCAGGGGAATGTTCCGCACTACGACCACGGCGAGGTGCTTACCACCCAGCCGGGACGCCATCGAGCCCATCACTCGCTCGCTGATCGCCCGTTCCAACTCGGCGTCGAAGGCTGGGGCGGTCGCCACTGCCAGCGGCGAACTGGGTAGCTTGCCGCTGGTCACCAGTTTGCGCACCTGATCATCGCCCAGCATCGCCATGGTGATGGCTGCCCGCACCCGCGGATCCTCAACGTCGTAGCCGCGCAGATGCGCGATCGAGGCCACCATGCGCACGCTGAGCACTGCCATGCCGGCGATATTGGCTGGCAGCCCGACGGCCAGAGTGACCAAACCACCAACACTGGTCAGGAAGCCCTGGGCCGAGGCGAGTCCGACGTGCTGGGTAACCAACCAATCGATGGCCACCTCGCGCTCGCCGCGGGACTGCAGGGCCCGAGCAGCCACCGTCCGGGCACCCGGGAAGGCGTCATTGCCGTAAATCGCGAAATCGACGATGCTGCGCAGCATCCCGCCAGCCACCTCTGGGGCTCGCCAGACCAACTGCTTACCGAACTGGCCCGAATCCGCCATCGGCCTTCCTCTCCCAAACGACGTGACCAGCCTAAGCCGCTCTGAGCCCGCCCGGCGTCCGGCTCAGCCCCGAGCGACCCCCGACCCGACCCTCAGCCCCTCACCCGTGTCGTCAGTGCGGTGCGGCAGAATCGAGGTATGGCGCGACTCAATGTGTTCGGCCCTCCACAGGAGTGGCCTGATCAGGATCTGATCGCGTTCTCCGACATCATCGACCCCGGCCTAGTGCTGGACGCCTACCGCAGCGGCGTCTTCCCGATGCCGCTGGCTGACGCCGGCTTCGAGCACACCGGCTGGTGGTCTCCCACCCAGCGTGGCGTGCTGCCTCTCGACTCACTCCGGGTCACCAAATCACTGCGACAAGCGGCTAAGCACTACACCACGACCATCGACACTGCCTTCACCCAGGTACTGACAGCCTGCGCCGACCCGGGACGTCCCTATGGCTGGATCGACGATGGCATCCTCAGCATCTACACCGAACTGTTCCGCGCCGGGCACTGCCATTCGGTCGAGACCTGGGATGACCAGGGACGCCTGGTCGGCGGCCTCTACGGCATCTCTTTGGGCGGATTGTTCGCCGGGGAGTCGATGTTTCACGACAAACAGCACGGCCGCGACGCGTCCAAAGTTGCCCTGCTTCGGCTGGTCGAATTACTCAGCGACGACCACGCCGAATCCCGGATCATCGACACTCAATGGCAGACCCCGCATTTGGCCAGCCTGGGCGTGATCGAGATCGACCGCAGCGAGTACCTCGAGTTGCTCGACGACGCTTTGGCCGTGCCGGAGGCACCTTGGCCGAGGAGGGACGCCGATGCCTGAGCTGCCCGAAGTCGAAGCGCTACGCAGCTATCTGGCCCAGACGTGCGCGGGCAAGACCGTAGCCAGGGCCGAGTTGGCCGCCTTCGCCTGCCTGAAGACCTTCGACCCACCGCTGAGCGCACTTGGCGGGTTGGAGGTTGAGTCCGTCGAGCGGCGGGGCAAGTTCGTCGCGCTGAACATCGGTGGGGTCTGGTTGGTCTTCCATCTGGCGCGGGCCGGTTGGCTGACTTGGCGCGAGGAACTGCCCAGCGCACCGGTGCGTCCCGGCAAGGGTCCGCTGGCCTTCCGGCTGACCTTCGCCGACGGATCCGGCTTCACCCTCACCGAAGCCGGCACGCAGAAGCGACTGGCGCTCTACCTGGTCAACGAGTTGGCCCAGGTGCCTGGCATCGCCGCTCTTGGCCCCGATCCGCTGGCGCCGGAGTTCACCCCCGAGGTGCTTGAGGCCATCTTGGTCGCCGCTGGCCGAGCTCAACTCAAAGGGGTGCTGCGCGACCAACGGATCATCGCCGGCATCGGCAACGCCTATTCCGACGAGATTCTGCACGCCGCCAAGCTGAGCCCGTTCAAACCGGCCAGCGGGCTGTCACCAACCGAGCACGCCGAGTTGTACGCGGCCATCCGCACCGAACTGGCCGAGGCGATCGAGCGGGCCGCCGGGCTGGCCGCCAAGGAGTTGAAGGACGCCAAGCGCGCTGGCTTGCGCGTCCATGGACGCACAGGGCAGCCGTGCGCGGTCTGCGGCACCACCATCGCCGAGGTGAGCTTCGCCGATTCAGCGTTGCAGTATTGCCCCGGCTGCCAGACCGGCGGCAAACCACTGGCTGATCGACGACTGTCGCGGCTGTTGAAGTAGGTGGCGACGGCCCAAACCCACCCGCTCTTTGACACTGGGTAGTCTTTGTCCGGGCTAATCAGGGGGAGGATCGGTGCAGGCATTGCGTTCAGTGACCATGCGGCTCCCCAAATTGCCGCTGCCTCCGTGGACCGCCAACCCCCGAGTGGGCATGGTGATGATCGTCGCGGCGATGCTCTCCAGCGTGCTGATCGCCTTCAGCGGCCCGTCCGCGGTGACCCTGAAGCTGGGTCTGCGCACCGACTTCATGCCGCCGTGGTATTTGCCGGTGAGCTGGATTTCGCTGGGCGAATGGGTGGTCGTGCCGGTGCTGTGGGCGATGCTGACCGTGGGCTCGATCGGGCTGTGGGTGGCCTGGCGCGCGGTCAATGCTGGCTGGCGTCCGAACAACCGCAAGCTGTTCGCCCTTGGGGCTGGGCTGAGCATTGCGTCCTGCCTGGTGCCCCCGCTGACTTCGGCGGACGTGCTGATGTACGCCGCCTACGGACGCCTGCAGGTGCTCGGGCTGAACCCGTACAACATCACCCCGGCCGAGATCTTCCGCCAGTCCTACGATCCGGTGCTGATCTGGACTGAGCGTCCCTGGCAGGACACCCCGAGCGTGTACGGGCCGATCGCGTCCTACTCCCAATATCTGGCTTCAGTGCTGGGCGGGGAGAGCATGCACAACACGGTGTTCTGGCTGCAGATGTTCGCCCTGATTCCGTTCCTGGTCATTGGCGCGATCGTGGTGAAACTGGCCCACAGTGATCCGAAGCTGCAGACGCGAGCAGTGTTGTTCACCGTGCTCAACCCGCTGATGATCTGGGGGGTGCTGGTCGGGGCCCACAATGAACCGCTCAGCCTGGTCTTCGCCATCGGCGGGCTGTGGTTCTACCGCAAACACCCCTTCGTGGCCGGCATCGGGATCGGCTTGGCTGGCGCGGTGAAGGTGTCGATGGTCTTCTACGGCATCGCGATGGTGTGGGGCTACCGGCGCGACTGGCGCAAGCTGCTGCAGTTGTGCGCCGGCGCCGCGATCCCGCTGGTGCTCGCCTACGGGTTGTGGATGCCCAACGCACTGCTGGCCGCCCAGCGCAATACCGGTTACATCTCACCGGGCAACTGGGGCCTCTGGCCGCTGCTCACCCTCACCCCATTGATTGGGGACGCCCTCGCTCGGCAATTGGTTATCGGCTCGGGTTGGATCGGGCTGATCATCGTCGCCTGGATGCTGTCCCGAGTGCTGCCTTGGCGGCTGGTGCCCGGCAATCCTCAGGACGAGGATCCCCGCCTTGACCCGCTGACGATTACGATTCGCACCACGGTGGTGCTGTGTGCGGCTTGGCTGCTCACCACGCCATGGTCGTTCACCTGGTACGACCTGATCGTCTGGGCGCCATTGGGGCTGCTGTGGGCGTCCCGCCTCGATGTGATTCTGATGTGGCGCGGTGCCTGGCTCTCGGTCGCCTGGGTCACGGGACGTGCGCTCCAATTCGGCCCGGAAATGCAGATGGTGGAGCGGTTCCTGCGCGAACAGATCAATGTGGCCGCCCAGTTTGGCGCCGTCGGCGCGGTGATCTGGTGGTGGTGGACCTGGGGTCATGAGTTGCCGCCGCTGCGCCAATGGTGGGCCCAGTCTCGTGATTGGTTCGGTGGCCTGCGAAAACAAGCGGCGCCGGACGCGACTGCCTGAACCCGTCCGCCCTTCGACGGGCTCAGGGACCTGACTCAAGTTGGCTGAGCCTGTCGAAGCCTCCACCGATGAACCCACTAACCTTGTCGGGTGCTCGGATACTTCGGACCTGCGGGAACCTTCACTCATCAGGCGCTGCTTAGCGTTACCGATGAAGAGGCGATTCCGTTCGCCACGGTTGCCCAGGCGCTGGACGCGGTTCGCGGCGGTGAGGTGACCGCAGCCATGGTGCCGATCGAGAACTCAGTCGAAGGCGGGGTGTCGGCCACTCTCGACATCCTGGCCGCTGGCAAGCGGCTGATGATCAGCCAAGAGGTGCTGCTGCCGGTGCAGTTCAACCTGTATGCCCGGCCCGGCACCAAGTTGGGTGACGTGAAGCGGGTCATCACCCATCCGCATTCGGCGGCCCAGACCCGACACTGGATGATCGACAACCTGCCCGCTGTCACGGTGACCGAAGGCGGCTCGAACGCCGCCGCCGCGCAGGAAGTGGCTGATCCGGCCAGCAAATACGACGCCGCCATCTGTGGCGAAGTCGCTGGCAAGCTGTATGGCCTGGAACCGGTGGCCAGCGAAATCGCCGACAACTCCAGCGCGGTCACCCGCTTCGTCCTGGTCTGCCTGCCAACCGAACCGCCGCACCGCACTGGCGCGGACAAGACCACCCTGGTGGCCTACATGCACGCCGACCACTCCGGCGCCCTGCTGGAGATTCTGGACCAGTTCGCCAGCCGGGGGGTGAACCTGACCCGAATCGAGTCCCGCCCGACCAAGACCGGCCTGGGCAACTACTGCTTCAGCATCGACGCCGAAGGCCACCTGCGCGACCCGCGCCTGGCCGAAACCCTCGAAGGCCTACATCGCATCTGCGCTGAGGTGGTCTTCCTCGGTTCCTACCCCCGGGCCGACGGGGTGCGTCCCGAGATCGCCCGTGGTTTCACCGATGAGGACTACGCCGCGTCCCGGGCCTGGTACGCCGGGCTCTTGCATCCGTGAGTCAGGCCCGACTGGCCTAACTCAGTGGGCAGTGTTGAGGTTCAGCGCGACCACACCGAGGACGATCAGCGTGATCCCAGCGATCTTGGCCGGACCCATCGATTCACCGAGCCACAGATAGCCGATGATGGCTATCGCCGCCGTCCCGACGCCAGACCAAATGGCGTAAGCGATCGACACGTCCATCTTCTTCACCACGATGGTGAGGAGCCAGATCGCGAAGAGGTAACCGGCCGCGACCACGGCCGTCCAGCCGGGATTGGTGAAGCCCTCCGCCTTGGGGAGCAGGGCCGAGGCACCCACTTCAACCAGGATCGCAAGCGTGAGCAGTGCGAGCGCGAGGGGCATTTCAGATTCTCCTTGATCGTCTGTAGCAACTGCTACATTCCGCTAACTGTAGCAGCCGCTACACTGGACGCGAAATGGGCAGCAAACGCGACCTCCTCATCGAGAAAGCCACCGACTGGGCCTGGGAACACGGTCTGGTGGGGCTGAGCCTGCGCCCACTGGCCGCTGCGATCGGCACCAGCGATCGGATGCTGATCTACCACCTAGGGAGCAAAGAGCAGCTGATCATCGAGATTCTGCGCTGCTCAGCAGCGCGCTCCGCCCACGAGCTGCGCTCCCTGCCCACCTCAGCCTCGCCTCAACAGGCCGTGCTCGATCAGTGGCGGCTGCGCACCACCGAGCGCCAATCCCAGTGCGATCGGATCTACGTCGAAGCCGCCACTTTGGGGCTATTCGGCCAGCAGCCCTACGCCGCCGAGGTGATCGCGATGAACGAGGTCTGGCTGGAAGCGGTGCGATTGCACCTGGTCAGCTCCGGTGTCGCCGAGGAACGCAGTCGCGAGATCGCCGAGCTGGTCGACGCCGCGTTGATGGGCTTCGAGCTCGACCGCCCCCTCGAGGCGGGCGAACACGTCGGGCTTATGGCCCTGGCCCGGGCCGTCGACCTGCTCGCCCACTCCGCCTGACCCCTCCGTCCCCCCCCCCGCCCCGCTCTCTGCGCCCCTTAGGCAGCTTTGCGCCCGCTGCAGGGGGCGCAAAACGCGTTAAGGGGCGCAAGGCGTCCGGGGGACGGACGTAGGCCACCCTTCGGCAAGCTCAGGGAACTGAAAGCCAGCTCAGGGAACTGAGCCACAGCGGCGGGTCAGGAATCCGTAAAGATCGATAAGTGGTTCGTCAGGAACGACCCAACCGATACCGCAGCGAGAGCACGATCGATTAGTGATCGAAGATTTCATGGCGGCCGCGATCGGTGTGGCCTTGCTGGTCTACCTCAGCTACGCCCTGGCCCATCCGGAACGGTTCTGAGTGATGACACCTGCACTTTCGGCCGGCCTGGCCATCCTGACCATCGGCGCTGTGCTTGCCATCATCCATGTGCCCCTGGGGAGTTGGCTCTACCGGGTGTTCACCTCACCTGGGCACACCCGGGTCGAGCGGTTGGTCTACCGCTTGGTCGGGGTGAACCCCGAAGTTGAGCAGCGCTGGTCGGTGTACCTGCTGGCGGTATTGGCGTTCTCGGCGGTCTCAATCATCGGGCTGTGGCTACTGATCCTGCTGCAGGGATTCCTACCGTTCTCGCAGGGGCGCTCGATGAACGTCGACACTGCGCTGAACGCCGCAGTCTCCTTCGTCACCAATACCAACTGGCAGTCCTACGCCGGCGAGGCTGGTGCTGGCTACCTCGTCCAGACCGTCGGCCTGACGGTGCAGAACTTCCTTTCCGCTGGCGTTGGCCTTGCGGTCGCCATCGCGGTTGTTCGCGGGCTGGCCCGAGAGGGCACCGACCGGCTCGGCAATTTCTGGGTCGACCTGGTGCGCGGGACGCTACGAGTGCTGCTTCCGCTGGCCGCCGTGGCCGCGATAGTGCTCGTCGCTGGCGGCGTAGTTCAGAACCTCACTGAACCGATCACGATCACCTCGCTAACTGGCGGCGACCAGGTGATTCAAGGCGGCCTGGTGGCTAGCCAAGAGGCGATCAAGGAACTGGGCACCAACGGTGGCGGCTTCTTCAATGCCAACTCCGCCCACCCCTTCGAGAACCCGAACGCCTGGACCAATCTGCTCGAGATCCTGCTGCTGCTAGCTATCCCCAGCGCGCTGCCCTACACCTATGGACGGATGGTCGGTGACCGGCGTCAGGGCGCGGCGATGATCTCAGTGATGGCCGTGCTGGGCTTCGGCGCCATGGCCACCATGATGTGGCTGGAGTCGGCCGGCAGTATGGAAGGCAAAGAGCAGCGCTTCGGCCCAATCTGGTCAGCGATTTTCGCCTCCGCCACCACCAGCACCTCAACCGGAGCGGTGAACTCGCTTCATGAGTCCTTCCAGCCGTTGGCCGGCGGGGTGGCGTTGTTGAACATGATGCTCGGCGAGCTCTCGCCAGGTGGGGTGGGCACCGGCCTGTATTCGATGCTGGTGATGGTCGTGCTCGCGGTCTTCATCGCGGGGCTAATGGTGGGCCGCACTCCGGAATTCCTCGGCAAATCCATCGGCAGCCGCGAGGTCACCCTGGCGGCGCTGGCAATGCTCATCGCCCCGGTGCTGGTGCTACTGGGCACCGCAGTGGCGCTGTTACTCCCAGTCTCAGCGGGGGCGCTTTCCACCACCGGGCCGCACGGACTGTCGGAGATGCTCTACGCGTTCACCTCCGCAGCCAACAACAACGGCTCGGCCTTCGCTGGTCTGTCTGCTGACCAGCCGTTCCTCAACATTGCGCTCGCCTTCTGCATGCTGCTGGGACGGTTCGTGCCGATCGCGGCAATGCTCGCGCTAGCTGGCGGATTGGCCGGCCAACAAAGGCGACCGGTTACCGCTGGCACGATGCCCACCCACACCGCCAGCTTCGCTGGCCTACTGATCGCGGTGATCCTGATCTTGGCTGGCCTGACCTACTTCCCATCGCTGGCGCTCGGTTCGATCGCGGAGGCACTGTCATGAGCAAGCACCCCCGTCCGTCCCACCCTTCGCTGGTAATCACCGCTTGGCAGTCCCTGCCGCTGGCCGCTGCCAAACTCGATCCCCGCCATGTGGCGCGCAATCCGGTCATGTTCGTGGTGTGGGTGGCCTCCGCAGTGACCACCGTCCTGGCGGTGCTGCAGCCAACCCTGTTCGCGATTTCGGTAGCGATCTGGCTGTGGGCAACGATCCTGTTCGCCAACCTGGCCGAGGCAATCGCCGAAGGTCGGGGCAAGGCGCAAGCCGACTCGCTGCGCAAGACTCGAACCCAGACCATGGCGCGACGCTGCATCGACGGCGGTGAAGAGTCGGTGCCAGGTGCCGAACTTCGTCTCGGCGATCGGGTGGTCGTCGAGGCCGGTCAGGTGATCCCTGGGGACGGGGACGTGATCGAGGGCGTGGCCACCATCGACGAGTCGGCCATCACCGGCGAGTCAGCCCCGGTGATCCGCGAAGCCGGTGGCGACCGGTGCGCAGTGACCGGCGGCACCACGGTGCTCAGCGACCGGATCGTGGTGCAGATCACCGCCAAGCCCGGAGAGACCTTCATCGACAAGATGATTTCGCTGGTGGAGGGGGCGGCTCGGCAGAAGACCCCCAACGAGATCGCGCTGAACATTCTGCTGACCACGTTGACGATCATCTTCCTGCTGGCCGTGATGGCCCTGCAGCCCCAGGCGATTTACTCCGGCGGCCACCTGTCGCTGGTCGTGCTGGTGTCGCTGCTGGTATGCCTGATCCCGACCACGATCGGTGCGCTGCTCTCAGCCATCGGCATCGCCGGCATGGACC
>DIVW01000018.1 GCA_002428365.1 Propionibacteriaceae bacterium UBA6122
TTCACACCGAAGAGGTCACTGGTTCGATCCCAGTGTCGCCCACGACCAACTGGTCTCGGTCTGACCGAGGCAGGCAGTTGGTGAACACCACAAGGTGTTCACCAACAAGGTTTTTTTCCCCGCAAGGGGCGATTGGCGCAGTGGTAGCGCGCTTCGTTCACACCGAAGAGGTCACTGGTTCGAACCCAGTATCGCCCACCAGCAGTTGGGCCGTTTTGGCCCCGTCGCCGATTCCCCCACCTCCGCGTTGGCGAGCCGGATCTCCAGCCTTTCTCACATTTTGAGAACTTTCGTCTCGGCTGCCGATCACCCATCGTCCCCTTGAGCGCGACTAGCTGCCGGGTGTAACTTTGGTGAAACGATTGAGTCCATATTCTGGACTCGCATCTCAACATGTGGCCGCTCAAATTGCACCGGCGGCCTTGTCGCACCACGATTGTTCTTACAAGGCATGGCAAAGATGCCGCCACTCCGTAAGGAAGGCTGCAGATGACCGCACCAGTTCTCGTTATGGTCACCCGCGGAAGCGCCGATCCGTCCGTCGCTCAGGTCGCTCATGAACTGCGACAGGGGCTACGTCGGCTTCGTCCAGAGATCCAGACGCATTGCGCCTTCGTGGATCAGAATCCTCCATCGCTTTCCCAGATCCTCGATCAGGTGATCGCCGACGGCGTCGGCGAGGTTGCCCTGGTGCCGATGCAGCTCACCCACGCAGTTGAAGGCTCCTTGCCCATGGAGGAACTCATGGCCAAGGCTCACGCTCGTTTCCCAAGCCTGCGACTGACCTTGTCCCGTCCGCTTGGGCCGGAGTTGAGCCTGCTCACCATTCTCGATCAGCGGCTACGTACCGCCCTCAGTCAGGCCCGCTGTCTTGAGCTCGACGGCCTGGTGCTCTCCTCAGCCTGCGCCGGCGATGTGCGCGGCACTTCCCTGCTGGCGCGCCGGGCCCGGCAGTGGTCCACTCACCATCGACTCCCCTGCCTCACCGCTGTCGCCGATGATGGCGGACCATCGGTAGCGCAGGCGATCATGGGCTTGCGTGCCCAAGGTCGTCGCCACATAGCGGTCGGATCCTTCTTCCTCGCCGCCGATGAGGCCTACCACACCCAGTCAGATCTGGCCTACCGGTACGGCGCCGTCGCGGTCAGCGAACCGATCGGCGCAGCCAGGGAGGTCATCGATCTGGTGCTGGCGCGCTACGCCTTCGCCGCGATGGACCTACTCGATTTCGGCTTTGCCGATTCCGACGACGAAGCTCCACCAGTGCCGCACCTGTCAGTCGTCAGCGCCTGAGCTCAGCAAGCTGCGACCCGTTTGATCTCGGCGTTCACGTCGAAATCCGCTGCGGGCCATTGCAGGTCCATCCCGCTTAGCGTCTCGCGCAGCAGTTCGGCCACCGCCCAGTTTCGGTACCACTTGCGGTCTGCTGGAATCACGTGCCAGGGAGCGGTCTCGGTGTTGCAGTTCTCCAACGCCGCCTCGTATGCCGCCATGTAGGCGGGCCACTTCGCTCGCGCGTCCACGTCGCCGGGGTTGTACTTCCAGTATTTCGTTGGGTCCCCGACCCGGGCCGCCAGCCGCTTCTTTTGCTCCTCGAAGGAGACGTTCAGCATGCACTTGATGATCCGGGTGCCTGCTGCTGCGGCCTTCTGCTCGAACCGGTTTATCTCCTCATAGCGCTTGCTCCAGACATCTTCAGGCACCAGATTCTCCACCCGCACGACCAAGACGTCCTCGTACTGGGAACGGTCGAACACGCCGATCATGCCGGTGCTGGGCAGCGCGCGGCGGATTCGCCACAAGTAGTGATGCTTCCGCTCCTGCGCTGAAGGAGCCTTGAACGAGGTGAGTGCCACGCCTTGCGGGTCGACCAGCCCCATCGCGTGTCGCACCACGCCACCTTTTCCGGAGGTGTCCATGCCCTGTAGCACCACTAGGACGCTCGGGGCAGACTCAGGATTCGCTCGCCCACTGGCATACAGCCGCTCCTGCAACTCCGACAGTTCGTTGGCCATCGCTGCGGTCCGCTCCGGCGCGTCCTGCTTGCCCTTGCCGGGATAGCCGGGGGTGGCTGCCGGGTCGAAATCCGCCAATGACACTGGTCCGGGCGCCACGCGGAGCAGCTCCGACAGCGGTTGATTCTTCTTCTTGGCTGCGCTCATGTGCTCAGTCTGGACTGTCGGTGTGCGTTACTGGGGCAGTATTGAGCGATGTCGCTGCCTTTGTCGCCGCCGATCGAACCGATGCTGGCCCGGACGGCGGCCGCGCTGCCCGCTGGGATGGCCTACGAGCCGAAGTGGGACGGATTTCGCTGCCTGGTCTTCCGCGACTTCGACGACGTCCAGCTGTTCAGTCGCAATGGTCGCGACCTGACCCGCTACTTCCCGGAGGTGGTGGCGGCCGTTCGCGCCGAAGCTCCGGCCCGCTGCGTCCTGGATGGTGAACTGGTGGTGGCAGTTGGCGACCGGCTGGACTTTGATCGCCTCAGCGAGCGAATCCACCCCGCACAAAGCCGAATCGACGCGCTCAGCGAGGCCATTCCAGCCTCGCTGGTCTGCTGGGATCTGCTGTGCCTGGGCGATGAGGTGCTGCTGGATAGCCCGTTCAGCTATCGCCGCCAAGCGTTGGCCAGCAACCTCCACTCAGCCGGTTCAAGGGTGCATCTGACCCCGTTGACCACCGATCTGCAGCAGGCCGCAGATTGGTTCGCCAGCTTTGAGGGTGCTGGTCTGGATGGCATTGTGGCCAAACCCCTGGACGGGCATTATCTTCCGGGCAAGCGAGCCATGGTTAAGGTCAAACACTCCCGGGAGGCCGACGTCGTGGTGGCTGGTTATCGGCTGCATCGCAACTCGACGCCGGAGCGCCCGCTGCTCGGCTCCCTCCAGCTTGGGCTGTTCGACGGCGAGGACCTGCACTTCGTCGGCGTCGCTGCCGCGTTCAACGATGCGACCAGGGCAGAGTTGGCCGCTCAATTCGAGCAGCTCACCCTGGCTGCGGACGGCGAACACCCGTGGGCCGAAGCTGCGGCCGGGGTACGGCGTCCCGGTGCCATCACCCGCTGGTCAACTGAGCTGAAGGAGACCTTGCTGATCTCCCCACTGCTGGTGTGCACCGTTGGCTACGAACACATGCAGGGCGCTCGCTTTCGCCACTCTGCGCAATTCCGCCGGTGGCGCCCCGAGCGTGAGCCACACTCCTGCACTTTCGATCAGCTCGACGAGGTGCCCGGCTACGACCTCGCCTCAATCCTGGGTGGGCCCGCCTGAGTACCGGTCAGATCCGCCCATCGCTGCGGGCCCGGGACGGTTGAACTCGCGGCGGCTCTCCGGGCATCTTCGGGTATTCGGGAGGGTAGGGCAGTTCGCCCTCCCCTGCCCGGGCATCACGCTCGTACCACTCGACCGCGGTGGCCACCGAACCGCGAGCAGTGGTAGCCATCGGCGCCCACGGATCGCCAAGCTTGGCGAATCTGGCTGGCATCGTCGCCACCGTGAAGTCACCGGGTGCTACCAGTGGCAGTTCATCCCAGGTCAGCGGCGCCGAAACCAACCCCGCGGGAGTCGGTCGAATCGAATAGGCCGAAGTCATCAGCCGATCCCTGGCCATCTGGTTGAAGTCGACGAAGACCCTCGCGCCCCGCTCCTCCTTCCACCAGTTCACGGTCACCTCAGTGGGCAGTCGTCGCGCCAACTCGCGCCCGAGGGCGATCACGGCGTGGCGAGCGGCGATGAAATCGGTCGACTCGATCGGGGCGTAGACGTGCACTCCCCTGCCACCGCTGGTCTTGCAGAAGCCGGTCAGCCCGGCCTCGGCCAGCACCTTGCGTAGTTCGAGGGCTGCGACCACCGCAGTATCGAAACCAACACCGGGTTGCGGATCAAGATCGATGCGCAGCTGGTCCACCGCCTCGGTGTCAGCGGCCAGTACCGGCCAGGGGTGGAAACGAACGGTACCTAGGTTGACCATCCAGATGATGGTAGCCAGGTCGGCCGGGCCGACCTCGATCGCCGTCCGTCCCGAGGGAAACCGCACCTCTGCGGTCTGCACCCAATCCGGGGTCGAGCTCGGCGCCCGCTTCTGAAAGAACGCCTCCCCCGAGCCGTCCGCTCTGGTGGCCAGCTTGACGTCCGCGCGCACCCCTCCTGGCCATCGCTCCATGGTGGTCGGACGATTCTGCAGCGCCGCCAGGATGCCAGCGCCAACGTCGAGGAAATACCGCGCCACCGCGAGCTTGGAGGCGCCTAGAACCTCGAAGTACGGCTTGTCGGGACTGCTTAGCCGCACCGCGCGTCCCTCGATCAGCAGTTCCACCGCTTTCTCGACCATGACCGCAGGCTACTTGGCCTTTCGTTCCTATGCTGGGGAGCCGGATCGAAGGAGACGCCAATGGAGCTCAAGGTGATCAAGACGCCGCAGGAGTGGCGCGCTCAACTCACCCCTGCCGAATACCGGGTGTTACGCGAAGCCGGAACCGAAGCGCCGTTCACCGGCGAGTACACCGATCTGAGCGCCGCCGGTCGCTATCAGTGTCGAGCCTGCGGAGCCGACCTCTTCCGCAGTGAGCACAAGTTTGCATCCCATTGTGGCTGGCCATCGTTTTACACCGCCGCCGCGGGCGAGGCAGTGCGGCTGGTGGCAGATCGGAGTCTGCCTGGCCCACCACGAACAGAAGTCCGCTGTGCCAGTTGCGACTCTCATCTCGGCCACGTCTTCGCCGGCGAGGGCTACGCAACCCCAACCGATGAGCGTTGGTGCATCAACTCGGTGTCCCTGCAGTTCGTACCCGACTAGGACAAAAGGTCCGGCGCGCCAATCCGTCGCTCCTAGAGTGCCCCGATACTCTCATCCTGTGGACGTACGCCGTGATCACGGGACACCGCAGCTGTTCGACGCCGCGGCCCAGGCCATGCTGACTATGCCCTGGCGCCCGGAGCTGAAGGTCGATCAGATTCCCGCGCCCCAAAAGATCGCCCCTTTTGCCGTTGCCATCAGCGCCGAGATCACTAGCAACGGCGAAGATTTGGGCACCGGACGGCTGGTGCTCCTCCACGATCCTGATGGCAGTCCCTCCTGGGACGGCGACTTTCGCTGCGTGAGCTTCTCCCGTGCTGACGTCGATCCGGAAATGGTCACCGATCCGCTGCTGAGCGAAGTGGGTTGGTCCTGGCTGCTGGAGGCACTGGAGCGCAACCAGGCGGCCTATCGGGCGCCAAGTGGCACCGTCACCGCGGTGTCCAGTAAGTCCTTCGGCGGCATCGCTGAGGATCCAGCTAGAGCCGAGGTTGAAGTGCGCGCTTCTTGGACCCCGATCATCAACTCAGTCGAAGACGTCAACGCCCATCTGGTGGCCTGGTCGGAGTTGCTGTGTCTTGCCGCCGGGCTACCCCCGCTGCCTGAGGGTGTCGTGCCCATAACTCCGCGTCGTCCCGGGGCATGGCCGCGGTGACCGCCGAAGAGACCAAGTCGGTGCCCGCCGAGAAGACCGAGTCGGTGGCCTACCCGATTCTGGCGGTACCGGCCGATGGCATACCGGAGGTTATTGAAACTCCTGAGGCGCTTGCTGACGCGCGCCGGGCGCTCGCTGCGGGTACGGGACCGCTCGCGGTCGACACCGAACGCGCTCAGGGCTACCGGTACACCGCCAAGGCGTACTTGCTTCAGTTGCGCCGCGCTGGCGCTGGCACCCACCTGATTGATCCGACAGCCTTCGAAGGTGATCAACCCCGAGCCGACTTCGCTGAGTTTGCCGCCGAATTGAGCGATGTCGATTGGATTCTGCACGCTGCCAGCCAGGATCTGCCCTGCCTGGCCGAGATCAAGTTCCTGCCCACCCAGCTGTTCGACAGCGAGCTGGCGGCCCGGCTGCTGAACCTGCCCCGGGTGAACCTCAGCGCGCTGATGGAAACTGCGGTTGGAGTCACCCTGCTCAAGGAGCACTCGGCGGCGGACTGGTCCAAGCGGCCAATTCCCCAGGACTGGTTGGCCTATGCCGCGCTGGACGTGGAACGCCTCACCGACCTGCGCGAATGGCTCATCGAGAAGCTCACCGCCGCCGCCAAGTTGGATTGGGCGTTAGAGGAGTTCGCCTACCTGGCCGAGCACGCCGCCGATCCGGTGGCTCCGCGGACGGATCCTTGGCGACGCACCTCTGGGCTGCACGCTATTCACAACCCGGCCGCGCTAGCGGTGGTACGCGAGCTGTGGACGACCCGTGAGCAGATAGCCCGCGATCTGGATCGCTCTCCGGGACGGGTGCTAGCCGATCGAGCCATCACCGACCTGGCCACCTACATGGAGACCAGCAAGAAGACCCGGCTGACCCGCTCCGATCTGCGGATTGTGCGCGCCTTCGGCAACCGACTCACCTCTCGGTATGAGGCTGATTGGCTGGCCGCGCTCGACCGTGCCGCAGCCACCCCAAAGGCTGAGCTGCCTACCCGCCACCTCAGCCCCGACGGCCCGCCCCAGCCGCGCTCCTGGGAACGTCGATGGCCAAGTTCGTTTGAGCGTTTCTACCGAATCCGGCCAGCACTCACTGAGTTGGCCGAGGAAGTTGAGCTTCCGGTGGAAAACCTGCTCTCACCGGATCATCTGCGTCGGTTGTTGTGGGACTCACCGGAGGAGACCGATGAGGCAACGATCGCCGCTCGGCTGATCGAACTCGGTGCCCGTGACTGGCAACGCCGACTGGTAGTGCCGGTTATCGCTCAGAACTGGTGAGCGGGCTACTGCCCTCATCGGCGGCCACCTGCTCCGTGGCGAACCTGGCCAACTCCTGAGCGGTCAAACCCAGCTGATCAAGTATTTCCGAACGGGTTCCGTGGGAGATGAACGCCGACGGCACGCCGAACTCGCGGAAGCGGCTGGTGATGCCAGCCAACCGAGCCTCCTGGGAGACCCGGGCCCCAAGCCCACCCACGATGCCGCCGTCTTCGACAGTGATCACCAATTCGTGACTGGCGACCAGCGCGAGCAAATCGGCTGACACCGGCAGAGCCCAGACTGGATCGACCACGGTCGCGCCGATGCCCTGCTGGGACAGCCGCTGACCGACCTCGGCTGCCAGCCCGCAAAACTGTCCGTACCCGATCACCAACACTTTGGGCTTGGCAGTCTCGAAAAGCACATCAACATCACCCTGGCGGCGCAGTGCCGCAATCGGCTCGGGCAGGCTCTCCTTGGAGTAGCGAATCACCGTGGGCGCATCGCTCACCGCAACCGAAAGCCGAAGTGCCTCGCCCAAGCGCTGCTCGTCGCGGGGGGCGCTCAACTGCAGACCGGGAACCAACCCAAGGAAAGATGAATCCCAGATCCCGTGATGACTAGCACCGTCCGGACCGGTGATGCCGGCTCGGTCCAGCACGAAAGTGACGCCCATCTTGTGCATGCCGACGTCCATCAGCACCTGGTCGAAGGCCCGGTTCAGGAAGGTGGCGTACACCGCAACCACCGGGTGCAGCCCGCCAGAGGCCATCCCGGCAGCCGCAGTCACTGCATGTTGCTCAGCGATCCCAACGTCAAAAGTCCGGTTCGGGAAGAGCCTGGCGAACCTGTCCAACCCGGTGGGATGCAGCATCGCGGCCGTGATAGCCACCACTCGATCGTTGGTGGCACCGATTCGGGCCATCTCCTCGCCAAAGGCGTCAGTCCAGGTGCGGCCACCACAGACCAGCGGCTCGCCGGTGTCCTCATCGATGATGCCGACGGCGTGGAATCGGTCCTGCTCGTTCTGTTCGGCGGCCTTGAAACCCCGGCCCTTCTCGGTGATGCAGTGCACCAGCACCGGCCCGCCGTACCGCTTGGCCTGCTGTAGCGCCAGCTCGACGGCGTCGACGTCGTGGCCGTCGATTGGCCCGACATACTTCAGTCCGAGGTCGGAGAACATCCCCCGCGGCACCAGGACGTCCTTAACGCCGGTCTTTAGCCCGTGCATCAGCCCGTACACCATCTGGCCGATTACCGGAGCGGCCAACACCTTCTCTTTGATAAGTCGCAGCGCCCGCTCGTAGCGGCGGTCGGTACGGATCGCAGTGAGCTGTTGCCCCAAGCCGGAGAGCTGGGTTGCCAGGCCACCAACGGTTGGGGTGTAGGAGCGACCGTTGTCGTTGACCACGACCACCAACCGTTCGTCCTCGCCCACCGCGATGTTGTTCAGTGCCTCCCAGGCCATGCCACCGGTGAGCGCGCCATCGCCGATCACCGCGACCACCCAGCGCTCTTCACCGCGCAACCGGAAGGCCTTCGCCATCCCGTCGGCCCACGACAGCGAGGTGGAGGCGTGGGAGTTTTCTACCCAGTCATGCTCGGACTCTGCGCGATTCGGGTAGCCCGAGAGACCGCCACGCTGCCGTAGCTGCGGGAAACCGGCCTGCCGACCGGTGAGGATTTTGTGGACGTAGCTCTGATGGCCGGTATCGAAGATCAGGGCGTCGCGAGGAGAGTCAAAAACCCGATGCAGAGCGATGGTGAGCTCTACCACGCCGAGGTTCGGACCGAGATGGCCGCCGGTACGGCTGACATTTCGGATCAGGAATTTCCGAATCTCTGCGGCCAACGCTGGCAGCTCTCCTGCAGAGAGCTTCTTCAGGTCGGCGGGACCGGTGATCCTGTTAAGCAACGGCACCCAAGGAGTCTACGTCACAGCCGCGGACGAAACCGCACACCGCGCAACGCGTCAGCGACCAACCCCAGCTCGCGCCGTAGCCGCACCAACTTGGCCGCTTCGCTCGACCAGGCATCCACTGCGGCACTCACCACCTCAGGTGGTACGTCGGCTGCCAGCGCGGTACGCAGCACGGGCAGCCCGCGCCCATTGGCTTCCAGGTGTCCGTCCACATAGGCAATGGCGAAGCGGGCCAACACCACCGGGTGCCGCCGCAGCACCGGGTAGCCCCGGTAGTCAGGCGGGCAACAGTCGAAGAGGAAAGCCGCAGCGCTCTGTTCCCAGGCGTCACTTCCCGGCGGGCGGACCTGTTCTGGCCAGCCCGGCGGCATCCCTAGCGGCTGATCTCGCACCGGTCTCCTAATCGAGCACTAGTGCGAATATACCTCAGCCCCTCAGGTACCACCAGATCAGGGAGCCGATCGAGGCAGCCATCAGCACCACGATGATCACCAGCTGAGCCCGCCGCAGCTGTAGGCCCCGCTGCCAGTCGGCGCTGAGCAATGCCGCGACGGCCGGCAATAGCGGCGCGGCGGCCCACCACCACCACTGATCGATGGCATCAAAGGCCACCCAACCACCGATTCCGGCCCACATCGAGGCCAGGAACCACCAATCCAACTTCAGCTTCAGCGCAAATGGGATCAGGCTGACCAGGAAGCCAGCAACGCCCACCCAAATCGCCCAGCCCAACTTGCAGTCGGCAGCAGCGTCGTCCAGTGTCGAGCGGCACAGCGCCACCGCGGCAGTCTGGTCGGCGATCAGGACGAGCACCCCAGCGCTGACTCCAGCCAACAGCGCGGCCAGATAACCCCAAGCAACACGGGCCGAGACCGGAAGATCTCCGGCTTCGGCCCGCGTTAGGGCTACGGCCGCCTTGGCGCGCCGCTTGGACATCGAACTACTTGGCCAGCAGCGAGCGCAGGACGTACTGCATGATGCCGCCGTGCCGGTAGTAGTCAGCTTCGCCGGGGGTGTCGATCCGCAGCACGGCGTCGAAGACGATCGGCTCGCCGTCGCCGACGGCCTCCACCCGGACAGTCGCCGGGGTGGTGCCGTCGTTCAGCTCAGTGATGCCGGTTACCGAGAAGGTTTCGGTGCCGGTCAGACCGAGGCTGTCGGCGTTCTGGCCTTCGGGGTACTGCAACGGAAGGACACCCATGCCGATCAGATTCGAGCGGTGAATGCGCTCGTAACTCTCGGCAATGACCACCTTGACGCCAAGCAGTGTGGTGCCCTTGGCCGCCCAGTCACGCGAGGAACCAGAGCCATATTCCTTGCCCGCCAGCACCACCAGCGGCACGCCAGCCTTGGCGTAGTTCTCGGCCGCATCGTAGGCGTATACGACCGGACCGTCAGGCTGGGTGAAGTCACGGGTGAAGCCACCCTCAGTGCCCGGCGCCACCTGATTGCGAAGGCGAATGTTGGCGAAGGTGCCGCGAATCATCACCTCGTGATTGCCACGTCGGCTGCCCAGGCTGTTGAAGTCGGGACGCGCAACTCCATGGCCGGTCAGGTACTGGCCTGCTGGCGTCTCGGGCTTGATCGAGCCGGCCGGGGAGATGTGGTCGGTGGTCACAGAATCGCCCAGCTTCATGAACACCCGAGCACCAGCGAAGTCGGTTACCGGCACCGGCGTGGCTGGCATGCCGTCGAAGTACGGCGCGCGGCGAATATAGGTCGAAGCCGGGTCCCAGTCGAACAGGTTGCCCTCGGGGGTCGGCAGGTTCTGCCAGAGGGCATCGCCAGCGAAGACATCGGCATAACGGGTGGCGAACATCTCCGGGCTGATTGAGCTGGCCACGACCTGCTCAATTTCCTCGGTGCTGGGCCAGACATCGGCAAGGTAGACCGGCCCGTTGTCACCCTCACCCAGGGGCTCGTTGGCCAGATCGATGTCCATGGTGCCCGCCAAGGCGTAGGCGATTACCAGCGGCGGCGAGGCAAGGTAGTTCATCTTCACGTCCGGGCTGATCCGGCCCTCGAAGTTGCGGTTGCCCGAAAGCACGGCGGTCACTGACAGGTTGTTGTCGTTGATGGCCTTGGAGACCTCAGGGATCAGCGGCCCGGTGTTACCGATACAGGTGACACAGCCGTAGCCGACGGTCTCGAAACCGAGCGCGTCCAGGTGCTCCTGCAAGCCAGCCTTGGCGAAGTAATCGGTGACCACCTGCGAGCCGGGGGCAACCGAGGTCTTGACCCAGGGCTTGGGCTTGAGGCCCAGTTCGTGAGCCTTTTTGGCTACCAGAGCGGCGCCGAGCATCACCGATGGGTTGGAGGTATTGGTGCAGGAGGTGATTGAGGCCACCGTCACCGCGCCATTCTTCAGTTCGAAGCTGCGACCGTCGGCGAGCGTCACTGGAATTGAGGCGGCGACATCATCGGTGTAGCTGCCGATGATTTCGTTGTACTTGGCCTTGCTCTCGGCAAGCACGATGCGGTCCTGCGGACGCTTCGGTCCCGAAATGCTGGGCACCACACTGCTCAGATCGAGTTCAAGCTTCTCGGAGTAGCGTGGCTCGGCAGCAGGGTCCAGCCACAGGCCCTGAGTCTTGGCGTAAGCCTCAACCAGGGAGATCTGATCCTCGGTGCGCCCGGTCATCCGCAAGTAGTCCAGAGTCTTGCTGTCCACCGGGAACACCGCGATCGTCGAGCCGAACTCCGGCGACATGTTGGCAATGGTGGCGCGGTTGGCTAGCGGGATCTCCCCGACGCCGGGTCCATAGAACTCCACGAACTTGCCGACCACTCCGTGCTTGCGCAGGATCTCGGTGATGGTGAGCACCAGGTCCGTCGCGGTCACGCCATCGTTCAGCTTCCCGGACAGCTTGAAGCCGACCACCCGCGGAATCAGCATCGAAATGGGCTGACCGAGCATCGCAGCTTCAGCCTCGATGCCGCCAACGCCCCAGCCCACGACCCCAAGGCCGTTGACCATGGTGGTGTGGGAGTCAGTGCCGACGCAGGTGTCGGGGTAGGCCTGTAGGACGCCGTCGACCTCGCGGGCGAAAGTCACCCGGGCCAGGTTCTCGATATTCACCTGGTGGACGATGCCGGTGCCCGGCGGCACCACCTTGAACTCGTCGAAAGCGGTCTGCGCCCAGCGCAGCAGCTTGTAGCGTTCCTCGTTGCGCTGGTACTCCACGCCGACGTTCAGCGCGAGCGCCTCGGGGGTGCCGAAGTACTCAGCGATGATCGAATGGTCGATGACCAGTTCGGCCGGGGCCAGCGGGTTGATTGAGGCCGGATCGCCACCAAGATCGGCGACGGCCTGGCGCATGGTGGCCAGGTCAACGACGCAAGCCACGCCGGTGAAGTCCTGCATGATCACTCGCGCCGGGGTGAACTGAATCTCCCGATTGGGCTCCGAGGCGGGATCCCAGGCGCCGAGGGCTGCGATGTCCCCCGCGGTGATGTTCGCGCCATCCTCAGCGCGAAGCAGGTTCTCCAACAGCACCTTGAGGCTGAACGGCAGGCTCGCCGACCCCTCGACGGCATCGATGCGGAAGATCTGGTAGCTCTGCTCCCCGACCTTCAGTTCGTCTGATGCGCGGTAGCTGTCGATGCTCATTGGGCCTCCCGAAGCCTACGAAATATCTTGATATCGAGATATTAGCCAACTCGATCCCCGACAGGCTAGCTCGACTGGCACCCGGGCGGCGACTCTTGGCTGGGATTGTCCAAAGCACTCTTACCCACTCCGGGCCTCCGGGGGTCAATGGTGTGTATGTCAGGCCATTTCCCGTTGCCAGAACGGGCTCAGACCGGTTTCAGAATGGCCACGCATTCCACATGGTGGGTGAGCGGGAAAAGGTCGAAGGCGGTCACGCTGGCTGCCTGGTAGCCACAGCTCGCGGCGATCCGCAGATCACGTCCCAAAGCGGCGGGGTCACAGGCGATGTAGGCCACCGCGCGGGGGTGGCGGGCCAGTAGCGCGGTCAGCACGGCCTCGCCAGCACCCACCCTGGGCGGGTCCAATACGGCCACGTCCAAAGCCAGCGGCAACCGGTCCACCAGTTTGGCGACGTCGCCGTGGAGGAACTCCCCCACTGGCACGTTCTGGCGGGCCAATTCGGTAGCCCGGCGATCTCCCTCTATGCCCAGGACCTGACAGCCAGCCTCAGCCAGGAAACTCGCGAACAGCCCCGAACCGCAGTAGAGATCGGCCGCCCGCTCCCCTGCTGCTGGCTCCAGCCCAGCCAGTACGGCCGCGACCAGGGCCGCCGGCGCGCCACGGTGGGCCTGCCAAAACCCGGTCGCCTCCACGGTGAACTCATGCCCCAGTACTTCTTCGGTGACCGTCGAACCGACAACGTCGCCGCTCACCACCACCAGCCCGGACGCGGCCGCCACTGCGACCACCTCTGCTGGCGCGCGGTGCACAACCTTTGGATAGGCGAGCTGCGGCACCGCAAGCAGGCAGCCCTGCGCAGGTAACGGCACCACCTGGCGGGAGCGGTGTTCCATCAAGCCCAGCCGGCCGGTCCCGTCGTGCTGATAGCGCATCCGAGTACGCCAGCCGAAGGGGGCCGGAGCCACCTCCAGCACTTGGCCTTGAAAGTCGTAGTCGCCCAAATGGCCAAGTAACTCGGCGACCACCTGCCGCTTCAACTCGCGAGTGTGCGCCAACTCGACATGCTGGAAGTCACACCCACCGCAACTGCCCGCTATTGGGCAAAGTGGCTCGATTCGATGCTCACTGGCGCGTTCAACCGACACCACTTCACCGCGGGCGTATTTGCGGTTCGCCTCGGTCACCTCAACATCAACCAGCTCGCCGGTTAGCCCACCGCGAACGAACACCACCTGCCCGGAATAGCGCGCCACGAAGTGGCCACCATGGGCCACCGGGCCGATCTCAACTGCGCGAAGGATCTGCCCTACCTCGAGGCTCACTCGCGTCGGCCGGGTTCGTTGAAGTCGCCCACCCGCACCTGGCCAGTTCCTGGCCTACGCCAGGCGGCGGCGCTGTTTCGCTCGGCGCGGTCGAAGGCGTACTTCGACGACGCCAGCTGGTAAGGCACCGACGTCACCATGACGCCCTGCATGAAGTTCAGCCGCGTCCGCACGATTAGTGCGGTCTGGTTGTGCAACAACTGTTCCCACCAGTGACCGACGATGTACTCAGGGATGTAGACGCACACCACATCGCGAGGATTGTCCGACCGGATGCCGCGCACGTAGTTGACGAACGGACCGGTTACCTCCCGGTAGGGCGAAGAGATCACCTTCAGCGCCAAGTCAAGGCCCTGCTCATCCCACTTGGCCACGATCTCTCTGGTCTCGGCTTCATCCACGGCTACCGTGACTGCCTCGATGCTGCTGGTACGGGTGGCCCGAGCGAAGTTGACCGCCCGCATCGTCGGCTTGTTCACCTCTTGCACCAGGATCACCGCCCGCACCCGACTCGGCAGCAGGCGTGCATCCATCGCCCCGACCGCAGTCTCGCGGGCGACCTTCTGGTAATGCGCCTTGATCGACCGCATCACCACGAACAGCACCGCCATTGCCAACACCGCCTGGTAGGCGCCGTAAACGAACTTGGAGGCAAGCACGATGATCAGCACGATCCCAGTGCCAGCAAGCCCCACGGTGTTGATTGCCCGCGAGCGCAGCATTCGGGCGCGATTCCGCGGATCGGTTTCGGTCTTCAGGTGCCGCGTCCAGTGCCGAGTCATGCCGAACTGGCTAATCGTGAACGATACGAACACGCCGACTACGTAGAGCTGGATCAGCGCGGTCACATTGGCGTTGAACACCACCACCAGACCAACGGCGGCCATCGCCAACACGAAGATGCCGTTGGAGTAGGCCAGCCGGTCACCTCGGGTGTGCAACATCCGCGGCAGGAAGCCGTCCCGAGCCAGGATCGAGCCCAACACCGGGAAGCCGTTGAAGGCGGTGTTCGCGGCCAGGAACAAGATGATCATGGTGGCAGTGATCACGAAGAAGAAGCCGACTGGGAAGGTGTCAAAGATCGTGCGGGCCAGTTGCCCCATCACCGTCTCGTGCGCAACGTCAACCGGCACCCCGGTGTCCAGGAAGTGGGAGTGGCCGTCGGGGTCAATCAACTTCAACCCGGTCAGGTTGGCCAACAAGACGATGCCACCGAACATGGTGATCGCGATGCCGCCCAGCATTGCCAGGGTGGTGGCAGCGTTGTGGCTCTTCGGTTCGCGGAAGGCCGGCACGCCGTTGGAGATCGCCTCGACTCCGGTCAACGCCGCACATCCTGAGGAGAACGCCCGGGCCAGCAATACCACCATCGCCAGGCCGATGAACGGTTCATAGGCCGGGGAGCCGACCACCTCATAGCTGGCGGTCGGGGCTTGCAGATTCTCACCAAGCCCGAGGATTCGAAACAGCCCCCAAGCGGTCATGCCCAGCACACCGATCAGAAAGCCGTAGGTCGGAACCGCGAAGAACGAGCCAGATTCCCGAACACCCCGCAGGTTCATCGCCATCAGCGCCAGGATCACCGCTGCGGCCCAAAGACCCTCATTACCGGCCAGGAAAGGCATCATTGCCTTTGCGTTCTGAACCCCGGAAGACACTGAAACCGCCACCGTGAGCACGTAGTCAACCAGCAGCGCGCTGGCCACCACCACCCCAGCGTTGGGGCCCAGATTCACCGTGGCCACTTCGTAGTCGCCGCCGCCGGACGGATAGGCGTGGACGGTCTGCCGATAGGACATCACCACTATCAGCATCACCACCGCCACGGCCAAGGCGATTTCCCAAGAGAACGCGAAGCCAGCCATGCCAGCTAGCGAGAGTGTCAGCAGAATCTCGTCAGGAGCGTAGGCCACCGAGCTCAGCGCGTCGGAAGCGAAAACCGGCAAGGCGATCCGCTTGGGAAGCAGGGTCTCGCCCAGCTGGGTGCTCGCCAGCTTGCGACCCACCAACAATCGCTTGACGAAGTCTGTGGCGTTCACGTCTACGAACCCTATGCCAAAGCTGGCTTGGAAGCCCCCTCGCCCAGAAGAGGGGCCCAAAATGCAGGCGGGGCCCGTCCCCGGCCCAGGTGCAGATTGATAGGGTCGAGCCAGGAACCTCGACCAACAATCTTGGAGGCAACGGCGATGCACATCGTCATCATGGGCTGCGGCCGAGTCGGTTCATCGCTCGCCCGAGCTCTTGAGCGCCGGGGCCATTCGGTCGCGGTCATCGACCTGGTCCAGGATTCTTTCCGCCGACTAGGGCCGGAGTTCCAGGGCAAGACCGTCAAAGGTGTCGGTTTCGATCGTCAGGTGCTGGTTCGCGCCGGCATCGAGCGCGCCGACGGCTTTGCTGCCGTGTCCAGCGGTGACAACTCCAACATCCTGGCCGCCCGGGTGGTGCGCGAAACCTTCGAGGTCAACAACGTCGTCGCCCGCATCTACGACCAGGGCCGCGCCGAGGTTTACGAACGGCTGGGCATCCCCAGCGTCGCCACGGTGCGGTGGGCTGCCGATCAGGTGCTGCGTCGCCTGCTCCCCTCCGGCTCGGAGCCGCAATGGCGCGACCCGTCGGGAACCGTCCGCCTGATCGAGGTACACGTCGACCCCAGTTGGGTGGGCCGCAAGATTTCGGAAATGGAGGCTCACTCCCGTTCGCGCATTCCGTTCCTGATGCGCTTCGGCACCGGGATGGTGCCCGACGAGCGCACAGTCTTCCAGGACGGCGATCTCATCTACGCCGCCGTCACCAACGACCAGGTCGGCGACGTGGAGAACATCCTCGGCGCAGCACCGCTAGAGCACTGAGAAGGGGCTGAGCAATGCGCGTAGCCATCGCCGGAGCCGGGAATGTCGGCCGCTCCATCGCCCGGGAGTTGATCGCCAACGGTCACGAAGTCCTGCTGATCGACCGTGATCCGAATGCCATCAAGCCCGAAAGCGTCCCAGAGGCCGAGTGGCTGTTGGCCGACGCGTGTGAGGTGAGCAGCCTGGAGGAAGCTGGCCTCGACACCTGTGATGTGGCTATCGCCTCGACCGGTGATGACAAGGCCAATCTGGTCCATTCGCTGCTGGCCAAGACCGAGTTCGCCGTGCCAAGGACCGTCGGTCGCGTAAATCATCCGGCCAACGAGTGGATGTTCGACGACCTTTGGGGCGTTGATGTCGCCGTCTCCACCCCAAGGCTGATGTGCGCACTGGTCGAAGAGGCGGTCACCGTTGGTGACCTGGTCCGGCTGTTCAGCTTCCGCGGCGGTCATAGCAACCTGGTGGAGATGACCCTGCCCGAAGAGTCACCACGCGTCGGCACCCGGGTCTCAGATCTGAACCTGCCCGGTGACTGTGTGCTCGTGGCCATCATCCGGGACGGGGTGGCCAGAGCGCCCGAACGAGACGCCGCGTTGGAAGCCGATGACGAACTGCTTTTCATCGCTGCGCCGAGCTATGAGCCAGAACTTGCTCAGTATCTGATGCCGCGGGTGATCCGGGACGCCTAACGCTCCAGGTCAGCCAGCCACCAGTTCGTAGTGCGGGTTGTAAATCCGCCGCCCGCCATCAACGCAGGACACCCGTCCGTTCACGATGAGTTCGCGACCAGCGACCACCCCGGGGATCTCCCGGCGACCCATCCAGATCAACGTGACCGAACCCGACCCATCGGTGAGCTCGGCCTCCAACCAGGGCATCCCGGCTCGCGGTTTGATGGTCAACACCGAGATCGTCCCGCGTAGTCGGGCCTGCTGCCGATCACAGAGATCGCCGACCTTGTTCGCACCCGAGGACTCGGCTACCCGCTGACGCTCCTGCGATTCGAGCTCGGCATTCGAGGCGCCCCAACGCTTCAGCGCTGCCACGAACGGGTTGGCTTTGGCCATTAGGACGCCCCCTCCGGTAGCCGCATCGTGATGCGGTCGCCGGGAACCATCGGTTGGTTACCACGGCGCACCACCACATTGCGGAAGAACTCCACGAAGGGGGCGGTCTTGTCCTGGGCAACGGTGTCCAAAGCGGCCTCACCAAGCAGGGTGCCGCGCAGCAGCCACCGTGGGCCTTCGGCATACCAGACCTTGGAAACGTGGAAGAGTTTCTCCCCCTTCGGTCCGCTTTGCGGCAGCACCCGCCGAAGCTCGGGGCCGAAGGTGCCAACGGCAACCTCCACCGTGCCATTGGCCTGCTCAGCTTCTGCGATCGCCTCTGCACGCAGGTCTGCAGCCAGCCCGCCGACGGCCGGAGCCGCGAACAGCACCAACTCCAGGCCGGATTCGGCCCAGACACCAGTGACGGCCAGCACGCGACGCGACTCTTCGTCCACCTGAAGCTGGAGGTTGAGCCCGTCCCAGGGGGTGATGATCAGGGTCTCCAGGTCGATTCGGGCCACCTCAGCACCCAGGTCGACCTCGTCATAGTCGAAGGGTCCGTCTTCGCGCCAATCCCGATCTTCAGCATCGAGCAGCTGCTCGGCGTCCTCGGTGACCGAATCGTCCAAGTCGTCGACTGCCTGATCGCTGTCGTTCTCCTCAACTGCGGCGAGCACCTCATCAGGGCCAGCCTCGGCGTCCTCCACCGCGTCGGAGCGTCGCTTACGTCCAAAAATCACTTCTCTACCTCGGTTCCGACCGCTTTCGCGGTCCAGTCAGCAATTCCTCCGGTTGAGCCGTAGCCCCCGGCGCCGCGCGCCGCCGGTGGCAGCTCAGTGAGTTCGACAAAGTCGGCGCTCGCTACCTGCTGCACCACCAGCTGTGCGATCAGATCGCCCCGAGATAACCGGATGGGAACAGCCGGATCGGTGTTCAGCAGACACACCTTGACTTCGCCCCGGTAACCCGCATCGATCGTGCCCGGCGCGTTGACGATGGTCAGACCACTGCGCGCAGCCAGTCCCGAACGGGGGTGCACGAAGCCAGCCCAGCCAATTGGGAGGGCGATTGCAACCCCGGTTCCAACAACGCGGCGCTGCCCAGGGGCGAGCTCGCAATCCTCGCTGATGGCTAGGTCAGCGCCGGCATCGCCCGGGTGGGCGTAGCGCGGCACTGGCAGTCCTGGATCCAGGCGCACCAGGCCGATTACCACCGGTTGGGGGTTCGTCGATCTCACCTGGGCAGTCTAGCTTCGCGCGCACCGCCCTCACCGTCGCTGCCCGACCCGAGGCATTGCCCAGGCCAGGCAGCCTTGGCATGATGCCAATAGGAGGCCAAGTGAACACCTCACAGAGACTGATCTGGAACATCTATGCCGGCATCGTCGGTGCCATCACCACAGTTGCGGCCGCCAAACTGGTCAGCAAGGTCTGGGAGTTGACTACTGGGGACGAACCACCCCTCCCCAACGATCCGGAGGTGCCGCTGCGCCGCGCCATCACCTGGGCAGTAGCCAGCGGATTGGGCGTCGGCCTAGCCCAGCTGCTGATGAACCGCTTCGCGGCCAGTCAGTGGACCCGGATAATGGGCACGCGAGTGCCTGGCTTCGACAGAGCCGGTCGAAGTCGGTAAAACCCCGTCGGCCTCAGCCGGCGCAGTCGACGCAGTAGCTAACGCCGCCCTTGACGACGGCGACCTGGCTGCGGTGCTTCACCAGGAAGCAGGAGCCGCAGGTAAATTCGTCGGCCTGCCGCGGCAGGACCCGGACGGTGAGTTCTTCATGCGAGAGATCTGCACCGGGCAGCTCAAAGGCTTCCGCGGCTTCGACCTCGTCCTCGTCCACCTTGCCCGAGTTCTTGTCGTTGCGACGGGTCTTCAACTCCTCGATCGAGTCTTCGCTTTCCTCGTCAGTCTTGCGAGGAGCGTCGTAGTCGGTTGCCATCGGCTGGTATTCCCTGTCGTAGTACGTGGAGGTGTGCGGTAATGGTGCCAGCAATCTGTAGCGCTGGGTTACACCGCCCATATTCCCGAACCGCGGTGTCGGACGGCCACTTTGCGGCCAGCCGACGCGCTTAACGCGGAGCGGGTTGGTAGGTTACCTGCAAACAGCATCGGAAGTGACACCATGACTCACCGATCCGGCCCTGATCTAGGACAGCCTTCGGTGCGCCCGGCGCCACAACCCATCCATCTGGAGATCGAAATGGAAAGCGCGCTCAGCCCACGAGAGATCCAGGCGCGCGTCCGAGCAGGTGACTCGATCGAAGAGGTAGCCCGCGTCGCAGGCATGTCGCTGGAGTGGATCGAACCCTTTGCCGTCCCCGTCCTGGCCGAACGCGAGTACGTTGCCCAACAAGCCCAGAACCATCAGGTGCGCCGCGGTGGGGAGACCATCGCCCACCGCACTCTGGGCCAGGTAGTTGCCGACCGGCTCGCCTCGCGCCGCGTGAACACCGATGCCCTGGAGTGGGATGCCTGGCGGCTTGAGGGGCGTCGCTGGCTGGTCCGGCTGGACTACGACTCCGGCAAGTCCCGCCGCGAGGCGCGGTTCGTCTACGACTCCAATGGCCGCTTCTCGGTTGCTGACAATGACGACGCTCGCTGGCTGCTCGGCCTCCATTCAGCCTCCCACGGCCCCCAACCCGGCCGTCGTCGCCGCGACGAGGAGGCTGAACCGACCGTCGACCTCAACGATGACCTCGCTCTGGTTCGGGTAGTGCAGCCACGCGCTGAGGAGTTCCCAGATCCCGACGACACCGCGCCGATGGATGAGACCGAGGGCGAGGTCGATGATGCCTACACCGAAGCCGAGCTGGCAGAGGTCGATGGGGTCTACGACATTCTGCCTAGTCATACCGGCGGACTCGATGTGCTCTACGACATGCTCTCCAGCTTTGATGAGGACTCCGTCCAGATCTACGCCGGCCTGATTAGCGAGGATCTGCGCAACGGGACCGGCCGCCCACCGGTACTTGACGCGGCTCCCCCCACAGGCCAGGACAGCGAACCAGGCCCAAGCAAGTCGGCCTCAAATCGCAAGACCAACCCGCCACCGGCGGCCGGCACGAGTTCGGCGAAAGCTCCTTCGGAGACCAAGGATGCGCAGCCGTCGCTGGAAGACGCGGCCGACGAGGCTGCGGCGGAGAAGCCACGCACTCGCCGCAAGCGGGCCGAAGTGCCCAGCTGGGACGAAATCATGTTCGGCTCGCCGAAGAACCGCTCCTAGGACTCACCAAAGGGCAGCGGCTCTGGGTTGAGAGTCACGGCGGCAACCTCAGCGGTGACTCGGCGCCGATGGTGGCGCCGACACAGAACCTGGTAGGCAACCTCCGCGCTGTTGTCGGTGTCGCCGACCACTACCTGGCTGCCTTCAGTCACCATCGCGCCATTCACCGTCCGCGCATTGTGCGTGGCGGGCTCGCCACACCAGCACCGCGGCCGCACCTGAAGCATCTCCATCCGATCGCAAAGCTCGACCAACCGGCGCGAGGCAGGGAACAACTGGGTACGGAAGTCAGTGAGGATGCCGAAGCAGAACACGTCGATCTGCAACTCGTCCACGATTCTGGCCAACTGATCGACGTGGGCGCTGTTGTAGAACTGGGCTTCATCGCACACTAGGAAGTCCACCCGGCGCCCGCCGGTCAGCTCGCTCACCACGTAAATCCAAAAGTCGAACTCCGGCTTGACCTCGAGCGCTGGCTGACTAAGACCGATCCGCGAGGTGATGGTGGCGCCGCCGGAGCGATCCAGCATCGTGAACAGCCGCCCCTCCCGACCCGCCTCAGCTTCGGTGTAAGCGACCTGCAAAGCCAGCGTCGACTTCCCACAGTCCATCGGACCGGTGAAGTAGGTCAGTTCAGCCATGCCGTCTATCTCCCGTTGTGATGCCCACGCGTAGCGCTGGGCCGATCAAGCGACCAACAGTGGAATGCCCATCTCGGCCGAGGTTAGCGAGCCGTGCATGCCGACCAGGCTGAGTTCACCGACCAGCTTCCGGCTGAGTATGGCACCGTCATCTGCCATTGCCACGATCACATCGCCGAATCGGTCAGCCAATCGGTTCGGCGTTTCACCGAACCAGCCTTCAGCCACGGCTTCGGCCCTGGTGCGAACCCAGGCTCGCTCCCCCAACGCACCCCGCCAACGCGCCGCCACCTGCTCGCTGCAACCTGATTCGACCATCAGGTGCCGCAACCGGCCCTCACCGGCAAATGCAGTCACCTCAGTGAGCAGGCCGGGCTCGTCCTCAACCAGCACCCGTGCATCACCGGGGACGTCCACCATGCCGTGATCAGCAGTGATCACCAGCCGCACCGACTCCGGCAGAGCCGCGCGCAAGCTTGCCGCCAGGGCGTCCACCTCAACCAGCGCCGCCCGCCAGGCTGGCGAATCGATGCCGGCTCCGTGACCGGTGTGATCCAGCACCCGCTCGTAGCAGTAGCTCAAATTTCGGCTGCCCGCCGCCACCGCAGCGGTGGCCAGTTCAACTCGGCGGCCGTGATCGCGTTCGTCCTCCACCGGCCAGAACCGCGCGCCGCGCAAAGCCACGGTTGTCAGCCCACTGTCGGCAAACGCCGCTGGCGCGATGGTGCCGTTCTCGATCCCGGCCTTGTTGAGTCGCTCAAAGAAGGTCAACTGCGGTTGGACGTCCAAGCCACTCAGATCAGCAGGCCAGCGCAACGCGTTGAGCACCTGCCCCTTCGGCGGATACCAGAAGGTGTAGCCCGCGATCCCGTGCCCACCGGGGGCCAGTCCGGTGCCGAGACTGGTGATGGAGGTCGCAGTGGTGCTGGGTACCCCGCAGGTGATGCTGCGCTGCTCAAGACCGGTAAGGAAGGGCGCCAGCTCAGCGTGGTCGCCCAGTTGCTCAGCGCCAAGCCCGTCGATCAGCAGCACCAGATAGCGCTCAGCGGCTGGCAGACCCAAGCGATCATGGCCCGGCAACCCCAAGTGGGCACCCAGGCTGGGCAGCAGATCAGCCAGCGTGTTTTGGCCGTAGGCCGGTATCTGCGGCGCCTTCATCGAGCCAGGCCAGTCACCTGCTGTAACGCGGTGGCGAAGCTGAGCAGCTGTTGCACCTTGTCGGGGCCATCGGCTGCGGTGCTGATGCGGACGGTCAGGTCTTCGGCGGCGACCATGCCACTCAGACCGTGGTCAGCCTCGCAATTCGGGTCCGGGCATTGGGTCGGTTCCAGGTCAATACGACGCATGGTCCCCCAAGCGATCGCCAACCAGGTCTCGGTGATATTGGCCTTGCGTGAGCCGTAGCGCTCGGCGTTGGTGACCACTTGGCTCAGTGCCACCGAGGTGATCTTGCCCAGACCCACCGCCTCGGACGTGCTCAGGGCCTGAGCGGGGACCCCCGGCTCACCGTTCTCATCGGTATGGCAGACCAGAAGTCGGGTCGGGGTGAGCACGAGGACGGTTAGATGCCGCTGGATCTCGTCCCGATTGAAGGTCGCCTCCTGATGCACCAGATGGGCAACTGGCTGTTCCGCGCCCAAACACATCGCGACAGTGTCCGCGATCAGTTCAGGGAAGTACCGACAGGCCTGTATCTCGGCACCTAGATCGGCTGGCAGCCGTCGCGTACCTGTTGAGCTCACGCGCGACATCTTCCCACGCGTGCCAACTGGGGCCCAAAAGCCCTGCGCGCCACTAGGGTGGGGTGCCGTGAGTACCCGTCCGTTCTTCGCCGCGCGTTTGGAGGAGTTCATCGATCGGCGGATCGAAGCGCTGCTGCGAGCCATCGGTTGGCGAGAGCAGGTGATTAGCTACACCGGCTACGGCAGCACCTCGAGCATTCGGGTGCTCGGACGAGTGATTCTGGTGCCCAAGCGGGCGCGCACCGGCCTGGGCAAAGCCACCGAGGAAATGATTCGCCGTCGCGGCTTCCGCAACTTCTTCAGCACCGCCTGTGTACGCGCTCCCTTCACCGTCCAGGTCGGCGAACTGCGGGTCGCTGGCATCACCGATCGCGGTGGCTACATCGACGAGCGCATCCGTGATCACAACTTGGCCGCTGGCTGGCAGCAGGTTGAGGTGCGCAGCGCCGGCTCGGAGTCCACCCTCGCCGACGTGCAGGTAGTCGGCCACGACGTGACTTTCGGAGTGGTGTCCGACATCGACGACACGATCATCACCACCTTCCTGCCCCGGCCCATGATTGCCGCCTGGAACTCCTTCATCCGCGACGAGTCGGCCAGACAGGCCATCCCAGGAATGGCGCGGATGTACAACTCCTTGCTGGCTCGCCATCCCGAGACACCAGTGATCTACATCTCGACCGGGGCCTGGAACACCCATGCATTTCTCTCCCGGTTTCTGAAGCGGCACGGCTTCCCCGTCGGGCCGATGTTGATGACCGACTGGGGCCCGACCAACACTGGCTGGTTCCGGTCCGGCTACGCCCACAAGGTTGAAGCCCTGCTGGAGTTGACTCGTGACTTCCCCGGCATTTCCTGGTTGCTGGTCGGCGACGACGGCCAACACGATCCGGCGATCTACGCCGACTTCGCCCGGGTAGCCCCCGGCCACGTCCGAGCCATCGCCATTCGACAGCTCACCGCAGCCGAGCAGGTGTTGGCCCATGGCACCCCTGGGCTCATCGATCCCGACACCGCTGCAGCCGGGATTCCGCTGGTCACCGCCCCGGATGGACGTGGCCTGCTGGCCGCTCTAAATGGCCTGTCCCAGCTCGACTGAAACCAACACCAAGAAAGGCCTGCGCACGCACGATGGTTGCCAAACCGCCTCCGGTTGAGGACGATTTCGCCGAGCGAATCGTCGATGTTGACGTCTCCTCCGAGATGGAAACCAGCTTCCTCGAGTACGCCTACTCGGTCATCTACTCTCGCGCCCTTCCTGATGCTCGCGACGGCCTCAAACCCGTCCAACGCCGCATCCTCTACGGGATGGACCAGATGCGCATCCGCCCGGACGCCTCCCATGTGAAGTGCTCCCGAGTGGTCGGCCAGGTCATGGGCCTTTACCACCCCCACGGCGACTCGGCGATCTATGAGGCCTTGGTGCGCCTGGGCCAGACCTGGTCGATGCGACTGCCGACTGTCGATGGCCACGGCAACTTCGGCTCGCTCGACTCTGGCCCCGCCGCGATGCGCTACACCGAGTGCCGGATGGCACCAGCTGCGGTCGCCATGACCGCTGACATCGAATCCGACACAGTCGACTTCCGGCCAAACTACGACGGCAAGGAGTCCGAACCGATAGTGCTGCCGGCAGCGTTTCCCAACCTGCTGGTCAACGGCAGCACCGGAATCGCCGTTGGTATGGCCACCAACATCCCGCCGCACAACCTGGTGGAAGTCGTCCACGCCCTGAAGCATCTGCTGAAGCATCCGGACGCCGACAGCGAGGAGCTGATGCGCTTTGTACCCGGCCCGGACTTTCCCACCGGGGGCAAGATCATCGGCCTCGACGGCGTTCGCGACGCCTACCTGACCGGACGCGGCCAGTTCAAGGTGCGCTCCTCGGCCCGGATCGAACAGGTAAGCCCCCGTCGCAAGGGCATTGTGGTCACCGAACTGCCCTACCAGATCGGTCCGGAGCGGATCATCGAGCAGGTGAAAACCCTGGTCACCAACAAGAAGTTGACCGGGATCGCCGACATCAAAGACCTCACCGACCTCGCCAATGGCACCAGGCTGGTGATCGAGGTCAAGAACGGCATCAACCCCGAAGCCCTGCTGGAGGAGTTGTTCCGCCTGACCAAGCTGGAGGATTCCTTCTCCTCCAACAACGTCGCGCTCGTCGATGGCCAACCTTCCACCCTCGGGCTGCGGGCGATGCTGACGGTGTACCTGGATCACCGCCTGCAGGTGATCCGGCGACGCTCGGCTTACCTACTCGGCCGGGCCAAGGACCGTCTCCACCTGGTCGAGGGATTGCTGTTGGCGATTGTCGACATCGATGACGTCATTGCGATCATCCGATCCTCTGACGATGCCGCCCAGGCAAGGGTGCGCCTGATGGAAGCCTTCGAACTCAGCGAGACCCAGACCAACTACATCCTCGACATGCAGCTACGTCGACTGACCAAGTTCAGCCGGATCGACCTGGAGGCCGAGCGGGACAAGCTCTGGCAGACCATCTCCGACCTACAGGCGATCCTGGATTCCGATGAGCGGCTTCGGGAGGTCACCGCGACCGAACTCGACGAAGTCGCTCGTACCCACGGCACGCCTCGTCGTACCGTGCTGTTGGCCTCGGCAGGCAATCAGGTGACCGCAGCCAAGACCGCTGCCGCCCTCGAGATTGCCGACGACCCCTGCTGGTTGATGCTCTCCTCGGCCGGCCTGCTCGCGCGCACCGACAATGACGATCCGCTGCCCAGTTCCGGGCCACGGGCCGTCCACGATGTGATCGTCTCTGCGGTGCGCACCACTGCTCGCGGCGACTTCTGCGCCTTCACCAACACCGGGCGCCTACTGCGCGGGCACGCCATCGAGGTGCCCTCGGTTCCAGTCACCGCATCGGCCCCCAATCTGCAGGGCGGATCACCGGCCACTGAACTGCTCCCCTTGGAGCCTGGCGAACGAATTCTCGGGTTGGGCACCTTGAATGGGTCCACCTTCGGCTGGGCCCTAGGCACCAAACGCGGTGTGGTCAAGCGGGTCAACCCCGAGGTGTTGGCCAAGGACGCTTGGGAGATCATCCGCCTCGAGGACGGCGACGAGGTGGTCGGAGCCGTCGAACTCGCCCACGACCTGGTTTCGCTGGTGTTCATCACCAGCGATGCCCAGTTGCTTCACTTCCCAGCCGCCGGGGTGCGCCCGCAAGGTCGCTCCGGTGGCGGCATGGCCGGGGTGAAGCTGGCCGGGCAGGCGCAGGTGCTGTTCTTCGGCGCTACCCCAACGGCGGACTCCAGCGTGGTCACGGTCGCTGGCTCCTCAGCCGCGCTTCCCGGAACCGATGCCGGCAGCATCAAGCTCACACCGTTGGCCGAATACCCCACCAAGGGGCGGGCCACTGGTGGCGTCCGCTGCCAACGTTTGTTGAAGGGCGAAGACGTGCTGCTGTTGGCCTGGGCTGGCCCCGACCCGGCGATTGCCGCGGCCGCCAGCGGCTCCCCCATCGAGTTGCCGCCGCTGGACCCCCGGCGGGACGGCTCTGGGATCTCGATTGGTCAGCCGGTGGCAGCCGTCGGATCGCGCTACCACGCCTGAGGTTGCGGTCTGCGGCCCCGTCCGGTGCCAGTTAGGGTGATCGCATGCACGAGGGTTTCGACGATCTCCTAGCCGCCAACCAGCGCTACGCCAACTCTGCGCCACGCAACTTCGACGGCTACGCCCACGCTGGCGTTGCCGTGGTCACCTGCATGGACTCGCGGCTGCAGCCACTGGAAATGATTGGGCTGTTTCTCGGCGAGGCGAAGATCCTGCGCACGCCCGGCGGTCACGTCACCGCTGATGCTTTGGCTGGCTGCGTCTTGGCGGTGAACCTGCTCCAAGTGGATCGGGTGCTGATCATCGCTCACACTCGCTGTGCCATGGCCACCGCAGCCGAAGACGAGATCCGTCGCCAGGTCGGGGTGGCCGCTGGCGCCGACGCCTCGGCGTACACCTTCGATGCTGATCCCAACCAGCTTGAGCGTCTGCGCGCCGATGTGGCCGCGGTTGCCAGCCATGCGCTGATCGGCGGACGGGCCAAGGTGGGCGGGTTCCTCTATGACGTCGACACCGGCCTGCTACAGCAGATCTGCTGACTCGCCAGCTAGGCGTCGATGCGTTCGGCATCCAGGCTGTAAGCACCTTCGATGATGAAATCCTTACGTGGGCCAACATCGTTGCCCATCAACTTCTCAAAGGTCGTCTCGGCGGCAGCAGCATCGTCCACCGTGATTCGGCGCAAGGTGCGATGCCGCGGATTCATCGTGGTATCGGCCAACTGATCGGCGTCCATCTCCCCCAGCCCCTTGTAACGCTGCGGCTCCTTGAACGCTTGCCCCCGCTTGGTCAACTCAGCCAGTTTGCGGCGGTATTCGGCCTCGTTGTAGGTGTAGATGTACTTCTCCTGGCCCTTCTTCGGGTTGATCAGCTCGAACCGGTGTAGTGGCGGCACCGCGCTGTAGATCCGACCTGCCTCCACCATCGGACGCATGTACTTGAAGAAGAGCGTGGCCAGCAGGGTGCGAATGTGGGCACCGTCGGAGTCGGCATCGGCCATGAAGACGATCTTGGAGTAGCGGGCCGCGTCGAGGTCGAAGGTGCGGCCCGAACCGGCCCCAACCACCTGGATGATTGATGCGCACTCTGCGTTTTTCAACATGTCGCCAACTGAGGCCTTCTGCACATTCAGGATCTTCCCCCGGATCGGCAGCAGCGCCTGGAACTCCGAATTCCTGGCCAGTTTGGCGGTGCCCAGCGCCGAGTTGCCCTCCACAATGAACAGCTCCGTGCGATCCAGGTCAGTGCTGCGGCAGTCGGCGAGCTTGGCGGGCAGCGTGGAGGACTCCAAGGCGTTCTTGCGGCGTTGGGCGTCCTTGTGGGCGCGGGCTTGGACCCGGGTACGGGAGGCCGCCACCACCTTCTCCATCAGCGAACGGGCCTGGGTGCGGATGGCGGCCTTGTTTGAAGTGAGGAAGTCGCCGAGTTCGCGTTCGACCACCTTGGCAACCAGGCGCGTCACCGGCGGCGTACCGAGCACCTCCTTGGTCTGGCCCTCGAACTGCGGCTCGGCCAAGCGCACCGTGACTACTGCGGTGAGGCCTTCCATCACGTCGTCCTTGGTGACCTCTTCGTTGGCCTTCAGCAGCCGAGTGCCTTCAAGTCCGCGGCCGAAACCCCTGGTCAAGCCGCGTTCGAAGCCTGAGACGTGAGTGCCGCCCTTAGGCGTGGCAATGATGTTTACGAACGAAGACACATGGGTGTCGTAGCCACCGTTCCAGCGCAGGGCGATGTCGATCTCCAGTTCGCGCTCAACATCGGTGGGCGTCATCGCACCGTTGTCGTCAAGCATTGGCACGGTTTCAGTGAAGGCGTCCGAGCCACGCAGCCGGATCACCTCGGTCACGGGGGTGCCACTGGACAGGTAGTCGCAGAACTCGCTGATGCCCCCCTCATGCTTGAACACCTCTTCGGTGACCTCATCGGTGCGCGCGTCGGTGACGGCCAACTCCAAGCCGGGTACCAGGAAGCTGGTCTGCCGAGCCCGTCCCAGCAGTTGATTCAGCGAGAGTTCCGCACCGGGCAGGAAGATCTGCCGATCCGGCCAATAGCGGATCCGAGTACCAGTGGCGCCCTTGGCGACCTTGCCGACCTTGCGCAGCGCGTTTCCGGGCTCGAAAGGAACTTCGGGGCCTTCACCATCGAAGACGCCGGGCACACCACGCCGAAAGCTCATCGCATGAGTGAAGCCGTTGCGGTCGACCTCCACGTCCAGCCGGGCTGACAGCGCGTTCACCACCGAGGCGCCCACCCCATGCAGGCCACCGGTGGCGTTGTAGGAGCCGGCGCCGAACTTGCCGCCGGCGTGCAGTTTGGTGAAAACCACCTCAACCCCGGTGAGCTTGGTGCGCGGTTCGATGTCTACCGGAATGCCGCGGGCAACGTCGATCACGCTGATGGAGGCGTCCGGATTGAGCCGAACCACGATCCGATTCCCATAGCCGGCCAGCGCCTCGTCGACCGAGTTGTCGATGATCTCCCACAGACAGTGCATCAAGCCGCGAGTGTCGGTGGACCCGATGTACATCGCCGGGCGTTTGCGGACGGCCTCCAGCCCTTCCAGCACCAGCAGGTGCCGCGCCTCGTAGTCTCTGCCCTCGCCAGCTTTAGTCGTGCTCACGTCCGGCAGATTATCTCGGCGACGTAACAGTTCTGCGTATTCCAGTAACGGTGTCGGGGCTTGTTGCCCGGACTTTGCCCATGGATGCCTACACTGAAGGTGGCCAGGGAACATCGGAGCAACCGCAGACGTTGTCACCCATGCCGAGCACTCTTGTTGAGTGAGAAAGTGAGGAAGACCATGAGCAGCACCTACGCCGAGCCCCTGACCTCAGCTGATCGTTGTGATCGCTGTGGCGCCCAGGCCTACCTGCGAGTAACCCTCACCACCGGCGGCGAGCTTCTTTTCTGCGGCCACCACGCCAATGAGCATTCCGCCAAGCTCAGCCAGGTCGCCCTGACCATCCAGGACGAGACGAACAAGCTGTCCTGACCACCGACTCTCACAGTGGGCCCCGGGGTAGCTTCCCCGGGGCCCACTGCTTTTGGCTGGGATACTGCTGGCGTGCAAACCATCGACGCCGTCCACGGCAACCTCACCACTGAGCACGCCGATGCACTGGTAAACGCCGCCAACTCCACCCTGCTTGGTGGTGGCGGCGTCGACGGCGCCTTGCACGCTGCCGCTGGCGGTGCCCTGCTGGCTGCCTGTCGCCAGGTTCGAGCCGAGCAATACCCCGCCGGACTACCGGTTGGCGAGGCGGTGGCGACCCCAGCCGGGTTGCTGCCCGCCAAGTGGGTCATCCACACCGTTGGGCCTAACCGGCACGCCGGACAAATCGATGAGGCCCTGCTGGCCGCGGCCTACACCAACTCCCTTAAGGTGGCCGTCGAGCTGGGCGTTAGCACTATCGCGTTTCCGGCTATTGGTGCCGGGGTCTACGGCTGGGACGCGGCCACCGCCGCCCGAGTGGCGGTGCTGGCCGTCGCCGGGCACCCCCGCACCGGCGTCGAGCGGGTCCGTTTCGTCCTGTTCAACGACACGCTCTACCAGGCGTTCCGCGACCAACTGGCGCGTCTGCCGTGAGCGCCGACGCCGCACCAGTTGTCACCGCGCCGTTCGGGTCGTGGCGATCCCCCATTGCCGCGTCCGATCTCACCGTGGCTGCGCTGCGCCTCAGTTCGGGCATCGTCCTGCCCGACCGGACTCTGTGGGCCGAGGGCAATCCCGAGCAGCGTGGCCGGGTCAGTCTGTGGCAGCGAGACGCCGCCGGGGTGGTGAGCGAGCTCACCGAGCCGACCTCCAACGTCCGCACCGCCGTGAACGAGTACGGCGGCGGCGACTGGACCGCCGCCGGGGACCTGGTTGCCTACACCGAGTTCGCCGACTCTTCGGTGTGGCTGATCGAGTCCGACCAGCCGCCGCGCCGGCTCGCGTGCGTGGCGGGGCTGCGCTACGCGGCGCTGCAGCTGGCCCTGCCGCAACGGCTGCTGCTGGCCGTCCGAGAGGACCACCGCAGCGCCGGCGAGCCGATCCAAACCGTGGTCGCGCTCACCCTCGATGCCGACAACACCGACGGCGGCCGGGTGCTGGCTGAGGGTGCCGACTTCTACGCCCACCCCTGCCTGCACCCTTCCGGACGTCTGGCCTGGTGCGAATGGGACCACCCCGACATGCCCTGGGACCAGTCCCGCATCGTCGTGGCCGACCTCGCCGATCCCGCTGCCATCACCGTGATCGCCGGCGGCGCGGGCACCTCGGCGCTGTACCCGTCCTGGGCCCCCGATGGCGGGCTGATCTACCTCGATGACCCCACCGGTTTCTGGAACTTCTACCGCTGGCACGACGGTACCTCGACCGCGCTCTGCCCACTGGAGGCGGACTTCTGCGGCCCGCTGTGGGTGCTGACGCCGGTTCCGTACGCGGTTATCGACGCCCACCGGATCGGCTGCACCTGGCAGGCTGACGGCTTCGCCCGCCTCGGAGTTATCGACCTCACCGCCGCCACCCTGGCCCCACTGGCCACCGACGCGGTGACCGCGTCCGTCTCCGGAGGCGGCGGGCGCGCGGTGGCGCTGCTCGGCTTCGCCGATCGGCCCACCGAGCTGTGTGAACTGGACTGGGCCACGGGCGCCACCACGCCGCTGCGCCGAGCCAGCGGCGTCCGCTTGGAGCCTGCGATGGTCTCCCGCGCCGAGGCCGTCAGCTGGGAATCTGCGGACGGGCCGGTCCATGCCTGGTTCTACCCGCCCACCAATCCGGGCTTTCGCGCACCGGCCGGTGAGCTGCCGCCGGTGCAAGTGTGGAGCCACGGCGGCCCGACAGCGTTCAGCGACCCCAGTTTCAACCTCGCGATCCAATACTGGACCAGCCGTGGGATCGGCATCGTCGATGTGAACTACTCCGGTTCCTCGGGGTACGGACGCGCCTACCGACAGCGCCTGGCCGGAAACTGGGGGATCAGCGACGTTCGCGACTGCATCGCCGCCACTACTGCCCTGGTCGAGGCCGGAGGGGCAGATCCCCGGCGGCTGAGCATCCGCGGCGGGTCAGCTGGTGGTTACACCACGCTGGCCGCGCTCACCACCAGCAACGTCTTCGCCGCCGGGATCAGCCTGTACGGAATCGGGGATCTGGAGTCGCTGGCCGCCGACACTCACAAGTTCGAAGCCCACTACACCGATCGGCTGGTCGCCCCCTACCCCGAAGGCCGCGCCATCTACGTCGAGCGCTCGCCGATTCATCATCTCGATCGATTGGGCTGCCCGATGCTGATCTTCCAGGGTGCCGACGACAAGGTGGTGCCGCCGTCCCAGGCCGAGGCGATGGCGGCGGCGCTGGCCGAGCGAGGATTACCCGTGCGGTTGCGTATCTTCCCCGGCGAGGGTCATGGGTTCCGGCAGGCCGCCACCATCATCACCGTCGCGCGGGAGGCTCTTGCCTTCCTGGCCGAGGTGCACCGGTTCCGTCCGGCCGACTAGGGCGCCCGCATTTCGGGTTGGACGGGCCCAGTCGAGGCTCGCTGCCGCCGCAGACTCGGCTATGGCTTGAGTAGAAGCGGACCGATCTTGCGAGCCCACCGGGTGACTTCAGCGAAGTCCCGGAAATCGCCGGCGGTATCGTCGGCGGCCATCAGCATGTAGAAGGCGGCGTTGGCTGGCGCCATCCGGCCATAGTCCAGAAAGCCACCGAAGGGTGCACTCGCCTTTGGTGGGGAGGGCACCACCCGCGCGGCCGCAGCCAGAAGCTGCTGCTTCGCGACTGTTTGACCGGCCCGATCAGGAGAGATCCCAAAGGACATCGAGGTCAGGAAGATCGCCCAGGGCACGGCGCTGATCGCAGTGCCGTGATCGCCGAGCCACTGGGTCGCGGAGGCCTTCCAACGGTTCTGTTGAACCGGAGCACCCACCACGATCGCGTCGAAGTCGTCCACGGAGTCAACATGGGAGAGGTGCCGTACGCTCACCCGTGCCCGCTCGGCCAAGGCTTGGCCAACTGTCACCGCCACCTCGCCGGTCGAACCATATTGCGAGTCGTAGCCGACGAGGATCCGTGGCCCGGTGGTGCCCAGGTCTCCCTCTGCCATGGTGATCAGCGGCGCCCGCGTCACCGTAAACGCACCCGCACCAGCAGCTGCCATCACCCCTCCGGTGACCAGCAAGGTGCGGCGGCTGAGGCGCCCCCGACGCCGCGGTCCCGCCGCAGACGGTTGGTCGCGAGCAGCATCTACCGGTTCAGTGTCCATACCTCCACCCTGCCGTGGACGGGCGGCCAGGAGCATCGTCCAGGCGAAGCGACTTTGGCCTCATCCTGTGGCAGTAGGTCAGGGTCGAACCAGCCCCGATTGGTAGGCCAGCACGACGAGTTGGGCGCGATCACGAGCGCCCGCCTTGCCGAGGGCATGGGCCACGTGAGTCTTCACCGTCAGCGGGCTCACGACGAGGTGATCAGCGATCTCGGCATTACTCAGCCCCTGAGCCACGAACGCGACGACCTCACGCTCGCGGGGAGTCAGGCTTCCCAGCAGAGCCGGGTCGGGCAGCGAGCCGGGCCGACGCACGACGTGGCTGATCAGTTGCCGAGTCGCCGTCGGCGAAAGCAGCGCGCCGCCGTCATCCACCACCTGAATCGCCTGCACCAGCTGCTCCGGATCAGCCCCCTTCCCGAGAAACCCGCTGGCCCCAGCTCGCAACGCGGCGATCAGGAACTCGTCGTTGTCGAACGTGGTGAGCACGAGCACTCGCGTACGAGTGAGCTGCGGATCGCTGGCGATGGATCTCGTGGCCCACACACCGTCGCCATCGGGCATCCGAAGGTCCATCACGACCACGTCCGGGTGCAACTGCTGAGCGAGCGCCACCGCTTCGCGTCCGGTGCCCGCTTCCCCGACCACACTGATCTTCGCCTCGGCTCCCAACAACGCGCGTAGTCCGCTGCGAATCAGTACCTGGTCGTCGGCGAGGACGACTCGAATCATGGCTGGTCCTCCGTCCCAGGCAGCCAGGCCTCGACCTCGAAGCCATCGCGGGTTGGCTCGGCGCGGCACCATCCCCCCAGCCGCCGTGCCCGCTCCTGCATTCCCACGACCCCGTGGCCGCCCAGGCCGGGCTCGGCAACCGGCACGCCCCCGCGATCACGAACCTTCACAGCGATGCCTTTCCGCTCCTCGCGCATCAGCACATCGACCGTCGCGCCGTGCGCGTACTTGCTGGCGTTCGTCAGCGCTTCCGCAATGATCCGCAGCGCTGCGGTATAGACCAGACGCGGCACGGAATCCATCTCCTGAGTCATCGCCACCCTCACGTCGAGGTCACCGCGATGCCGCTCGACCAGTTCGCTGAGATCAGCGCCCAGCGCCGTCCACAACGCCGGATCGTCGCCAGTTCGCAGCGTGTCGACAACTTCGTGAAGCTCCCCAAGTGCCCGGCGGGCCGAAGAGCCCACATTCGACAAGGCATCACGGGCGTCGGCGGGAGAATCGTCTAGCAGCCGCTGGGCTGCGGCGGCCTGGATGTTGATCGCGGCCAAGTGGTGGGCCACCGAGTCGTGGAGTTCACGAGCCAACCGCAGCCGTTCCTCGGCGATCGCCTGTTGCTGGCCCGCCTCAATCCGAGCAGCCGCTGCAGCATTCGAGCGGCGCGCCTGCCGCATCGCCAATCCAACGGCGACCCCGAGCGCAAGCACCAACACCAATTGGGTGAAGCTCGGTGCACTCGCGTACCACCCTGCGGCGAGTTGTTCAGCGATGAGCAGGGCCACCACGCTCACCGTGCCGATAGCGGCCGTCACCCCCGCCGGCTCGGTCGACACCACCAGCGCCAGAGCGACGGCGACCAGGGCAATCCCCCACGGCGGGAGATTCAGCGCAACGGCACCGACCTGCAAGGCCACCACCACTGCCAGCGTCCAGACACGGTAACGAACGACCACAGCGCTGCCAATGGCTGCGAGCCCGACTATCGCAATCCACCACCAAAACTCGGGGCGAACCGGCACCACTCTCGCGGCGGGCGCGCCGAAGGCGAGCAGAATCGCAGCGAAAGCTGACAATCCTGCGAGGCCATGGCGCACGAGGTCAGGCTACCCAGTCCCCCGGCTGTCGCAGCAGTACCGCGAACTCAGTCGAGGTAGTCGCGCAGCACCTGCGAGCGCGACGGGTGCCGCAGCTTGCTCATCGTCTTGGACTCGATCTGGCGAATCCGCTCCCGCGTCACGCCGTAGACCTTGCCGATCTCGTCCAGAGTCTTGGGCTGGCCGTCGGTGAGACCAAAGCGCATGCTGACCACGCCGGCCTCACGCTCGCTCAAGGTGTCGAGCACATCGTGCAGTTGCTCCTGAAGCAGGGTGAAGTTCACCGCTTCGGCCGGAACGACAGCTTCGGAGTCCTCGATCAGGTCGCCGAACTCGGAGTCGCCATCTTCACCCAGCGGGGTGTGCAGCGAGATCGGCTCGCGGCCGTACTTCTGCACTTCGACGACCTTTTCGGGGGTCATGTCGAGTTCTTTGGCCAGTTCCTCCGGCGTTGGTTCGCGGCCCAGATCCTGCAGCATCTGCCGCTGTACGCGGGCCAACTTGTTGATGACCTCGACCATATGCACCGGAATGCGGATGGTGCGGGCCTGGTCGGNNGGCGAATCCACCAGGTGGCATATGTGGAGAATCTGAACCCGCGGTGGTAATCAAATTTCTCAACGGCTTTCATCAGGCCGAGGTTGCCTTCCTGGATCAGATCCAGGAAGAGCATGCCGCGCCCGGTGTAGCGCTTAGCCAGGGAGACCACCAGGCGAAGGTTGGCTTCCAGCAGGTGGTTCTTGGCGCGGCGTCCGTCCTCGGAAATCCAGTCGAGATCGTCCACGTCGGCGGCGGCATTGCCCTCGTTGAGGGTCTCCTCGGCGAACAGACCTGCTTCGATCCGCTTGGCGAGCTGGACTTCCTGCTCGGCGTTCAGCAGGGCGACCTTGCCGATCTGCTTGAGGTAGTCCTTGACCGGGTCAGCGGTCGCACCGGCAGCCATCACCTGTTGCTCGGGCTCATCGGCATCATCGGTGTCGGAGAGGCTGAAGCCCTGGTCTTCGGTGATCTCCGCCTCGGTCTTGGCCGCTTCGGCCGGCTCGAAGGAGGAATCATCGACGTCGTCCAGGGTGCGCTTCTTGCCACCGACGGTGAGCACCACATCATCGCCGTCACGGATCACCTTGGTGTCCGGGGCGATAATCGCTGTTTCCAGCGTCACCGCTACGACTGGATCCTCGGCTTCATCGGCATCGTCCAAGACGATTTCGAGATCCTCTTCGACGACCTCTTCAACTAGTACGTCGTCAGCCGGATCAACGTCAACGTCCGGGGTTACCGGCGAGGATTGCGCTTTGGTCGCCTTGGTTACCGGAGCAACCGGCTCCGCCGCCTTCTTGGCACGCCTCTTGGGGGCAGCCACCACCGGCTCGTCAGCGACAGGCGCAGCGGCAGCAGTTGAGCGTGGAGACACAGTCAGACCTCTCGACAGGAATCGTCACAGGGCATGCAACAGCCGGGAGCTGTCAATACCTTCGATCACTGTATTGTGCCACGGGTTCGGAAAACACCCAACCTGGACGCACCCTAGAGTGGCCCTCATGTCACTCGCCCAGCCGCCGGTGCCGCCACGCCGTCCGCAACCGCGGACGCACCACGGGCACACCTTCCTTGATCCCTACGCCTGGATGCGCGACAAGACCGCACCGGAGTTCCTTGACCTGTTGAATGCGGAAAATGCCTATGCCGAGGCCCTCACCGCCGACCAGGGCGGACTGCGCGCGGAGATCTTCGATGATATTTCGGCTCGTACGCGCCAAACCGACCTGAGTGTGCCTGAGTTCGTCAATCACCCTGGCCTGGGTGACTACTGGTATTACGCCCGCACCACCGAAGGTCACGACTACCCCAGTTACCACCGCTGCCCCGCCAGCAGCCGAGATGAACTGCCCGATCCAGATTCCGCCGCTCCGCTACAGGAGGAATTGCTGCTGGACGCACAGCAGCTGGCAGCAGGCACTGCCTTCTTCGCCCTCGGGGCGTTCACCGTCCCGTTGAGCGGACGGTGCCTGGCCTACTCGATCGACACTGCCGGCGATGAGCGCTACCAGCTGCGCTTCCTCGATCTCGCCACGGGCGAGCACCTGCCTGATCAAATCGACGGCATTTCTGCCGGTGGAGTGTGGGTCGGCGAAGACCGGTTCTGTTACCTAACGGTCGACGACGCCTGGCGACCCGATCGCCTCTGGCTGCACACCCTGGGGCAGTCCGATGATCAACTCCTGCTGACCGAATCCGATGAGCGGTTTTGGCTGGGCGTCGATGGGTCCCGCGACAGCCGTTGGCTGGTCGTCACTGCCAGCAGCAAGAACACCTCCCAGACCTGGCTGGCCGAGGTCAACGCCGACCCCATCGGGTTGCGCAGCGTCGCCGAGCGTCGCGAGGGCGTCGAGTACGACGTCGAGGTTGCCAGCGACCGGCTGTTCATCGTGCACAACGACGGTGCCGCCGATTTCGCCCTGGCCCAGGCTGAGCTGGCCGCGACCAGCCACGAACAGTGGCAGCAGATCTGGGCCGGCGAACCCGGAGTTCGGCTGCTCGGGGTGAGCGCTTACGACCGAGTGCTGGTGATCAGCGAGCGACGTGATGGGCTGAACCAGGTGTCGCTGCGGCTACGTGACTCTGCCGGTGAAGTGGGTCCGGCCAAACCGATCGAGTTTGCCGAGCCCCTGTTCAGCGCTGAAGCCGACGACGGTGATGAGGCCGACACCGACCGCATCCGTCTGCATTATCAGTCGATGGTCACTCCAGGGCAGGTGCTGGAATACCGCCTCGATGACGGCTCGCGGAAGGTACTTCGGTCGCGTCCGGTACTCGATCACCCCACCTTCGGCCCCTATCGCAGCCAGGACTACGTCCAACGCCGCGATTGGGCGCTGGCCGCAGATGGAACCAGAATCCCGATCTCGCTGGTCTATCGCGCCGACACTGCGCTGGACGGCACCGCGGGCTGCCTGCTCTATGGCTACGGCGCCTACGAAATCAGCCTGACGCCGTCGTTCTCAGTCGCCCGACTCAGCCTGCTTGATCGCGGCTACATCTATGCCACAGCACATGTGCGCGGCGGCGGTGAGCTGGGCCGGGCGTGGTACGAAAGCGGACGGCTGGCCGAAAAGGCCAACTCGTTCACCGACTTCGTCGCCTGTGCCCGCCATCTGGTCCAAGCCGGTTACACCCGGCCGGAGCGACTGGCCGCCGAAGGTGGCAGCGCTGGCGGGCTGTTGGTTGGCGCGGCGATCAATCTTGCCCCCGATGCCTTTGCCGCCGTCCACGCGGCAGTGCCTTTCGTTGACCCGCTCACCACGGTGCTCGATCCAGAGTTGCCGCTGACAGTCACCGAATGGGAGGAGTGGGGCGACCCGCTGCATGACTCGCAGGCCTATGAACGCATCCGCAGCTACTCCCCCTACGAGAACATTCAGCCCGGGCAACACCCAGCAATCCTGGTGACCACCAGCCTCAACGACACCAGGGTTGAAGTGACCGAGCCAGCCAAGTGGGTGGCCGAGTTGCGCCACACCACTGGCACCTCCCGGCCGATATTGATGAAGACCGAACTGGTAGCCGGCCATGGGGGCGCTTCCGGGCGCTACCAGACCTGGCGCGATGCCGCTTTTGAGCTCGCCTGGCTGATTACCCAGACCTCGCTGCCCGCCAAGACTCCGGGTGACTGACTCCGCTTTCCTGGGTGCGGACTGAGAGCCCGCTGAGGGCTGGCTGGTGGCAAGCGACCGAGGTAGCGATGCCAGATCAGACCGTGGTCTGAGATTGGTCCACTCCCCTCGTCCCAAAGGCTGGTGAGCCGCGTCAGGGGCAGATTTGTGCACTGCGTTCACGTTGTACTTGGGCGAAGCGAAAAGGGAGTCAACGTGATTTCAACGGCACATCGGGTCCGCAGCACTGACGGCATCGACGGGAAAGACGCCGTCGGGCTCTACCTGGACGGCATCGCCAAAACCGCGCTGCTCAATGCAGCCGAGGAAGTCGAGCTGGCCAGGAAGATCGAGGTCGGCCGCTACGCCCAGTCCATTCTCGACGGCACACTCAGCCCCACCGACGACGGTGAGCGGCAGGTGAAAGCCAGCATCGACGAGCTCGAGCAGATCGCGGCCGAGGGAGACGCTGCCATGCAGCGCTTCATCACTGCGAATCTCCGTCTGGTGGTCTCGGTCGCCCGCAAGTACGGGCGGGCGCAGATGCCCCTGTTGGATCTGGTCCAGGAGGGTAACACCGGCCTGATCCGGGCCGTTGAAAAGTTCGACTACACCAAGGGGTTCAAGTTCTCCACCTATGGAACCTGGTGGGTTCGTCAGTCGATCTCTCGGGGCATCGCCCAGCAGGCCCGCATCGTTCGGCTGCCGGTTCATGTAGCCGAACAGGTAAACCAGGTCTCCGCGGTCCGCCGGACGCTGGAACGCCGCCTCGGCCGCGAACCCGAGTTGGCCGAGATCGCCGCCGAGCTTGAGGTACCCGCTGCACAGATCGTCGATCTGCTCCGCCTGTCGCGTGACCACGTCAGCTTGGACGCGCCCGTTGAGGAGAATGGCGATACCGCTCTCGGCGATCTGCTCGCACGGGAGACCGCCCCCGGACCGGATGAAATGGTGCTCGACGCCCAGGATCGTGTTCGCCTGGAAGCGCTACTGGCCAGCCTCGATGACCGTTCGGCCGACGTCGTTCGGCGTCGCTACGGCCTGCTGGACGGGCGCCAGGCCAAGCTGGCCGACATCGCCGCCTTGTGGGGCATCACCGCTGAGCGCGTCCGTCAAATCGAGCGGCACGCCATCTCCAAGCTGCGTTCGGTTTCCGAAGCCGCCTGAGCAGCCCGAAGTCTTGCGGGCCCCGAGCCTTTCCGCGCAGCGGCTCGGGGCCCGTATTGCGTCGATTCAGGGTTGGTCAATCAGCCGGATCAGGCCCTCTTGGGCACAAGACGCGGCCAAGGTGCTGCCGGCGAACATTCGGCCGAAGCTGAACCCAAGGCCAGCTGATGCCGATGGCGATACCTGGTCGTAAAGCAGCCATTGATCAGCCCGCGCGGGTCGGTGAAACCACATCGAGTGATCGATCGAAGCCACCTGCATGCCGGGCCCAGCGAACTCCACCGGGTGCGGCACCGTGCTGACCCCCAACAACGTCAGGTCGCTGGCATAGGCCAAAACTGCTTGATGCAGCCGAGGATCATCAGGGAGATCGCTCGCGGCCCGCACCCACACCAGCATGTCGGCGTCCTTGCGCCCGACTGCACTCAAGCTGGAAGTGTCCCCGGCGAAGCGAACGTCCAGCACCCCCCATTCCCGGCGCCACGCCTCGGCTTCGCGCCGCGACCTCGCCCCGAGCACCTCCGAAAGGGGTGGGCACTCATTGGGGGCTGGCACCTGTGTTGGTGGTAGATCGGAGTGCGTCAAGCCCGGCTCAGGGTCGTGAAATGAGCTCACCATGGAAAAAATCTCGCGGTCGCCCTGCGAAGCCACCACCCGCCGAGCCGAGAAGCTACCGCCATCGCGGGTGACCTCAACCGAGTAGGTGATCGGCACACCCGGGCTGCCGCCACGCAGGAAGTAGGCACCCAGGGAGTGCGCCACCCGGCCTTGGTCGACGGTTCGGTAGGCGGCGGTGAGTGCTTGCGCCAATACCTGCCCGCCGAAAACCCGCTGAACGAACCGGCCCGGACTGTCGTCGTCCCGCCCGACGAAGACGTTCTGCTCAACCTGATCCAGGTCGAGTAGGCCGATCAACTCGGCTACCGACTCAGGCATCTGTTACCGCCGGAAGTCGTTCGGCGGATCCTGATCGGCCAGGAACTGCTCGACAGCCGCGCCGATCTCCTCTGCGGTGGGAACCGAGGCTCCCCCATTGGCGGCAAGCTGGTCGTACTGTTCCTCCAGCGCAGCCACCATGGCCGGAAACTCGGCATCCTCGCCGGTCTCGGCTTCGATGTTGGCCAGGTTCGTCTCGCTTGCCTGATGTAGCGGATCCATCGGAATGTCCAAACCAGCTGCGGCCGCGATCCGTCCCACCACCGCTGCGGTGGCCTGGGGGAAGTTCGATTGTGCCAAGTAGTGGGGCACGTGGGCCACAAATCCCTGGGCCAACAAACCCGCCTGGCCGGAGCGGTACTCAACCACGTGCGAGAAGGAGCCGGGCAACTGCACCCGATCGATCCACATCGGGTTTCCGGAGGCCATGGCTGGATCGGTGGCGTGGGCGGTAACGAGGGTGGGTCGGGTGTGCGGCACCGCCATCGGAACCCCAGCGCAGGTGAGCAGCTGGGAAACCCCAAGCTGCCCAGCGAGCTGCAAAACGGCCGCGGCGGCCCGATTCCACTGGGAGTCAGGTTCGGGGCCGGTCAGCAGCAGGAATGGACGGCCGTTGGCATCCAGCAGTCGATGGACCAGCAGCGCGTAGTCGGTCAGGTCAGCCCAATGATTGGTGTCGAACACCATCTGTGGGCGCCGCGACCGATAGTCATGAAGCTGGTCGTGATCGAAGGTGGCCAGCACCTGATGCTCACAGGTGTCCAGCAGGTACCTGGCCGTGCTGTGGGTCACCGAACCAGCATCGATATAGCCATCGAAGAGATGGATCAGCGCCGGGCGAGTGCCCAGCACGGAGGCGGCCACGTCGGGCTCGAGGTGGTAAAGCGAACTCGGATCCAGCACCGGGCCACTGTACCTCGCCCTCCAGCGTGCGGGCGGGAGGCCCTTGCTCAGTGCCGCGGACCGTGCGGGGCTACTGGCTCGACCGCCAGCCCAACCAGCAATTCCACTAGCCGCGCGGCAGCGGGATTGGAGGCCACCGTGTTGCGCACCAACACCACGATCCGGCGATGCGGAGTCGGGTTCTGCGTCCGGACGAAATCGACGTCGAATGCCGACCAGGCCGCAGCCAATTCTGGGATCAACGCGATGCCGACTCCGGCCGCGACGAAGGCCAGGCCCGTCACGTGGTCCTGGGCCCGCGCGACGTATCTGGGAGTGAAACCGGCTTCGGCGCAGGCGCGCGCGGCCAACCCGGTGGCGATTTCATCGCGAAAGTCGTACTGAACCCAATCGTCTTCGGCGAACTCGGCCAGATCGATCGGTCCGCTGCCAACCAACGGGTGATCTGAAGGCAGGGCCAGCAGGAAGTCGTCGGTGCACAACTCGATTCGCCGGTAGCCGTCCGCCGTCATCGGTGAGGCATAGGGCAGCTCAGTGTGGATCTCAATGTCGGCCCGGCCGGCTTCTTCGGCGGCGTCGGTCTCGTTGATGGTCAGCTCGAGGGTCAATCCGGGAAACTCGTGGCGCAGCGTCCGCGCGATGGTAGGCATCCAGGTGTAGGCCGCCGAGGCGAAGGTCCGCAGTTCGAGCCGGTCGGTGGCGCCCTCCCGCAGATCACGGGCCAGGGCGGCCAGCTTCGTGGCCGCATGCAGCACGTCACCGCTTGCGCTGGCCAAGTCGATCGCCGCAGCGGTCGGCACGATGCCGCGTCCGACTCGCTCCACCAGGGGAAAGCCGACCTCTCGTTCGAGGGTGTGCACATGCTGGCTGACCGTCGATGGGGTGTAGCCCAGCCGGCGTGCCGTCTCATTCACCGAGCCACTAGCCACCACAGCGCGAAGGATGCGCAATCGGTTCAAATCGAGCATGGCTTCATTGTATGGCATTGCCATACGATTGTTCGGCAAAGTGCGCTTGTCCCGAATCGAGAACTGCGAGACGCTAGTTTCATGTTGAGCTACTCAGTAACCGATCGGGACCGCGAACGTCTCGCGGAGGACCTCGACATTGCCCGGATGATCGAGCCGACCCCGATTCACCCCCGAAGGTTCGATCGACGGCATTGGTTCCGCAAGGCGATGACCGAGGGCGAATCCATTCGCACTCATCTCGCCAGCGTTTGAGCAGTGCCCCGACGCGTCGTTCAGTTCACTTTCGACGTCCAAGGAGCACTACCCCACCGCTGAGCCGACGCCAGCCGCACCAGGACCGACTCAATCCGCCTTCTGAGTCGGGCGGACGCGTCGGCCTCAGTGGGAATCACCTGCCTTTGCCGCAGCCATCGCCGTCCGCACCCGCTTAGCCGACACCGGCACAGCAGTGCCGAGGGTTTGAGCGAAGAGGCTCACCCGCAGTTCTTCCAGCAGCCAGCCGACCTCGGCCACCGCTGGCGGAAGCGTCCCGGAGCCGAAGCCAGCACATAGTTGGGCATATTCGTCTTCCAGCTCGCTGATCACCACCAGTCCGGCGCTCTCCTGGCGCGCGTTGGTGCGGCTGCCCTCGATCCGACGCCTGATCGCCCGCAGGTAGGTCGGCAGCCGTCGCCAGGCTCCAGCAGGCGTGGCCGCGATGAATCCCGGATAGACCAAGCCGCCAAGCTGTTCAGAAATGTCCTCGGCAGTGTCGGCGGGCAGCCCGTCCAACCGAGTGGTGATCTCCCCGGCCAACGCCAACACCTCACCGGCACCAGCCACCGCAGCCTGCATCGCTGGGGCAACTCCGGCTCTGACCGCATCAGTCAGCTTCGCGAAGCCATCGGCATCGCGCACCTGCTGGGCTGACCCGAGCGCATCGATCGCTTCACCGGTCACCTTCAGCCGGGCGTCGGCCAATAGCGCAGGCACTGAGGCATACGGCGAGGTCGCCAGGGCCATTTTGGTGGGGTTGGACATCCGGGCCACCACCGACCTGGTCGGGTCGACCGTGGTCAAGGTCACCAGTCGTCGCAAGCCGTTGCGGTGCTCGCGCACCGCAGCGCCCTGCTCGGCGAAGACCTGCACCCCAACCCGGTTCACCCGGTCGACCAACGCCGGGAAGCCCGGCATCGGCTCGTCGATTCGTGCCGGCAAAACACCGAAAACCCACTCAGTGGCCCCATCGTGAATCAGATGACTGGCCGCCGCATTCAGCGTCCGGCTCACTTTTGGAGCCAACCGTTCGGCGAGTTCGCCCAGATCGCGCCCAACCACCGGTGGCGCACCCTCGGCGTGCACGCGGAANNAACCGCATCTGCAGGTGCTCAGGGATCGCCGCCGGCCGCCACTCCTGGGCTGACACCTGCACCCCTGTCAAGGCGCTCACGCCGCGCCCCAGGGCCGTCCACAACGGCTCACCAGCCGGCCCAGGATGCTCGCTGAGCCACTCCAGCACTCGGCGGGCGGTATCCGGGGCTGGCACCAGTTGGGTGCGTAGCTGCTTGGGTAGGGCCCGGATCAGCTCAGTGGCAACTTCTCCGCGAAGACCAGGAACCTGCCAGGTGAAGTCGGCTGCCGAAATCCTGGTCAGCGCAGCGAGCGGGACGTTCACCGTGACCCCGTCATGGCCGCTGCCCGGGTCGAAGGCGTAATCGATGGCGAGTTCCCCGACGCTGGCCTGCCACCGCTGAGGAAACTGCTCGTCGTCGGCACTGAGTTCAGCCGCCACCAGATCGTCCAAGGTGAGATCCAGCAGCCCGGGTTGATCGCGGCGGGCGTCGCGCCACCAGCGGTCGAAGTGGGCGACGCTGACCACATCGGCCGGTATTCGGGAGTCGTAGAAGGCTGCGATCGTCACGTCGTCCACCAACAGGTCACGGCGACGATTTCGATCGGCAAGTTGCTCGGCTTCAGCCCGAACCGCCTCGTTGCGGGCCCAGAAGTGATGCCGAGTGTGCCACTGGCCCTCCACCAAGGCCGAAGTGATGAACACCTCACGAGCAGTGACTGGGTCGATCTTGGCGTAGCTGACCAGCCGTTGGGCGACGATCGGAACCCCGAGCAGGCTGACCCGCTCGTAGGCGACGCACTGGCCACCTTTGGCCGACCAGTGCGGTTCGGAGTAGTGGCGCTTCAACAGGTGCCCACCGACCTGTTCGACCTGCTCGGCGGTGATTGGGGCCACTGTCCGAGCCCAAAGTCGGCTGGTCTCGACCAACTCGACCGCCATCACCAACTCAGCCTTCGTGCGGGCCGCACTAGAGCCGGGATTGATCGCGAATCTTGCGCCGCGCGCGCCGAGGTACTCCGCCGGGCCTCGCCGGCGGCCACGCTCGGGTTTGGCGACACTGGCCGCATCCAACAGGCCGATGTGGGAGAGCAGGCCCGCCAGCACCGCCGTGTGCACCCGCTCGAAATCTGCGTCAACGTCGTTGCGCCGCAACTCGACCTCGGCGCAAGCGTCGCGCAGTTGGGCGTGCAGATCCTGCCATTCCCGCACCCGGAGGAAGTTCAGATACTCATCGCGGCACATCCTGCGGAACCCGTTACCCGAGAGGTCCTTGCGCTGGTCGCGTAGGTAGCGCCACAGCCGCCACAGCGCCGCTACGTCAGACCCATCCGGCGTCGGTTCCGCAGCGCCGTCCATTGGCGCCCAGAAGCGTCGGTGGCTCGCGTCGGCGGCCGCTTCGGCGGCGGCCGGACGCTCGCGAACATCGGGAATCGCGAGCCCGGCCACGATGGGCAGCACTTCTCGCAAACAACCCAGCTGCGCGGCCTCCACCAGCATTCGGCCCAGGCGTGGGTCGACGGGCAGGCGGGCGAGTTTGCGTCCCACCGCGGTGAGCCGAACCTGGGCATGCTTTGCTTTGCCGCCCCCGATGGCGCCAAGCTCGGTGAGCAGGCGCACGCCGTCGCGCACCTGAGAGGCGTCGGGTGGCTCGACGAAGGGGAAGCCGGCAATGTCACCAAGACCGGCGTCAGCCATCTGCAGAATCACCGAGGCGAGATTGGTGCGCAGGATCTCGGGCTGGGTGAACTCGCCTCGGGCGGCGAAGTCCTCCTCGCTGTAGAGCCGAATGCAGACCCCGGGGCCCAACCGCCCACACCGCCCCGCCCGCTGATTCGCTGAGGCCTGGGAGATCGGCTCAATCGGCAGCCGCTGCACTTTGGTGCGGGCGGAGTAGCGCGAGATGCGGGCGAAGCCGGGGTCGATCACGTACCGAACCCCCGGCACCGTTAGCGACGTTTCGGCCACGTTGGTGGCCAACACCACTCGCCTGCCGGTGTGCGGGGAGAACACTCGCTGCTGTTCAGCCATCGACAGCCGCGCATACAGCGGCACCACCTCGGTGAATCGCAAAGCGAGCGCGTTGATGGCTTCAGCGGTGTCGCGGATCTCGCGCTCACCAGAACAGAACACCAAAATGTCGCCGTCGAGATTTGTCGATAGTTCGGTGACGGCGTCACAGATCGCCTCAACCTGATCTCGATCTCGTTCCCCAGCGCCATCCACGACCGGTCGATAGCGAACTTCCACCGGGTAGGTGCGTCCCGATACCTCGATCACCGGGGCATCATCGAAATGGGCGCTGAACCGAGAGGTGTCGATGGTGGCTGAGGTGATGATCACCTTCAGATCCGGGCGCTTGGGCAACAGCTGCTTCAGGTAGCCCAACAGGAAGTCGATGTTCAGACTGCGCTCGTGGGCCTCATCGATGATGATCGTGTCGTAACGGCGCAATTGGCGGTCATGGGAGATTTCGGCCAACAAGATGCCGTCGGTCATCACTTTGACCTTGGTCTGAGCGCTTCGCTGGGCGGAGAACCGCACCTGGAAGCCGATCGTCTGGCCAAGTTGTTCGCCCAGCTCTGCGGCCATCCGCGCGGCCACACTGCGAGCGGCGAGCCGCCGCGGCTGGGTGTGCCCGATGCGTTTGCGTCCGGCCAGCAGGCAAATCTTGGGCAGCTGAGTTGTTTTGCCCGAACCGGTTTCGCCGGCCACCACCAACACCTGATGGGCCGCGAGCGCAGCACTGATCTGCTCCACGTGAGCGCTGATCGGCAGCGCCTCATCAAAGGCGAGCAGGGGCGGTTCAGTGGTCATAGCTGGCCCAGCTTAGGACCGTCAGCTCGCCCGGTCACGCCGAGGCGCCAACCAACCCGAGGCCAGCGGCGCCCTGTCGCGCCCTAGCTCAGGAACCGTGGCTGTCGCGCGGGCGAATCACGCCGATCGGGCAGCGGCCGTGGGTGAGCACGCCCCGAATCAGGCCACCGACCGAGAACGTCGGGAAGGAGGCATGCACTTCGAGCATCAACAGATCCAGCTCGTCGGTGCGCGAAACCAGCACGTCCACCGGGCTGCCGTAAGACACCTCCAAGGTGACCTCGACCTCTGGGTAATCCTCAGTGATTTCGGAGACCATCTCGGCCATCCGGGCCCGAGTGACCTCGACGGCAGCGTCCTGCTGCTCCTGAGTGGGCTGTCCACCACTGAACCAACGGCCCTGGGGCGCTCGGAAAATGCTGATCACCACCACCCGACCACCGAACTGAGTGCATTCCTGCAGCGCCCACTCCAGGGCCACTGCGCCACGCGCGGAGGTATCGACCGCTACCCCGATCACGCCGATTCGGCCGTCATGCAGAGTGTCAGCCGCGGACACCACGATCACCGGGCAGTGGGCAGCACCAACGACACCGACCGAGGTGGAACCGACGAACAGCCGCTCCCCCGGTTCGGTGGCCCGACGCCCGACCACCACCAGCGAAGCCTGATGGCTCATCCGGGTCAGAGCAGCCGCCGGGTTACCCAGAACCACCTCGGTGCGCACCCGCTGCCGGGGCAGGCCAGCGGCGACGGCGTCCTCGACGCCGCGAGCCACCATCTCCGCCGCGTTGAGCTTGATCTCCTCGGGATCGAAAACCACTCCCCAGGCGCTGTTCAACACGGTGTCGTCAACAGCGTGGACGACCACCAGTTCGGCTTCGCGCGCTTGTGCCTCTTTGATTCCGAGTTCAAGAGCGCGGAAGGCGTCATCAGAACCGTCGAAACCGACTAGGACTCTAGGCGGACCTTGATAGGGCTTCAGCATCCCGCACCTCCAGTGGTTGCAGAGACCGCGCGTCCGGAGTAGGTGGTGGGTTCGATCACCACAGTGAGCGGGTGGTCTCCGGGTGCCCACGGTTCGGGCAGTTTCAAACCATCAGGGGGCTCGTCGAGATAACCGCGGGCCCGCCCCTGCACCAGCACGCTCCAGCCGGTCGCGGTGTCTTCATCGACGTCATCGATCTCAAAGCTGACCTCAACCGAGGTGAGGAATTCACCCATGATCGAGTCCGGGCGCGTCCGGAACGCGATCAACTCCCCGGTCATCGTGTAGGTGACCGGGAGGATCTGTTGCCCCTGTGCTGACCGCCAGCCGACCCGCCCAACTCCACGGGCACGCAGCAACTGGCGACATTCGTCACCAGAGAGTCGGGTGAAGTGGCCGTCGTAATCCATCGCGGCCGAAATGTTACCGTTCAGCGGCCCCAAATGGGGGTTTGTGCCAGTTCCAGGCCTAAAACTGCGGCGTGGCGAACTCAACGAAGCCAGGTTGACGCGGCAATGATCACCGGTACTGAGGCCAGCGTCGAGATGAAGATCGCGTCGCGGGACAGCCGGTATCCCACTCGATACCGACCCGCAATCACGAAGATGTTCTGCGCGGTCGGCAGCGCCGCAATCACCGTGACGGCAAGCACCTGCTCAATCGGCAGCCTGAACACCCAAGTGGCCAGCCCAAAGGCAATGGCTGGATGGAGCAAGACCTTTCCGACAGTGACCAGCAGCAGTTCGCGGGCATGTGGACCGCGCCCCGGCAGCGGATCCAGCCGGAGCGACACGCCAAAGGCGACGAGCATCGCTGGCACCGCAACCGCTCCCAACATCGAGGCCGGTGCCCACAACAGCTCAGGGACCACGATTCCCGCACCATTCACCACCAGCCCGGCCAGGGTGCCAACCGTGAGCGGGTTGCGCAGCGGCAGCGTGGCATAGCGCGTCCAGCTGAGCCGCTCGCCGGTGCCACGCGCCGCGGCAACGTCCAGCAGGGCCAGGGCCACGGGCTGCAGGATGCCAATCTGAATCAGCAGAATCGGCGCCATCCAGGTCATGTCCCCGAGCACATAGGCCGCCACCGGCAACCCGAGGTTTCCAGCATTGGTGTAGCTCGAGCAAAGTGTCCCAATCACCCGGTCGGCCAGGCGCCCCGGACCCAGAAGGACCCTCGCCGCGATCAGGTAGCTGACTACCATCGCCAGGATTGCCAAGCCGGAGACAACCAGGGTGCTGCTGAACAGATGCTTCAGATCCGCGCGAGCCACCAGAGTGAACAGCAGTACCGGCGAGGCGACGGTGAAGGCCAGCCGAGAAAGCACTCGACGGGCGTTGTCGTCCAGGATGCGCAGGTGCGCAGCGAGCCAACCGACGCCAATCACCGTCCAGATGGTGAAGTACCCATTCAACGCTGCCTGCACCTGGTCAGCCTAAGCCGCCTCAGGTGCTGATCACGTCCCGGTCCCAGCGCTGCAGCACCTAGAATCGCGCCGTGCAACAACGCAACCACCTGGTGGACCTTGCCCGGGTGGCCTCCATGCTCATCGTGATCATCTTTCACACCCTGCTTTGGCAGGTGCTGATGGTGAACGGCCAGATTCAGGTGGTGCCATGGGCGCCGGGACCGATCTGGTGGGCAATCAGCTGGATCTGCACGATCATCCCGATCTTCTTCGTCGCGGCCGGCTACGCCAACGCCGTCGTGGTGGACAAGTGGCGTGACTCAGGCTGGCGATACGCCCGCTTCCTGACCATCCGCGGCAGCCGGCTGCTCGGGCCGATGACGCTGTACGTGGTCGTGTTCGCCATCATCGGCTCAGCGGCAGCCTGGTTTGGCTTGCCGGCTCAAGCCTCAGCCCTGAGCCGCCAGTTCGCTCAGCTGTTGTGGTTCGCGGTGGTCTATCTGCTCCTGCTCGCTGCGGCGCCCTTCACCGTGTGGCTCCACGACCGTTTCGGCGGCTGGGTGATGTTGCCGCTGCTGATCGCCTTGATCGCAGTGGACGTGGCCGTCCGGATCACCGGGAACCTGGAGCTGCAATGGCTCAACCTCGCCTTCGTCTGGCCCCTGGCCCACCAATGGGGCATCGCTTACCACCGCGGCTGGTTCCGTGGCTGGCGCACCGCGACGGTGGTGTGGGTATTTGCGCTGGCCGCTCTGCTAATCGCGGCGCTGGTCGGTTGGCTGAACTACCCCCAGGCCGCCGTCGCGTGGGCCGATGTGCCGGTGGCCAACCTGCTACCGCCGACGCTGGTGATTACGCTGCTGGGACTGTGCCAGACGGCGGTGTTGGCACTGCTGGAGAAGCGCCGGGTAGCTGATCGCCTGAGCCGCCGGGTCGCGCGGGTGGTGCAAATCGCCAACGCACTGCTGCTTTCGGTCTACCTGTGGCATGTGCCGGCGATCGTGGTCAGCGTGGGCATCGTGGCTGGTCTAGCAGTGCTGTTCCCGTCCGCAGCCGCAGTTTTGCTCAATCCCCTGCTGCTGATCGCCCTGGTGTTGCTGATGGTCGTGCTAGGAGTGCCTCAACTGGCCCGGATCGAAGTGCGTCTCATGCCCACCCCCGGACCAGGTGAACCAAGCCAGCTGGCCGCCATCGGAGGGTTCGCCTTGTTCGCCGCCGGCACGTGGGCGATCTGGCAATCCGGGGCCCTGCTGCACCCCAGCGATCCCTCGGCGGGGTTGGCCCTGGCACTCTTCCTGGCTGGGGCCGTGGTGCTGTGGCGAGCGACCGAGCGAACCTCCGGTTAGACTCCTGGATTGGCGGGCGGACTAGGAGGCTCAATGGACCCGACTAAGTGGGACGCCCCCTTCCCGATCATCGTTGCGGCGCTGTTCGTGATCGTGATGGCGCGGGCCAACGCCACCTTCTGGCTGGGACGCCTCGGCTCGGCGGGAATTCGTCACACCCGGCTGTCGAAGCTACTCAACTCGCCCGGCTACGTCCGTGCGGCCGAGCGCATCGACGTCTACGGCGCCCCCGTGGTGACACTGTCGTTCCTCACCATTGGTTTCCAGACTCTGGCCAACCTCGCCGCCGGTGCCACCGGAATGAAGTTGCGCCACTACCTGCCAGCAGTGGCGATCGGCGGAACGGTGTGGGCGCTGCTTTACGCCACGCTGGGCACGGTTGGGCTGGATCTGTTCGGCCGCCTCTACGCCTACTCGCCCGCGCTGGCCATTGGCGGCTTCGCCCTCGCGTCGGCGATCATCGCGTTCTATGTCGTTTGGCAGTTCCGGCGGCGCACCGGCACGCCTGAGACTCGGCAGCCTGAGCCAAATATCTCGACCCCGGCGCCGTAGGCTTAGGCCATGGCCGAAATCCGCAAATACGACCCCGCGGCTGGTAACGCGATCGCGCAGGCTCTTCGCGCAGCGATGGGCGAGCCCGTCCGTCCCAACGTTCCCGGCGAACATTCCCCGCGTCCGGCCACCCCCCAGCCAAGTCAGACGGCCTCGGTGGTCAACTTCGCCATCACCACCAATGTGGTGAGCACAACCGATGACGAGGACGCAGACCAGGACTGAGCTTCAGCGAATTATGCGTGCGGGCCGGGTGGGAAACATTCCCACCCGGCCCGCACGCATTAGCTCCTCAGGTCAGCTGCAACCGCTGGTCGCGCCACAACCCTCGCAGATGTAGCAGGAGCCTGACCGACGCATCTTGGTGCCGCAGGTGAGACACAGTGGTGCGTCCACACTCATGCCAGAGATCCGCTCCAGCACCTCGGCGGTGGAATGCGCCTCCATGGGCACCAGGGCTGGCTGATTCGGGCCGTCCTCATGCACCCGAACGTCATCGCCCTCGTCGTTCTTCAACGACTCGGACTCGATCATCTCCGCCTCATCTTCTTCGGAGATGTACTTGCCGGTCTCCACGTAGCGCGCCCGTTCGCCCGCAGTGTGAATGCCCAGCTCGGCCCGCTCATCGAAGGACAGGTAGTCCAGCGCGAGCCGCCGGAAGATGTAGTCCATGATCGATTGCGCCATCCGAATGTCTGGGTCATCGGTCATGCCAGCCGGTTCGAACTTCAGGTTGGTGAACTTCTGCACGTACTGCTCCAGTGGCACGCCGTACTGCAGACCGATCGAGACCGCGATCGAGAAGGCGTCCATCACCCCAGCCAGGGTGGAACCCTGCTTGCCGAGCTTGAGGAACAACTCGCCGAGCCCGCCCTCGTCGTACTGCCCTGAGGTCATGTAACCCTCAGCGCCTGCCACCGAGAAGGAGGTAGTGCGGCTGATCCGAGACTTCGGTAGCCGGTTGCGGCGCGGCCGGTATTCGATCTTCACCACTGGTTCAGCAGCTGCGGCAGCCTTCTCTTCGGGCTTCTTACCGTCGCTTAGCGGCTGGCCAACCTTGCAGTTGTCACGGTAGACCGCCAGCGCCTTCAGGCCGAGTTTCCAGCCCTGCACGTAGACATCGGCGATGTCTTCCACCTCGGCGGTTTCGGGCAGGTTCACCGTCTTGGAGATCGCGCCGGAGAGGAATGGCTGCACTGCGGCCATCATTCGCACATGGCCCATCGGCTTGATGGCACGTTGGCCCATGGCAGTGTCGAACACGTCGTAATGCTCGGTCTTCAGCGCTGGCGCATCGATCACATGACCGTGGTTCGCGATGAACTCGACGATCGCCTCGGCGGTTTCCTCGGCATAGCCGAGCCGGGTGAGCGCCCGCGGAATCGTCTGGTTGACGATCTGCATCGAACCGCCGCCAACCAGCTTCTTGAACTTCACCAGCGAGAAGTCCGGCTCGATGCCGGTGGTATCGCAATCCATCATGAAGCCGATGGTTCCGGTCGGAGCCAACACCGAGGCCTGGGCGTTACGGAAACCATTCTTGGCGCCGAGGGAGACAACCTTGCTCCATTCGGCTCCAGCCGCGGTGAGCACCGGCGAGTCGAGGCCGTCGAAGGTACGGACGTCGTCGTTGGCAGCCTGATGCTTGCGCATCACCCGCTGGTGAGCGGCGGCGTTGCGGGCGTAGCCGGCGTACGGGCCAACGATGGCGGCCAACTCAGCCGAGCGTCGGTAGGAGGTGGCGGTCATCAGTGAGGTGATCGCCGCCGCCAACGCCCGTCCACCGTCGGAGTCGTAGCCACGACCAACTGCCATCAACAGCGCGCCAAGGTTGGCATAACCGATGCCCAACTGCCGGAAGTCGCGGGTGGTCTGGGCAATCGGCTCGGTCGGGAAGTCGGCAAAGCAGATCGAAATGTCCATCGCGGTGATGATGATCTCGACGGCTTTGACGAACTGCCCCACATCGAAGGTGTCGTCGGCGCGCAGGAACTTCATCAAGTTCAGGCTGGCCAGGTTGCAGGAGGAGTTGTCCAGACTCATGTACTCGCTGCAGGGGTTGGACGCGTTGATCCGACCAGACTCCGGGTTGGTGTGCCAGGCGTTGATCGTGTCGTCGTACTGGATGCCGGGGTCGGCGCATTCCCATGCGGCGTGGCTGATCTTGCCGAACAACTCCCGGGCATCGACGGTCTCAATCACCTCGCCGGTCCCACGGGCCCGCAGCCCGAAAGGCGTGCCATCTTCGACCGCGCGCATGAACTCGTCGCTGACTCGCACCGAGTTGTTGGCGTTCTGGTACTGGACGCTGACAATGTCGCGGCCACCCAGGTCCATGTCGAAGCCAGCGTCGCGCAGGGCGCGAATCTTGTCTTCTTCGCGCGCTTTGGTCTCAACGAACTCGTAGATGTCTGGGTGGTCAACGTCCAGCACGACCATCTTGGCCGCGCGCCGAGTGGCACCGCCGGACTTGATCGTGCCCGCACTGGCATCGGCACCACGCATGAACGACACCGGCCCCGATGCCGTGCCACCCGAAGACAGCAACTCCTTGGACGACCGGATCCGCGAGAGGTTCAGGCCGGCCCCCGAGCCACCCTTGAAGATGAAGCCCTCTTCCTTGTACCAGTTCAGGATCGAGTCCATCGAGTCGTCGACGCTGAGAATGAAGCAGGCACTCACCTGCTGCGGGCTGGTGGTGCCCACGTTGAACCAAACTGGGGAGTTGAAGCTGAAGTACTGATGCAGCAGCATCCAGGTCAGTTCGTGCTCGAAAATCTCGGCATCATCGGGCGAGGCGAAGTAGTCGTTCTCTTCACCAGCTTTGCGGTAGGTCTTCACCACCCGATCGATCAGCGTCTTCAGGCTTGCCTCGCGAACCGGCGTGCCCAGCGCTCCCCGGAAGTACTTGGTGGTGACGATCGTGGAGGCATTCACGCTCCAGAAATCGGGGAACTCCACCGCGCGCTGCTCGAAAACCGTCTCACCGGTCTTCCAGTTGGTCTGCACCACATCGCGCAGATCCCAAGTGACCTGGTCATAGGGGTGCACACCGGACGTGGTGAAGACCCGGTCGATCTTCAAACCCGGAGCCTTGCGGCCACCGCGGGAGGTGGCCTTCACGGTCTCGGTCATGATGGAACTGCCTTTCGATTCTTGGGGGGCGATTGCTGGTTTACTGCTTGGTCAGGGCGGGCTGACGCAAGGTCTCGATCTCTTCGGAGAAATCGTCAACAGAGTCGAACTTCTTGTAGACGCTGGCGAAGCGCAGGTAGGCCACCGCGTCGAGTTCTCGCAGTGGGCCGAGAATCGTCACGCCGACTTCATCGGCAGGGATCTCGGCTTGCCCGGAGGCGCGCAGCACCTCTTCCACCTGCTGGCCCAATCTGGCCAGATCGGTTTCGGAGACTGGCCGGCCCTTGCAGGCCTTGGCGACACCGGTGATGACTTTCTCCCTGGAGAAGGGCTCCACCACGCCAGATCGCTTCACCACCACGAGCTGCATCTGCTCCAGCGTGGTGAACCGCCGTTCACAGGTAGGACATTGGCGCCGACGTCGGATGCTCTTGCCATCTTCGGCAACCCGGCTGTCAAGCACCCTCGTATCGGTGTGGCGACAGAACGGGCAGTGCATCTTCAGACCTTCCTGCGGACTGGCGGTGGGTAAAGCTGTGGAAAACATGTGGGCAACGACCACAATCTGTGGACGAAACACAAGCATGTAACTACTAGATCTAGAGGTTACGCAGCAAGTGGACCACTACGCAAGGCCAACCCGTTGGCGTGTCGCTCCGCACTACCTAATTGATCACCCCACTGCCGCTCAGCGGACCGAGCCAGCCACCACACTCATCGAATCGGCGGGCCCCAGCGGGGCCTCACTCACCGCGAGGAAGCTAGTAACGATTACCGCCACCCCAGTGACGAATAGCGCCACGAAAAGGGTCAAGACCACCGCGATGCCGCGATCAGTAAGTCGCCAGGCCCGCCCGTCGCCCGCTGGCCGCGCCACCACTGGCGCCAGCGGCGCCAGCGGCGCCACCTGGGCAGCACCGGCAGGGCGAAGCTCTCGAACCACCGCCGGCCGGTCTGCGGTCGGAACTGGAGCGGAGAGACGATCAGCGGCGGCAGCAGCGCGCGCCCGCCGAAGCAAAGCTCGGGCCGGAACGCTAAGTTCGTCAACCAGCACTGCGCTCATGGTCTCCACCTCTCTCGAACAACTGTTCGATACTCTATCGCCCGACTCCGACTTATTCGAACAGCTGTTCGCCTCGGCGTGTCGCGCTAAAAGAACCCTCCCAGGTGGCACTGACAGTTCGGCTGACACTGGATCGACAGACGATCCGGCGACACGCTCGAACATATGTTTGATTCCCCGCGGGCGCGGCGCTAACTTGGCTACATGGCAACAAAGTCCGTTCCCCCGCCACCGCGTCGGCCGGGTCGTCCCAGCAAAGAAGATGTGGCTGCCCAGCTCGGCACCAAGGTCAGCGAGCTGCCTGACGGTCCTGTCGATGCCGAAGGTCTGACCGCCCGACAGCGACGCATTCTGGAAGTCATTCGCGACGCGTTGGCCGATCGCGGCTACCCACCCAGCATTCGCGAGATCGCCGACCGAGTCGGGTTGGCGTCTTCATCCTCAGCGGCCCACCAGCTGAAGGTGCTCCAAGCCAAGGGCTACCTTTTCCGCGATCCTCATCGCCCCCGCGCCCTCGAGGTACGGCTGCCTCAGTCCATGGCCCCCGCACCGGCCGTGGCGGCCTCGGTTGAGCCAGATTTCCCGCCGCCGACGGCGTCCTCGGTTGAAGTCCCGGTGCTGGGACGGATCGCTGCCGGCGGGCCGATCCTGGCCGAGCAAGTGGTCGAAGACGTCTTCAGCTTGCCCAAGCAGCTCGTCGGTGAGGGCACCTTGTTCTTGCTGGAGGTGAAGGGCGACTCGATGATCGAGGCAGCAATTTGTGACGGCGACTACGTGGTTGTGCGCCAGCAGCCGGACGCAAGCAACGGCGACATCGTGGCCGCGCTCCTCGGCGAGGAGGCCACTGTGAAGACGTTCAAGCGCACTCCGGGTCAGGTTTGGCTGTTGCCACACAATCCGGCCTACGAACCGATTGATGGCAACGAAGCTTCCATCCTTGGCAAGGTGGTCGCGGTCCTGAGGCGGGTCTGACTATCAGATTCGCTATCCGGGTTAAGCCAGGCGCCAGCCGCACCAAGGTCGGCGGACGCTATGGCGAGCACGCCCTTGTGGTGGCCGTACAAGCACCAGCAGTGGACGGCCGCGCCACCGAAGGAGCTCTGAAGGCGCTGGCGAAGGCGTTCCAAGTGCCCGTGCGGGAATTGACACTGGTGTCGGGAACCACCAGTAGGTCCAAACTGGTTGAGATCACCGGCGATCATCATGATCGCCTCCAGGAGCTTCTCGACAGTTGAGGATTGCCAATGACCACGATCGTCGCCACCCACTTCTGCTCGTTGGACGGCGTAGCCGAGATCGATGAAGCCTGGCACTTTCCCTACTTTGACCAAAACATGGGCGCTGGCGTTGCCGAGGACTACGCCGACGTCGACCTGCTGCTACTTGGACGAGTCACCTACGACAGCTTCGCCGGCGCCTGGCCACAGCGTGAGGCCGATGGCGGCGAGGACGCAGCCTTCGCTGCCCAGCTGGGCGACCTGCCCAAGATGGTCGCCACCCGGGGAACGGCCGATCTGGGTTGGCGCAATGTGGACACGACCGCTGACCTGTTGGCAACCGCACGGCAGCTACATGAGCAGCCAGGATCAGCCAAGGTGCTGGTTCCGGGGTCGATCTCGGTGGTTCGCCAATTGTTGGCAGCCGGGGAGCTGGACGAGCTCCGCCTGTACGTCCATCCAGTACTGGCCGGCGCTGGGCAGCGGCTCTTCGCCAAACATTCCGGACTGCAGCCACTGCACCTGGATCGCTGCCAGGTCTACCCAACCGGCGTGGTGCGCCTGATCTATACCAAGTCGGAGTTACCGGGTCAGACATCCTACGAGGACGCGGTTGCGCACCTCGCTGTGGCCGCAGGCTAAGCGCTCTCCCCTAGCCGCCGCAGTGCCGCGATGGCCACTTCGCGATCAGTCGTCATCCAGAAGTCCGGCATGGACGCTTTCAGGAAGCTCCCGTAGCGGGCGGTGACCAGGCGTGGGTCCAGAACCGCCACCACTCCGCGATCCTCCATGGTCCGGATCAGCCGTCCGGCGCCCTGGGCCAGCAGCAGACCGGCGTGAGTCGCAGCCACCGCCATGAAGCCGTTCCCGCCAGCTTCGGCCACTGCCTGCTGCCGGGCCTGCATCAGCGGGTCGTCCGGTCTCGGGAAGGGAATCTTGTCGATGATCACCAAACGGCAGGTATCACCAGGCACATCGATGCCCTGCCACAACGACAAAGTGCCAAACAGTGAGGCCTCCGGGTCTTCAATGAACTCAGTGGTGAGTCGGGCCAGGTGTGCGTCACCCTGGCACAGCACCAGCCGGTCCGGAAGCTGCTCCCGGCAATACCGGGCCGCGGCTTCGGCAGCCCGTTGGGAAGCGAACAAACCCAAGGTGCGCCCCTCAGCGGCCCACAGTAGTTCGGCGATCTCCGCCAACGTCTCCGGACTGCTGCCCTCCCGGCTTGGCGGCGGCAATCGTCGAGCGACGTACAAGATGCCTTGGGCCCCATAGTCGAAGGGCGAGCCGACATCGACGGCGCGATAGCCGCCATCGTCTGGCCCTCCCAACCCAAGGGAGTAGGCAAATGAGGTGAAGTCGCCGCCGATCTTGAGCGTTGCTGAGGTGAGCACGGTGGGATGGGCATCGAAGATCTGGTTTCGCAGCAACCCAGCTACTGACAGCGGCGCGCAATTGGCCTGCCGCCCGAAACGATCAGATTCGGAGACCCAGATCACGTCGAAGGTGCCCAACTTGGCCATTCGCTCGGCGACGTCGAAGATCTCCTGCGCCGCGGCCTGGGCTTGGCGCCGCTCGGTCTCGTCATCGCTGCCGCCGGCCAGCCCGCTGATCGCGGCCCGAGCCGAATCTCGCACAGCCACGAATGCTGCCCGCACTCCGGCGTCGGGATCAGTGACCCGGCCCACCTCACCGGCGTCGAGTCCGGACTGCAGCGCATCAGCGGCATCAAGGAAGTCCAGCCCGGTGTCATCGCTCAACCAGGACAGGCAGCGCTTGGCAACCCGCTCCACCGTGGACGGGCTCAGCTCAACTGAGGCCGCACCGGTGACCCGCGAGACCAGTTCATGGGCCTCATCGATCACCAAGGCGTCGTACTCGGGCAACGCAGTGCCCCCATGCAGGGCATCGATCGCCAATAGTGCGTGATTGGTCACTACCAGTTGACTGGCCCGGGCCAGCTGACGGGATTTCTCCACCAGACAGGCGGTCCCCTGCGGGCAGCGTTGCACCCCGAGGCACTCCCGCACCGGCACCGAAACCTGCGCCCAGGCGGCCGGAGAGTGGCCGGGGGCGTCATCGCGATCACCTAACTCGCCCGATTCGGCCTGCTCCTCAGCCCAACTGCGCAACTGGAGCACCTCGGCACCCAGATCCGAGGTTTGACCCGGCTCCGGCAGCAGCGCGGCCTGTTCTTCGCCTTGGCCGTCGCGCACCTTCAACAGGCACACGTAGTTGCTGCGACCCTTTAACACCGCGTGGCGAACCACGGCCCCGGTAACCTCCTCGCAAGCCGCCACCGCAGCTGGAATGTCCTTGCTGGCCAGCTGGGCCTGCAAGGCCAGGGTCGCGGTCGCAATCACCACCCGAGACTCTGGCTCGGCAACCAGCTTGGCCAGCGCCGGGGCCAAATAGCCCAGCGATTTGCCGGTGCCGGTGCCAGCTTGCACGAGCACATGTTGACCTTCGGCGAAGGTCTCCTCGACCTCGGCCGCCATCACCACCTGGCCCGGACGGCGGGCGCCCCCGATCCCAGCTACCGCAGCCGCCAGGATCTGCTCGGTCGTCTCAGTGCTGTCCGGCATCTTCGGCCTCGGCATAGCGGGCCAGTTCGCCGGCCAAGTCGGCGTTCACCCTGGCCACCACCAGCGTGCCGGCTTCGGTGTGCTCGCTGCTGATGAACTCACCTGCTGAGTGGATCCGGTCGATCAGGTCCCCGCGGGCGTACGGCACCAGGGCACGCACTTCCACCCCAGGACGCGGCAACCGCTCCTCAATCCTGACCAGCAACTCCGCGATGCCCTCACCAGTTCGTGCCGAGACCAGCATGGCTTCGGGAAAGCGGCCACGCAGGGCCAGCAGCACATCGGCCGCGGCAGCATCGATCTTGTTGATCACCAGCTGCTCGGCCACTCCGGTCGCACCGATCTCGCCTAGCACCTTGCGCACCGCGTCCACCTGGCCGAAGGGGTCGGGGTCGGAACCGTCCACCACATGCAGGAGCAGATCGGCAGCTACCGATTCCTCCAAAGTGGAGCGGAAAGCCTCAACCAGATCATGGGGCAGGTGACGAATGAAGCCGACCGTGTCAGTGAGGGTGTAGACCCGCCCGTCCGCGCCTTCGGTGCGTCGGGTGGTCGGGTCCAGCGTTGCGAACAGTGCATTCTCCACCAGCACCCCAGCACCAGTGAGCCGGTTCAACAGCGAGCTCTTGCCGGCATTGGTGTAACCAACAATGGCCACGCTGGGCACCTGGTTGCGGTGTCGCTGGGCGCGCTTGGTTTGGCGCACCTCATCGAGCTCCCGCAGTCGCCGGCGCAGTATGGAGATTCGCGTCTTGATTCGACGTCGGTCAGTCTCGATTTTGGTCTCGCCCGGCCCGCGTCCGCCGATCCCGGCACCGGCAGCGGCCCGGCCACCGGCTTGGCGAGACAGGTTTCCACCCCAGCCACGCAGCCGTTGGCGCAGATACTGCAGTTGGGCCAGCTCGACTTGGGCTTTGCCCTCAACGCTCTTGGCATGCTGGGCGAAGATGTCCAGAATCAGCGAGGTGCGGTCGATCACCTTCACCCCGATCCGATCCTCCAGGTTGCGCAACTGGGCCGGTTCGAGTTCACCGTCACAGATCACCGTGTCGGCGCCAGTGGCGATCACCGCCTCGCGGACCTCGTCGACCTTGCCCCGGCCGACAAAGGTGGCCGGATCCGGGCTGTTGCGTCGCTGCACCAATCCCTCCAGCACCTCCGAGCCGGCAGTTTCGGCCAGGAGCTTCAGTTCGGCCATCGCGAAATCGGCGTCTGCTTGAGTGCCGGACGTCCACACGCTGACCAACACCACCCGCTCCAGTTGGAGATCGCGGTATTCGACTTCGCTGATGTCGGCCAACTGGGTGGACATGCCCGCGACCCGACGCAACGATCGGCGTTCGGCAAGTTCCAGCTGGTCGCCGTCCAGATCATCCTCAGGGTCGTCGAGGTAGGGGTCGTCGTTCATTTCAACCATTCGGCTAGGCCGGATTCGCTGGCAAATAGCAGCGTCCGCGGGCAACGATTTCGGCCGGTCCAGTGAGAATCGCCTCGGCACCGCTGGAGTCCACTTCAAGCTCACCACCGGGCACCACCACAGTGCACCGGCCGCCGGGGGCGAATACCGAAGCCACCGCCACCACCCCGGTGCCACAGGACTGGGTCTCCCCCACTCCGCGCTCATGGACGCGCAGGCTCACCCGCTGCGGCCCCGCTGGCACGACGAACTCCACATTCACCCCATTGGGGAAAGCGGCAAGCGGCGCCCAGGTGGGTTGTTTGGTCAGATCAAGATCGGCCAGCGAATCGGTTGGGGCAAGGCGCACCACGGCGTGGGGATTGCCCACCTCAACCGACTCAGCTGGCCAGCTGCGGCCACCCAACTCGATCTGGACCGGCCCGGCCGCCCGCACCTGGCCCATGGTCACCGCGATGCGGCCATCACTGAGAAAATGACCGGTGCGCAGTCCGGCCCGGGTGCCCACGGTCACCGGCCCGCTCGGATCGACGAGGTTCTCTTCGGCCAAATAGCGCAAAAACACCCGCAACCCGTTACCGCACATCTCGGCGATCGAGCCGTCAGCATTGCGGTAGTCCATGAACCACTGACCACCTGGCGATTCGTAGCCAGGCATCAAGGTCGAATCGACTGCCCGCAGGATGCCATCGCCACCGATGCCACCGCGCCGGTCACAAAGGAAAGCGACCTCTGCATCGGACAGCTCTACCAGGCCGTCGCGGTCGAGGATGAGCACGAAATCGTTGCGGGTGCCGTGACCCTTCGCGAACTCGATGCTGCGCATCTCATGCCTCCCTGACTTCAGCTTGAACCCTACCTCGCACCTGCGCCGCGAAACTCCGCGCCCCATCCGGCTCAGGCGGTAACCAGGTGATGCGCGGATCGCGGCGGAACCAGCCAAGCTGCTTGCGGGCCAATCGCCGGGTGCCCTGCGCTGTGGACGCTTTCGCTTCGGCCGGGCTCAGTTCGCCGTCCAGCATGGCCAGCACCTGTCGGTACCCAATCGCCCGCGAAGCGGTCCGCCCTTGGCGCAACCCCTCGGCCTCCAGCTTCTGCACCTCGGCGACTAGCCCATCGGCCCACATCTGCTCCACCCGCGCGTTGATGCGGACGTCCAGCACCTCTCGTGGCACTTCCAACCCGAACTGAAGCACCCCAGCCAGGGCGTAGTGCCATTCGGGTAGCTCAGCGGTGAACGAGCCGGTGAGCTCCAGGGCCTCCAGGGCCCGGACGATCCGGCGGCCGTTGCCCGGCATCATTACTGCGGCGGTCGCGGCATCGACCGCCTTCAGCCGCTCGTACAGCGCCTGCGATCCGAGTTCCTCAAGGTCCGCCTCTAGGCGGGCCCGCACCAACGGATCAGTGGCCGGGAAGCTGAACTCATCCACGATCGCATGGACGTACAGCGCCGAGCCCCCAGTGAGGATGGGTAGCACCTCTCGCCCGCGGCAGTCGGCGATGACCGCCCTGGCCAGCTTCTGAAACTCTGCCACTGAGGCGGTCTGGGTCACCGGGAGAATGTCGATCAGATGATGTGGCACGCCTTCTCGTTCGGCGAGGGTGGGTTTGGCCGTGCCGATGTCCATTCCCCGGTAGACCAACATCGAATCGGCGTTGATCACTTCGGCGGTGATGCCGATGCTGGCGAGTTCGTGGGCCAGCGCCACGGCCGCCGCGGTCTTGCCGCTGGCCGTCGGACCGTTGAGGGCCACCACAGGGAACTGAGTCATCTGGGCCATTCTCCCCCGGCTGCCCTGCTGCGGCCCAATGGGCACGGCCTGCGCTCAGCTCCGGTATCGAAGAATTGGGCAAGTCTTGCCATTCGAAGTACTGCCGCTAGCTGCGCGCTTGAGCCACAATGGTGGGGCAGCCGGGATCCCACCGGCTTACCCGGACAGAGAGGAGGTCGCATGGACATCGTCGAACAGATCAAAGACGCGGTGGACGGCCACGAAGCTGAGGTCAAGCAGGGCATCGACATGGTTGGTGACTTGATTGATGGCCAGACCGGCGGCCAGTACTCCGCGCAGGTCGATCAGGCCCAGGACTTCCTCAAGGATCAACTGGGCGGCGAAGGCCAGTAGCAGATCGACTGATCTGGAGGCAGGTTAAGACCTGCACAAACGACGAACCCGAGGGGTCGGCTCAACTGCCGGCCCCTCGGCTCATTTCCCGGCCAGCTTGGGCAACCCCAGTCCGATCGTGGTCGGGCCCTGGGTGGCCGCCCAGGCATCCCCACCGCGGGTCCGGCGCAAGTCGGTGAGCGGCGCATCAGCGTTGAGATGGTGCGGTGCGGCGTAGGTGACCTCCACAAGACCAATGTCGCCGGGACGGGGCCTGGCTTCGGCCTCCTCAGGCACTCGCACGTGCACCAGTCGGTTGTCGCGGGCCCGGCCCGACATTCGTGCGGTGGCGCCGTCTTTGCGACCCTCCCCCGCGGCGAACATCACCTCGACCTGCTGCCCAACCAGTTTGGAGTTCTCCGCCCAGCTGATCTCGCCGACCAGATCAACCAGCCGCTGGTAGCGCTCGGTGACCACCTTGGCTGGCACCTGGTCAGGCATGGTCGCGGCGGGGGTTCCTGGCCTAATCGAGTATTGGAAGGTGAAGGCCGCGGCGAAGCGGGCCGCGGCCACCACGTCCAGGGTGGCTTGGAAGTCCGCTTCAGTTTCGCCGGGGAAGCCGACGATTACGTCGGTGGTGATGGCGGCATCCGGCATCGCGGCACGCACCCGGTCGAGAATGCCCAGGAACTTCTCCGAACGGTAGGAGCGCCGCATCGCCTTGAGAATCACGTCCGAACCGGATTGCAGCGGCATGTGCAGGCTCGGCATCACGTTTGGGGTCTCGGCCATGGCGGCGATCACGTCGTCGCTGAAGGCAGCCGGATGCGGAGAGGTGAAGCGCACCCGCTCCAATCCGTCGATCTCACCGCAGGATCGCAACAGCTTGGCGAAGGCCCCAGCGTCCCCAAATTCGACTCCGTAGGTGTTGACGTTCTGCCCCAACAGGGTGACTTCCTGGACGCCAACGGAGACCAGTGCGCGAATCTCGGCCTGGATGTCACCGGGGCGCCGGTCGGTCTCTTTGCCGCGCAGCGCTGGCACGATGCAGAAGGTGCAGGTGTTGTTGCAGCCGACGCTGATCGATACCCAAGCCGCGTAGGCAGAGTCGCGCCGGGTGGGCAGAGTGGAAGGGAAACGCTCCAAAGATTCCAGGATCTCCACCTGGGCGGCGTTATTCACCCGCGACCGCTCCAGGAGTGCGGGCAGGGAACCGAGATTGTTGGTGCCGAAGACCACGTCCACCCAGGGCGCCTTGTCGACGACGATTTGGCGGTCTTTCTGCGCCATGCAGCCGCCCACCGCGATTTGCATCCCCGGGTGGCCCTGCTTTACCGGGGCCAGGTGGCCGAGATTGCCGTAGAGCCGGTTGTCGGCATTTTCTCGCACCGCGCAGGTGTTGAACACCACCAGGTCGGCCTGATCGGCTGTGGCGGCCTGCCGGTAGCCGGCCTCAATCAGGACGCCGGCGATGCGTTCGGAGTCGTGCACATTCATTTGGCAGCCGTAGGTGATTACCTCGAAGGTGCGTGGCTGGGCGGTGTTGCTCATGGGTTGGTCTTCATCCTGAAGGTGCTCGGAGCCGTTTGGCGGCTGTCTGACTTTACCTGCTCAGCGGGCCACGGCGGTGGCCCTGGATTCGCGGACCACAGTGATGTGGATGTTGCCGGGGTAGCTGAGTTCAGCCTCGACCTGCTTGGCGATGTCGCGGGCCAGGGCTAGCGATTCGGCGTCGGTGACTTGCTCGGGGGCCACCAGAACTCGCACTTCGCGTCCGGCTTGCATGGCGTACACCTTCGTTACCCCTGGGTGCCCGCCGGCCAGCTTCTCCAACTTTGCCAGCCGCTGCACATAGGCCTCCAGGCTCTCCCGCCGGGCACCGGGACGGCTGGCGCTGATGCTATCCGCCGCCTGAGTGAGGATGGCCTCGACCGTGGTCGGCTCGACTTCGTTGTGGTGGGCCTCGATGGCATGGACGATGTCAGGATGCTCGCCGTAGCGACGGGCCAACTCGGCGCCCACCATTGCATGCGAGCCGGATTCATCAACCACTGCCTTGCCCAGGTCGTGCAGGAAGGCGGCCCGGCGACAGGTGGCCACGTCGACGCCGAGCTCTGCGGCCAGGGTCGCCGCGATGTGCCCACACTCGACCAGATGCGCCAAAACGTTCTGACCGTAGGAAGTGCGGAACTTCAGCGACCCGAGCACCGGCAGCAACGCCGGATTCAGGTCGGTGATGCCCATTTCAGCCAGGGCAGCTTCGGCGGCCTGGATGCAGAGCCGCTCGGTATTGGCTGCGTTGCGGGTGTGTACGTCTTCGATCCGGCCCGGGTGAATGCGGCCGTCAGCGATTAGATCGATCAGTGTCAGTCGCGCGATCTCGCGGCGCAGCGGATCGAAGCAGCTCAACAGCACCGTGCCAGGGGTGTCGTCGATCAGCAGGTTGGCGCCGGTGACTTGTTCGAAGGAGCGAATGTTGCGCCCGTCCTTGCCGATCAGGCGGCCCTTCAGGTCATCGCTGGGCAACGTCACCACCGCGACCGCGGACTCGTTGGCCTGCTCGGCCGCGACCCGCTGGATGGTCGTGATGATCGCCCGGCGGGCGCGGGCCTCAGCTTGCGACTGGGCCGCGGCTTCAATGTCATGGCTGAGCTGAGCCGCCACGAGCCTCGCGTCGCGTTCGACTTGGGCGAGCAACTCAACCCTTGCCTGCGCTGGGGTGAGGGCGGCAATCTCGGCCAAAGCGTCGGCCCGGACTGTCTCGCTTTGACGCAGTTCGGCTTCGCGAGACACCAACGCGGACTCAGCACGGGCTAGTGACTCGGCGCGTCCCAGCTGTTCGGCTTCGACGCGGTTCAGCCGCGCCTCGCGCTCGTTGAGTAGCCCTTCACGCGCACTTGCGCCGTCGGCGGCTTCCGGGGCCGCGCCGCGACCGAAGCGCCGGATCACCGCCACCAGTGCGATCAGCACTGCGAGTAGCGGGACCAGCACCGCCAAAATGATGATGAGCTCCATGGGTTCCTCCTGATTTCAGCGGGACGCAGAGCCGAACCTGAGGTGCAGCACCAAACCTCACGGCCCGCCCGTTTCCGGGCGCCGTGACTGGCTCAGTTGTGGCGGGGTTCAGGCCCCAATAGTTTGCATTCTCAGTGTCGGGTCGCCGAAACGCCCACGACAACGCTAAACGCCCAACGATCCCCTGGCAAGGCGAGTCAAGTCCGCGCCCTCAATCGACGGAATCTTCCACCTCGTCAAAGTCGGGAAGATCATCCAGCACTTCCCTGGTCACCTGAGCCACCACGGGGGCGGGGAACCCCCGTCTAGCTAGGGCTCCGGCGAGCCGTCGGTAGCGTGCGGCCGGCTCGACCCGGCCCAGCCCACGCGCCTTGCGCTCGGCGTAGGCCCGGGCCACCGCGTAATCCCGTTCCGAGTCGAGCTCGCCAGCGGCAGCTTCGGCTACGTCCCGATCGACACCCTTCTCGGCGAGCTCGGCCAACAATGCCCGCCGGCTGCGCTGACGGCGATCCCCGGCCGCCAGCCAGTCCCGGGCGAACACTTCATCGTCAACCAGCCCCACCTCGGCGAGGCGATCCAACACCGTCTTCGCGGCCGCCTCCGGCACCTGCTTGCGCGCCAGGGCCCGGGCCAGCTCGGCCCGACTCCTGGCGCGCACCGTCAGTTGCCGCAGTGCGATCTCGCGGGCTACGGCTACCGGATCAGCCTCAGCCGAGTCGTCGGTGGCCGGAGGCTCAGCAGCACGCATAGCCTCAGAACTCCACCTCGCCGGTAACCGGGTCAATGCCCTCAGGAACTGCGGCATACTCACCGATGCCCATCTGGGTGAGGATGCGCTTTTCGATCTCGTCGGCGACCGCAGGGTTGTTCTTCAGGAAGGTGCGGGCGTTTTCCTTGCCCTGGCCCAACTGGTCAGCCTCATAGGTGAACCACGCACCGGCTTTGCGAATGATCCCGCAATCCACACCCAGGTCGATCAGGCTGCCTTCACGGCTGATGCCCTGACCGTAAATGATGTCGAACTCGGCCTGCTTGAACGGCGGGGCCACCTTGTTCTTCGCGACCTTCACCCGCGTCCGGTTGCCCACCATCTCGGCACCGTCCTTCAAGGTCTCAATGCGGCGCACATCAAGGCGCACCGAGGAGTAGAACTTCAGCGCCCGCCCACCCGTGGTGGTCTCCGGGGAGCCGAACATGACGCCGATCTTCTCGCGCAGCTGGTTGATGAAGATCGCCGTGGTGTTGGCATTGGACAGCGCGCCGGTCATTTTGCGCAGGGCCTGGCTCATCAGTCGCGCCTGAAGCCCCACATGCGAATCGCCCATCTCGCCCTCGATCTCAGCCCGCGGGGTCAGCGCGGCCACCGAGTCGATCACGATCAGTGCCAGCGCACCGGAGCGCACCAGGGTGTCGGCGATTTCGAGCGCCTGCTCGCCGTTGTCAGGCTGGCTCACCAGCAGCGCATCGGTGTCAACGCCCAACTTCGAGGCGTAGTCGGGATCCAGCGCATGCTCGGCGTCAATAAACGCACAGATGCCGCCCATAGCCTGCGCACTGGCGATCGCGTGCAACGCCACCGTGGTTTTACCAGAGGACTCAGGGCCGTAGATCTCCACCACGCGACCGCGGGGCAGACCGCCGATACCGAGGGCGACGTCCAAAGCGATCGACCCGGTCGGAATCACCTCGATCGGCAGGCGGGTCTCATCGCCCAGCCGCATCACTGATCCCTTGCCGTGAGCCTTCTCAATCTGGGCTAGCGCTGCTGCCAGCGCCTTCTCCCGATCTGCCACCGCCATGCTGGTTTCCTTTCCCGTTCTGCTTCTTCACCCTCACCTTAGGTAGCGCCTCTGACAATCGTTCAGGCGAACTTCCCGGCTGTGCATAACTGGGCTGGAGCGTCGATGCAGGCAAGCCTAGGCGAACAGGTGTTCGATATGTAGCGACACGCCGTAAGGCATCACCGATGAGTTTCGGCCAACTCCAACTCGGCCCACGCACAACGCCAGATCTGCTTGCACGGAACGCCAGCAGCGAGCGCTTCTTCGACGGTGCGTTGTCCCAAGGTGCCGATCACGTAGGTCTGGGCCCACAACAACGAGTACGGATAGGTGAGGTGCTTATCCAGTCGGGCGCGAAGTTCGGCCTCGCGCATCGCGATTCAGGCAGCCTGAACGCGGGGGCGCAGCGGCAACTGGGTCACCTGGGCGGTGCGCAGCGAATCGATGCGATCTGAAACCTGGCGCAGCACACTGGAAAGTGGCACTCCGAGTGCCCCGCAAATAGCGTTCAACAACTCCGAGGAGGCTTCCTTCTGGCCGCGCTCAATCTCCGACAGGTAGCCGAGGCTTACCTGGGCTCGTCCAGAGACCTCGCGCAGGGTCAGGTTTTCGGACGTGCGCAACTCACGCAGTGACTCACCGAGGATCTCCCTCAGGATCACCGGCCGGGTGTGCACTTCGGTAACCATGACTCGACTCTACCTGCCCCTTGCTGTGGTTCTGGTCTTAGTTCAACAACGCCACGCGGACGCCAGATTGTTCCTCAACCATTGGTAGAGGCCGCCTCAAGCCTGGCCAGCAGGCCCGCCAGCGCAGCGGTAACGGTACCTGCTCGGATCTGGTCACGGGAGCCAGCCAGGTCAATTCTGCTAGCAGCGCAGCCTCCGTCCGGCCCAGCAAGGCCCAGCCAAACCTCACCGGGCAGGTGCCCGTCCTGCGGATCGGGGCCAGCGACACCGGTGACCGCGATCCCCCAATCGGCGCCAGTCAGCCGTCGAACTCCGGCGGCCATCTCCTCGGCGACCTGGCTCGAAACGGCTCCGTGAACGCCCAACACCTCGGCCGCAACGCCGCCCAGGCTTGCCTTCAGCTCGGTGGCGTAGGTGATCAGCCCACCCAAATAGGCCTTCGATGCCCCCGGCACCGCAGTGAGGGACGCACCGATCAGGCCACCGGTTAGCGACTCAGCCGTAGCCAGGGTTTGCTCGGCGGCGATCAGCGCCGCGACCACCCGTTGGGCCAGTGACTCAGGAGGCATCCGACTTCGGCTCCGCGTTACTTTGCCGACGCAACCGCAACGCGTCGAAGACGTACATCACCCCGGTGATCACGGTCAGCGCGAAGGCAGCCCCCATCACCAGCCACCCCAGCCAGAACCAGAACGGTGCCGCCTGCCAGATCGGATAGGGCAGGAAGATCAGCAGGGCAACAGCCTGGGTGACGGTCTTGAGTTTTCCGGCCGGAGCGGCAGCCATCACCGCGTACTTCAGCATCACTACCCGCATCCAGGTGATGCCCCATTCGCGAGCCAGAATCAGGACGGTGATCCACCATGGCAGCTCACCGAAAATGCTCAGCACGATGAACGCTGCGCCAGTGAGCGCCTTGTCGGCGATCGGATCCCAGATCTTGCCGAAATCACTGACCAAGCCGTATTTGCGAGCCAACATGCCATCGAAGTAGTCGGTGAGGATGGCCAGCCCGAAGGCCGCCGTGCCAGCCAGCCGCCAGCCGAAGCCCACTCCAGGCTCCACGAACATCAGCACCACGAAGACCGGTACCAGCACCAGCCGCAGCACGGTGAGGGCGTTAGGCAATTGGGCTGGAATGGGCGGCTTCACCGGCGGCGCGTCCTGGCTCATTGGTTCTCCAACTCGGCGATCAGGTCCACCCCGTCCGCCTCGCTGACGATACTCCAAACCAGGCTGCCAACTCCTACGCTCGCTGCGGTTGGTCGCAAAGTGGTCTGCCCGTCGGTCTCCGGCCCCTGATGGGCGGCGCGGCCGATGGCTTCGCCGGTCTCACCGACCGCCTCAACCAGTACTTGCACCCGCGAACCGATGCGAGCTTCGGCCCGCTCAGCCGAGACTGTCTCCACCAGGCTCGCGATGCGATCCACTCGGTCGGCGATCACCTCTTCGGCGACTTTCGGACGCAACCGCTCCCCCTCGGTGCCCTCCTCATCGGAGTAGCCGAACACCCCGACCGCGTCCATTTCGGCGGCGGCCAGGAAGTCGGCCAGTTCGTTGACCATCTCCTCGGTCTCGCCAGGGAAGCCAAGGATCACGTTGCTGCGGATTCCGGCCTCGGGCCGCTCGGCACGAATGCGCGCGAGTAGATCGAGGAAGGAGTCAGGATTGCCGAAGCGTCGCATCCGGCGCAGCAGCGGCTCAGCGGCGTGCTGGAAGGGCAGATCGAAGTACGGCACCACGTTGGGCAGCGTAAGCATCGAATGCAGCAAGGAGCTGTGAATCTCGGCCGGCTGTAGGTAGCTGACTCGAATCCAGTCCAAGCCGTCCACGCCGGACAACTCGGCGACCAGGGTTTCCAGGTTGGTTCCAAGATCGCGGCCATAGCCGGTGGAATTCTCGCTGACCAGGACGACTTCACGCACGCCACTCGCCACCAACCAGCGTGCCTCGTTCACCACTTCAGCCACTGGACGCGAGAGGTAGGAGCCACGAAAGCTCGGAATGGCGCAGAACGCACAGCGACGATCGCAACCAGAAGCGATCTTCAGCGGCGCGCTCGGGCCGGCGTCCAGCCGTTGCCGCAACACCCTGGGTCCGCCCGGCGGCGCTACACCGACCGGCAATTCTGCATGCCCGGGCACCGAAAGGCCTGAGGCGCCCGCCCGCCGGGCCGCCGGTGCCAGCGGCAGCAGCGTCCGGCGATCGCGACGCTGATGTGATTTGGGCCGATCCCCGGCCAGGATCGCGGTGAGTCGGGCGCCAATGTCGGGATAGTCGTCGAAGCCGAGTACTGCGTCAGCTTCGGGCAGGGCCTCAGCCAGTTCGGCGCCATAGCGCTCGGCCAGGCAACCCACCGCGATCACCGCCTTGGTGGCACCGCTGCCCTTATGGTCGGCCGCGGCGAGCAGGGTGTCGACCGAGTCCTTCTTGGCCGCATCGATGAACCCACAGGTGTTCACCACAATCGCGGCAGCGGCCTGCGGATCGTCGACGAGCTCGAAGCCGTCCGCGGCAAGGCGGCCAGCCAACTCTTCAGAATCGACTTCGTTGCGGGCACAGCCGAGGCTGATTAGATGGACTCCGATGGCCGTGCCTTGCTCAATCACCGGCTCAGGCTACCGGCAGCTCAGCCTTCGCGCAGCGCCGCCAAGACGTCATCGAGGTCGTCAGGCTTGACCAGCACCTCACGCGGCTTGGAACCCTCCGAAGGCCCGACCACTCCCCTGGTTTCGAGAATGTCCATCAGGCGCCCGGCTTTGGCGAAGCCGACCCGCAGCTTGCGCTGCAGCATCGAGGTGGACCCAAGCTGCAGGTTCACCACCAGATGGGCGGCTTCTAGCACCAGTTCCAGATCGTCGCCAATGTCTTCGGCAACGGCACGGCTCGATTCGGCCGGCACGGCCACGTCCTCGCGGTATTGCGGGGCGAGCTGTTCGCTGACCTTCTTCACTACGGCACGGATCTCGGACTCAGTCACCCACGCACCTTGGACGCGCAGCGGCTTGGATTGGCCCATCGGCAGGAAGAGCGCGTCGCCCTGGCCGACCAGCTTCTCCGCGCCTGGCGTATCGAGAATGACTCGTGAATCGGTCATCGAACTGGTGGCGAAGGCCAGCCGCGACGGCACATTGGCCTTGATCAGGCCGGTGACCACATCGGTGGACGGACGCTGGGTGGCCAGCACCAGGTGGATGCCGGCGGCGCGCGCCAACTGAGTGATGCGAACGATCGAGTCCTCCACATCGCGCGGCGCGACCATCATCAGGTCGGAAAGCTCGTCAACGATCACCAGGAGGTAGGGGTAGGGAGCCAGAATCCGCTCCGAGCCCGGCGGCAGCTTCACTTGACCACCTCGCACGGCCTTGTTGAAGTCGTCGACGTGGCGGAACCCGAAAGCGGCCAGGTCGTCGTAGCGGGCGTCCATCTCCCGCACCACCCATTGCAGGGCCTCCGCGGCCTTCTTGGCGTTGGTGATAATCGGCGTGACCAGGTGCGGGATGCCTTCGTAGTGGGTCAGCTCGACCCGCTTGGGATCGACCAGCAGCATCCGCACCTCTTCGGGCGTGGAGCGCATCATGATCGAGGTGATCATCGAGTTAACGAAGCTCGACTTGCCCGAACCAGTGGCGCCAGCCACCAGCAGGTGGGGCATCTTGCACAGGTTGGCCACCACATAGCCGCCCTCGACATCCTTGCCCAGCCCAACGGTCATCGGGTGGTGGTCGTTGCGGGCCCGATTTGAGCGCAGCACATCGCCGAGGGAGACGATCTCCTTGTCAGCGTTGGGAATCTCAATGCCGATCGCCGACTTGCCCGGAATCGGGCTCAAGATGCGCACATCGGCCGAGGCCACCGCGTAGGCGATGTTCTTGGCCAACGCGGTCACCTTCTCGACCTTCACCGCGTTACCCAGCTCGACTTCGTAGCGGGTCACGGTTGGTCCGCGGGTGTAGCCGGTGACAGTGGCGTCGATCTCGAACTGCTTCAGCACCTGGGTGAGACTGCCGACCACCTGATCGCTGGCTACGGTGCGCGCCTTCGGCACGCTGCCCGGCTTCAAGATGGCCGGATCAGGCAGTTCGTAGACCACATCGCCGCTCAGGGCGGGCTGCTCGGCCCGCAGCGGCGCCGAGGAAATCTCCGGGGCGACCAACGCGGGCTCAACCGGCTTCTTCCGCGCGCCGGGACGAGGCCGGTCGACGAGCGCCACGGTCTGCTCAGCGTCCGGGTCGTCGAGGTCGTCGTCGGCTGCAATCAAGGGGGTGTCATAGGCGCGATGACTGATGCCGTACTCGATCTCCGGCTTCGGCGGACGCCGCAGCTTGGCAGCCACCGCCGCGATGCGGGCGCCCATTTCGCTGATGGGGATGCCCAGGATCACCAGCGCGCCGATGAGCGCGACGATCAGCAGCGCAGTCAGGGCCAAACCCGACCCCAGCGGCTGCATCAGCATCGAAGACGACAGGAAGCCTAGGAACCCACCAGCCTCGCGCACCAAAGCTGGCTGATTGCCCGGCGGGAAACCGCGGGCGATGTGAATCACGCCGAGCGTGCCGAAAAGCGCGGCCGCCCAGCCCACCACCTGACGTCCGGCACTACCGTGCCGCTCGGGGTGACGGAAGGTGCGCCAAGCCATCGCCACCGCGGCCACTGGTACTGCGTAGGCGAACACTCCGACCACCGTGGTGACGCCGATGGCAATCCAGGTACCGACCGGGGCCGGCAAACCGAACCAGAACTGAGCGGCCACCAGCAGCGCGAACAGCATCAACGCCAAGGAGGAGCCGTCATGGCGCTTCTCGGGATCGAGATCTTTCACCGAAGGGCCGATGGCGCGAATCCCGTTGCCACACGCACTTGCCAGCCCTCGCCAACCGGCAGCGATGCCCCGGCCGATGCCGGAGATCAGCTTCGACAGCCCCGATTGCTGGGGCTGTTTGTTGCGTGCTGAAGTGCTCTTCTTACTTCCGGAACTCCTGGAGGCACCAGAGCGCGTAGACGCAGAGGTGCGGCTCCGCGAAGGGGAAGACGCGCGGGTCGCCATGACACCAACCTATCCAGCCGAGGCCAAAACCAACGGCTTCCACGCCGGGACCAGCCCAGGTTGACCGATCAGAAGTGCTTCCAGCCCGCTGAATCCACCGCTGGCACAGCGCCGTCCACTAGGACCGACGGCTGCCCGGGCACCACTTTGCCGATCGGCGTCCACCCGGCGGGCACCTTGTCTGGCGGGAAAGTGGCCACCAGGGCATGGTCGTCGCCACCGGTCAGTTGGAACCCCAAGGGGTCTCCCCCACCCAGTGCCGCCGCCACCGCCTGTTGCGGCTCGGCGATCTCGAAAGCCGCCGAGTCCAGCTCAATGCACACCCCGGACGCCTTTGCGACGTGGCCGAGATCGGCGAGCAGGCCATCAGAGACATCGATCATCGCGGTAGCGCCAGCTTCGGCGGCGATCCGGCCCTCGCCGTAGGGCACTTCAGGTACCCGGTGGGCCACCACTACCGCTCCCGGCGAGCGGAACCCCCTGGTCAGCACGGCCAACCCGGCAGCAGCCCAACCGAGTCGGCCAACGAAGGCCACCACCTCGCCGGGACGGGCACCGCTGCGGGTAACCGGCGCCACCCCACCCAGATCAGCCAGCACGGTGACGGTGACCACGATCAGCGAGGCCGCAGTGAGGTCGCCGCCGACCAGTTGGGCGCCAGCCTTTTCGCACTCAGCTCGGACGCCGCGCGCGAAGCCGTCCACCCAATCGGTAGGCGTTTCAGTTGGCATGGCCAAACTGACCACCACTCCGACCGGCACGGCCCCCATCGCTTCAGCGTCGGCCACGCAGGCCCCGACTGCTCGACGGCCAACATCTTCGGGTCCAGACCAGTTGCGGCGAAAGTGCACGTTCTCAACCATGGTGTCGGTCGAGACAGCCAGGTCGCCGACCAGCCGCAACACCGCCGCATCATCGCCGACACCCAGCAGCACCGGCCCGCCAGCACCTAGGCCGGCAGTGATCCGATCGATCAGCGCGAACTCGCCGACTTCGGCAGCCGATCCGCTCATCGCAGCCCCAGCGGCCGGTTAAGGGCCAACTCCACCAGGGTCGCAATCAGGTCGGGGTATTCCAGCCCGCTGGCGGCCCACATCATCGGGAACATCGAGGTGCGGGTGAACCCGGGCATCGTGTTCAGCTCGTTCACATACGCCTGCCCGTTCGCGGCCAGGAAGAGGTCAACCCGGGCCAGCCCTTCGGCGTTCATCACGGTGAAGGTGCGAGTGGCCAGCTCGCGCACTGCCGCGACGGTGGCCTCGTCAAGATTGGCCGGGACGTCGAGACTGACCTGGCTCTGCGGAAGATACTTGGCGTCGAAATCGTAAAAGGCGTTGGGATCGTGCATCCGAATCTCGCCCGGCAATGAGGCCCGCGGCACCCCATCGAGCCCACCGAGCACGGCCACTTCGACTTCGCGAATGTCGGTGAAGCCCTGTTCGATCACCACCTTGGGGTCGAATCGCTGGGCCTCGGCGATGGCAGCCTCCATCGCGGCAGCCGATTCCACTTTGACGATGCCAAGGCTGGAGCCACCACGGGCCGGCTTGACGAACACCGGCAGCTTCAACTCCGCTGCGCGCGCCAGGCAACCAGCCCGGTCGGTTAGCCAGTCGGTGGGGTTGATAGTCACCCACGGCCCCACCGGCAGCCCACCGGCGGCCATCGCGCGCTTCATCAGGTCTTTGTCCATGCCGATGGCGCTGGCAGTCACTCCGGAGCCGACGTAGCGCACCCCGCCCATCTCGAACAGGCCCTGAATAGTGCCGTCCTCACCAAAGGGGCCATGCAGCAGCGCGAACGCCACATCGAAGGGCTCCACGTCGAGTAGCTGGTCGCCGGCAAGGGTGGCCACCACCGGACGCTCGCCGGGCACCAGGATGGCTTTCGGGCGATCTGCCGGCACCTCGGGCAGGCGTCCGTCGATCACCTCGTAGCCAGCCAGTTCGGTAGCTGGAATCCGCACCCAGGCGCCTTCGTGGGTGATGCCAACCCCGACCACTTCGAAACGGTCGCCATCGATCGCGCGGGCGACGCCCCCAGCGGTCAGGCAACTGATCTGGTGCTCAGAACTGGCACCGCCGAAAACGAGGAGTACCCGCGTTCGGGTGGGCTGGTTCGACATCTGACCTCCGGGGTTGATCAGCCCCAACCCTAGCGCCGAACAGGTGGTGGTTCGGCCCCGCTGCGGGCCCTTCGACTAGCTGGCGACCTTGGCCGGCAGCGTCTTGGGTAGCCAGCTGGGACGGGTGGCTTCGAACGCGGAGATCTCGGCCTCATGGGTGAGAGTGACCCCGATATCGTCCAGGCCCTCCAGGAGGCGATGCCGGGTGTAGTCGTCGATAGCGAACTCAAAGACCTGCTCGCCAGCGGTGATGGTCTTGGTCGCCAGATCTACGGTGAACTCCACCCCGGGGGTCTCTTCGGCGAGGGCCCACAGCTGCTCGACTACGGGCTGGTCGACCAGGGCCACCACTAGGCCGGCCTTGCCGGAGTTGCCGCGGAAGATGTCGCCGAAGCGAGAGCCGATGATCACCTTGAAGCCGTAGTTCTGCAGCGCCCAGACCGCGTGCTCACGCGAAGATCCGGTGCCAAACTCGGGGCCAGGAATCAGGATCGAGCCGGCAGCGTACGCCGGGGTGTTGAGCACGAACTCGGGATCGTTGCGCCAAGCGGCGAACAGTCCGTCTTCGAAGCCGGTGCGGGTGACCCGCTTCAGGTAGACCGCGGGAATGATCTGGTCGGTGTCGACATTGCTGCGACGCAGCGGGACGGCGATGCCGGTGTGCGAGCTGAACTTGTCCATGTCAGTTTCCTTACAGGTCGGCCGGGGAGCTCAGGGTGCCGCGAATGGCGGTGGCCGCTGCCACCAGCGGAGACACCAGGTGGGTACGTCCGCCCTTGCCCTGGCGACCTTCGAAGTTCCGGTTCGAGGTGGAAGCGCTGCGCTCCCCTGGCGCCAACTGGTCGGGGTTCATGCCCAGGCACATCGAGCAGCCAGCAGCGCGCCACTCGGCACCAAAGTCGATAAAGACCTTGTCCAGACCCTCTTCCACAGCCTGCACACCAACCCGCGCCGAACCGGGAACCACCAGCATGCGCACGCCTTCGGCGATCTTGGCACCCTTGAGCACGTCGGCGGCAGCACGAAGATCTTCAATGCGCCCGTTGGTGCACGAGCCCAGGAAGACGGTGTCGACCTTGATTTCGCGCATCGGGGTGCCAGCGGTCAGCCCCATGTATTCCAGGGCACGCTCGGCGGCAGCCTGCTCGACCGGGTCAGCAAAACCAGCCGGCGTTGGCACCACCGCATTCAGCGGGACGCCCTGGCCGGGGTTAGTGCCCCAGGTGACGAACGGGGTCAGTTGGGTGGCATCGATAGTCACCTCGGCGTCAAAGACCGCATCCGGGTCGGTAAACAGCGTCTGCCAGTGCGCCACGGCGGCGTCCCATTCGTCGCCAACAGGCGCGTGTGGACGGCCCTTGAGGTAGGCGAAAGTGGTCTCGTCCGGCGCCATCATGCCGGCCTTGGCACCCCACTCGATGCTCATATTGCAGATGGTCATCCGACCCTCCATCGACATGGCCTCGATGGTGCTGCCGCGATATTCAACGATGTAGCCCTGCCCGCCGCCGGTGCCGACCTTCGCGATCAGCGCCAACACCACATCCTTGGCGGTGACCCCAGTGGGCAACTCGCCGTTGATGTTGACCGCCATCGTCTTTGGACGAGCCTGCGGCAGCGTCTGAGTGGCCATCACGTGCTCGACCTCGGAGGTGCCGATGCCGAAGGCCAGCGCCCCGAAGGCGCCATGAGTGGCCGTGTGCGAATCGCCACAGACCACGGTCAGACCGGGTTGGGTCAACCCCAGCTGCGGACCGATGATGTGCACCACGCCCTGATCGAGATCGCCAAGGGAATGAATGCGGACGCCGAACTCAGCAGCATTGGCGCGAAGGGTGTCGACCTGTAGCTTGGAAACTGGATCAGCGATCGGCGCGGTGATGTTCAGCGTCGGGGTGTTGTGATCCTCGGTGGCCATGGTCAGGTCGGTCCGCCGCAGCGGGCGTCCGGCTAGCCGCAAGCCGTCGAATGCCTGCGGGCTGGTGACCTCATGAACCAGGTGCAGATCGATGTAAAGCAGATCGGGTTCCCCCGTCGCTGTACGGACGACGTGCTGCTCCCATACCTTGTCACTCAGGGTTTTTCCCATCGGACCTCCATCGCTCCTCACGGTGCTCCTGCAATTTCTCCGAGTCTATAGCTTGCATATCATGATCCGAGACGGCAGTCTTAGCTTATGGACAGTTCAAGCGGCGTTGGCGTTCTCGACAAGGCAGCTCTTGTGCTTACAGCACTCGAACAAGGCCCCACCACCCTTGCTGGTTTGGTAACCGCCACCGGCTTGGCCCGTCCGACCGCCCACCGCCTCGCGGTGGCCCTCGAACACCACCGGCTGGTTAGCCGCGATCTGCAGGGGCGTTTCGTCCTCGGGCCGCGCCTGACTGAACTGGCCTCGGCTGCTGGCGAAGACCGCCTGCTCGCCACCGCTGGACCGGTGTTGGCCCGGCTTCGTGACATCACCGGAGAATCGGCTCAGCTCTTCCGCAGGCAAGGCGATATGCGGGTCTGCGCCGCAGCTGCGGAGCGTCCGGTCGGTCTGCGCGACACCATCCCAGTTGGCACCCAGCTCACCATGAGCGCCGGCTCGGCTGCTCAGGTGCTGTTGGCCTGGGAGGACCCCGATCGCATTCAGCGCGGCCTACAAAGCTCTTCGTTCTCGGCGGTGGCCCTGGCCACCGTCCGTCGGCGCGGCTGGGCGCAGTCGGTCGCCGAGCGCGAACCAGGGGTCGCTTCGGTTTCGGCCCCGGTGCGCTCCCCCAGTGGCAAGGTGATCGCCGCCGTCAGCGTCTCCGGACCAATAGAGCGCCTCTCGCGCCAGCCTGGACGGCTGCACGCCCCGGCGGTAATCGCTGCCGCCGAGCGCCTCAGCGAAGTGTTGCGCCGCAATGGCGGCGAGGCCTGAGTTCAAGTCCCCTGAGCTTGTCGAAGGTCAACGCAACCAGGTGAGCCAGTAACCATGCGGATGGCCCTTGGCTATGACCTCATCGGTGCGGCGGCCGTCGCGCCAGCTGAAGAGGCGCAACACGCTCAGATCGGTTCCGGCCACCTCGGTCGGCCAGTCCAGACCAGGGGTCAAGTTTGGCGCCTCGTAACAGATCAGGCTCAGTTCACGGTGGCGACCTAGCGCGTCCATCGCCTTCATGAAGCGGAGCTGCCCCACCTCGCCGAGGTAGTTCAGCACCCACGAGGTGGTCACCACCGGATGCCCAGGGCCGAGTTCGGCCACCGCGGCGTCCAGATCGTCAATCGCATCGCCAGCCAACAGCCGCGCCTTGTGCTTGGCTGCCTCGGCCAGCGCTAACCGCAACCGTTCGAAGCGATCAGGCTGATCGGGCCAAACGCAGGCCTCCAGCCAACGCACCTGTTCGGGGTCGCTGACGTCAACCGGGTTGAGGTCCAGGCCCAGCCGGGAGGTGATCACCGGCAGCGCGGACGGCAACAGCTCGGGACGGGACTCGCCACGGACCCCGCAACGCAACTCGATCTGACCAGCGCCTACTTGATGGCCGTCGTAGTCGTAGCGGAAGCGGTCGACGAGCAGGTTCAACCCCGCGCTCGCGCCAACGTCCAAGTGGGCCAACGGGCCCACCTCTGCGGCCAGCAGGCTGAGCCCGACCAACAGCAGCGAGCTCCGGCCAATCTCGTTGGTCTGGGGGGTGCGGGTGCGCACCAACTCGATCAGTTCTGCCCGGCGCCGCGAGCACAGTTCCAGCAGGGCGGGCACTGGATCGTCACTGCGCGGGCTGCTGCTCAGGTTGGGATACCAGTCGGCCAGCGGCTCATCGGTGTTGGCCAGCAACACATCATGGATTGCCGCGAACAGGGTCACTGGCAGCCGCTTGGTCGGCGGGGCGGCTGCCAAGATGGTCAGCACCTCATCAGCCCCGGCAATGCCTACGGCCAACCGAGCATAAAGCGGAGCCCTGGAGTCGGTGACCGCAACGAAGTCCAGCAACTGCTGGCGCAGCTCGATCAGCACCGGCGTTGCTGGAGACTCCTCGGTTCGGCGCATCAGGCAATCATGCCTGGCTGGTGGTGGGCTGGCCCGAGCAGCTCGGTAGTTGTCGTCCCTGAACTACCCGTCGCTGAGCGGCGGCGAGCGCCCGCTGGTGCGCAGAGCAGCGACCCAATGTGCAGTAGCGTTGGGTGAACCCGTTGGTCACTGACGAGGAAGGATGGCGTTGCCGCAGAACATCCCGGTAGCCGTGCTGCTTCAGACTGTCGGCTCCTTCTTCTTTGCCTATGCGGCCTACCTGCAAGACCGGGTGGTCGTGGCCGAAATCTCGGAGAGTCCCAACAAGCAAAAACTCAACTGGACCGCGCTGTGGGAGAGCATCAAGACCCCGCGCTGGCAGCTCGGTCTGTTGCTGATGGGCGCCTCCCTGGTCTGCCAGGTACTCGCCCTCAGCTTTGCGCCCGTCTCCATCGTGCAGCCAGTTGGGGTGCTGGCCTTCCCGTGGTCGATGATCATCCAATCCCGCAAGCACCGTCAGCCGATCCCGCCAGCTGCCCGGCTGGCCGTGGTGGCAACCGTGCTTGCGATCGGCGGGTTCATTGTCGTCGGTGGCGTCAATGCCGCTCCGGAAGCCGCGCTGAGTCAACAAGGGGTGATCGTCGGTGCGCTGGTGGTCTACGCCGTCGCTGCGGGGCTCGGTTTCCTGGGTTCGCGCGGCGCGCCCCAGTGGCGCAGCCTGTTCTGGGCCTCTGGCGGTGCGGTGTTCTACGGTCTGGAGGCGTCCCTGGTCAAGTCGCTGATGGAGTTCGCCAAGCAGTCCGACTGGATGCACGCCCCGGCCTTCTGGCTCGCGCTCATCGCGCTGATAATCGGCAGTGCCACCGCCGGTTGGATGGTCCAGCACGGCTACGCCACCGGGCCAGCGGAGTTGGTAGTGGCCTCGATGACCATCACCTCACCGCTGGTTGCAGTCATCTGGGGTATCGCGGTCCTGGGCGAGGGCGCCCATTTGGACCCGATCTCAGCCACGTTGATGATCATGCTGGGCGCGGCCGCGATAGCTGGTGTCATCCGCCTCACCACTGTGCACCCGCACTTCGATGAAGACATCGTCGTCGCGCAGGACGCGGGCCCCACCAAACAGTCGACCTAGCCTCGGCTAGCTGAACCGGTAGAGGCGCTGAGCCACCCGGTAGAGGGCCACCGAGATCCGTCGACCTGTCGGGCTGGTGAGGTTTGACCCAAGTACCAACGGATGCTTCCCCAGCCTCTTGGCCATTTTCTCGTCTTTGGCGTAGAAGTCGGCCCACATCTGCTTGCGCATCTGCAGCGCTTCGGGATCCCCGCGCAACACTGAGAACATCGAGGAGGCGGCCAGGATGATCGCCAGGAAGCCTTCCATGTAGCGGGCCAGGCGCTTGCTCGGGATCTCGTCGGGCAACAGGTAGGCGTCAATCAATGCCTTGGTAACTCGCATTTGCTGATCCAGGCGCCCCAACTGCACCGGCTCGTTGACCGATTGGTCATCGCGTCCAATGAAGTAGCGGTACAGGTTCACCGGCAGGTAGTGCAGGGTCTTCACGAACGGCAGCGGCACGTAAACGAAGATGTTGTCGACGTAGAAGGTGTGCTTGGGCAACTCCAAACCCGAATCCCGCAGCACCTGTGTGCGGAAGACCGCAGCATGCATCAGGATGTTCTGACCTGGGCCGAAGACCCCGATGTCGTCCCAACCGACGATCTTGTTGGTGGGCAACGCGCCCCGGTAACGAATGATCTTCTGCGACCCGGTCTGAATGTGCTCGTACACGTAGTTGCACACCACGAGATCAACCAGGTTGTCCCCGGCAATGAAGCCGCGCAATTTGGCCATCAGCAGATCGCGGGCGGTGCGATCCAGCCAGTCATCAGAGTCGACGACCTTGAAATAGACCCCGGTCGCTGCCCGCAGTCCAGCCATCACCGCGCCACCGTGGCCGGCGTTCTCCTGGTGAATGACCTTGATCACGTCCGGGTGCGACTCAGCCCACTCGTCGGCCTTCTCAGCGGTGTCATCCTTGGTTGAGCCGTCGTTGACGATGATGATCTCAACGTCGCGGCCCCCACCGAGGATCGATTCGATGCAGGCGTCCATGTAGGCGGCGGAGTTGTAGCACGGGATCACGAACGTGATCGTCTTGATGCGCTTGGTCCTCACTTCGATTCCTCCAGCAGGCGGTCGGCGAGGTCGAGAGCTTTCGCGACGGTCGCATCCATGTTGTAGTAACGGTATTCGGCCAGGCGCCCCACGGCGTGGAAGGCGGGCAAACTGGCCGCCAGTTCGAGGTAGCCGGCGTGCATTGCCTGCGCCTGATCGTTGACCTCGGGGTAGTACGGATCGTCACCGTCCTCTGGGTCGTACTCCTTGCTGAACTCACGCACGATCGTGGTCGTGCCGGGCACGACCTGGCGGGTCAGGTGCTTGAACTCGGTGATCCGGGTGTAATCCTCGGAAACCGTGTAGTTGATCGTGCCGCGAGGCTGCCACTGGTCAACGTCATAGGTCTCGAAGACGAAGTCGAGGCTGCGGTAGGGCAGGCGCCCGAACCGGTAGCCGAACAGTTCGTCCAGAGGGCCGGTGTAAATGATCGTGCCGCCGAACGGCTCGCCATCGATCAATACCGCGCCGTCCTGAGACAGGTCCAACACCGACTTGGCGTCCACCCCGGTGCGGACGGTGATGCCAGGGTGATCCAGCAGCCGCTCGAAAGCTGCGGTGTAGCCGTCGGTCGGCAAGCCTTGATAGGGGTCGGTGAAGTAGCGGCAGTCCTCGGAGATGAAGACCGGCACTCGGGCGGTGACCGATGGGTCGATCTGCTCGGCCGATTTGCCCCACTGCTTGGTGGTGTAGTGCAGGAACACGTTGTTCCACACGTAATCAGCGATCTCGTTCAGATCGGCATCGGCCTCGCGCCGAAGCTCGCTGATCGGCACTTTCGCGCCATCCCCGAACCGGTCGATGAGTTTGGCGATCAGTTCCTCGCCCCGCTCGGCCCCGAACGCGACTCGCAAGGAGACCTTGTTGAACGGGACGGGCAGGTAGGTGCCGAACACGTCGGCGAGGACCTCATGGCTGTAGCCATTCCAGCTGGTGAAGCGCGACAGGTAGTTGAACACCCGCTCGTCGGCGGTGTGGAAAATGTGCGGCCCAAACTCGTGGATCAGCACGCCGTTGTCAGCCAACCGGTCGTAGGCGTTGCCGCCCACCTGGTCTCGGCGTTCAAGTACGACCACTTTGCGGCCGCCGCGCTCGGCGAGTTCGCGTGCGACGGTGGCGCCAGCGAATCCGGCCCCGACCACGATCACGTCGAAGGTTCCCAGCGGTTGATCGGTGTTGGGTTGGCTATCGGTGTTGGTCATCACGACCCGAACTCCTCGGTTGCGGACAAGCAGTGCAAAACAGAATCCCCACCGAGGTTACCGTCATCTGAAACTGACCGAGCCGTGAGGCACCCGCGTTCCACCGGGCATCCCGCGTAGGGTACTGACGCCCGCGTGACAATATCGCCGACAGCGGTCAAGGAAGAAATCCGCGCCGCCACTCGGCTCGTCTGCGGGCACCACCGCCAAGACACCGGCTCCGGATGCCAGATTCCTGCTCCTTGGGACAGCGCATCGCCAATGCGTCGTACTCGATTCACTTGGAGGAGCATCACGGAAGGAAGTAGATGAAGTCCCAGCCCGCCCCTCAGCCTCGTCCAGCAGTAGCAGCCCTGCCCGCCTATGTTGCCGGGCGTCGAGCCCAATCCCCCCTCACTGAGCCGCTCGCCGCCAACGAAAGTCACTTCCTGCCGTTGCCCACCGTGCTGTCGGCCATCGCCGGCGCGGCCGTCCGGGTGAACCGTTACCCCGACATGGCCTCGACGAACCTGCGGGCCCGCTTGGCCACCGAGTTCGAGGTTGACCCCGCCGAAGTGGCTGTTGGCCCCGGCAGTGTCGGAGTGCTTGCCCAACTGATCTCGGCCCTGTGCGACCCCGAAGATGAGGTGGTCTTCGCCTGGCGGTCCTTTGAGGCCTATCCGATCCTTTGCCAGATTGCTGGCGCAAATGCCGTCAAGGTGCCCCTGACCGCGGCCGAACACCACGACTTGCCTGCCATGGCCGCCGCGATCACCGACCGCACTCGCGTCGTGCTCCTTTGCTCCCCCAACAACCCGACCGGCACCGCGATCAGCACCGCTGAACTGGAGAGCTTCCTGGCCGACGTTCCCCCGCGGGTCCTGGTGGTGCTCGATGAGGCCTACCGGGAGTATGCCGCCGATGGCGGTCTGGATTCGATGGCTCTCTACCGCAAATACCCCAATCTCTGTCTGCTGCGCACCTTCTCCAAGGCTTACGGCCTGGCCGGATTGCGAGTCGGGTACGCCATCGCCCGCGAGCCGATCGCTGAAGGACTGCGGCGCACCCAGATCCCCTTCTCGGTGAGCGGCGTCGCCGAGGCAGCCGCGATCGCCTCGTTAGGCGCCACTGCCGAGGTACGCGATCGCGCCGCGATGGTAGTTGCCGAGCGTGAGCGGGTGATCGCTGCCGTCCGCGAGCACGGCTGGACGGTGCCCGATGGCGCCGCCAACTTCATCTGGCTGCGAACCGATGACGACCAACGCGCCAGGCTGGTTGAAGCCTTTGACACCGCCGAGATCCTGGTACGCGGCTACCCCGGCGATGGCGTCCGCGTCACCATCGCCGCTCGCGAGGCCAACGATCGGGTGTTGGCCGTGCTGGCTGATCAGGCCCTGGTAGCGGCCACGGCCGATTCCACCCAGGCTCAGGAGTAGCCGATGGCGGCGCAGCCTGTTTCGGGCGTTGAGACCCAACCCGAGGGGCTGCGCCATACCCCCATTGAGGACGTCTTCGGCCTCCTTAGCGGTGCTTTCGTGGTCTCGCTGGGCGTGTACCTGCTGAAGACCGTCGAGGCCGTCACCGGGGGCACCGCCGGGCTGGCGCTGCTCCTGAGCTACTCGAGTGGCTGGCCGTTCGGGTTGCTCTTCTTCGGAATCAATCTGCCGTTCTTCGTCCTGGCCGTGAAGCAGAAGGGGTGGAGTTTCGCCGTCCGCACCCTGATCTCCATCGGCCTGGTGTCGGGCTTCGCGTTTCTGCACCCGGTACTGATGCCGAATCTGGTCATCGATCCGGTCTACGCAGTGCTCGTGGGCAATCTGCTGGCTGGCATCGGCATGCTGATGGTCTTTCGTCATCGCGCCAGCCTGGGCGGTTTGAACACCTTGGCGCTGCTGGCTCAGGACAGGTTCGGTTGGCGAGCTGGCTGGGTGCAGTTGAGCACCGACGCGGTGATCATCGCAGCCGCGCTGGCCGTGGTGCCGCCAGCGAATGTGGCGTTGTCGGTAGCTGGCGCGGTGGTGCTGAATATCGTCTTGGCTCTCAACCACCGCCCTGATCGTTACCTCGGGTACTGAGCACTGCCCCAGTCTTAGCGACTGCGGCTAGCATCACCGCCATGGGCCTTTTCGGATCTGACTCTGCACACGGCGATCAACTCGCTCTGGAGGCGCGCCTCGCCGCCCTTGAGGCAAAAGTTTCTGGGCTAAGCGCCGAGGTGGCCCGCCTGAGCGCCACCCCCCTTGCAGCTGAGGCGCTCAGCACTCCCCCGGCCGGCGCACCATCGGCCTGGCAGATTGAGGCCCGCCGACTCCACCAGGCTGGCGAAAAGATCCAGGCGATCAAGGTGGTTCGCGAAGCCACCAACTGGGGGCTAGCCGAAGCCAAGAACTACGTCGAACGCCTCTAGGTGTTGCCCCACCTCGAACTCGCCTATCCGTTCAACGGACGATGGCTGGTGCAGAACAGCCCGGCCAACCGAGTACCGAGTCATGGCACTGAACTGTTCGGCACCGGCTATGCGATCGACTTCGTGCCAGTGGACGCGCACGGACGGACCGCACCGTTCAGGCTCGCGTCCTTGATCCGGACGGAGGCGCCCACGCGCTTCTCCGGTTTCGGTCGCCCCATTCTGGCGCCGATCTCCGGCGTGGTCGTCGCGGTACACGACGGGGAACCCGACCACGATGCTTACCGCGGCCTACCGTCGATCGGCTATGCGCTCACGCAAAGCCGCCGAGCGGCTGACGGGTGGCTCGGTCTGGCGGGCAATCACGTCGTGATTCAAGTCGAGGCCGGTCCGGTCGTCGTCTTGTGCCATCTGCGGCGCGACAGCATCACGGTCACCTGCGGCCAAGCGATCACCGTCGGCAAAGTTGTGGCGCAGTGCGGGAACTCGGGCAACAGCACCGAACCCCATCTGCACCTCCAGGCGATGGACCGCGCCGACATCCACCGCGCCACCGCCACCCCCATTTCTTTCCTTGGCGGCCTGCCGCGCAATGGGGAAGTCGTCGCCGCATAGGCCCCGCCACCCATCATGGCGGCTGAGCAGGGTTCCTGCGCCGGCGTAGTGCGTCCCGAAGCCGGTCGTTTAGTGTGGTCTTGCGACCGCCTCATACGGCGGCCACCGTGCGGATGCGCGAGCAGCACGCTCACGCTTCAGTAGGCGGCTACGCCGGAAGGAACCCGGATGAACGACACCCTTGTCCCCCGGTTTGATCCCAGCCTGACCGATGCCGCCACGATCGCTATCAGTTTGGGGGTCGACCCCGGCGAGGGCCTGACCAGTGCGCACGCCGCTCAGCGGCTCAGCTCCGACGGGCCGAACGAGCTACGCCACCAGCCTCCGGAGCCGCTGTGGCGCAAGATCCTGCGGCAGTTCCAGGACCCGCTGGTCTACCTGCTCCTGGTCGCAATGGCCATCTCTCTGGCTGCTTGGTTCGCCGAGGGCGCCAACGGGGCGCCGATTGACGTGATCGTCATCGCGCTCATCGTGGTTGCGAACGCCTTGATCGGCTTTCTCCAGGAGCACAAGGCCGAGAACGCGGTGGCGGCCCTGGCCAGTATGACCGCGGTTGCCTCGACCGTGCTCCGTGACGGTCGGCTGATGTCGGTGCCCGCCAGCGAACTGGTCCGCGGCGACGTCCTGGTGCTAAGCGAGGGTGATTCGGTCGGCGCGGACGGCCGCCTGGTCAGCGCCACCGGCCTGCGAATCCAGGAGTCCTCACTGACCGGGGAGTCCGAAGCGGTCGGTAAGTTCACCGACACCTTGGCCGGCAGGGCATCAATCGGTGACCGGCTCAACATGGTTTACAAGGGGACTGCCGTGGTCCAGGGGGTCGGGCGCGCCGTGGTCACCTCGACCGGCATGGACACCGAGGTGGGTGCCATCGCCGACCTGCTCGACAGCACCGAATCCGACCCGTCCCCGCTCCAGAAGGAAATTGCTCAGGTCAGCAAGACCCTGGGGCTGGGGGTGATCGGCATCGCCGTTGTGGTCATGGTGACCCTCGTCCTCATCAACGGTGTGCAGACCACCTCCGACCTCGTCACCATCCTGCTGCTCGGCGTCTCGCTCGCCGTCGCGGCCGTACCCGAGGGCCTGCCCACCATCCTCTCGCTGGTGTTGGCGATCGGGGTGCAGGCGCTGGCGAAACGTAACGCCGTCATGAAGGACTTGCACTCGGTGGAGACGCTTGGGTCAGCGTCGGTGATTTGCTCGGACAAGACCGGCACCCNNGCACCCTCACCCGCAACGAGATGACGCTGCGCACAGTTGTGACGGCCTCCGGTGAGACTGAGCTCAGCGGCACGGGCTACCGGCCCGAAGGTGGGGTTGTCGGCTCGCCATCGGATGCTGCGGTCCGCGAGGCCCGCAGGGCACTGGTCGGTGGCTCGCTGGCCAACAACGCCCAACTGCGAAAGGAGTCCGACTGGGAGATCCAGGGCGACCCCACCGAAGCCGCCTTCCTGGTTGCGCTTCGGAAACTACAGGGGGCACCGGAGCGGGTTGAGGCCTACGAGCGGCGCGCAGAGGTGCCGTTCACTTCCGAGCGCAAGCTGATGTCGGTGCTGGGCGAGGAATCCGAGAGCGGCGTCCGCCGGATGTTCACCAAGGGCGCACCAGATGTGTTGTTGGACCTCTGCTCCGGACAGCAAGTGGGCGCGGAGGTCACCCCTCTCGACGATGCCAGCCGCGGGCGGGTCCTCGCCGCGGTGGAGCGGCTTTCCGGTGCGGGTTACCGCACCCTGGGCGTGGCCTACAAGACGATGGACGCCGACCGTTCGGCCGCAAATGACCTGGACGGGTCCGATGAGACCGATCTGGTGTTCGTCGGGGTAGTCGGCATCATCGACCCGCCGCGAGAAGAAGTTGCCGCTGCGGTGAAGGAGGCACACCGGGCGGGCATCCGGACGGTCATGATCACCGGCGACCACC
>DIVW01000033.1 GCA_002428365.1 Propionibacteriaceae bacterium UBA6122
CAGGAAAACCACGCCGGCCCATCGCAGCCCCTGGTAGGCCAACTGCGACGCAAGGAACAATGCCGCCACCCCAGCGGCCGCGCCAATGCCCCACAGCAAGGCACCCAGACCGATACCGGCGGCCGCGGCGAAGGCCTCCCGACGGCCACCACGCAATGCCTGGCGCAATACCAGGACGGTGTCCAGGCCCGGAGTAACGGCCACCACTGCGGCCAACAACGTGAAGCCGAGCAGCGATTCGGCGAGGGTCATGGCTGCATGCTAGGCCAGCGTCCCGCTAGCGTTCGGCCGGCTCAGAGCCAGCCGAACCGCCGGAAGACGAAGTACAACCCGACCGAGCCGACCAGGATCAACAGCGTGCTTTGAGCGACCCCACCCAGTTCGCCGAACCCCGGGTAGGGGATGTTCTGACCAAACCAGCCGGTAACCGCGGTCGGCACCGCGATGATCGCGGCCCAAGCAGACAGCTTCTTCATGATCTCGTTCAGCCGCGAGTCCTGCAGGCTCAGATTGGCCTCGAAGATTCCGCTGGTCATGTCGCGCAGGCTCTCGGTCCACTCCGCCGCCCGAATCGCGTGGTCATAGAGGTCGTTGAAATAGCCGTCCAACTCCCCAGCTTGGGGCTGGGCACGGCCGTCACGGAACCGCATCACCGCGGTCACCACCTCCCGCATCGGCAGCACCACTCGCCGCAACTGCACCAACGCCTTGCGTAACCCAAAGACCCGCTGCTGCACCTCGGCGGGTTTGCGGGAGGAGTCGAACAGCAGATCCTCCAACCGATCTAGTTCCTCATCGAAGGTGGTGATGGCGTCGAAATGGCCATCAACGACCTCGTCCAACAGGCCATGCACCAACGCCCCCACCCCGTGCACCAACAACCCGTCTTCGCGCCACCGGGCGATGATCGGATCCAGGTCGACCAGCTCACCTGAACGCACCGTGATCAACGCATTCGGCAACACGAAGGCCGAAATCCGGCCAAGCAGCAACTCGACGCCACCCTGCTCCGATTCCACCGCAGTGGTCGAGTAGCAGGTGAGAAAGGTGTGGTTGGCGTGTCTGGTGGCCTTCGGACGCTCCATCGGCTCNNAGCTGCAGCTCACTGGCCAGCTCCCTCAGCTCGGTCAGGTCAGGCTCCCCTAGGTCGAGCCAGACCAGCGCCTCAGGTTTGGCCAGCCAGCCGTCCAACTCCGCCAGCGGGAAGTCGCGGGCTACTTCAACCCCGTCCCGCCAAACTCGGCTTCGACAGTTGTTCACCCCCAAAGCATGCACCCACGCGGCGCCCGGCCTTTGGACCGACCGCGAACCAACTGCTAGCGTGCCCCCTCAGTAGCCGGAACTGCCGTGTCCCTGTCACGCCGGTGCAGACGATGCTCCTAGTGGAGCCAAGTTTGAGCGAACAAAGACCGAACAGCATCCGTCTGCGGAATCTGTTCACCAAGTAGTGCCCTCACCACTGTTCAATCACTAGACTCCGCTGCGATGTCGCCTCAGACCTTTTGAGAGGAAACCAATGCCGATCACCAAAGTGCTGGTAGCTAACCGCGGAGAGATCGCCGTCCGGGTGATTCGCGCCGCTGCCGATGCCGGCATCGGCAGCGTGGCTATCTACGCCGATCCGGATGCGGACTCGCTGTTCGTGAAGCTCGCTGACGAAGCTTTCGCACTCAACGGCATGACGCCAGCCGAGACCTACCTCGACGTGGTCAAGATCCTCGATGTCGCCGCCCGAGCTGGCGCCGATGCCATTCACCCCGGCTACGGCTTCCTCGCTGAGAACGCCAGCTTCGCCCAGGCCGTCATTGACGCCGGGCTGATCTGGATCGGTCCCCCGCCAGCCGCCATCGACGCCTTGGGCGACAAGGTGAAGGCCCGCCACATTGCCCAGAAGGTTGGCGCTCCGCTGGTGCCCGGCACTGCCGATCCGGTTGCCAACGCCGACGAAGTGGTCGCTTTCGCCAAGGAGCACGGTCTGCCAATCGCGATCAAGGCCGCCTTCGGTGGCGGCGGTCGCGGCCTGAAGGTCGCCCGCACCCTTGAAGAAGTGCCAGAGCTGTTCGAATCGGCCACCCGTGAGGCCGTCACCGCCTTCGGCCGGGGCGAGTGTTTCGTAGAGCGCTACCTGGATCGTCCCCGGCACGTCGAGACCCAGTGTCTGGCCGATACCCACGGCAATGTCGTGGTGGTCTCCACCCGCGACTGCTCGCTGCAGCGCCGCCACCAGAAGCTGGTGGAGGAGGCCCCGGCGCCGTTCGTCACCCCAGACCAGCTCGAGCGGCTCTACGCCTCCAGCAAGGCGATCCTCAAAGAGGCCGGCTACGTCGGTGCTGGCACCTGTGAGTTCCTTATCGGCCAGGACGGCACCATCTCCTTCCTGGAGGTAAACACCCGCCTCCAGGTGGAACACCCGGTCTCCGAAGAGGTCACCGGTCTTGACCTGGTGCGCCAGATGTTCCGCATCGCCGAGGGCGAGGAACTCGGCTTTGGCGATCCGGAGATCCGCGGCCACTCCATCGAGTTCCGGATCAATGCCGAGGACGCTGGCCGCAACTTCATGCCAGCTCCCGGCACCGTGACCGCCTGGCACGCCCCCACCGGCCCTGGCGTCCGCGTGGACGAGGGCTACCTCACCGGGATGGCCGTCCCCGGCTCGTTCGACTCACTGGTTGCCAAGGTCATCGTCACCGGCGCTGACCGCAATCAGGCAATCGCTCGAGCCAAGCGGGCCTTGAGCGAGACCACCCTCGAAGGCATGCCCTCGGTGATTCCGTTCCACAAGGCCGTGCTGAGCGAGCCAGCTTTCGTTGGCTCCGCTGCCGGCTTCGACATCCACACCCGCTGGATCGAGACCGAGTTCGTAAACACCATCGAGCCCTACACCGGCACGATGGGTGAATCTGATCCGGTCGAGGCCACCACGTATGTGGTCGAGGTGAACGGCCGTCGAGTCGAAGTGAAGCTGCCCAACACGCTGTCGGCCCCCATGGCCAAGGCAGCCACCGTGAAGCGCCCAACCCGGCGCAGCACCGGTGGCGCGAAGGCTAAGGCGTCCTCGTCCAATGCGCTGGAAGCCCCCATGCAGGGCACCATCGTCAAGGTGGGTGTGGTCGAAGGCGATGCCGTCACTGAAGGCGATCTCATCGTCGTGCTGGAAGCCATGAAGATGGAACAGCCCATCAACGCCCACCGCACTGGCATCATCAAGGGCCTGGCCGCCAAGGCTGGCGATACCGTCACCTCCGGCCAGGAGCTGTGCGAGATCGTCGACGCCGAGTAGGCCGCTGACCAAAAACGCCGGGTGCCATCACTGCGATGGCACCCGGCGTTTCAGCTTTTGTCGCTGGCCCGGCTTCAGCGATAGGTGGCGGCCGCCGCGCGGTATTGCTGCCCGATTTGGGGCTGCGGATCGGCTTCAAGGGTGGCGAGTAGCGCCACCGGCCACGAAGGCCGCTGCCCGGTCAAGATCCACCCGGCCTGCCGGGCGGCGCCATCGGCCACGTACTCCCCCGGTTCGGGTACCTCAACTCGGGCCTCGAACACCTGCGCCGCGACTACCTGCACCGCCGGGCTGGCTGCGGCTCCCCCAATCAATCGAATCCGGTCAACAGCTGCACCCTGGCGGCGAACCTCTGCCACCCCGGCCGCGAGGCCACTTAGCATTCCCTCGATCGCAGCTCGGGCCAGGTTGGCTCGGGTCAGGTTCGTCAGGGTCAGGCCCCTCAGCGACGCGGTCGCGTCCGGCAGATTCGGGGTGCGCTCGCCCTCGAAATAGGGCACCAACACCACCCCGCCTGATCCTGGCTCCGCCGCGAGGGCCAGCTGGCTCAGCCCGTCATGATCTACGCCCAGCAACTCCGCCATCGCATCCAGCGTGCGAGCAGCGTTGAGCGTGCACACCAATGGCAGGTAGCCGCCAGTGGCGTCGGCAAACCCAGCCACTGTGCCGGTGACATCGGCAGCTGGGCCGCTGGCCGCGGCAAACACCGTGCCGCTGGTGCCTAGTGATACGACCACGTCTCCCGGCCGGGCATCCAGTCCGAGGGCGGCGGCAGCATTGTCGCCGGCACCGGCCCCGACCAGGAACCCGTCACCGGGTACGGACTCGACTGGGCCGAGTAGCCGCGGCAGGACCGCGTCGTGGCCCAGGGCCAATATGAGCAGCTCCCGGTCATACTCGCCGGTCATTGGTGAGAAGTAGGCGGTGCCACTGGCATCGGAACGATCGGTCACCAATTCGGTGAGGACGGGGCCGAGCGCTGACTCGCCCGCCGGGCCGTAGCCGCGCAGCCGCCAGGTCAGCCAGTCGTGCGGCAGGCAGACTGCTGCTACCCGGGCGGCGTTTTCGGCCTCGCGGTCGCGCAACCAGCGAAGCTTGGTTGCGGTGAACGACGCCACCGGCAGCACGCCGGTGCGGCGAACGTATTCCTCGGCCCCTACCTCTGCGATCAGATCCAGGGCCGCCGGCGCCGAGCGGGTGTCGTTCCACAGCAGAGCTGGGCGGATCACCCGTCCATCGGCGTCGAGCACCACCATGCCGTGCTGCTGACCAGCAATGCTGATCGCAGCAATCTCACTCAGCCCGCCAGCCTGAGTCAGGGCTTCGGTCAGCGCCGCCCACCAGGCATTCGGATCCACCTCGGTGCCCTCAGGGTGGGACGCCCGACCGGTGACCAAAAGCGCCCCCGTGACGGAGTCCCTGACGACGACCTTGCAGCTTTGGGTCGAGGAATCGACCCCGATCACCCGGGCCATGCCAGCTCCTCTTGGGTCGGTGGCTGAGCTCGGCTAGCGAGCGCCGAGAAGGTGCTCGGTAGCCAGCTGTTGAAGCCGGACGAAGCCGAAGCCCTTGGCACTGAAGTACGAGCCGGCATCGAAGTCTTCAAAGGCGGAACGATCGGCCAGCAGTTCGTCGTAGCCTTCCCCGGCGGCCAGCGTCGGCACCGCCAGTTCGGGAACTTTAGCTGCGGCCAGCGCCTCTTGCACTTCGGGATCGGCCCGGAATGCCTTGGCACGCTCCTTGAGCAACAGGTAGGTGCGCATGTTGGCCTGCGCGGAGTCCCACACCCCAGTCTCGTCCTCGGTACGGGAGGGCTTGTAGTCGAAGTGGCGCGGGCCGGTGTAGGACGGGCCACCGTTCGGGCCGCCGTTTTCCAGCAAATCAACCAGCGCGAAGGCGTTGTGCAAGTCACCGTGACCGAAGACCAGGTCCTGGTCGTACTTGATGCCACGCTGGCCATTGAGGTCAATGTGGAAGAGCTTGTCGTGATACAGGGCCTGCGCGATGCCGGCCGCGAAGTTCAGTCCGGCCATCTGCTCGTGGCCCACCTCTGGGTTCAGGCCAACCAGCTCGGGGTGCTCAAGGGACTGAATGAAGGCCAAGGCGTGCCCGACCGTAGGCAGCAGAATGTCGCCGCGCGGCTCATTCGGCTTCGGCTCGATCGCGAACCGAATGTCATAGCCCTTGTCGAGCACATACTGCCCCAACAGGTTCACCGCTTCGCGGTAGCGCTCCAACGCCGCCCGAACGTCCTTGGCCGCGTCGTACTCGGCACCCTCACGCCCACCCCACATCACGAAGGTGGTGGCCCCCAGTTCGGCAGCCAGGTCCAGATTGCGCAGCACCTTGCGGATCGCGAACCGCCGCACCGCGCGATCATTGGAGGTGAAGCCGCCGTCCTTGAAGACCGGGGCGCTGAACAGGTTGGTGGTGATCATCGGCGTCTTCAGCCCGGTCGCCGCACAGGCGGCCTTGAGCCGATCTATCTGCGTGCGCCGCTCGGCATCGCTGGACCCGAACGCGAACAGGTCGTCATCATGAAGGGTGAGGCCGTAGGCCCCGTACTCGGCAAGCTTCTCCACCACATGGACGACATCCAGCGGCTTGCGGGTGGGCCCACCGAAGGGATCAGTGCCGTTGTAGCCGACGGTCCACAACCCGAAGGTGAATTTGTCGGCTGGCGTGGGTGTGGTCACGGAAGTCCAATCTCTCAGCTCTGAGCGTATGTTGCCATCGCCAACTTATAGCACCTCCGTAAGCGCTGTCCATGGTGCCGTCCAACCCGATGGGAGGTAGGTAGCCACCCGGGTAGTTGCTGCGGCCGGACTTGACAGGCACACCCAAGCGGAGAGTTATCGAATTGTTACTTGGCCACCCTGGCGGGGCGGCGGGCCGCTGGTTATGTTGCCGTTATCAACAAAGGGTTGCCATCGGCAGCCTTCTGAACCCGGAACAGCACGTTGAGGTGCGGCGCCGGGCTATCGCGACAGCATTCAGAGAGGAACACATATGTCGCACATGACCCGTCTCGTGGCAGTGGCGACGGCGAGCCTGCTGGCCTTCTCGCTAGGCGCATGCACTAGCGGTACCACCGGTGGTGGTGCAGCGACCGCCTGCAACGTTGGTATCACGATGCCAACCCGCAGCCTCGAACGTTGGATCAATGATGGCGAGCAGCTGCAGTCCAAGCTGAAGGCAGCCGGCTGCACCGTCGATCTGCAGTACGCCGACAACAAGGTTGATCAGCAGATCAGCCAAATCCAGAATCAGATCGCTGGCGGAGCAAAGATCCTGGTGATCGCGTCCATCGACGGCACCGCGCTGGGCCCGGTTCTGGCTGAGGCCGCCAAGCAGTCGATCAAGGTCATCGCCTATGACCGTCTGATCAACGGCAGCCCGAACGTCGACTACTACGCAACCTTCGACAACTACAAGGTCGGCAACCTCCAGGGAACCTTCCTCAAGGAGCAGCTGAAGCTCGACTCCGCCACTACGCCGATCAACTTCGAGCCCTTCGCCGGCAGCCCCGACGACAACAACGCGAAGTTCTTCTTCTCCGGCGCATGGGATGTGCTCCTGCCTTACGTGACCAAGGGCACCTTGGTCGTGCCGAGTGGAAAGGCCCCCAAGTCGAACGACGAGTGGACCACCATTGGCATCCAGGGCTGGGCATCGGACAAGTCCCAGGCTGAGATGGACAACCGGCTTTCCTCCTTCTACAGCGGCGGCAAGAAGGTTCAGGCCGTTCTTTCACCGAACGACTCCCTGGCCATCGGTATTGAGGCCTCACTGAAGTCGGCTGGCTACAAGGTTGGCAGCGACTGGCCGCTGATCACCGGCCAGGACGGCGACAAGGCCAACGTCAAGGCGATCCTGGCTGGCGAACAGTCCATGACCGTCTGGAAGGACACTCGCAAGCTCGGCGACCGGGTGTTCACCATGATTCAGCAGATCGTCAAGGGCGAGAAGGTTGAAGTCAACGACGAGAAGTCCTACAACAACGGGGTGAAGGTTGTTCCTTCCTACCTGATCGAGCCCGAGGTTGTGACCAAGGATCTCGTTCAGAGCAAGCTCATCGACTCCGGTTTCCTCAAGGCATCCGACGTCGGTCTGTGACCCAAACCTGGGCGGGGTGGCGGATCACCGTCACCCCGCCCGCACAACGTCTGCCCAATGGAGGTCAACAATGGCTGAGCGGGACCCGATCCTGCGGATGCGGGGCATAACCAAGGACTTCAACGGGGTCCGAGCACTCGACGATGTTTCCCTCGAGGTGACCCGCGGTGAGGTACACGCCATCTGTGGCGAGAACGGCGCCGGCAAGTCCACCCTGATGAAGGTGCTCAGCGGGGTCTACCCCCACGGCACCTACACCGGCACCATCGAACTCAATGGCGCCGACGCCGCCTTCACCGACATCAATGCCAGCGAGGCGTCCGGCATTGTCATCATTCATCAAGAACTGGCGCTCAACCCGCTGCAGTCGATCGCTGAGAACATCTTCCTCGGCAACGAACGCGCCCGGCGCGGCGTCATCAACTGGGATCGCACCACCATTGAAGCCGGCGTTCTGCTCAAGAAGGTCGGGCTCAAGGAAAACCCAGCCACCAAAATCTTCGAGATCGGGGTCGGCAAGCAGCAACTGATCGAGATCGCCAAGGCCATGGCCAAGGACGTCTCGCTACTGATCTTGGACGAACCCACCGCGGCCCTCAACGATGAGGACTCCGATCACCTACTCGAACTGATCGCCGGCATGCGTGACCACGGCATCACCTGCATCCTGATTTCGCACAAACTGCGAGAGGTGCGCCGGATCGCCGACCGGGTCACGGTGCTCCGCGATGGCAAGACCATCGAGACCATCGACATGTCTGATCCGGACGCGTCTGAAGGCCGAATCATCAAGGCGATGGTCGGGCGGGAGTTGAACAATCTCTTCCCTCCGCACCAGCCACAGATCGGCCGCGAGATGTTCCGGGTTGAGGACTGGACCGCCTACCACCCGATTGACACCGGCCGCATCGTCGTCGACCACGCTTCCTTCAACGTGCATGCCGGCGAGATCGTCGGGTTCGCTGGCCTGATGGGGGCCGGACGCACCGAACTGGCGATGAGCCTCTTCGGCCGCCTCTGGGGCACCAATATCTCCGGCAAGGTCTTCAAAGACGGTCAGGAGATCAGTACTGCGACGGTGGATGAGGCCGTGGCCCACGGCATCGCCTACGTCACTGAAGACCGCAAGCGCTACGGGCTGAATCTGATCGGCATGATCAGCACCAATATCTCGGCGGTGGCGCTGGCCCAGTTCGCCAAGTGGGGCATCATCGATCGCAACCGCGAGTACCTCACCGCTGAGGACTATCGGCGCAGCATGAACATCAAAACCCCTAGCGTTTCCGAACTCGTCGGCCGGCTCTCCGGCGGCAACCAACAAAAGGTCGTGCTGAGCAAGTGGCTGGTCTCCGGCCCAGATGTGCTGATCCTCGACGAGCCCACCCGCGGCATTGACGTCGGCGCGAAGTACGAGATCTATGGCCTCATCAACCAGTTGGCCGAGCAAGGCAAGGCCGTGGTGATGATCTCCTCGGAGTTGCCCGAACTGCTCGGTATGTGCGATCGGATCTACGCCATCTCCGAGGGCGCTATCACCGGCGATCTCAAGCGCGTGGAAGCGACCCAGGAAAACCTTATGTACCTCATGACCATGGGAAAGGAAGAGCTCCGATGAGCGCTGAGACCCAAACCCCCACCGAACCCGCCGCCGTAGCTCCGCGCCGCCTGGCGATCGACCTGCGGCAGTACGGGATTTTGGCCGCGCTGGTGGCCATCATCGTGCTCTTTGAGGTGCTCACCGGCGGCCGGTTGCTGATGCCAGGAAACGTCAACAACCTGATCCAGCAGAACTCCTATGTGCTGATCCTGGCGATCGGCATGGTCATGGTAATCATCGCTGGCCACATCGACTTGTCGGTCGGCTCGGTGGTGGCCATGGTTGGCGCCGTCGCGGCCTTGGCGATGAGTGAGTGGCATCTGCCCTGGTGGTTGGCAGTGCTGGTGGCCTTGTTCGCCGGGGCGCTGGTTGGTGCTTGGCAGGGTTTCTGGGTGGCCTATGTGCAGATTCCGGCCTTCATCGTGACGCTGGCCGGCATGCTGCTGTTCCGCGGCTTGACCCTGGTCTTCCTGCATGGCGGCACCATCGGTGGCCTGCCGAATGAGTTCGTGGCGATCGGCGCCGGCTGGCTACCCAGCTGGCTCGGCACGGTGGGGCGTACCGATGTGCTCACCATGGTCCTTGGCCTAGCCGCTTGCGTCCTGCTGGTGGTCTTCCAGGTCTCAGCCCGTAATGCCCGCAAGAAGCTGGCCTTGCCGGTGGAGGGGCTGGTTCAGCTCTGGGGCAAGGCCATCGTCGCCTCAGCAGCAATTCTGGCTGTGTGCTGGCAATTGGCCAACTACTCCGGCACCCCGATCATCCTGATCATCCTGGCCCTGCTGATTCTCAGCTACAACTTCATTTTGAATCGATCGGTCTTCGGCCGTCACGTCTATGCGATCGGCGGCAACTTCTTCGCCGCGGTGATGAGCGGGGTGAAGACCAAGCGAGTCAACTTCGCCTTGTTCGTCAACATTGGCATGCTCGCCGCACTAGCTGGCGTGGTCAGCACTTCGCGCGCTGGCAGTGCGGTGGCCTCGGCTGGGCAGAACTATGAGCTGGACGCCATCGCTGCCGTCTTCATCGGCGGGGCTGCCGTCCAGGGCGGTGTGGGCACGGTCACCGGCGCGATGATCGGTGGCCTGGTGATGGGTGTGCTGAACATGGGCTTGTCGATTCTGTCGGTCGACGCGGCCTGGCAGATGGCAATCAAGGGGCTGGTCCTGCTGCTGGCGGTGGCTTTCGACCTGGTAAACAAGCGGCGCGGCGGGCGTTGAGCCGCTGAGCCCGCGCCACGCGGTAACGTCTGGGCCGAACTAGCGGAGGGTGGCCACGAAGATGATGCCTGTTGGCACCACCGAGGACGTCCGACGGGCCAATCTGGCTGCGATCCTTGGGTTGCTGTACCGGAACGGCCCGGCGTCTCGCGCAAGCCTGGGCCGAATCACCGGACGAAATCGCTCCACCATCGCCCGCCTGGTCACTGATCTGGTTGAGCTGCGGCTGGCCGACGAACGCGAACCTGAACTCGAAGAGCGCCGGGTCGGTCGGCCCAGTCCAGTGGTCAGTTTGCGTCCGGAAGCCACCGCGATCGCGATCAACCCCGAGATCGACGTCCTGACCATTGGCCTGGTTGGCCTGGACGGCACGGTGCGCAGAGTGGTGCGGCACGAATATGACCGGATCCCCACCGCCGCCGAAGTGACCAGTATTTCGGCCGCGGTGATCTCGGGAATGCGGGTCGAGCTGGAAGGCCTGCTGGTCGTCGGTATTGGCGTGGCCGTCCCGGGCCAGGTGCAGACTGCCACCGGGGTGGTTCGCAACGCACCCCACCTGGCCTGGACCGATGAGCCGATGGCCGAACAGCTTGCCAAAGCCACCGGCTACCGCGTCAGCGTGGCCAATGACGCCGCGTTGGGCGCGCTGGCCGAGCATGAGTTCGGTGCCGGTCGCTGCTGTGAGCACCTGATTTACCTCAATGGTGGCGCCTCGGGCATTGGTGGCGGAGTGATCAGCTCCGGCCGGCTTCTCGGCGGCACCTCCGGGCATGCCGGCGAGTTCGGGCACATCCGGGTGAGTAGCTCTTCAGTCGAAGACTCTGCCGGGATAGTCGGCACCCTGGAGGCCGAGGTCAGCCGATTCGCCCTCCAGGAAGCTCTGGGCCTGGCCCGGGTCGAGCCGGGAACTTTCACCAAGTCGCTGCTGGCCAACCGGACCAAAGGGGTCACCTCGGTCGTCCATCGCCAACTTGAACACCTCGGCAGTGCCGTAGCCACGGCCATCAATCTCTTCGACCCGCAGGTGATCGCCCTCGGCGGTTTCCTGGCGGCGTTGCAGGCCTACGACCCGCAGTTCCTGGCAGATCAGGTCGCGAGCTCGGCGCTGGCGCCGTCGCTGGAGGACGTGCGCATCACCGCCACCGAACTGGGCGAGGACCTGCTGATGATCGGCGCGGCCAGACTCGCCTTCGCTCCCCTACTTGCTGATCCGGCCTCGATCAGTAGGTGATGTCGTCGTGGCCGTGCAGCCGTCGAGCTGCTTCAGCCACCGAGCCAGACAACGAGGGGTAGACCGTAAAGGACTCGGCCAACTGATCTACGGTCAGCTTCTGGCGCACCGCAATCGACAACGCGTGAATCAACTCTGAGGCCGACGGGGCTACCACGACGCCACCGATGATGATGCCGGTGGTCGGCAGACTGAACAGCTTGACGAAGCCGTGGTCCAGCGCCTGCATCTTGGCTCGCGCATTGCCGGACAGCGGCAAAGTGACACTGTCCACGGTGAGGTTGCCCTGATCGACCTCGGCCTGGCTAATGCCGACGGTGGCGATCTCCGGCGAAGTGAACACATTGGCTGAGACGGTGCGCAGATCCAATGGGCTGACCGAATCGCCCAGTGAGTGCCACATTGCGATCCGACCCTGCATGGCGGCCACGCTCGCCAGCGCGTTCACCCCGGTGCAGTCGCCAGCGGCATAGACGCCGCGGGCGGTCGTCCGCGAAACCCGATCGACCACGATGTGCCCCGTCGGGGTCAGCTGCACCCCAGCCTCGGCCAAGCCGATGCCGTCAGTGTTGGGCACCGCGCCGACCGCCATCAGACAGTGTGAGCCAATCACCTCGGTGCCATCAGCCAGACTGACGGCGACCTCATCACCACGCACTTCGGCGCCGACCGCTCGAGCCCGGCTGAGAATCGACATGCCACTGCTCTGGAAGACCTGTTGAATGACGTCGGCCGCGTCAGAATCCTGGCCAGGCAGCACCTTGTCCCGCGAAGACACCAGCGTCACCTTCACCCCAAGGGCGGTATAGGCGCTGGCGAACTCAGCACCAGTGACCCCGGAGCCCACCACGATCAGATGCTCGGGCACCTCGACCAGGTTGTAGATCTGGGCCCAGTTGAAGATCCGCTTACCGTCGGGCTTGGCTGCGTCCAGCTCGCGCGGCTGAGCACCAGTGGCCACCAGCACGATATCTGCGGTGAGGCGCTGTTCGCCCTCCACAGTGCTGGCGATCACCGCCCTGGTGCCGGCCAGCCGTCCGGTGCCGTTGATGATCCGCACCCCTTCAGCCTCGAGGCGGGCCGAAATGTCATCGGACTGGGCCTTGGCCAGAGCTTTGATCCGGGCATTCACCTTGGCCATATCGACTCGGACGGCATCGCGGAGGCGACGGGTGTCATCGTCCAGCCGCAGGCCCAGCTCTTCAGCCTTGCCGATCTTGGTCATTGCCTCAGCAGCGGCGATCAGCGTCTTGGAGGGCACCACATCAGTCAGAACTGCCGACCCACCGAGTCCACGGCGCTCGACCAGAGTGACCTCGCCACCGAGCTGCCGAGCCACCAGCGCCGCCTCATAGCCACCGGGTCCACCACCAAGAATCACCACATCAGTCACGCCGGTCATTGTTTCATGCCCGGGTTTGCCCGCCGACACCCCCATGACCGACCCTCACCAACCGAGGATGCCTTCCCAGCTAGGGTCAGGAGGTGACCTCACGAATCCGCCAGCTCGTAATCGTCGCCATCTCCGGCGTGGCTATCAGCATCTTTCTGACCATCTTCGGCCTGCCCGAATCGACCCCCAACCAGATAATCGCGCTCGAACTCGGCGCACTGCCGCTTTCGATTGCTTTGGCTGCTGGCAACCTGATCCTGATCGAACGGGCGCAACGCGCCCCCGGCCCGCGCGGACGGCTGGGCCTGATCATCGGCTCAGTCACCAGCGGGTTCGGGCTGGTGGTGATGGCCCTGGCCTACCTGACCGGCCCTCGCGGTCTGGTGCAGTTCGGGCAGTTCCTGGTGTTCCTGGGCCTGCTCGGAGTGCTGCTGGTTGCCATCGCCCTGCAGACCTCTCGAACCACCGAGTGGTTCGGCCTGGAGGACGTCACCGACGGTGTCGAAATCGATGGCGAGGAGACCTCCGATCAAGCTGCCGAGCAGCCAACCACCTCGTTATAGTCATCGGGTGAGTCACCTAGCCGCAGCAGCCGAACTGCTCTCCCGCTTCTCGATCCCCTCCCTCGACATTGCCCTGGTACTGGGCTCTGGCTGGGCTGGCGCCTCAGTCGGCCTGGGCGAAACCATTGGCGAATGCGACCTGGCCGACCTGCCCGGTTTCGCCAAGCCGGTAGTGGTCGGCCACGGCGGTTCGCTGCGGGTCGTACGGACCCCTGGCGGCAAGATCGCGGCCCTGTTCAACGGCCGCACCCACTTCTACGAGGGCCGTGGCACCGGGCCGGTCGTGCATGGTGTGCGCACCGCCGCTGCGGCCGGGGCGAAGATCCTGGTGCTGACCAACGGCTGCGGCGGCCTCAACACCGACTGGGCCCCTGGCACGCCAGTGCTGATCAGCGACCACATCAACCTCACCGGCGCCACCCCGCTGGAAGGCGCCACCTTCATCGATCTCACCGAGGCCTACTCCCCTCGGCTGCGGCGGCTCGCCCACGAGGTGGAACCCACCCTGGCCGAAGGCGTGTACGTCCAGTTCCGCGGACCGCAGTACGAAACCCCCGCCGAAGTGCGAATGGCCAAGACTCTCGGTGGCGACCTGGTGGGCATGTCGACCGCCCTGGAGACCATCGCCGCCCGCGAGGCCGGGATGGAGGTGCTGGGCATTTCGCTGGTCACCAACCTTGGGGCCGGTATCTCCCCCACTCCGCTGGAGCACGGCGAGGTGATCGCAGCCGGAAAGGCCGCCGAACCCCGCCTGCGCGGCCTGCTGGCCGGCCTGCTTGAACGACTCTAGGAGGACACCCATGACCGAGCTGTCGGCCAAGATCGCGGCGTGGCGATCTGCTGATCCCGACCCGGCCACCGTTGCGGTGTTGGACGAGTTGGTCACCAAAGCTGCCAGTGGTGATCAAGGGGCGACGGCCGAGTTGGCCTCGGCTTTCGCTGGCCCGCTCACTTTCGGCACCGCCGGCCTGCGTGGAGCGCTCGGCCCGGGGCCGGCCCGGATGAACCGGGTAGTGGTCTCCCAGGCCGCCGCTGGCCTGGCCGCCTACCTGCTGGACAACGGCCACCGTGGCGCCAAGGTGATCGTCGGCTACGACGCTCGTTACAACTCCGCGGTCTTCGCTCGCGACACCGCCGAGATCCTGGCTGGTGCCGGCTTTGAACCCCTCCTCTGCGCCCGGGCCCTGCCAACCCCGGTGGTCGCCTTCGGCATTCGCCATTTCGGCTGTGCAGCCGGGGTGGTGGTCACCGCGTCCCACAATCCGCCCCAGGACAACGGCTACAAGGTCTACCTCGGTGACGGCTCCCAGATCGTGCCACCAGCCGATGTCGAGATCGCGGCCCGGATCGCCGCCATCGCTGAGGTCGGGCTGGACCAGATCCCTCGCAATGATCAATACACCATGATCGATGCCGAACTGGTGGACGCCTATGTGGCCCGCGCCGCTTCGCTGGTTACCCCGCAGGCACCACGCGACCTCACCTGGGTTTACACGGCAATGCACGGAGTAGGCGCCTCGGTGGTGGACGCGGTGGTGGCCGCGACTGGCTTCCCCGAACCGCACCGGGTGAGTGAACAGATCGACCCTGATCCGGCCTTCCCAACCGTAGCCTTCCCGAATCCGGAAGAACCGGGGGCGATCGATCTGGCCCTGGCGCTGGCCCGCCGCAGCGGGGCTGATGTGGCGATCGCCAATGATCCTGACGCCGACCGCTGCGCCCTGGCTGCGGTGTTCGATGGCGAGTGGCGGATGCTGACCGGCGACGAGCTGGGCATCCTGCTGGCCGACGATGCGCTCCGCCGCGGCACGCCAGGCACCTACGCCTGCTCGGTGGTGTCCTCAACCATGCTCTCGGTGATGGCTGCGGACCACGGTCAGCCCTTCGCCACCACGCTCACCGGCTTCAAATGGATCGGTCGGGTGCCGGGGTTGGCCTACGGCTATGAGGAGGCCATCGGCTACTGCACCGATCCGGCAGCCGTCCCAGACAAGGACGGCATCACTGCCCTGGTGCGGATCCTGGCCCTGGTGGCCGACCTCAAAGCCTCCGGTCGCAGTGTTGCTGATCGCCTCGACGAACTAGCCACCCGCTACGGGGTTCACCTCAACTCGCAACTCGCCTTCCGAGTATCGGATCTGGCGATCATCGCCGACGCGATGACGCGGGTGCGCACCGCAGCCCCAACTGAGCTGGCCGGTCAGCCGGTGACCGCACTTGATCTGGCCACCGGCTCAGCCGAGCTGCCGCCAACTGATGCCATGTTGTTCACCGGCGCGAGCGTGCGGGTGGTGGTTCGACCCTCTGGCACTGAGCCGAAGTTGAAGTGCTATTTGCAGGTGACCGCACCGGCCCAGGCCGAGCTGAGGTCGGCGCGGACGGCAGCCGCTGCTCAAATGGCCGCACTGCGGGCGGACGTGGCCGCAGCGCTCGGGCTGTGAACCGCCCGGCTCAGCCGCGGCTGGTGTTGATCGCCGGGCCGTCTGGCAGCGGGAAGTCCCGGCTGATGCATGCCTCCGGGCTGCCCTGCCTACGGCTGGACGACTTCTACTTCGACGCTGATCACCCCGGGATGCCCACCACCAATCTCGGCATCACCGACTGGGACGATCCCCGCTCCTGGGACGCTGAGGCCGCCCTGGCCGGACTTCGCCAGCTCCTGGAAACTGGGGAGCTCGCCGCCCCGGCTTACTCCATTTCCGAAAGCCGCCGGGTGGGCACCCGCTCGATCAGCCTGGACGGCGCCGGCTGCCTTGGAGTCGAGGGCATCTTCGCCATCGAGTTTCTGCAGCACTGTCGCCAGGCGAAGCTGTCGGTCGAAGCGATCTACCTCGATCGGCCCGCCGCCCTGGTCTATTTGTTACGGCTGCGGCGTGATCTGGCCCACAAGCGCAAGCCGCCGCACATCGCCGTCCGCCGGGGGTGGGCACTGGCCAGGGCCCAGGCAGGCTTGCGCCGCCGGGCACTAGCCGCTGGGTTCGAACCGCTGGGGATGAAGGCTGCGATTTCGCGGATCGGCCACCTCAACCGACCATCCCGGGCCGCCTACGCCGCCGGCCAGGCTGGCCACGAAAGTGGTGGGGATGGTACCCGAAGAAGTGGGGGTCGGCTTACCTCGACTAGGACGAATCACCCCGCTTAGGACAACCCGCCCAGTTACCCCTACCATGTGATCGTGACCCCCGAGTTCATACTCCTGTCGCTTGTTGTTGTCACAGCGTTAGCGTTTGATTTCACCAACGGCTTTCACGACACGGCGAACGCGATGGCCACTTCGATCGCAACGAAGGCGTTGTCTCCGAAGGCCGCTGTGGCGCTGTCGGCCATCCTCAACCTGATTGGTGCGTTCCTATCTGTCGAGGTGGCCCTGACGGTCACCAATGCGGTAATTCGCATCCAGAATCCCGATGGCACCCCGCGCGCAGACCTGGTGGCAGACGGCGGGCACACCTTGTTGCTGATCCTGATGGCCGGTCTGGCCGGCGCCATCATCTGGAACATTCTCACCTGGCTGTGGGGCCTGCCTTCCAGTTCGTCCCACGCCCTGTTCGGCGGCATGGTGGGCGCCACCGTGGCCAGCCTTGGCTGGGGCGGCGTCAAGTGGATCGGCGACGGCACCAAGCTGGACGGCGTCATCGGCAAAGTGGTGCTCCCGGCCCTGATCTCACCGGCAGTGGCCCTGGTCGTCGCGTTCATCGGCACCCGGCTGGTCTTCTGGATCACCGCTAAGATCGCCCGGCGCTATCAGGAGGCTGGCTTCCGCTGGGGCCAGATCGGCACTTCCTCGCTGCTTTCGCTGTCCCACGGCACCAACGATGCTCAGAAGACGATGGGCGTGGTCACCCTGGCCTTGATCGCCGGTGGCTTCGTTGACCCCGTTCAACACGAGATCCCACTGTGGGTGAAGTTCGCCTGCGCCCTGGCTATCGCCTCGGGCACCTACATCGGTGGTTGGCGGATTATCCGCACCATGGGCAAAGGCCTGGTCGAGGTGTTGTCCCCGCAGGGCATGGCTGCCGAAAGCGCCTCGGCCGCGGTCATCCTGACGTCCAGCCAACTCGGCTTCGCGCTTTCCACCACCCACGTCTCCACCGGATCGATTATCGGTTCGGGACTTGGACGCAAGGGCGCCACCGTCCGTTGGAGTGTGGCGACGAAGATGGTGCTGGCCTGGTTGATTACCCTGCCCTCGGCCGGCCTGATCGCCGCTGGCCTGTGGTGGATCGGCTATCTGGTCGGCCCAGGTGCTGGCGACTGGATCGTCTTCAGCCTGATGTGCCTGGCTGCCCTCTACATGTGGTGGCACTCCAAGCGCGACCCGATCGGGCATCACAACGTCAATGACGATTGGGACAGCGGCCGCAGCAAGCCCAACCCCAAACCTAAGGTGCCGGTTTCGGGAGGCGTTGGCTGATGAATCAGGTAATCGCTGCCCTGGACGCCACCTGGCGCATCCTCGCAATCGGGGTCCTGCTCGGTGCCGGATTGCCAGCCCTGTTCGCCGTCGGCGTCCGCGCCCTGGCGTGGGGCACCGCAGCCGAAGGCGACGCCCCAGATGAGGATGCCAAGCTGGAACCGACCCTGGTCGGACGGCTCGTCGCCTACACGATGTTCGCCATCGTCATTTTGGCGGTACTGGCTGGCGTGGGCTATATCGTGGCCCACGGCTTCGGGCTGAAGGTGACTTTCAACGGCCTGATGCCGGTGATTACCCCAAAGAGCTGACCCCGGCCAGCGGCGCAGCCACCATCGACGCATCGCGCATATCGGCGCCAATCCGCTCCAAGAACCGCTTCGCCGCCGGACCAACCCTGCTGGTGAGCATGCCGACTGGTACCGGCTGTAGTTCGATCGTCGTCGCCACTCCGGCCAACACCAACGGCAGGGTGTAGCCGACCGAGGACGGGAAGCTGGCCAGCTTCGCCGCCACCGAGCCGCGGCTGAGCTCAATCTCCAGCGGCACCTCCGGGCGTACGACCTGCAAGCCGGTGGTGGCGATCTGGGCGAGCTTTTCCGCGGCCTCCTTGCGGTGGGCGAAGTAGCGTCCCTGGCCACCACAGCGCGCGGCCAGTTTGGCAATCGAATCCAGGTAGGCGGCCGTGTCGACCACTCCGGATTCGGCCAAAGACGAACCGACCACGTCCACCCCTGGCACCACTCGCGGCGGACCGAAGCGACGCCTGGTCCAGTTGTAGCTGTGTTCGCGCACCTTGCTCGGCGGCATGCCGGCCACCGGCATCACGGTGAACAGCCGCACTCGCTCAGAGGCAAAGAACTTGCGGGCCTGCCGGGCCAGCGGAGCCCTGGCCACCTCCAAGACCGAAGGTGGCGCGTCCCAGCGGCGCAGCGGCTCACCGGAGCTGAGCTGAGCGGCGAACTCCAAAGTGGCGGTGCCGTCGTCAACCACCACCGCCTCGTGCGGATTCGCCGCCAACAGCAGGGCCTGAATCATGCCCGAGAAGGGGTCGCCGATCACCAGGCGCCGTGCTTTGGCCACTCGCCGGGAGACCTGCTGCAAGGTGCGCAGCCGGGCCGCGGTCGAGGCGCGCGGGTAGTGCCACTCGACGGCCATGTTCTCCTCGTCGGCGTAGGTGGCCATCTGGCGCAGTTGCGCCAGGCTGGTCTCCTCCACCGGCGCCAACACCACCGCCACGGTTCGCTCGGCCGCCTGTTCGACATGCGCCCACTCCAGCAGGTGCAGTAGCTGGGCCGGGCTCTCAACCAGGGCGACGGTGTCGGTGCTCATGCCACCTGCCCCGAGTCCTTCGCTGCCTCGGCGACCACACCGGTGACCCGCCGTAGCTTGCGCATCGCGGCGAGCTCGGCGGGGTAGACCTGCTTCACCCCGTCACCGAGGGAGGCTTCCAGCACCCGAATGTCGCGCACCAACCGGCGCATACCTTCGGGTTCGACCGAGGCCGACTGATCCGAACCCCACATGGCGCGGTCCAAGGTGATGTGGCGCTCCACCATGCAGGCGCCCAACGCCACCGCGCACAGGGTGGTCTGCAGCCCAACCTCGTGGCCGGAGTAGCCGATCGGCACGTTGGGGTATTCCGCGCTCAAGGTGTTGATCATCCGCAGGTTCAGCTCCTCGGCCGGGGCCGGGTAGGAGCTGGTGGCGTGCAGGAGCACGGTCTGGGTGCTGCCGAGCAGTTCCACGGCGTGGCGGATCTGCTCTGGCGTCGACATCCCGGTGGACAGGATCACGGTCTTGCCGGTCTCCCGCATGGCGATGAGCAACTCGTCATCGGTGAGGCAGGCCGAGGCCACCTTGAACACCGGGGAGTCGAACGCCGCCAGGAACTCCACACTTTCGACATCCCAGGGGGAGGCGAACCAGTCGATGCCTACCTTGCGGCAGTACTCGTCGAGCTGGCGGTACTCCTCCACGCCGAACTCGACCCGGTGGCGGTACTCCAGGTAGGTCATCCGTCCCCAAGGCGTGTCGCGCTCAATCTCCCACTGGTCGCGCGGGGTGCATACCTCAGGGGTGCGCTTCTGGAACTTGACCGCGTCCATGCCAGCAGCCTTGGCGTGATCGATCAGCGCGATCGCGTTGCTCAGGTCGCCGTTGTGGTTGATGCCGATCTCGCCGATCACATACACCGGCTGGCCCGGTCCGACCAGGCGGTCACCGATCTTGCGCAGCCGAGGGTTGATGGTGGTCACAGTTGGTCCTCCTCAAGGATCCACGAGGCGATCTCGCGGACGGCACCGTGCCCGCCGGGCACGGTGGTCACCGTGCGGGCGGCTGCCCGGACGGCGGGTTGGGCCGAGGCGACTGCCACCGGCCAGCCGACCTGCGCAAAGCAAGGCAGGTCGTTCACGTCATTGCCCAGGTAGAGCACTCGGCTGGGCTGCAGGCGCCGCTCGGTGATCCAGCTGGCCAGCTCTTCGCCTTTACGGTCGATGCCGTGGCGGCACTCCACGCCGAGCTTCTTCGCCCGGGCGGCCACCACCGGGTTCACCTCGGTGGACAGAATCAGCACCGGCAAGCCGGCTCGACGCATCGCGGAGACGCCCATACCGTCTCCGCGATGCACCGCCACCCGTTCCACACCGTCGGCCGACAGCCAGGCCCGATCATCGGTCTGGGTGCCGTCAAAATCGAGGACGACCGCCTCGACCTCCCCTGGCTCGGGACGGTTGGCCGGATCAAGCAGCTGAACCAACGCGCGGGCGCGGTTCAGATCACCAGGCTCATCGATTTCCAGCACCCGGTTCGGGTCGGTGGGCACGGCCACGATGCGGCCGAAGAAGCGGTGGCCGGCCTCGCGGAAGCCTGCGACCCGCATGGCGTAGGCCGCACCGGTCTCCAGCCACTCAGGTTCGCGATCCTGGCGCCGTGGGCGCCGCGCTGACTCGTGGTTGACCCCGACTGCATCGGTGCCATTGCGCCAGACGAAGCCGTGGAAGGCTGCCGCGGTGAATGCGGAGTCGGCGCCGGCGTCGATGGCCGCCACCAGGGCGTCCAGCTCGGTCGAAGTCAGGAAGGGGCTGGTGGCTTGGATCATCACCACGATCTCTGGCGCGCCGTCGCGGCTGAGCAGCTCCAGAGCATGAGTCAGAGCCGCTTCACTGCTGGCCTGGTCGCCAGCCAGTTCAGCGGGCCGACGGATCAGGATCGCCCCGGCATCGGTGGCCGCCGCAGCGATTTGGGGGTCATCGGTGGAAACCGCCACCACGTCGATGGCGCTGGTGGCACGGGCGGCCTGGACCGCTCGCGCCACCAGCGGAACACCGCCGATGCGGGCGACATTCTTGCCCGGTACGCCTTTGGATCCACCGCGTGCGGGGATCACCGCCACCACCCGGGCGGTCATAGGGAGGCCAGCCTTCGCAGCACTGGTGCCACCACTTGGCTGCCGTGGCGGTACATATTGCGCGCACTGCGCCGGACCGCCTTGCGTAGCCCAGAGGGAGCGTTGCCCACCAGGAAACCCAATGGCTGGCCGTCGGTGCCGACGCCGTAGTTGGCCAGCAGTCCGGGCAGGAAGGCCTTGCCGTTGGACAAGGTGTAATAGGGCTGCAGCGGCGGCAAGGGACCGGATGCCAGCACCTCAGCGACTCGCTGCGGCAGCGGATCCACCTCCGAGCCCAGCCCGTGACGCCTAGCCCAGGTGACGTCGGCGCGCGGCTCCGCACCAGCGTCCAGATCATCGAAGGAGGCCAAGCAGCCCGAGCCGATGAAGTAGGTGTTGCCCAGGCTCTCCCTGACCCCGAAGTCGGTGAGTGCTGCGGTATTGATGCCCCGGTGGATCGCTTCGACCGCCGCGGTGGAGCTGACCGTCACCAACAGGTCGGTGCGGTTGAGCACCTTGCCCATATCGCCACCGAACAGCTTCAGGTTCTTGGGCCGGTCCGGGCCGAGGGCGCGCACCAACTCGTCATAGGGATACTGCTCAGTGTGGGTGGCCTGCTCGCCGGGAAGATTGCGCAGCTTGATCAGCACATCGCGTTCGGGGTAGCGCCGGGCGTGCTCGGCGAGTCGTTCGACCAGGTAGCGGCGATGCCAGCGAGTGTTGGGCACCCCCGGCTGGCCGGCGAAGGTGACGGTGTAGCGGTTGTTGGTGCGCGGCCCGTTGGCCCGCAGGAAGGGCAACCGGGTCAGCGTCAACGATTCGGTGCCGAGCCCGAGCCCGGTGAAGGTGGTGCGGAACTCGTCCAGATCGGCTGGGCTGTTCGCCGCGATCAGGTCGGCACCGGCCCGCAGCAGCAGGCCTTCGGTAATCCGCTCATAAACGACCCCGACATAGCCGGTGAGCACCAACGGCCGCTGCTCCAACTGGGCGGCTGCCAGCAGGTGCAGGATTGCCTGCACGCCACCGCCGGGTAGCGACACCACCAGGACGTCGGCCGGCTTGGCGGCCAACGCGGTGAGCAGTTCGCCGGCCGAGACTACCGAGACCGAATCTGCGGAGATGCCGGCCTCGGCGAGTTGGCGCTGGCTGGGGATGTCTGAGCCGGCGAACTGGTATCCGGTGACAGCTGCAGCCGGATTCAGCCGCCGGGCCAGGCCGAGGCCCCACTTCCAGCGGCTGTCGGTATCAGCCAGGACGGCCACCGAACGAACCGGTCGAGTTTCGCTAGTCACATTCCGAAACTAGGCTGCGCGTGCGCCCGTCCGGGCAACCGCAGTTCACCAGAAGGTGAACAATCCGCAAAGTGTTGCCCCCACCTGAACCAGCTGGGGGCCCGATTCAGCCGCTGATCGCAGCGAAACCGACCGCTACCCGCTCGCACAACTCCACGCGCTCGGCATAGGGAAGGAAGGCACCAGCGGCGGCGTTCAAGGTGAACTCGGCCAGGTCGTCCAAGTCGTAGTCGAAGGCCTCGCTGAGCAGGGCGTACTCCCTACTCATCGTGGTAGCACTCATTAGCCGGTTGTCGCAGTTGATGCTCACGTTAAAGCCAAGGTCAGCCAGCCGCCCGAAGGGGTGATCGGTCATCACGGTCGCGATTCCGGTCTGCAGGTTTGAGGACGGTGAGACCTCCAGCAGGATTTGCCGGTTCAACACATACTGCGCGAAGTCGCCCAGCGTGCCGTCGGCGGCGATATCTTCAACCAGCCGGACCCCGTGCCCAATTCGGGAGGCACCACACAGCTGGACGGCCTCCCAGATCGAATCCACCCCGTAGGCCTCGCCGGCGTGGATGGTGAACTCGAAGTTGTTGCGACGTAGGTGGTCAAAAGAAGCGGCGAAGCGGCTCGGTGGGAAGCCGTCCTCGGCTCCGGCGATATCGAAGCCGGCCACCGAATCATGGCGGTAGGCCAGCGCCAACTCGGCGATCTCGGTGCTCGGGTTGGGCACATGCCGCATCGCGGTCAGGAGCTGGGTGGCACTGATCTGGTGCCCGGCGTCCGCCGCGGCGGCCACCCCTTCGGCCAGGCCATCGCGGACGGCCTCGACCGCTTCAGTCAGGCTCAGGCCACCGGCCAGATGCTGCTCGGGCGCCCAACGCGCTTCGGCGTGGATTACCCCATCGGCAGCCTGATCTGCGACAAACTCCCGCGCCACTCGGCGCAGAGCGGTGGCAGTCTGCATCACCGCGACGGTGTGGGCAAAGGTCTCTAGGTAGCGCACCAGTGAGCCGGAATCAGCGGCCTGGAAGAACCAGCGGCCCAACTCCTCGGCGTCGGTGGTTGGCAACTCGTGCCCTACTGCAGCGGCCTCCTCGATGATCGTGGTCGGACGCAGACCGCCATCGAGGTGGTCATGCAGCGCGATCTTCGGCAACTGCCTGCAGGTGTCGAGATCGACTGTCATCGCTGCTCCTTGACGTGGTTCAGTTCGGTCGGCCCGAAAGCCAGCGGCAACACCTCGGCCATCGGCTTGGGGCCAATTGGCGTGTCAACCAGCAGTTCATCGCCGCCGTGTTCAAACAGCAGTTGACGACACCGTCCACACGGCATTAGCCGCTCGCCCAGCTTGTTGCAGCAGCTGACGGCCACTAGCCGTCCGCCGCCGGTGGCGATGAGCTCGGAGATCAGACCGCATTCGGCGCACAGCGCCACCCCGTAGGCAGCGTTTTCGACATTGCAGCCGCTGACGATTCGACCATCCTCGACCAACCCGGCCGCCCCCACCGGAAACTGGGAGTAGGGGGCGTAGGCGAGCTTGGAGATCTCGATCGCCCGAGCGCGCAACTGCTCGAAATCGACGCCGCTAATTGGCTTCACCCTTTCGATACACCTGCCCGTCCGCGGCCGGCATTCGCAGGCGTTGGGCCGAGAAGGCCAACACCAGCAAGGTGGCGACGTAGGGGGTCATGTTGGTGAACTCAGAGGGCACCTCGCTGGTGAGCGCGTACCAGGCCAGCACTGCCAAAGCCAGGGCTATCCGCCACAGCCCAGCAAACGGCTTGCCCTTGACGCGGCGAATCAGCTGCCAAACACCCCAGGCCAACAACAGCAAGCCGATGGGGAGCAAGTAGGCATGCACCACGTCACCGCGACCGCGCAGCTGGATGGCATCGGCGTAGCCGAACAGCATCGCGCCGGCAGCCAGCCCGCCCGGGCGCCAGTTGCCGAAGATCATGGCCGCCAGACCGATGTAGCCACGGCCACCGGTTTGGCCGTCGCGGAACAGGTTGGAGGCGACCAGCACCAGGAAGCCGCCGGCCAGGCCAGCCAGGCCACCGGAGACCACCACGGCCAGGAATTTGTACCGCAGAACGTTCACGCCCAGGGTTTCGGCGGCATGTGGCGCTTCGCCACAGGAGCGCAACCGCAGGCCGAACGGGGTGCGCCAAAGCAGCCACCACGATCCCACCAACAGCAGCACCGCGATCAGCACCAGCACGTTGACGTCGGTGGTGACCGCGCGCAGGATGCCGGCCACGTCGGCCACCAGCCAGGTGCCGGACTTCTCCAGGCCGAACAACCAGTCACCAAGTCCAGGCACCGAGAGATAGGGCAGCTTCTGCAGTGGCGGCGACTGGGTCGGCCCACCGCCGGGCAGGCCAGTGAACGTCCGCACCGCCAGGTAGGCGCCAGCACCAGCACCAAGCAGGTTGATCGCCACCCCCGAGACGATGTGATCGACACCGAAGATGACCGTGGCTACCGCATGAATGGCGCCACCAACGAAGCCCATCAGGATCGCGCCGATGATGCCCGCCCAAGGCCCATAGTGATAGCCAAAGAAGGCCGCTCCCCAGGTGCCGAGAATCATCATGCCTTCCAGGCCGATGTTCACCACGCCCGCGCGTTCCGACCAGAGGCCACCCAGGCCAGCCAGGGCCAGCGGCATCGCCAGCCCGATCGCTGCCGCCAGTGCGCCAGAAGAATCAAGATCGTTCGCCCCGGTGAGCACGCGCACGGTGGCCAACACCAGCAGTGATCCGATCAGGATTGCCGGCCAATACCAAACCGGACGACGCTGGCTCGCCAGCGCTTCGGGAGCGATCGGGGTTAGAGCCGTGGTGCTCATACCGCCACCTCCTCGGTCTTGGTGCTGGCCTGAGCAGCCAATTCACTGGCCACTCTTCGTTGCTCAAGTCTCAGACCGGCCCGACGGACGACCTCGTAGGCGATTACGACCGAGAGCACGATGATGCCCTGAATGATCAGCACCAGCTTGTCTGAGACGCCCGCGCTGATTTGCAGACCATTGCTGATCTGGCTCAGATAGCCCCAAAGCAACGCGGCGATCGCCATGCCTGCCGGGTGGTTTCGACCCAGCAGCGCCACCGAAATGCCAGCGAAACCCAGCCCGGCCTGGACGGTGTCGCCATAGGCGTAGTCCTGACCGAAGAGCAGCGGCATGCCGACCAAACCGGCGGCGGCGCCCGAGATGACCATCGAGGCCAACACCATCTTCTTCACGTTGATGCCGCTAGCCACTGCCGCAGTCTCTGATTGCCCGGTGGCTCGAAGGTCGAAGCCGAAGCGGGTCTTGTTCAGCACGAACCAGTAGATGAAGCCGACCGCGATCGCCAGGAAGATCAGGCCATAGATCTTGTTGTTGGTGGCCAGCAGCCAGTTCACGCTGATGCCGGGCACCCGGGAATCCTCGGCCAACACGGCGGTGCTGGTGGCGTTCGATCCTTCCACCTTGACCGCGGCCATCTTCAGGAAGAAGGCCACCAGATAGGTGGCGATGTAGTTCAGCATGATGGTGCTGATCACCTCTGATACCCCGCGGCCCACCTTCAACGCGCCGGCAATCAGCGCCCACAGCGCACCGGTGATCATCGAGATCACGATGGCGACCGCGATGTTCAGCCAGCCGGGCAGGAAGTTCGCGCCAGCGAAGACTGCCGCGGCGAAGGAGGCCACTCGGTACTGACCGTCAACGCCGATGTTGAACAGGTTCATCTTGAACCCGATCGCTACCGCAACCGCCGACAGGTAGAGCACGGTGGCTTCGTTGACGATAGCCACCACCTGGCGTGGCAGCGGTGCCTTGAACAGCACCTGCCACACCGCGACCACCGGGTCACCGGCCACCAGCAGAATCAAAGTGGCCAGAATCAAGGCCACTCCGATGGCCAGCACCGGGGCGGCTACCGCCAAGCCAATCCGGCGCAGATCAAGCTTCATTGTGGGTCCCCTCAGCGGAGTCGGCGCCAGTCATGGCAGCACCTAGTTGTTCTCTGGTGACGACGTCGGGATCGAACTCGCCGGACAACCGGCCCCGCAGGATCACCCTGATGGTGTCGGAAAGGCCGACCAGTTCTTCCAGGTCTGCCGAAATCAGTAGGACGGCCATGCCGTTGCGGCGAGCGTCCTTGATCAGATCCCAGATGGCGGCCTGCGCTCCGACGTCCACCCCTCGGGTCGGATGGGCGGCCACCAGCACTCGCGGCGCGTGACTCATCTCGCGGCCAATGATCAGCTTCTGCTGATTGCCACCCGACAGTGAACCGGCCGTGACCAGGATCGAGGGGGTGCGGACGTCGAACTCGTCGACTACTCGCTGGGTGTCGGCCTTGGCCGCCTTGGCATCGATCAGTGGGCCCTTGATATTGGGCGCCTGGGTCTGGTGACCGAGGATCATGTTCTCCCACAGCGGCGCTTCGAGCAGCAACCCGTGCCGATGCCGATCCTCGGGAATGTAGCCAACTCCGGCCTCGCGAATATCGCGCACCCCGGCGGCGGTGATGTCATCGCCTTCCAGCAGCACCTTGCCCGCGCTGGGCCGACGCATGCCCATGATCAGCTCAACCAGCTCGGCCTGGCCGTTGCCCTCGACCCCGGCAATGCCGAGGATCTCGCCAGCATGAATCTTCAAGTCAATACCGTCCAGCACCTTCGCCTGACCGGTCGTGCCGAGTTCAACGCCCTGGAGTTCGAGCATCAGCCGGTCGGTGACGGTGGATTCCTCGGTCTGCGGGGACGGCAACTCCGAGCCGACCATCAGTTCGGCCAACTGCCGGGCAGTGACCTGCTTGGGGTCGACCGCAGCCACGGTGGTGCCGCGTCGGATCACGGTGATCTCATCGGCAACCGAGAGCACTTCGTCGAGCTTGTGGGAGATGAAGATGACGGTCAGGCCCTCGGATTTGAGTTCACGCAGATGGTCGAACAGCTCGTTTACCTCCTGGGGCACGAGCACGGCGGTGGGTTCGTCGAGGATCAGGATCTTCGCGCCGCGGTAAAGCACCTTCAAGATCTCGATGCGCTGGCGATCGCCTACACCAAGGTCGGCAACCAGGTCGTCCGGCTCGACTCGCAGCCCATAGTCTCTGGAGATCTGCCGGATCCGGGCGCGAGCGGCATCACCGATGCCGTACAGCTTCTCAGCACCCAGGGCGACGTTCTCCAACACGGTCAGATTGTCGGCCAACATGAAGTGTTGGAAGACCATCCCAATGCCAGCCTTGATCGCCTCGGTGGGGCTCTTCAGCACCACCGGTTCACCATTGATCGAAATGGTGCCCTCGTCTGGCGCTTGCACACCGTAGAGAATCTTCATCAGGGTGGACTTGCCAGCGCCGTTCTCCCCGACGATCGCGTGAATCGTGCCCCGTCGCACGCTCAAAACGATGTCTTTGTTGGCAACAACCCCCGGAAACCTCTTCGTGATGCCCTGCAGCTCGACCGCCAGCGCGGTGGAGGTAGACAGGTCAGCGGTGGTCTCGGCACTGGTCATCGGGCCGCTCCTCTTAGCTTCGTTGCTCCGGCAGTTGAACGCCGTTGCCACAGGCACTCTAGTAGGTGAAACCGGCCCGAGTGACGAAAGTCACTCGGGCCGGTTTCCAGACAATCAGCGAGCCCTTGGGCTCACCGGTTGATCAGGGTCAGCTCACTTCTTGGCAGGAGCAGCGGGAACCGTGATCTTGCCGGAGATGATGTCAGCCTTGTAGGCGTCCAGCTGGGCCTTGATGTCGTCGATCTTGCCACCGGTGGTGGAGTAGCCAACGCCATCGACCTTCAGATCGAACACGTTGTTGCCAGCCTTGAAGCTGCCATCGTGGATCGACTTGATGAAGGTGTAAACGCCAACGTCAACGCGCTTCAGCATCGAGGTGATGATGACGCTACGCACGTCTTCAGCAGCGGTCAGCGCCTGATCGGAGTCAACACCGATGGCCATCTTGCCAGCAGCCTTAGCAGCGCTGAAGACGCCACCACCGGAACCGCCAGCAGCGTGGTAAACCACATCGGCACCACCCTGGTACATGCCCTCAGCAGCAGCCTTGCCCTTGTCAACAGAGGCGAAGCCACTGAAGTCCGGCGGCTGGGTGAGGTACTTGACCGAGATCTTGATGTCCGGCTTGACGGCCTTTGCGCCAGCAACGAAGCCAGCCTCGAACTTCTCGATCAGGCCGATCTGGACGCCACCGACGAAACCGATGTGACCGGTGGTCGACTTCAGCGCGGCAGCGGCACCCACCAGGAACGAACCCTCGTTCTCGGCGAAGGTGATGTTCATGATGTTGTCGCCGGTGGAGGCCTCGGAGGCGTCATCGACGATGGCGAACTTCACGTCCGGGTTGGCCTTGGCAACCTTGCCGACCGACGGGGCGTAGGCGAAGCCCACAGCGACGATGTTGGTGTAGCCAGCGTCAATGAGCTGGTTGAGGCGCTCCTCGCGAGCGGACTCAGATTCACCATTGGTGGCCGCAGCCTCCTTGGTTTCTACGCCGAACTCCTTGGCGGCCTTGTCGAGGCCGAGGGCGGCGGAATCGTTGAACGACTGATCACCACGGCCGCCGACGTCGTAGGCCATGCCGATCTTGATCTTGGGGCCGGTGTCGGACGCTGACGGCGCTGCGCCGCCGGTGCTGCACGCAGTCAGGGTTAGCGCGGCGGCGGCCACCACTGCGATGCTCTTGATCACCTTATGCACGGTGTCTCCTTCTGGGAATAAACCTGTGCGCGGCAACCGCGCACACCTTGGGTGACTCTAGCCCCCGCCACCGGGCCTAGGTGCAAGAAGTGCGGGCCTGCCATGAACCGTTACCAAAAGGTAAGACAAGGCGGCGAGCGATAGGCTGGGGGGATGAAGGATCGGTTCATCAGCGAGGCTGAAGGCCTTGTCAACAGCCGCGTTATCGGTTACGACCAGAAGGTGCGCCGGCTGGCCGCACTGGCCGCCAACGCGTTGCCCTACCCGGCACTGTCGCCGTTATGCCAGGAGGCGCTCGAGGCCCGGGTCGTCTGCGACATGTACGAGGGCAACCGTCCGTTCACCCCGCGCTACGTGTTGCCCGACTACGCCAAGGCCTTGCGCAACGGCGTGAAATACCTGGAACTGGAGCCGCCGTCCAATCTCGACGATGCGCTCAGCTTCCTGACCATTCTCTACAGCCAGGTGCCCTCAGTTACCACCTACCCGGTCTACCTCGGCGACCTCGATGCCCTGCTGGAGCCGTATGTGCCAGCCGACCTGCCTGATGATGAGCTGGACGCCAAGCTGCGGCGCTTCTGGATTCAGCTCGACCGGCTGCTGCCCGACGCGTTCACCCACGCCAACGTCGGGCCCGCTGATGGCCGGGTGATCCGATCGATCTGGCGGGTGGAGCGCTCCCTGCGCCAGGTGGTGCCCAACCTGACTTTGAAGGTCTCCCCCGAGACCCCGGATGATCTGATCGAGGATGCGGTGCGGACGGTCTTCGTCACCGCCAAGCCGCATTTCGTCAACCACCCGATGATGGTGGCCGATCATGGCACCGAGTACGCGGCCGTCAGCTGCTACAACTCACTGAAGGTCCGCGGTGGGGCCCACACCCTGGTGCGGCTGAACCTGAAGCGCGCCGTGGATCGCCACCTGGGCGGCGTGGATGCCTTCTGCCTGGAGAGCCTGCCGCACTGGGTTGAGTTGACCAGCGAACTAGGCGAGGCCCGGATTCGCTCGCTGGTGGAGGATGCCGGGTTCTTTGAGTCCAACTTCCTGGCCACCGAGGGCCTGATCGAACTGGATCGGTTCTCGATGATGTTCGGCATCTTTGGCTTGGCCGAGTGCGTCAACGAGTTGATGGTTCGCGAAGGACAGCCCGAGGCGCGTTATGGCCACGACCCGCGCGCCAACGCGGCTGCTCACCAGATCGTCGGCCGCATCGCTGAGCTCATCAAGGATCGCCGGTTGCCCTACTGCAACGGCGGTGGCGGCTTCGCCTACCTGCATTCGCAAAGCGGTATCGATCTTGACTTGGACGCGACCGCAGGAACCCGGATTCCGATTGGTGACGAGCCGAGCATGCTGGAACACATCGAGGTTTGCGCCCCGATTCACCAACTCTTCCCGGCTGGCATCTCGGACATCTTCCACGTCGAGGAGACCGTCACCCGGAATCCGCGCGCCATGGTGGACGTGATTCGCGGCGCGCTGGGCGCGGGCATGCGCGACTTCACTTTCAACCTGGATTCCAACGAGTTCATTCGGATCACCGGCTATCTGGTGCGCAAATCCGACCTGCTCGGCCTCGACGAGCATGGCGCACGGCATTCCAGCGACTATCTGGCTGCCACCGCCGAGGTGAACCACACGGTGACCACCCGAGCGATCAAGCGGGTGATCGCGGCCGAGTTGAGCCCGCAAGGGTGAACCGGAAGCCGCCGATGCCACAACTGGCCGAGGCTGGCCCAGCCCCAGGTGGGAGAACAGATGGCTGAGCTCATCGAAGCCCCGACCACCGGCCTGGTCACGGACGTCATCGAGTTTTCCGCCGTCGATGGCCCCGGCAATCGGTTCGTGGTGTTCCTGCAAGGCTGCAACTTCGACTGCCTGGCCTGCCACAACCCCTACACGATCAAGGCCTGCATCGACTGTGGCATCTGCATCGAGGCATGTGCAGCTGGCGCCCTGAGCCTGGACGCCGAGGCCAAGATGGTGTGGGATCAGGCCGCCTGCACCGGCACCGACGGTTGCATCGCGGCCTGCCCCTACGACTCCACGCCGAAGGCTCGTCCCCAGGCCGTAGCGAGCCTGCTGCCGCAGATCCGCCGAGCGGCCCCGTTCATTTCCGGCGTCACCGTCTCCGGTGGCGAGGCGACTCAGCAGTCCGGGTTCGTCCGGGCGCTGTTTGCCGCGGTGAAGGCCGAGTTCGTCAACCTCACCTGCTTCGTCGACTCCAACGGTGCTGCCGAGCCGTCAGTCTGGCAGGAGCTGGACGAAGTGATGGACGCGGCGATGATCGACCTGAAGTGCCTCGACGACGAGATTCATCGCCGAATCACCGGGGCCTCCAATGCCCAAGTGCTGGCCAGCATCAAGGCCCTCGCGGCCCGCGGCAAGCTCTATGAGGTGCGCCTGTTGTTAATGGTCGGCGTAAATGACTCCGACGAACTACTCGCCGCGACTGGGCGTTGGCTGGCCGCTATTGATCCCAAGATGCGCATCAAAGTGATCGGCTATCGCGCGCACGGCGTGCGGCCCTCGCCGGTCCCGCTGATTGAACCGGACGCCGCCCAGCGCGCCCACTACGCCGAGGTGCTGGCCGCCGAGGGGCAGTTCGATCTCGTGGTGATCTAGGACGCTTCGCCGCGCCGCGAAACCTGGGCGATCAACTCGCGACTACAGCCCAGGGCCGCCGCCAACGCCCCGTACGACCATTTCTGCGGGTCCTCGGCGCGGAGGCGCCGGACCAGCTGGTCACGTTCTGCGCGAAGCCGCGCGGCCAACTCGTCGGCCTCGACCGCTTTGCGGTGCAGTTCCCGAGCACGCGCGGCACGGGCGTCCGAGGTCCCCCCGGAACGCCGAATGGCGGCACCCCGCTGGGGGGCGCCGCCACGATCGGGCCTATTGGCCACTGGCGAACTCCGTGATCAGGTTCGGCACGGCTGCGTCGAACCCGGCGATGTCGAGCATGCCCGCATCATCGGGATCAGCGATGCTGAACGCGTTCGAGGTCATTCCCACCACCACGAGCTTGGCCGGGATTCCGGTCTGCTCGCGGTAGGCCCGCAACGCCTGATGCGGATGCACGTTCCCGGCCCAGGTTTCGTTGTCGGTGTAGACCACGAAGGTGTCCACCTCCAAACCTTCCCGGGCCGCGTGCACCATCGGCAGCGCGCAGTCGGTGCCACCGAAGGGCATCGCATCGATCACCTTCAGCGCGTCATCCAACCGGCGACGCGGCGAGATGCCCAGCGGCCTCAACACCGACTCACGCCAGTTGGCCAGCCCAGCCGCCGCAAACCCGTACGCAGCCGCGGACGGCTCGGTGGCCAGCTGCACCAACGCCAGGGCGGCTGAGGCCTCCCGAGCGGTGATCGGCATGCCGGAGATGGGCACCCCCATCGAGCCCGACACGTCGACGGCCAGCATGGTCCGCGTGCCCGACGGCCGCACCGCACCGAAAGCCGCGTAGAACGCAGCGTCCAAGGCATCGGCGATCGCCGGGGTCGGCGTCCACTCCCCCACACCACGAGCCGAGTGGCCCGAGGTGTAGGTGCGCTGGGCGACCAACACGTTCACCGGGTGCACCCGCGCCTTGCGGAGCCGGTCGGCATCGGTCAGTTGCGTGACCACCTCGGCGGTGCGTCCGCCCATGGCGGGCAGGACGCCGAGTCGAGTCAGTCGCGGCAGCTGACGCATGAGTGCGGTCTGGGGCATGCCGGAATCCAGCAGCGCATCCCACACCGCAGCCTCACTCAGCGCGGCATCGGGCAGCATCTCCCAACTGAGGCCGTGATCGCTGACCAGTCGCGTCCAGGTGGCCACATCGGTGGCCTCCTGAGCGGCGACGAAGCCGGACACGATCGCGGGCACCTCGGCACCCGCCTCACCACGCAGGATCCACTCGAAAGTGGCTCGCAACGCAGGGACGCTGGTCACCGGGTGAGCCAGTCGCAACAGGTCTCGATGCGACCAGCCCTCACGCTGGCGATACTTCACCGCCTGGTAGGCCACCGCGTCGGCGTCCTTGGTGGTGTACCAGTTCGCCGCCGCCCGACGCAGCCCGCGACCCCAGCCACGGAACTGCTCCACGTAGCCAGCGAACAGAAACAGCTGCGTGCCCGTCCGTGCGACCTGGGGCAGGGCGGCCAGCGCGGACGGTGCGGCCTCCGGAACGGAAGCGGCGTAGGCCAACGCGAACAGTGCCGGGTTCTGCTTGGGCGCCCGACCCTGGGTGGAGATCTCCACGATGGTGGCGACCAAACCCTCAGGGTCGGCGGCCGCCAGTCGGGTCAGTACGGCAGCGTTGTCCAGCGCGAGCGCGCGATCACCGACGTAATACGTACCGCCGTCCACACCCAGGGTGAGGAACCGACGCAGCCGCGCCTGATCGTCCAGCTCGAAGGTGTACCCACCTGCGCTGTTGGCGACCTGTCGGGGATCAGCCTTCTGGCTCTGCGGCGTGCGCCGCGAGCTGATCCAATTCAAAACGTCCATCGGTTCCTCCTTTCGTTGTGCAGGGATTTCCTGCGTGAGCGGGGACGGGCGTGGAGTGCGCACCGGGTGGAACCCGGCCTGGCCGGGCCCGCCTTCTCACGGGCGGATTCCATTGAGAGTGGTAACCGATTCGCTTCGGCCCGTCCTCGCATCGCTGTGGGTGCAGTGGGCGTGGTGTGTCACCGGAGTACGCGACGCAAGCGCCACGTTGGGGATTCGAACCCTTGGATACCAGATAACCGAATGACTTCGGCCCACTGCGGTGAGGCCTGGGCGGGCGTGTGTATGACCGCCGGAGTGATTGCTCTGCCAAGTTGAGCTACGACGCCGAAGCGCCGACGGGACTCGAACCCGCAACACATCCATTTACAGTGGTAACCGACGACCCCCGGCCCACCCAGACCTCATGAAGTTGTGTGAGTCAGGCGGACGTGGAGTTTGGCCACCGGAAGCCTGGCGTTCTGGCGTTGAACTACCCACGAGTGGGCCGAGGACTTCAACCTCGGAGCTCCAGGTCCTGAGAACCGACAACCGCCGGCCCGCCTGACGAGAACCAAGTGTGTAGGGGTCTACACACTTGAGTCAAATCGGCACCGGTGGCGCTGGCTAAGCCCACCCCCGCTGCCTGAGCGAGCCACCCCGCCCCCGCTGGTTGAGCAGGTCGCGAAACGACCGTGTCGACAACACCCCGCCACCGAACCGAAGAAGTTGTCCACATTCTTTCGCACACACATTCGATTTGTCAGTGGCGACTGTCAGGATAGAACCATGAACAACAGCCGCGAACTCCTCCCCGCCGGACAGGCGCTGGAGCAGATTCTCACGCTGTTGGATCGGGTCGATTCGCGCCGTACCGACCTGCCGCCCGAGCAACGATTGCTATGGCTGCGCACCGCACGGCTGGCCCAAAACCGCATCCAGGCATTGACCGGCCTGCTCACCGCAGAGGCCGAATCAACCCAAGCCGCCGAACGGACGGTCGGCACCCCCATCACGTCTTGGATCGCCACCCAAGAGGTGTGCTCCCGCAAGCAGGCGATCCGCGACGTGTTCGCCGCGCGCAGCCTAGGCCAGCATCGGCTGGTCGGGCAGGCCGCGAGCGAGGGCACGATCAACACCAACCAGGCCACCGCGATCGGCAAGGTGCTGAGCAGCATCGGTTCCCAGCTGGACGCCTCCCAGAAGGCCGAGGCGGAAAAGGAACTGGTCAGCCTGGCCAGCCACCTGGACGCAGGCCAGCTCGCTCGTTCGGTCGGGCAGGTGCTGCGCAAGGTCGCGCCGACCGATGCCAATCAACTGTTGGAGGATCGGCTGCAGCGCCAAGCCGAGCAAGCCCAGCGCGAGCGGTTCCTGCGGTTCTTCCCGGCCGGTGGCTCGTTGCGTTTCGAGGGGTCGTTGCCGATGGTCGAAGGCGAGCGTTTCCAGGCGTTGATCGCGGCCCACCGGGAGAAGAACCGGCGCACCAGCATCGAGGCTGGCGAGTCGCTGGCCGAGCGACCCAACTACGACCAGCGCCAGGCGGACGCCCTCATCTCAGTGTGCGACAGTGCCGCCAAGGCGCGGCCCAAGCCGGGCCTGGGGTCTGCGCGGGTGCTGGTGAAGCTCGACTACCAGCAGTTGCGCGATCAGGCCGCCGGGGCTGGGCTGATTGGTGCGGACGAGCCGGTGTCGGCGGGCGACCTGCGGCGGCTGTGCTGCGACGCCGAGCTGATTCCTGCTGTGCTCGGTGGGGTTTCGGAGGTGCTGGACGTCGGCCGCGAGCGCCGCCTGGTGACCCCCGCCATCCGCGACGCACTCACCTTGCGGGACGGCGGGTGTGCCTTCCCCGGCTGCGACGTGCGTCCTGAATCTTGCGAAGCCCACCACATTCAGCCCTGGTGGGACGGCGGAGTGACCGCCCTGCGGAACGTGGTGTCGTTGTGCCACCACCACCACGGTGTAATCGAGCCCGATCGGGAGTTCCGCCGCGACCAGTGGAGCGTACACATCGGCGAGAACGGTGCCTCAGTGTTCACTCCCCCGGTGCGATTGCAGCGCTTCGGGGAGCGAAGTCGACTGCCGGATGATCCGGTGGCGAGGGGTTCGGAGGGGGTCGAAAGAGAGATTGAGTTGGCCCTGCTGTGACCGGATGCGGAAGACGATTGGGCTCGATGGCGCATTGCCGCGGGTGCAAGCCTTGCCGCGCTTGGGTGAGCGTTAGGGTCGAGGTATGAGCCAGGCGTTCAGCGAGGAGGCAACTCACCCGACACCAGAGCGCATTGCGGCTGCCCTGGGTGACGCTGCCTCGGTGTGGGCGACGACGGTTGCCGCGATCGAAGAGGTTGGCTCAACGGTTGAGTGGCGGTACTACCGCGATGGCGGCTGGCTCGCGAAGGCGACCAAGCGCAGCCAAACCATCGCCTGGCTACGCGTTGAACCCGGACACCTCCGCGTCACCTTCTACTTCGCCGCCAGGTTCCGTGAACTGCTCCTGGATGAAGTAGGGATTAATGCCACCCTCCGCGAGCAAGTCGATGCTGCCACTGGCCGGACCATCGCGCTCAGTCTGGAGCTGGGTGCCACGTCTGCGCCCGAACAGCTGCTTGCGCTCATTGCCCTCAGACTCGGCGCCAAGTAGCCACGACCGCGATTCGCGACCCACTGACTCTGCGCCGACGGCGGCGGGCATCCCGTCGGGCTGGACATTCCGGGCGGAAGCGGCGACGTGCTCAGTCTTTTGGCGTGTGGGTAGCTCCGAACAAGGTCGTCGCGTCAGCCGCGAAGGCGGCGAGTATCTGCTGCGAGGCTTCCAGGGCGGACAGTTCCCCTGATTCCACTTCGGCTTCCAGACGGGCGCGGATCGCCTTGACTGCTGCGGAGTTGCGCAGCGCGTCCTCAAGCTCGCCGGCCACCAGGGCCCACAGCCATTCGCGTTGCTGGCGGGCCCGGCGCGCTTCCAACTCACCGGCTTCCTCCAGGCGGGCGCGGTGGTCGAGAATCGCGGCCCATACCTCGTCCAGCCCCTTACCGGTCAACGAACTCGACGTCAGCACTGCTGGCGGCACCGCATGCGGATCGGAGGTGAGCAGCTTGATCGCAATGCTGAGTTCGCGAGCCGCCACCCGAGCTTCGGCCTCATGATCGCCGTCAGCCTTGTTGACGGTGATCACATCGGCCATCTCCAAGATGCCGCGCTTGATGCCCTGCAATTGATCCCCGGCCCTGGCCAGGGTGATCAACAAAAAGGTGTCGACCATGCCAGCCACGGCTACCTCAGATTGGCCCACGCCAACGGTCTCCACCAGGATCACGTCGTAGCCGGCGGCTTCCAGCACCAACATCGATTCCCGGGTCGCCCGAGCCACGCCGCCCAAATGCGACCCGGCCGGGGAGGGCCGAATGAAGGCCTGCTCAGATTGGGCCAACTCCCCCATCCGCGTGCGATCGCCCAAAATCGAGCCGCCCGTCTTGGCCGAGGTCGGGTCAACGGCCAACACCGCAATCTTGTGGCCAGCCGCGATCAATCGGCGACCGAGCGCGTCAATGAAGGTGGATTTCCCCGAACCCGGGGTGCCGGAGATGCCCACCCGAATCGCCTTGCCGGTGTTGGGACGCAAGATCCGCAACAACTCGGTGGCCACCGAATGATGGGCTGGCTTGTTGGATTCAGCCAGGGTGATCGCCCGAGCAATACCGCCACGGCTGCCGGCCAGCACCTGCTCGGCCAGGTGAGCCGGGTCCAGTTTGGGCCGGCGCACCACGTCCGGATCGCGGCGGGGCGGGACGGCCTCACCGTACTGCGGACCGACATTGAAGTCGGATTCCAGCCAGATCGGTGGCTTGTCCTCGCCCACGCTCGCGAACCTATCGATCAGGCCGCGTCGAGGCGCTCGCGCAGCTTGTTGAGCAACTCGATCGCGGCTTCGGGAATCACCGTGCCGGGAGGATAGATCGCATCGGCACCGGCGGCGTACAGCTCGGTGAAGTCGGCCGGCGGAATCACCCCGCCCACCACGATCATCATGTCGGGACGACCCAGCTTGTCCAGCTCCTGACGCAACGCGGGCACCAAGGTCAGATGCCCAGCGGCCAGCGAGGAAACCCCCACCACATGGACGTCGGATTCCACCGCCTGGCGCGCAGTCTCTTCTGGAGTCTGGAACAGCGGCCCGACATCGACGGTGAAGCCCAAGTCGGCGAAAGCGGTCGAAATCACCTTCTGCCCGCGGTCGTGCCCGTCCTGGCCCATCTTGGCCACCAGAATCCGGGGACGCCGGCCTTCGGCCGCCTCGAAGTCATCAACCAGGGCGCGGGCCTTGGCGACGACCTCGTTGGATCCCGTCTCGGAGTTGTACACACCCGAAATCGTACGGATGTTGGCGGTGTAGCGCCCGAACACCTGCTCCAGCGCGTCGGAGATCTCCCCAACGCTGGCCTTGGCCCGGGCGGCATCGATGGCCAGCTTCAACAAGTTGCGTTCGGCATCGGTCGGATCCGGGTTACCCGCAGCCCAGGTGAGCTTCGCCAGCGCGGCATCGGTGGCCGCCTGGTCGCGCTCGGCCCGCAGCTGCTCCAGTTTGGCGATCTGCTGACCGCGCACCTTGGAGTTGTCGACCTTCAGCACCTCTGGCAGCACATCGTTTTCCACGGTGTACTTATTGACCCCGATCAGCGGTTGGCGTCCCGAATCGATGCGCGCCTGGGTGCGGGCCGCAGCCTCCTCAATGCGCATCTTGGGAATGCCAGCTTCGATCGCCTTGGCCATGCCACCGGCGGCCTCAACCTCGGAGATCAGCTCCCAGGCCTTGGCGGCCAGATCGTAGGTCAGCTTCTCCACGTAGGCGCTACCGGCCCACGGGTCGATGACCCGACAGGTGCCCGACTCCTGCTGAATGAACAGCTGGGTGTTTCGGGCGATCCGGGCGGAGAAGTCGGTCGGCAGCGCGATCGCCTCATCCAAGGCATTGGTGTGCAGCGACTGGGTATGACCCTGGGTCGCAGCCATCGCCTCCAGGCAGGTACGCGAAACGTTGTTGTATACGTCTTGGGCCGTCAGCGACCAACCGGACGTCTGCGAGTGCGTGCGCAGGCTCATCGACTTCGGGTTGGACGGGCCGAACTCGCGGACGAGCTTCGCCCACAGCATCCGAGCCGCGCGGAACTTGGCGACCTCCATGAAGAAGTTCATCCCCACGGCCCAGAAGAAGCTCAGCCGCGGCGCGAACTGGTCGACCTTCAGGCCCACCGATTCCCCGGCCCGGATGTACTCCACGCCGTCAGCCAGGGTGTAGGCCATCTCGATATCGGCCGTCGCCCCAGCTTCCTGCATGTGGTAGCCCGAAATCGAGATCGAGTTGAACTTCGGCATCTTGGCCGAGGTGAACGCGAAGATGTCGGCGATGATCCGCATCGACGGGGTCGGCGGGTAGATGTAGGTGTTACGAACCATGAACTCTTTGAGGATGTCGTTCTGGATCGTGCCGGCCAACTGCTCCGGAGCCACCCCTTGCTCCTCACCCGCAACTATGTAGAGGGCGAGGATGGGCAGTACGGCGCCGTTCATCGTCATCGAAACGCTCATCTGATCCAACGGGATGCCGTCGAAGAGTTGGCGCATGTCGAGGATCGAATCGATCGCCACCCCGGCCATGCCGACATCGCCGGTGACCCGGGGATGATCGGAGTCGTAGCCGCGGTGGGTGGCCAGATCGAAGGCGACCGAAAGACCCTTCTGGCCGGCGGCCAGGTTGCGGCGGTAGAACGCGTTGGACTCCTCAGCGGTGGAGAAACCGGCGTACTGCCGGATCGTCCACGGCTGATTGACATACATGGTGGCGTAGGGGCCACGCAGGAATGGCGGAATGCCCGGACGGGTGGCCAGGAAATCCAGCCCCTCATAGGCGGACGAGTCGAACACCGGTGGCACCAGAATGTGCTCCGGGGTCAACCAGCCGCCGCTGTAGTCGGACTTCGCCGAGACCAGGGCTTCGAACTGGGCGGCCGAATCGGCCGGGGGCAGCGCCGAGCCGAGCTCGACTTCAGCGAAGTTGGGAATCTGGCCCTGTCCTGAGCCTGTCGAATGGGTCATTTCGCCACTCCGATCCGGTCCAGGGTCGCGTTGAGGAAGGCGACCACGTCCATACCGTCGAATACTTCGCCGTCGATGACAGCATCGACGTCTTCGGCACCGGTCTCGGTCTTGCGCCCGGCCAGGTAGACCGTTTCCACCCCGGCCTGCTTCAAAGCGGTGGCCACCTCGATAGCTTGAGTGGCATACACCCCAGCCGATGAACACAGCACGACGACCTTGGCCCCGGCTGCCTTGGCGGCAATCTCAGCGGCGCTCCCGCCTTCGCTGGACGGCGTAGCGATACCGGCCACCCCGAACAACGCCTTGGTGAACATCTCCCGGCCACCGAAATCGCGCCGTGCTCCCAGACAAGCCAGGAACACCTCCGGAGTGCCTGCGGCCGCCGCGGAGCGGTCCCGCAATGCCTCGAAGACCGCCGAATCGCGCAGCGGCACCAACCCCGACCTTTCCGGGGCGCCCGGACGCGGACGCACCACGCGCGGCTCTTCGTCGGGCTTGGGGAACATGCTCACCCCGGTCAGGGGCTGGGCCCGAGTAGCCAGACGCTTGACTCGGGCGGCATTGGTGGTGCCGATCCGCTCAGCAATCTGGCCCGAGGTGAGCGCGGTGATCATGCCACCGGCCGCCTCGATCTCACCGAAGGCCGCCCAGGCCTTGCTTGCCAACTGATCGGTCAGGTTCTCCACGTACCAGGAGCCACCAGCCGGATCGTTGACCCGGCCAACGTTTGACTCTTCGCCAGCCAACAGCTGGATATTGCGGGCCATGCGGCGGCTGAAATCGTCCGGCAGCCCAAGGGCGGTGTCGAACGGCAAAGTGGTAATGGAATCCGCGCCGCCGACAGCGGCAGCGAAGGTCGCGATCGTGGTGCGCAGCAGATTCACCCACGGGTCGTCCCGGGTGATCATCCGCCAACTGGTTACGGCCTGCTGTAGCGCGCCCCGCTGAGCCGCGGGCACCCCACTGACCTCGCCCACCCGAGCCCAGGCCCGGCGCAGCGCCCGCAAGCGGGCTATCGAGGTGAACTGGTCGGTGTTCACGGCTACCCGGAAGGTGATCTGGCCAAAGGCCTGCGCCGGTGAGATTCCGGCGGCCTCCAAATCGCGCAGGTAGGCCACCCCAGTGGCCAGGGCAAATGCCAACTGGTCAATGTCGCCAGCACCGGCGTCGTCATAGGGCGTCACGTCGACGGTTAGCGCGCGCACCCCGGGCAGATCGGCGATCGCGGCCGCGACCCAGGCGGCCTGCGGGCTCAGATCGGGGGCAGCCCCGGTGCGGGCCGCCAAAGCCAGCGCGTCCAGGCCCAGATTGCCTTGCACCTTGGCGGTATCGAAGCCTTTGAAGAACTCGGCCAGCCCGGCCGCTGCCGACACCTGGTCTTCGACGCTGCTGACGCTGATGCCAGCCACGGTGGGATCGACACCGGCCAACACCGCAGCCAAATCTGCGACCGCGATGGCGTCACTGCCAGTACGCAGCCACACCGAGGTGGCCCCACGCGCCAGATCGGCGAGCACCTCGCGATTGGTGAAACTACGGTCTGGGTCCTCATGCAACTGCTGCACGTCCCAGGCCGAGAGGGCACCGGTCTTGATTGAGGTTCCCCTGGTGAACGGGTTCACCCCGGGATGACCCAATGGGCCTTCAGCTTCGGTATACAAGGGTTCGATCTCCAAGCCGTCCACCGTGGTGGAGCGGAGCCTGGCCATCGCCTGGTCAATAGTGAGTTCCTTGCCAACGGGCCGCCGCCGGTTGAGGACCTTCAGGACCTCAATCTCCCAGTCTGCGGTGGTGGGAGCAGCGAAATCACCGGCAAGGAGCAGCGGCGTCTCGGTCATAACCTCACCATAGCCCGGCCCACCCGATCCCAATTCCAGGTGCAACCAAACGAAACGGGTTAGATCACCTGTCGGACAAGTGCCTCTGCCGAACCCACCATTAGCGCGGTCTCCCGCTCCCAATCCGGCTCCTGGCTACGGAAGGGTCCAGTGGCCAAGGAGATGATCACCGCCGCAGCCCGCAGCCGCAGTTCGGTCGGATCGACCCGCTCGTCGAATACCGGCACCCACTTGCGGATCAGCTGGTGCACCCTGGCCTCCTGGGCGACGTTCATCCGCTGAATGGTCGACAGGTGGGCAATCAGGCAGGCCAGATCGTCGGCTCGACGACCCGGGCCAAGAGTGTCGGTGTCGAGCAGCCCACAGATTCGACCATCGGCCACATGCACCTGGCCCTCGTGGAAATCGCCATGGGTCGGTTCGTTGCCCTGCGGAATCGAATACAGCCCACCGTCGATCTGCTCGATCAGCCATTCCAACCGCGGTTCCAGGGAAGGCACCGCCTGGGCCACCATCCGGGAGTAGTGCCCCAACGCGTCCGACCACGGCGGACGGCGCGGCAACTCGTTGACCCTGGCCGGCATCGAATCCAGCAGACTGATCAGCGCCTCGGCCGAGCACGGATCGGCGACATCGAAGACGGCCTTGGCCAGCGATTGCCCGGGCAACTCCCGCAGGATCAGCATGTGGTCATCGGTGGTGGCCAGGATCGGCGCCACCGGTACGCCAGCATTGGCCAGCACCAGATGACGGGTGATCACGTCGTCGAACAGCCGCCCCCGCAGCACCTTCGCATAGGCCACCTCGGTGCCACAACTGACCTTCAGCACCGCCCGCCGCCGAGGCCGGTAGCCGATCATTTCCAGGCTGAGCTGATCTGGGGTGACCGGAACGGCGAACACCTTGTTGGCGTTGCAGACCTCCGCCATCGACTCGGCAAACGCGGCTCGGGCCAAGCCGGGCAGGTCCGGATCGTTGGGATAGATCCAGACCGCAACCTCACGCTGCCCGTCGGCAAAGATCTCAGCCGAGGTGTCGGTGTCAATCGGCCCGGACGCCCGCGCGCTGACCCCCAGCAGTTCCTCGCGACGCCCATAGGGCCAGTCGATGATGGCGGAGTAGGTGGCGGTGGTCGACTGGGCGGGGTTGGCATCGATGTGATCCAGCGTCCAGGTAACCAGCGTGCCGCCAGCATGCTGCACCGCAGCGGTCAGCAGCGCGCCCACATCAGGAGAGGTGAGCAGCGCCGAACCGTCGGGGTCGGATTTAGGCACGTCTTACTCCTGTCGGGACTGTGGCAGCAGATTACTGGGCTGGAGCATCAGATCCGAGTTTGGTAAGTCGTAGCCGAGCAGCCCGCCGTCCGTCCAACTCGGTAACCCGCAGTTCCAGATGGGCCGCGGGTTGTTGCTCGTCGGTCGATTCGAGGGTGACCGTACAGGTGTCACCAAGAGTCGGCAACGAGCCAAGCTGGGCCATTACGAACCCGGCCAACGTGTCATAGGGCCCCTCGGGAAGCACATAGCCGTAGTCAGAGGCGAAATCTTCCAGGGTGACCAGGCCGTCGATGTCGGCCTGGTCACCGCCGGCGGGCTCTTCGTCGTCAAACTCATCGGTAATATCGCCGATGAGTTCCTCGACCAGATCTTCGATGGTGACGATGCCGGCAGTGCCGCCGTATTCATCGGAGACGATGGCCAGATGCTGACCGGACTGGCGCATCTGGGTGAGCGCGCGCAAGATCCGCATCGACTGCGGCAGCGACAGCACCGGGCGAACCAGCTTGCTCACCAGCTCGGATCCGCCCTCAAGGTTGAGCGCGGCCAAGTCGCGAATGTGGACGAAGCCGAGCAAGTCATCTGCGTCCTCACCCACCACCGGATAGCGACTGTGGCTGCCCCCGCGCACCTGCCGGAACGCCTCAACAGCGGTGAGCTCGCCGTCGAGGAAGTCGACCTCGGTGCGCGGCACCATGGTCTCGCGCAGGCTAACCTCACCGGCGGCGAAGACCTCATCAACGATCCGGCGCTCTTCATCGCCCAGAGTCATCGAGGAGCCCACCATCGCCCGCAGTTCAGCATCGGACACCTCTTCGCGGGAGGCATTCGGGTCACCGCCGAGCAGTCGCACCACCACGTTGGTCGATTTGCCCAGGAACCAGATGACCGGCGTAGCCAGCCAGGCGATGAAGCTCACCAGCGGCGCCAGGGCCAGGGCGAAAGTCTCGGCCCGCTGCATCGCCAGGCGCTTGGCAGCCAGCTCGCCAATGACGATCGAGAAATAGGAGATCACCGCGGTGACGGCAACCAGGCTCAGCCCGGTGGCCCAATCCGGCGGCACTCCCCAGCCGATCATCGCCGCGGCCAATGGCTCGGCCAGGGTCGCGCCGCCGTAGGCCGCGGACAGGAAACCGGCCAGCGTGACCCCGATCTGCACCGCGGAAAGGAACCGGTTGGGTGAGGCGCTCAGTTCGGCGACCAGCTGGCCGCGGCGGCCCCGTCCGGACAGTTGCTTGACCTGGGAATCGCGCAATGAGACCAGCGCCATCTCGGCCGCGGCGAAGACGCCGCCAATGATCACGAACAGCGCAATCAGTGCGGCATCGCGCACCGTCGGGTTCATCTGTGGTCAGTCCGTTCCGTCAACGCCCCACAGGCAAACGCCGAACTGGTGCTCGGCAGCGGGGCAAGTAGGTCTCGAATCCTACCGTCGGCGCGGCGAACCGAGGCCCAGCCGGCTGGCTAACATGTACGCCATGCGAACTCCCGTCGACGGCTCGTCCTACTCGTTCGCATCGGCCAATCTGGCCAAGCTGGCCTCAGTGCCGCACTACTTGTGGGGGGCCTTTCGATCCTCCGGAGTACGCCGCGACCCGATGTTGTGGTTAATCGGCAGCGATTTCGGCCTCAGCGACGGCGGCTGGGCCTTCTACCAAGCGGCCTCCCGGCTCGATCCCGCACCTCGCCTGGTTTGGCAGGTCAAGGGCGAAAGGCAGCGGGCCCAGGCGATCGCGGCCGGAGTGGCCTGGGTGGATCGGGAATCCAATGAGGGCTTCGAGCTCGCCCTGCGCGCTGGCGTGATCGCGGTGACTCACGGCTTGGGGGACGTGAATCGCTACGCGCAGCGCGGGGCGCTCATCGTCCAGTTATGGCACGGCTCGCCGCTGAAGAAGCTGAACCTGGACTCCCCCAGCGTGCTGAACCTTGGGGCGGCCGGACGCATTCCGGGCATGTCGGCGTTGATGCGGGCGATGTACAAGGCCGGCACCAAGTCGATCTCGGTGTTCCCGGTGGCTTGTCCGGAGTTCGTCACCAGCATGTGCACCGCTTTCGCCCTCAGCCCCAAACAGGTGCTGTCCATCGGGGAGCCCCGCGGTGATCAACTCTTCACCGGCACCCCCGCTGAGCTGCGCGCTCGGTCACGGGCGTTGTGGGAGCAGACCATTGCTGATCTGGGTGATCGGCGGCTGATTCTGCAGGCCCCAACCTGGCGCGATGGCGAGGTGGATCCGACCATACCGAGCGAGGCCGATTGGGCCCGCCTGGAAGCGTTCTGCGAGCGCACCGATTCGTTGTTGGTGATCCGTCCGCATCCCAAGAGCGTCGGCGACTACCACTACTCCTCGGCTCGGGTGCTCGTGATCGACGGTAGCCGCCAGCCCGAGATCATGCCGCTGCTGTGGGGGGTGGATGTGCTGGTCACCGACTACAGCTCGATTCTGTTCGACTACTCGGTGACCGAACGCCCGATCCTCTATTTGGCCCCCGACTTGGAGCACTACGAGGCGACCCGCGGGCTCTACATCGACTACACCGACATCTGTGGCCCCGACGGCCCCCTGCGTACCTGGGACGAAGTGATCGCCCGGATGGACAGCTGGACCGATCCCGCCGCCCAAGCCGTCGACAAGGCGCTGACGCGAACGACCTTCGACCGCTTCATCACCCATCGCGATGGCCTCAATTCCGAGCGCACCGTCGCTCGCGTCCTGGAGCTCCTCGCTCCTGAACTGCGCTAATTGGGGACGGTTCCAATATGAGCAGTCCCCAACTGCGCTAATTGGAACCGTCCCCATTAAGAGCGGTGGACGGCGAGGCCGTCGGCGACTACTTGGCGTAGGGGGGCCAGCACTTGGGCCCAGGAATGGTGGCGCTCGACGTAGCCGCGGGCGGCTTGGGCCATCAACTCAGCGGCGCCGCGATCATCCAGCAATCGAATCACCGCGGCGGCGAAAGCGGCCGGAGCTTCGGCCACCAGCAACTCCTGGCCGTCTACCGCACCAAAGCCTTCCAGCGCCAGGGGCGTGCTGATGCACGGCAGGCCGAGAGCGAAATACTCCAACACTTTGTTCTGCACGCCGGCACCGATTCGCAACGGCGCCACCCCGATGCCCGCGCCAGCGACCGCGGCGGCGACATCGTCCACTTCGCCGACGACATCCACACCGTCGTAGGCGGCCAAAGTGGCCGCCCCAGCCTCATCGATTCGGCCCACCACCCGAAAGCGCACCTGCGGACGCTGCGCCCGCACCAGCGGCAGGATGTCGGCGGCGAAATGCAGAGCCGCGTCAAAGTTCTGCAGGCTCTTCAGGTTGCCGATGAACGCCGCGTCAGTGCCACCAGCGGCAAACTGGTAGGCCAACGCGTCCAGGTCGGCACCATTGCCGCACACCAGCACCTTCTCGCGCCGCGGGTCATCTGCGGCAAAGAGGTGCTCCAGGTCGATCCCTGAGACCAGAAACGAGCGATCAAATTTGGTCACGATCTGTTGCTCGTACGGCTTGAGTCGGCCGGTTTCCAGCCGGTAGGCGATCGTGCGGGGGTCAAGCCAATGCCGAGCCGAGGCCGACTTGGCCCGCTCGTAGTTCAGCGATATCGCGTCGGTGAGTTCGAGGAATTTCACCCCCGGCAGATCAGCGATCCCAGCCCCGGTCCGAATCAGATGCGCCAGCACTCCGTCGTGCTCGGCGGCCAGTTCGCGGGCCCGAGCGATGAACGGCGTTGAGCGGTAATAGGCCACCTGTAACGGTGTCCGTCCCGGAATGGCCAGCAGCGAGTTCAGCCAAGAGCGCCACTTCGGCAGGTAGAACCGCTCAACCGTTGAGAACACGCCATCAGGCGGCACTTCGGCGGTGAGTTCGCTTGGATCATCACACAGACTGAGCAGGGTCAGCTGGTGGTCTTTGGCCAGTTCGACGCACAGCCGGTAGAGCCGCAACCGATCCCCGCCCACCACCGGGTAGGGGAAACGCGAGGTGAGAACGAGCAGCCGACTCCCGCGCGTTGGGGAGATCGCCGGCTCGGTGTCGTTCATCGCACCACAGTCTCGTCCATGACGACGCCGGGCCGCCACTCCGGCCAACGAGGGGGGACGGTGCCGCGCAGCGCTAACGTATGGGGCGTGATCGATTCCACTCACTGGTTGCTGACCCTGTCGTGCGCGGACCGTCCCGGGATCGTCCATCAGGTCGCCGGCGTGATCGCCACTGCCAACGGCAACATCACCGAGTTGCAGCAGTTCAGCTCCACCGAATCGGGTCGCTTCTTCATGCGGGTGCAGGTGCAGTCCGGTTTCGACCGCTCCGAGTTCGAACGCAACTTCGCCGCCGTCGCTGCCGAACTGGACGCCATCTGGGTGCTCGACTACGTGGGACGCCGCCGCCGCACCCTGGTTCTGGCCTCCAAGGAGGGGCACTGCCTAAACGATCTGCTGTTCCGGCAGCGGTCGGGCTACCTGCCGATTTCGATGCCGCTGATCATCGCCAACCACCCTGATCTGGCCGATCTGGCCAGCTTCTACGGCGTGCCGTTCGAAGTACACACCGTCGCTGCCGACACTAAGGCGGCCGTCGAGCGCCGCATCCTGGACGTTGTCGCCGAGTACGACATCGAGTTGGTGGTGCTGGCCCGCTACATGCAGATCCTCTCCCCCGAACTGTGCGCGGAGCTGGCTGGGCGAGCAATCAACATCCATCACTCCTTCCTGCCCGGATTCAAAGGTGCCAACCCGTACCGCCAGGCCCACTCTCGCGGGGTGAAGCTGATCGGGGCCACCGCTCATTTCGTCACCTCCGACCTGGACGAAGGCCCGATCATCGAGCAGAACGTGCGCCGGGTCGATCACTCCATGGACGTGCCGGAGCTGATCGGGGTTGGCCAGGAGCAGGAGAGCCGCACCCTCACCGCGGCGGTCAAGCTGTTCGCCGAACACCGGGTGCTGCTCGATGGCTCCCGGACGGTGATCTTCAGCTAGCAGCTTCCTGCTCGGCGTCCAGCGCCGAAGGCTCATTGCTGTAGTGCATGAACCCGTCGGTCCTAGCCAGCGCCCAGCCGGTAGCTGGGGATCCCTCGGCGATGATCAGACCGGTGTTGGCCAGATGCCCGTTCCCGATGGTCTCGGCGAAGCCCGGCACTCGGGCTGAGGCCCACACTCGCAACGCCGCACCGTGGCTGACTGCCACTGCGGTGCGATGGCCGGCGGCAGCGATCCGCTCGATCGCGGCGTCGTAGCGGGCAAAGAACTCGGCGGCGTTTTCGCCTCCCTGGATGCGAGCGGCCAAGTCGCCGGCATGCCACTTCATCAAGGTGGTGATGTAGTTGGTCGCTTCTGCGGTCATCTCGAAGTCACCGGCCCCGATCTCCCGCAACTCCGCCAGCACCCGCACTTCCACCTGATGGGTACGGGCCAATGCCGCCGCTGTCTGCTGGGTGCGCACCAGGGTGGAGGCGTAGATCGCCTCGATCGCCTCCCCGTCCAGCCGCTCGACGAGGGCGCGGGCCTGCGCGTGTCCGGCCTCGGTGAGGTCGGCGCCAGGCGCGGCGGTGTCCAGCAACAGCCCCACATTGGAGCTGGTTTGACCGTGACGGACCAGGATCAGACGCATAACAAAGAGCATAAGACGATCGGCGGGGTGCTCGGCCGCACTACGTGGCGAGCCGAGGGCACGGGCCCGGAAATGCCGGGTGCCCCCGGACCAGCCGGAGCTGTAGGTAATACCACTTAGTGGCGCCCTGCGGGTGGGTTCGCCCGGGCTAGTCACCGCTCGGATCCGGCGGATCACCACTGGGTGGACGCCGGGCGTCCGCGCTTAGAGCATTGTTCTTACCCGTGAGCGGGGAGGGGGCCGAACTGCTAGCGTCGGAAACGGATGCATCCGACTCGTTGAGGAGAGAACAGACGTGAGCAAGACCCCTGTGAAGGTAGCGGTCACCGGCGCGGCCGGACAGATCTGCTACAGCTTGCTTTTCCGGATCGCCAGTGGCGCGCTGCTCGGCCCCGACCAGCCAGTTGAACTGCGGCTGCTGGAGATCACCCCGGCTCTGAAGGCGCTTCAAGGCGTTGTCATGGAGCTGGACGATTGCGCCTTCCCGCTGTTGAGCAAGGTTGAGATCGGCGACGACGCCAACAAGGTGTTCGACGGAGTGAACCTGGCCATGCTGGTCGGCGCCCGCCCCCGCACCGCCGGCATGGAGCGCGGCGACCTGCTGAGCGCCAATGGCGCCATCTTCACCGCCCAGGGCAAGGCCCTCAACGCGGTGGCTGCTGATGACATCAAGGTGCTGGTGACCGGCAACCCGGCCAACACCAACGCCCTGATCGCGATGAGCAACGCCCCCGACATCCCCAAGGAGCGCTTCGCTGCCCTGACCCGCCTCGACCACAACCGGGCGATCACCCAGGTAGCGCAGAAGGCTGGCGTCGCGGTCACCTCGGTCAGCCACATGACCATCTGGGGCAACCATTCAGCAACCCAGTACCCCGACGTGTTCCACGCTCAGATCGATGGCAAGAACGCCGCCGAGGTCATCAACGATCAGGATTGGGTGGCCAACACCTTCATCCCGACCGTCGCCAAGCGAGGCGCGGCCATCATCGAGGCTCGCGGTTCGTCCTCGGCCGCCTCGGCCGCGAATGCCACGGTCGAGTGCATGCACGACTGGGCACTGGGTACTCCGGCTGGCCAGTGGACGTCGATGGCGATCCCCTCCGACGGCTCCTACGGGGTGCCCGAGGGCATCATCTCCTCCTTCCCGGTAACCATCAGCGATGGCGTCGTATCGGTGGTCCAGGGCTTGGAGATCGACGCCTTCTCCCAGTCGAAGATCGACGTCTCGATTGCCGAACTCGTCGAAGAGCGGGCTGCGGTCACCGAACTCGGCCTGATCTGATCAGTCTCTAACCAGCAGGGCCCCGAGGTTCGCCTCGGGGCCCTGCTGCATGTTGGGCAGTTCCGCGGTCCACTTGTGGTGCCCTGCGGTGGGCCGCGGAGCTCGCGGGTTGGGTCAACTTACGGTTCCGTAGCCGTATCGGTAGGATCCTGGAGTCCCTACTCCCCCACGAGAGTTGAAGCCATGACCGGCCGTCCTGAAACCGAAGCGACCAGGGCTATCCGCAAAGTCCGCGACTTCCTGCTCGAGCATCGCCTCGACTACGACACCACGATCGCCGACTTCGCCTGGCCGCAGCTGGACGAGTTCAACTTCGCCCTGGAGTGGTTCGACGTGGTCGCCGCCGAGCACCCCTACCGGCCGGCAGTCACCATCGTTTCGGCCGATCTGGTCGCCCAATCCTGGAGCTACGCGGAGTTGGCCCGGCGCTCCGACCAGGTGGCCAACTGGCTGCGGATGCTCGGTCTGGGTCGCGGATCGAAACTGATCGTGATGCTCAACAACACCATCGAGATCTGGGAGATCCTGCTGGCGATCTACAAGATCGGCGCCGTGGCGATCCCCACTTCGACCTTGTTGTCGGCCACCGATCTCGCCTACCGGGTCGAGCACGGCGAGGCCAGTGCCGTAGTGGCGCCGACTGCCCTGCGCGCCCGGCTGGACGTGTTGCCGACCTCGGTGCTGCGAATCGGGGTGGGGGCGGACAATTCCCCCGGTTGGATCTCGATGTCACAGGCAAAGCGGGCCTCGGACAAGTTCGTCCCCGACGGCCCCACCCCGGCTGGCGACTTGAGCTTGCTCTACTTCACCTCCGGCACTACCTCGCGGCCGAAGCTGGTGCGCCACACTCACGTCTCCTACCCGGTGGGGCACCTGTCGACGATGTGGTGGCTCGGGGTTCAGCCCGGTGATGTGCACCTGAACATCTCCTCCCCCGGCTGGGGCAAGCACGCCTGGAGCAACTTCTTCGCTCCCTTCCTGGCCCAGGCGACGGTGTTCGTGTTCAACTACGACCGCTTCGACGCCGCGACCCTGATGAAGGTGATGGACGCCCATCAGGTGACCACTTTCTGCGCCCCGCCCACCGTGTGGCGAATGTTGATCCAGGCCGACCTGACCCAGCTGTCCAACCCGCCCCGCGAACTGCTGGGTGCCGGCGAACCGCTCAACCCAGAGGTGATCACCCGGGTGCGCGAAGCCTGGGGCGGCACCATTCGCGACGGGTTCGGCCAGACCGAGATGACCTGTTGCATCGGCAACTCGCCGGGGCAGCTGGTCAAGGACGGCTCCATGGGACGTCCGATGCCCGGCTATCCGGTGGTGCTGCTCGATCCGGTTACCGGCGAGGAGCGCCACGACGAAGGTGAGATCTGCCTGAACCTGGCCGAGCCGATCCTGGGCCTGATGGACGGTTACCACAACGATGCCGAAATGACCGCCCAGTCCTGCCGGGACGGCTTCTACCACACCGGTGACATCGCCTCGGTGGACGCCGACGGCTATCTGACCTACGTCGGGCGCGCCGATGATGTGTTCAAGGCCTCCGACTACAAGATCTCGCCCTTCGAACTTGAGTCCATTCTGTTGGAGCACCCCTACGTCACCGAGGTGGCGATCGTGCCGAGCCCCGACCCGCTGCGGGCTGCGGTACCCAAAGCCTTCGTGTGCCTGGTCAACGAGGAGACCATCGAGCCGCACCACGCGGCTCGGGAGATCTTCGAACACGCCCGCAACCGGCTTTCGGCCTACCAGCGAGTGAAGATCCTGGAGTTCGTGACCGACCTGCCCAAGACGATCTCCGGCAAGATCCGCCGGGTGGAACTGCGCGAGCGTGAAGCCGAGCGCGTGGCTGCCGAAGATGCGGCCAATCAGTTCCTGGAACGCGACTTCCGCTAACCACCTCGGTTGGACGAACCCGCTCGCCCCAATCGGCGCGGAAGCCGAGCAGGCCAACTGCACCGGGGCTAGCCTGGGCTGAGTTTCAAACCCGGAGGTGGCCATGACTGAGGCGGTAGTGATCGTTTCTGGTGGATCGGCGATCAGTCCCTTCACCACACCGACGGCTGGCTGTGCCACTGGCCAGGCTGCCGGTAGCACCGACACCTACCTCCGCGACGGCCTGCGACAGGCAGGGCATGCGGTTTACACCTCACCAGCCTTCGCTGGCCCCGGGACGGCCACCGCCGACGACGGATTCGCCGGCTTCAGCGACCCGCCGGTGGTGCTCGGTGCGGAGCTGACGGTGAACTCAGTCGGCACCATCGACGCCGCCGGCACCCACCTCGCGGCCTTTCTGCACTATCTCGGCGATAAGTTCGGCCACGACAGCTTCCAGCTCATTGCCCATTCCATGGGCGGGCTGTTCAGCACGGCTGCTATCAGCCAACTGGCCGGATCCGACATCCACATCAAGTCGCTGACCACCCTCGGTACGCCTTGGCGGGGCGGCTTCGCTGCCGACTACGCCGCTGGCGATCTGCCCCTCAGCGCAGCCAATGGTGACACCCGCTTCGAGAACGTACTCACCGCTTTTGCCGACGAGGTGGCCAGCCTGCCCACGCCCAATGCGGGCCAACAAGTTGCTGGCCGAGCAGTGGACGAGTGGCTACCAGCCCAGCTGAGCGCCTTTGGCGGGCTTCAGATCACCCTGATCGCCGGCGATGTCTTCACTGGATCCGGCAGCATGTGGCCAAACGACGGATTGGTCACGTTGCCAAGCGCGCTGGCCGAAGGGATCGAGGCTGACGTGCTGAAGAATGCTCCGCGACATGTCTTCGGTGATGCCCACTCAATCTTCTTTGCCGACCAGTTCGGGCTGCCCTGGGAACAAGCCCTCACCTGGGATCCAGCAGTGCTGAAGACGGTACTGGCCGCCCTGGGCAGCCCAAGCTGAGCCCAGAGCGTCCTACCGCTTGACGAACGGCCTACTTGGCGCCGTACTTGAATTGGTATCCGGCGGCCTCGACCAGCGCCTTGACCTGGTCGCGCCAGGCGGCGTAGTCGAAGTCGAAGCTGTAGAGCTTTCCGTACCGGCCGGCTTGCTCGGCGATATCGTCGGCCATGCCGCCACCGGAGTGATAAGAACCACCCTGGAAGCCGAAGCCGATGCCATCGGAGTCGTCGCCACCTGACATACCCGCGCCGGTCTCTTTGAGCAGCTCACGGAAAGTGACTTCCCGGCTGGCATCGTTGATCCTGATCTTGGCCTGGTACTCCAGCTTGGCGGTGGCCATGAACGCGGTGCGCTGGGCAATCACCTTCTCCACCGTGGTCACGTCGTGCTTCTGGCTCCAGGTCAGCTGGAGGGAATCGGACAGCTCCTTGAGCTGGCCGGTCAACGCTGATCCCCCGGCCGCGCCGTCAGCGACTGGAGTGACTGGGGTGACTGGCCCGGCTGCGGGCGCTGCGGCCTGGGCGAGCGGTACCCATTGGGTGCCGTCCCACCGATGGCCGTTGACTTCTTGGCCCACCTGGGGAGCGTTCTGGGCTTGCGCGGCTGGCACCCACTGGGTGCCATTCCACTGGTAGCCATTCACGACCTGACCGACCTGCGGGGCCTGCTGCGCCTGCGCCTGCTGAGCTGGCGCTTGCGCGGGCTGGGCCTGAGCCTGACCCTGCTGAACCGGTGGCACCCACTGAGTGCCATTCCACATGTAGCCATTCACCACCTGGCCGACCTGCGGGGCCTGCTGAGCTGGGGCTTGGGACTGAGCCTGGCCCTGCTGAACCGGTGGCATCCACTGAGTGCCATTCCACATGTAGCCATTCACCACCTGGCCGACCTGCGGGGCCTGCTGAGCTGGGGCTTGGGACTGCTGAGCCAAAGGCACCCAACGGGAACCGTCCCAACGATGACCGTTAGCGACCTGGCCCACCTGCGGCGCCTGAGCTTGCTGAGCCAACGGCACCCACTGAGTGCCATTCCACTGATGACCGTTCGCGATCTGGCCCACCTGCGGCGCCTGCTGCTGGGCCAACGGCACCCAACGGGTCCCGTCCCAACGATGACCGTTCGCGACCTGACCCACCTGCGGCGCCTGAGCTTGCTGAGCCAACGGCACCCACTGAGTGCCATTCCACTGATGACCGTTCGCGATCTGGCCCACCTGCGGCGCCTGCTGAGCCAACGGCACCCACTGGGTGCCATTCCACTGATGACCGTTCGCGATCTGGCCCACCTGCGGCGCTTGCTGAGCCTGCTGGGCCAACGGCACCCACTGGGTGCCATCCCAACGATGACCGTTAGCGATCTGGCCCACCTGCGGCGCAGTTTGCGCCGGTTGGGCCTGCTGCTGACTCAGTGGCACCCATTGGGTGCCGTTCCATTGGTAGCCGTTGGAAATCTGGCCCACCTGAGGCTCTTGTGGCGTCTGGCTCATGAGACCGAAGCGTATCTATGCCGACCAAGCCGCGCCAACGCTCAGCAGGCAATCCGCATGCCAAGTGGCCCAGACCGATGATCCGGCGCCGGAAAAGAAATCGGCCGGTGGGCGGGTCTCCCCGCTACCACCGGCCGATTCAGCAAGTTGTTCAGGCGCGCAGTGCGGCCGCCAACTCATCGAAAACCGCCAGGTAATGGTCGATCGCTTCGTCGGTATGCGTCACTGACAACGTCCACTCCTCTTCGCGACCTGGAGTGGCGAAGATGCCGCGGTTCATGTTCCACAACCAAGTGAGCTCGGTGAGCGGGACGTCCTGGTTCTCCTTGTAGCTCTCGTAGTCGGTAACCGGCACCTCGGAGAAGGTGACGCAACCCTTCGAGCCGATGCCAACCGCGTAACCAGGCAAGCTGTAGCGCTCGATGATGTCGCGGGCCCCAGCCAGAATCCGCTCATTGAGGTGATCCAGATGCGCGTAACCGGCCGGAGTCAGTACCTGCTCAAGGGAGGCCCGCGCGGCGGCCATCGACAGCGGGTTCCCGTTGTAGGTGCCCACCTGGTAGACCTTGCCGCTCTCAACGATGGCCATGACCTCTTCGCTACCGCCGATCGCACCCGAAGGCAGACCACCACCAAGCGACTTGGCCAGGGTGACCAGATCAGGGGTGACCCCGAAACGCTCGGTTGCCCCGCCCGGAGCGACACAAAGACCGGTCTTCACCTCGTCAAAGATGAGCACGATGCCATAGCGGGTGGTGATTTCCCGCACCGCCTCCAGGTAGCCCGGCGCCGGCAGCACCACGCCCAGGTTCATCATGGCGGCCTCCATGATGACGCAGGCTGGCAGGCGTCCTTCGGCCTCCAGGCGCTCGATGCGCCGCTCCATTGCCCCGGCGTCGTTGAACGGCACCGCGATGGTCATGTCCACCACCGACTGCGGAATGCCGCCTCCATAGGGCAACGAGGCGTAGTCCTCCCGGTCACCGATCGAATCGTAAGGAACTCCGATGGAGACCATCACAGTGTCGTGATGCCCGTGATAGGAGCCAAAGATCTTCATCACCACATCGCGGCCGGTGAAGGCGCGGGCGATGCGGATCGCGTCCATCGTCGACTCCGAGCCCGAGTTGGTGAAACGCCACTTGGGCAGGCCCCACCGCTTGGCGAGTTCATCGGCCACCACGAAGCTGTCGGGCACCGCGCAGCCAAAGTGCGTACCCAGCGGGTAGCGGGCCACCACGGCCTCGCCGATTGCCGGGTGAGCGTGGCCCTGAACCATCGAGCCGAAACCGTTATGGAAGTCGTAGTACTCGGTACCGTCGACGTCCCAAATCTTGGGGCCCTCGCCGCGATCGATGTAGATCGGCCACGGGTCCCGGCCCTGATAGGAGGACGCCACGCCACCGGAAAGATGCTCGTTGGCCTTGGCATACATGGCCCGCGACGCCTGAGTGCGCTGGTCTAGCCGCTGCTGCTCGATCTCGGTCAGTTCAGCGATCCGGGCCCGATCGATGGGCTTTGCATTTGCTGTCATGATTCACCGCCTCCGGTCGGCCTGGCACCGTGATCCGTGAAGACTGCGCCGCAACCGGCCTGGCGTAGCGGGCAGCGCCAGCCTAGTGGGTCCGCGGCCCGCCTGGGATGACGCTTCGGTGTCAGCGACTAGGTGGAATCACCCACGCCAGCACCAGAATGCCCAGCCCAGTTCCAAGCAGCAGGGTGGTGTCAATCAGTCGGCTCCGGACGGCCAACAGGCCGACCCGCTGCTGCGGCATCAGCCGCAACAGGCCTCCGGCCGTAGCGGAGGCGCCAATGAGGGTGCAACCGATCCGCCAATGCCCGAACGGCACCGCGATCACCAGACCGACGAACACTCCCAGCAGCACCGCAGCCAGCGGCCACTGGCCCAGGATCTGTTGGAGCCAGTTCTTCGGCGGACGGGTGTCCGGAACTTGATCGGTCATGCCAGGACTTCAGCTCGATCCACGACGTTCTGCAACAGCATCGCCCGCGTCATCGGGCCGACCCCGCCCGGGTTAGGCGCCACCCAGGAAGCCTTGGCCCAAACATCGGGGGCCACGTCGCCGGTGAGCACCCCGTCCACCCGGCTGACGCCGACATCGAGCACGACGGCACCTTCGGCAATCAGATCGGCCGTGATCAGGTGCGGCACGCCAGCGGCGGCCACCACGATGTCGGCCGCGCGGGTGTGCGCGGCCAGATCCCGGGTGCCGGTGTGACAAAGGGTGACGGTGGCGTTTTCGCTGCGTCTGGTGAGAATCAGGCCCAATGGCCGGCCCACCGTGATCCCCCGGCCGATCACGCAGACATTGGCGCCGGCTAGGGCGACGTCATGGCGCCGCAACAGCTCCACGATGCCACGCGGGGTGCAGGGCAGTGGGGCCGGCTCGTTGAGCACCAGCTTGCCCAGATTGATCGGGTGCAGGCCGTCGGCGTCCTTGTCCGGGTCGATCAGGGCCAACATTGCGTTCTCGTCCAAGTGCCGAGGCAGCGGTAGCTGAATGATGTAGCCGGTGCAGCCGTCATCGGCGTTCAGCCCGGTGATCGCCTCGGCGACCATCTCAGCAGGTGCATCGGCTGGTAGATCCACCCGAATCGACTCGATGCCTACCTCAGCACAGTCGCGATGCTTCATGCCCACGTAGGCACGACTGCCCGGGTCGTCCCCGACCAGCACGGTGGCCAGGCCCGGCCGGATGCCCTTGTCAGCCAGGGCGCGCACCCGCAGACCCAACTCGGCCTTGATCACGGCGGCGACGGCCTTGCCATCGAGCTTGTTCGCAGTCATCTGTCCGCCTCAGTGGAAGAAGTGCCGGGTGCCAGTGAAGTACATCGTGATTCCGGCAGCTTTAGCGGCCTCGATCGTTTCGTCGTCGTGAATGGAACCACCAGGCTGGACGATCGCCTTCACTCCAGCCTCAATGAGGATCTTAGGACCGTCGTTGAACGGGAAGAAGGCATCGGAGGCGGCCACTGAGCCGGCGGCTCGATCCCCAGCCCGCTCGACGGCCAGTTTGCAGGAGTCAACCCGGTTCACCTGGCCCATGCCGACGCCAACCGAAGCGCCACCGGAAGCCAGCAGGATTGCGTTGGACTTCACCGCCCGCACCGACCGCCAAGCGAAGGCCAAGTCGGCCAGGGTGGCGGCATCGGCGGCCTCGCCGGTGATCAGCGTCCAGTTGGTCGGATCGTCTCCGGCGGCATCGATTCGGTCGGGGGCCTGCAACAGCAGCCCGCCGCTGACCGGCTTCAGCTCCACTGGTGCCACCGGGTATTCCGGGGCCACCAGGATTCGCAGGTTCTTCTTCCGGGTGAGGATCTCCAAAGCGCCGTCGGCATAGCTGGGGGCGATCAGCACCTCAGTGAAGATCTCAGCGATCTGAGCCGCCGCTTCAGCGGTGATCTCCCGGTTGGCCGCGATCACGCCGCCGTAGGCCGAGCCCGGGTCGCAGGCGTGCGCCAAGCGATGGGCCTCAGCAATGTCGGCGCCGACCGCGATTCCGCACGGGTTGGCATGCTTGATGATCGCCACTGCCGGCTCGGCGAAGTCATAGGCGGCCCGGTAGGCGGCGTCCCCGTCGGTGTAGTTGTTGTAGCTCATCTCCTTGCCGTTGAGCTGCTCGGCGGTCGCCAGACCCACCGGACGGTGACCGTTGCGGTAGAGCGCAGCTCGCTGATGGGAGTTCTCGCCGTAGCGCAGCGTGCCGACCTTGTCCCAGCTGGCGCCGACCCACGCCGGGAAGCCGTCCCCGGTGGAGCTGTCGGTGAGCACCGACCCCATCCAGGAGGCCACCGCAATGTCATAGGTGGCGGTGTGCACAAACGCGGCCGCAGCCAACTCCTTGCGCTGAGCAAGGCTGAAGCCACCGGCGGCCAGCGCCTCGATCAAGGCCGGGTACTGCGTCGGGGAGGTGATGATGGCCACCGAGGGGTGGTTCTTCGCCGCGGCCCGCACCATCGACGGGCCGCCGATGTCGATCTGCTCCACGCATTCGTCCTGGCTGGCCCCGGAGGCCACCGTCTGGGTGAAGGGGTACAGATTCGAAACCACCAAGTCGAACGGGGCTACGCCGAGTTCCTCGAGTTGGGCGCGATGGCTCGCCAGGCGACGGTCGGCCAGGATGCCGGCGTGGATCAGCGGATGCAACGTCTTCACCCGTCCGTCCAGGCACTCCGGGAATCCTGTCACTTCTTCCACCGGCGTCACTGCCAACCCGGCCTCGGCCAGCTTGGTCGCGGTCGATCCAGTTGAGACCAGTTCGACACCGGCGGCGACCAGGGCCTGGCCGAGATCGATCAGCCCGGCCTTGTCATAGACCGAGACCAGGGCACGGCGGATGGGCAGCACGTCGTTCATCTATCCCCTTGAGTTGAAGTGGTTGATCGAGTCGAGCAGCAGTTGCCGTTCGACCACTTTGATTCGTTCATGCAGGACCTCCTCGGTGTCTTCGGGGAGGACTGGCACTGCCTCTTGGGCCAGGATCTCGCCGGTGTCCACCCCGGCGTCGACCACGAACACGGTCGCTCCGCTCACCTTCACCCCATGGGCTAGGGCGTCCCGGACGCCGTGGATACCGGGGAAGGACGGCAGTAGCGCGGGATGGGTGTTGATCATCCGGCCGCCGAACCTGGCCAGGAAGGCGGCACCGACCAGCTTCATGAAGCCGGCACTCACCACCAGATCAGGCTCAAATGCTGCCACCCGTTCGGCCAGCTCCGCATCCCAGACCGCTCGATCGCTCCCCTTAGCTAAGGGGTGGACGAAGGTCGGCACCCCGGCCTGTTCAGCGCGCATCAGACCGTAGGCATCGGCGCGGTCGGCGCCGACTGCCACCACCTCACCATTCAGTTGCCCAGCCGCCGAAGCGTCCAGCAGTGCCTGCAGAAGGGTGCCGGAGCCGGAAATCAGAACAACCAGGCGCAGCGGCATGGCATAGACCTTACCGAAGCCAGGCGCCTTTTCCTGCCTCGGCCTCAGTCAGCGGACCCCGCCCTGCGATCAGCGAACCAGGCGATGGTCGCACCGAGCGCGGCGGTCAGGGTCAAGATGAGGACTCCAATCAGCACCTCTGGCACCCGCGGACCGACCGCAGCGAAACGCACGCTCCCCAGGGCCCCTCTGCTCAACATCGCCCACGTCAGGTAGCCAAGACCGGCCACCAACCCGGCGGCTGCACCGGCACCCACTGATGCCACCATCCCGCCGGCTTTGGCGCGCACCGCAGCAACCCCGGCCAGCAGCCCAGGGACGGCGCCAGCCAGCAGCCACCCAGTCAGCGAACCGGACCCGTCCGGCGGCAGCGCCCCGAAAACCGGAATGGACGGCAGCAGGCCCAGGCGAGTTCCCCAGGGGGCGACCAGCGAACCGTCGCCAAGAGTGAATCCGGCGCCAAGGATCCAGGCCGCGGTCCAGGCCAGCAGGTTCGGTAGGTACAGCAAGCAGGTCAACGCCCAGACCACCACGCCACCGGTGTCGAATCCCAGGGCCTGCTCCAGCGAATCGATCCGGGGCTCCCCCTGCACCATCGCGGTGGCCAGCGCCGCTGCGGCGACCACCACCAGCCCAAGCAGACCCGCAGCCCCACCTTTGGCCGTTGACCACAGCCAGGCGGGCCCGCCACCGCGGTAGCCAGCCTGCCAACCAGCACCAAGGAGGGCTCCGCCCAAGCTGATCAGCAGGCTGCCAGGTACAGCCCGCATCGGCTCGGCTCCGGTTGCCCAGCCCATCGCGAGGGTGGCGGCGGTGTAGCCGAGGCCAACCTGGAAGACGGTCAGCAGCACTTGGCGCCGCACCGATCCAGCATCTGCCGACGGCGGCCGGTAGACCAGCGACCCGGCCCAGGCGGCCAGCCCGACCAAGAGCAGGCTCAAACCGAGCGGGACCATGGTGATGGTTACCCCGTCCCCATTGACTATTCCGCCATGGGCCAACAACCACACTCGCCCGACAAAGGCGAGCATGGCAGCGAACGGCACCGACGAGACCCCCAACCAGCCGGCCAGGACGATTCCACCCACCACCACGGCGCCGACCAGCGCCGCTAGAAAGCCACCGCCGATTGCTGCCAATGGCCAGGGAATCCTCACTTGATCCTCAAGGGTTGGTACAGCCTTCGCGGAGGCCACATTGAAGCGAAACCGCGCGTGAGAGCGTGTTTTAGGGGAAGCCATGGTGAGTCCATGCTGACCCAAGCCCCCTGTTCTAGCCGGGTGGACACGCCAGCCCTACTACACTGGCTCAGTCACGCAAGCGCAGACGGGATCTTCACGTGGAGGGGTCACAAAGACCGCGTCGGGCACTCGGACCAGTACCCGATGACTGGAGCGAGCCCTCGGACAGCAGCTCTGCTAGTCCGGCCGGGCCGCTGTTTGACGACCCCGAATTGACCGACACCGGCATGATGCGGCGGTTGGCCCTGAACACCGACGGTTCGCTCCAGACCCTGATTCCGCCGCCCCGGCCAGTGCTACCGGTTTCGGAGGCTCAGCCCGCCTCCGCCGGCCGACGATTCTCCGCCGACGAGGCGCCTGCAGATCATGGCTGGGTCGCCCCCCGCCGCTCGGCGGCCAGCGTGTCCTCGCCACCCCGGGCCTACGCGCCGCTGCTACCTCCGGTCAGCCGTCCGACCGCACCGCCGGCGGTGACAGTCAGTTACCCCCGCGCTGCCGAGCCGCTTGAAGCCCCGGCAGTACCAGTGGCGCCGGTATCGGCCACCTCAACTCGTTCGGGGTTCTCGGCGCGTAGCCAGGCAACCCCACCACTGCGAGCCGTGGAACCCGAGCCGAAGCTCACCAAGCGGGAAGCCCGCGCAGCCGCGGCCCAGGCCAAAGTCGACGCCAAGACTGCCCTCGAAGCCGAGAAGGCCGCCGCGAAAGAGGCCGCCCTCCAAGCCAAGCTGGACGCCCGATCTGCCAAGGCGGACGCCAAAGCTGACGCTAAGGCTGCCAAGCGCGCGCCCAAGGCGGGCAAGAACGGCATCGATCCGGCCGCTCGCCTCGGGGTAACCCCCACTCAGCCCGCTCGCGGCGAAAGCAACACCCGCCAACGCAGCGGCCGACCGGCGTTCATCGTGATCGCGGCCGTCCTCGCCTTCGCCCTGGTGGTTGCCGCCGTGGTCTGGGTAATGACGACTAAGCCGCTCGGCTCCGCCAGCGGCACCGGCACCGCAGCGATCGACCCGCTGCTCACCACAGCTGAGGTCAGCCCCATCGCCGCCGAGGACTGGCAGGTTGCCACCGCCGCCGGCACCCCGCTTTGCCTCACCGGCGCAACCCCCCAGCCGGAACGCACCAACAACCGCAAGCTCTTCACCGCCCAGGGCAGTTCGGTGCTGCAGACCATCGGCACCTACCCCGATGACGCCAGCGCCATTCAGGCCTATGAGGCTCAGGCAACTCTGGCTGGCACCTGCCCAGACGGCTCAGCCCTGGTCGTCGGCGCCTCGACCATCAACGGTTTGGCCGATGCCGCCCAGGCCGTGCAGCTCAAGGTGCAGGCAGTGAAGGCCGAGAATCATCTCCTGGTGCTGGCTCGCACCGGGCGGACGATCAACACCTTCGACATCGTCACCGCCAACACCATCCCAGTTACCACCGCAGCTCAGGTCGCGGCCATCTCGCTGGCCCGCCAGTGCGGCTCCGGCACCTGCCCCGCTTCGTTGGGGGTTGCCTCAGCGCTCCCGGCTTCCGGCACCCCCGCAGGCTGGCTGCTTCCGGCCGATGTACCACGGCTCACTCCTGGTACCGGCAAGTGGACCCTCCACGACTGGCCGGTGAACACCCCCGGTTCGCAATGCGAGGGCACCGATCTCACCAAGGTGACCGGCACCACCGCTTCGGGCCAGCGCACGCTGATCCTGACCAACGATCCCAAGGCGCCAGCTTCCTTCGGGGTGGATCAGGTCACCTTCACCTTCGCTGACAACAAGGCAGCCTCGACGCTGGCCACCAGCGTCAGCAAGTCGATCACCAACTGCGCCAAGCGGGTGCCCACCGCGGTTGTGGTCGATGGTGAGAACGTCAAGGGCAGTGGCCAGGGCGAGGTGCCGATTTCGGGTCAGACCTGGACGATCACCCACAAGACCAACACCAGCACGGTGGTCTTCCGGGTGGCCGTGGTCACCGTCGGCAATCGGGTCACCTACCTGCTGGCCAACCCAAGCAAGACCTTCGACTTCTCCGATGCCGACTGGGACGCGATCACTCTTCGTGCTGCCCAGCGGACCAGCCAGTCGTCCTAGCCGGCCAGCGCCGCGCGAACCAAGGTCGCCGTCTCACTCGGCGTATGTCCCACCAACACCCCAGCCGCTTCAAACGCTGCCTTCTTAGCTGCTGCGGTGCCCGCTGAGCCGGTAACGATGGCTCCGGCATGGCCCATGGTCTTGCCCACCGGTGCGGTGAAGCCAGCCACATAGGCCACCACCGGCTTGGTGACGTGCTCGGCGATGTACTCGGCGGCTCGCTCCTCAGCATCGCCACCGATCTCGCCGATCAGCACGATCGCCTGAACCTCAGGGTCAGCCTCGAAAGCTGCCAGGACGTCGATATGCGAGGTGCCGTTCACCGGGTCGCCACCGATGCCGACGGCACTGGCAAAGCCGATGTCGCGCAACTCGAACATCATCTGATAGGTCAGCGTGCCCGACTTCGAAACCAGTCCGATCGGGCCGGGTCCGGCGATGTTCGGCGGAATGATGCCGACATTCGACTTGCCGGGGCTAATCAGTCCCGGGCAGTTGGGTCCGATGATCCGCGTCGTCCCGCTGCGTTGGGCGTAGGCCACGAACTCCGCGGTGTCGGCCACTGGCACGCCCTCGGTAATCACCACCACCAACTCCAGCCCGGCATCGATGGCGTCCAACACCGCCTGCTTGGTGTGCGCGGCGGGCACGAAGATCACTGAAGTGTTCGCCATGGTGGCCTGCTTAGCCTCAGCGATGGTGTTGAACACCGGCACCGGGTCTTCCTCGAAAGTCAACGACTGCCCGCCCTTGCCGGGCGTGACTCCAGCCACGATGCGGGTGCCGGCGGCGATCATCCGCTGGGTGTGTTTGCGCCCCTCCGAACCGGTCATGCCCTGCACGATTACCTTTGATCCCAGATCAAGCCAGACAGACATGTGCATTACTCCTGGTTAGCGGCCAACTCGGCGGCACGACGCGCGGCTGCGTCCATCGTGTCGGATAGCTCGACCAGCGGATGGGCGGCCTCGATCAACATGTGGCGTCCAATCTCGACTGCGTTTCCGTCCAAGCGGACGACGATCGGCTTGCTCGCCTTCTCCCCCAGCATCGCCAGGGCATCGCGGATGCCCTTGGCCACTTCGGAGCAGGCCGTGATGCCCCCAAATACGTTGACCAGCACCACCTTCACCTGCGGGTCGGAGAGGATGATCTCCAGGCCGTCGGCCATCACGCTGGCTGAGGCACCACCGCCAATGTCGAGGAAGTTGGCCGGACGGGGTTGGCCGGGCAGGTTTGCCCCCGCGGCGGCGACCACGTCCAGGGTGCTCATCACCAGGCCAGCACCGTTGCCGATGACGCCAACGTTGCCGTCGAGTTTGACGTAGTTGAGGCCCTTCGCCTTGGCCCGGGTTTCGAGAGGGTCCTGCTCGTCGGTGTCGGCATAGGCGGACCACTCGGGGTGGCGGAAGTCGGCGTTGTCGTCGAGAGTCACCTTGCCGTCGAGCGCGATGATCTCGCCCTGTCCGGTTTTCACCAGCGGATTGACCTCTACCAAGGTGGCGTCGTTGTCGCGGTAGAGCCGGCCAAGGCCCACCAGCACCTCGGCGATGGCGGCGTGATCGGCCGCAGGGAAGCCGGCGGTGGAAACGATTTGGGCGGCCATGGCCGCATCGAGCCCGATGATCGGATCGATCTGCACCCGGGCCAACGCCTCCGGCCGCTCCACGGCCAGCGTCTCGATGTCTACCCCGCCTTCGCGGCTGCACATCGCCAGGTACTTGCCGGTCGAGCGATCCAGCAGCAGCGAGAAGTAATACTCCTCGGCGATGTCGGCACCAGCGGCAACCATCACCTTGTGCACCCGATGGCCGCGAATGTCCAGCCCAAGGATCTCAGCAGCCCGCTCAGCTGCCTCCTGCGGCGACCGGGCCAGCTTCACCCCGCCAGCCTTACCTCGCCCACCGGTCTTCACCTGCGCTTTGACCACCACTACCGGTGTGCCCAGCTTCACCGCGGCGGCCGCGGCTGCTGCCGGTGTGCTGGCCACGATGCCAGGCACCACGGGCACCCCGCTGGCTTCGAACAGGTCTCGGGCCTGATACTCGAACAGATCCACTCTCACTCCTAGTCTCATCCGGGTGAACCGGAGCGCCTCCGAGACTATTCCTGAGGGTGCCTACCCCCACGCTGCAGCCGCTCTGGGAGCGTCGATTTGGCAACTCATGAGACGAAGCTGAGAAATATCCTGAGAAATGCTAAGCTCTGTCTTGCTCGCTAGGGGCAGGCGAAAACGTACTCATCACGGGGGCTAGGTGAACGACCAGGAAACGCAGGCTGACAAGCCAAGGCGCGCGCTTCCGACTCAGCCTCGCCGGTTTGCCGGCGGAGTGTTGCAGTCGCTGCTGCGTCGCGGCGCAGCCGTGGTGGTCGTCTCAGGAATCGTGCTTGCTGGCCTCGCCACCTTCACCGCTTCAGCCAGTCCCGCCAACGCCGCCGCGCTCCCGTCCCCGCTGGGACTGTCGAGCATCGGCACCGACTTCGGCGCCGAGAAGAGCCAAGACGCCGCCTCGCTAGCCGAACAGCGCAGTCAGTCCATTAGCGCCGAAGTGACCGAGATCAGCACCGCCTCAGCTGACGCCGCCACCACCGAGCGCTTCCAGACGATGGGCGAGAACGCGACTTTCCTCGATGAGGAAAATGACCGGCTCAAGACCCTCACCAAGTTCATGTGGCCCACCGACGGCGAGGTCGGCTCGGTCTACGGCCCCCGGCTCCACCCGATCCTGCACTACTGGCGGATGCACGATGGCGACGACATTGGCGGCTCCTGTGGCCAGCCGATCTGGGCCGCACAGTCCGGCACCGTGGTCAAGGCCGAGATGGGCTACAACGGCGGTTCAGGTAACAACGTCCGCATCGATCACGGCGACATCAACGGCGTCAACGTCCAGACCGGCTACCTGCACATGAGCAAGTACAACGTCTCGGCTGGCGACAAGGTCGACAAGGGCGATGTGATCGGTTACGTCGGCAGCACCGGCCTCTCGACTTCCTGCCACCTGCACTTCTCGGCTTACCAGAACGGCTCGAGCACCAACCCGATGAAGTTCATCGGCTGGAACCCGCAGGGCAAGCGAGCCCCCGCCCGCAACTGAGCAATCAGCTAGTCAGAGTTGAGCCGAGCCGAATGGCTCGGCTCATAGTTTTTCCATCGGGGCGTGCTTCAACGACTGGCGCTTGACCCCCGCCGAACCGAAGTCGACATCGGCCTTCGTCGCGTCCCCGGTGCCGTGGGTGGCAATCACGGTGCCCATCCCGAAGGACGTGTGCAGCACTCGCTCCCCCACCTCAACCGAGGCCACCGTCTTGATCACCGGCCGGGAGCCAAAGGTCGGCCTACTTTGGACCGAGCCGGTTGAGGCCGTCCGCCGTTCAGTGCCGGGCCCGCGCTGCACGAAGGCCGGACGCGCCGCGTCCAGGTTGCGCCAATCAATCAGGTGGGCGGGAATCTCGTCGGTGAACCGGCTGGCCGGGTTGTACTTCGGCGCTCCCCACATGGTGCGCACGGTGGCGCGACTCAGGAAGAGCCGTTTGCGAGCCCGCGTGATCCCGACGTAGGCCAGCCGACGTTCCTCCTCCAGTTCGGCGGTATCGAACATCGCCCGCTCATGCGGAAAGATGCCCTCCTCGAAGCCGGTCAAAAAGACCGTGTCGAACTCCAGCCCCTTCGCCGTGTGCAGGGTCATCAAGGTGACCACCCCAGCCGAATCCGGGTCACGGTCGGGGATCCGATCAGAGTCGGCCACCAGCGCGATCCGCTCCAGAAAGGCTGGCAGTGAGTCGTCCGGCTCGGGAGCAGCTGCGGCCAACTCGGCCGCCAACTCAGCGTCCTCGCCCTCGGCTTCGCCCAGATCGACGGCATGCGCAGCAGCGACGAACTCCTGGGCGACGCTGACCAGCTCGACCAGGTTCTCCAACCGGGTCTCGTCCTGGGGGTCGGTGGAGGCAGCCAGCTCGTCGGTGTAGCTCGAGCCCTTGAGAATGCTGGCCAGCACCTGATCGGCCGGCACGCCAGCGGCCACCTGGCGGCGGTGCTCGGCCAGTAGGTCAGCGAAAGCCTTGATCTGATTCAGCGACCGGGACGCCAACCCCGGAGCCTCTTCGGCTCGATCGAGGGCCGCACCAAAGGAGATCCCCTCATTGGCGGCGAAGGCCTCGATCAGGGCTTCGGCCCGATCACCGATGCCGCGCCTGGGCACGTTCAGCACCCGCCGCACCGACACATCGTCGTCGGGGTTGGCGATCGCTCGCAGATAGGAGATGGCGTCGCGAATCTCCTTGCGCTCGTAGAAGCGCACGCCGCCGACCACCCGGTAGGGCATCCCCACCCGAATGAACCGCTCCTCGAAGGCCCGCGATTGCGCGTTGGTGCGATAGAAGACCGCAACTTCCCCGTACTTGGTGGCCCCGTCATCGGCCAGCTTGTCGATCTCGGTGGCCACGAACTGAGCCTCGGCGTGCTCGGTGTCAGCCACGTAGCCGACCAGCAGTTCGCCGTCACCAGCCTCAGACCACAGCCGCTTGGCCGGACGTCCAGGGTTGCGGGTGATCACCGCGTTGGCGGCGTTCAGGATGTTCTGGGTGGAGCGATAGTTCTGCTCCAACACGATGGTGCTCGCGCCTGGGAAATCAGTTTCGAAATCGAGGATGTTGCGAATCGTCGCCCCACGGAAGGCGTAGATCGACTGGTCGGAGTCGCCGACCACCATCAGCTCCGGCGACTCGATCGAGCCGGCCGGCGCATCGGCGATAACCCCACACAGCTCCCGGATCAGGGCGTACTGAGCGTGGTTGGTGTCCTGGTATTCGTCCACCAGCACGTGCCGGAACCGGCGTCGGTAGCTCTCCGCCACGTGCGGGTGCGACTGGAGCAGGTGCACGGTCGTCATTATCAGGTCGTCGAAGTCCAGCGCGTGCGCCTCGCGCAGCCGCCGCTGGTAGAGCGTGTACGCCTCGGCCAGCGCCCGCTCGTTCGGCCCCTTGGCCCGGCCGGCGAACTCCTCCGGGTCGACCAGCTCGTTCTTCAGGTTCGACACCTGGGCGGCCAGGCCCCGGGCCGGGTAGCGCTTCGGGTCCAGGTCCAGCTCGCGGGCGACCATCTGCATCAACCGGCGCGAGTCGTCCGCGTCGTAGATCGAGAACGTCGACTTCAGGCCGGCGTGCTCGTGCTCGGCCCGCAGGATGCGTACGCAGGCGGAGTGGAACGTCGAGACCCACATGAGCCGGGCGCGCGGGCCGACCAGCGCGGCCACCCGCTCCTTCATCTCACCGGCGGCCTTGTTGGTGAACGTGATCGCGATGATCTCGCCGGGGTGCACGTCGCGGGCGCCGAGCAGGTAGGCGATCCGGTTGGTCAGCACCCGGGTCTTGCCGGACCCGGCGCCGGCCACGATCAGCAGCGGGGAGCCGGCGTGTGTCACCGCGTCCCGTTGGGGGCCGTTCAGGCCGTCGAGGAGGGCGCCCGGGTCCGACCCGGCGCCCCCGGGACGGCGCGGCGGGGTCGGCCGGGACTCCGGCGCGGGCGGGGACGCGGGAATGTCGAAGAGAGGATGCATCGCAGCCCGAGTCTATGCCGCCGGGCGGACACTTCCCCGCCCGCGCCGCCGCCCGGCGCACGCCGTCACGTCTCACCTGTTGGTGCGTCTTCTTGCGCGCCCGCCCAGGTGGTCGGCATACTCGACGACGTGTTCGATCAGCGCTTCTACTTTTACTACGGCACCGGGAGTCCGGCAGCCGTGGGTCGCGCCTGATCACAGACCTACGAAACGCCCCGGGCTCCCCAGAGCCCGGGGCGTTTTCGTTCCGGGATCCGGGTACCGGGCCCGAGCCCCGAGAGGGACGACGATGATGACTGACGTGGTGGAGTCCAGCGGCAGCCTGGCGCCGCACGACCGGCCGGCCGGCGACCCGACCGGGGCCGCGGCCGCCCGGACCGGCACCGACGACGCGGCGGCGGCGGAGCGGATCGGCGAGATCCGGCGGCGGATCGACGAGATCGACCGCACCCTCGTCGCGCTCTGGCAGGAGCGGGCAGCGCTCTCCCAGGAGGTCGGCGCGACCCGCATGGCATCCGGCGGCACCCGGCTGGTGCTCTCCCGCGAGCGGGAGATCCTGGAGCGGTTCCGGGCCGAGCTCGGCGCGGACGGCACTCAGCTCGCGCTCCTGCTGCTGCGCGCCGGCCGCGGCCCGCTGTGACGCCGGCGGAGACGCGGTGACGCCCACGGAGACGACGAACCGCCTGCCGGTGTCGTGATCGACACCGGCAGGCGGTTCGGTTGGATCAGGCCACCTCGTGGGTGACGACGATCTCCCGCTTCTCCGCGAAGTGGCAGGCGCTCGGGTGGTCCGAGCCCGGCCGGATCTGGAGCAGCGGCACCTCCTGGGCGCAGATGTCCTGCGCCTTCCAGCAGCGGGTCCGGAACCGGCAGCCCGAGGGCGGGCTGACCGGCGAGGGGACGTCGCCCTGGAGCCGGATGATCGCCTTGCTCTCCCGCACGGTCGGGTCCGGCACCGGCACCGCCGACAGCAGCGCCTGGGTGTACGGGTGGGTCGCGCGCTGGTAGATCTGCTCCTCGGTGCCGATCTCCACGATCCGGCCCAGGTACATCACCGCCACCCGGTCGGAGATGTGCCGCACCACGGACAGGTCGTGCGCGATGAAGATGTAGGACAGCCCCAGCTCGTCCTGGAGCTGTTCCAGCAGGTTGATCACCTGGGCCTGGATCGAGACGTCCAGGGCCGACACCGGCTCGTCGCAGACGATGATCTCGGGCCGCAGCGCGAGCGCGCGGGCGATGCCGATGCGCTGCCGCTGACCGCCGGAGAACTGGTGCGGGTAGCGGTTGACGTGCTCCGGGTTGAGCCCGACCACGTCCAGCAGCTCCTGCACCCGCTGGCGCCGGCTGCGCTTCGGGGCAGCCTCCGGGTGGATCTCGAACGGCTCGCCGATGATGTCGCCGACGGTCATCCGCGGATTCAGCGAGGTGTACGGGTCCTGCATCACCAGCTGGATCTGCCGGCGCAGCCGCCGCAGCGCGCCACCGGACAGCTTGGAGATGTCCTGGCCCTTGTAGAGCACCTGGCCGCCGGTCGGCTTCTCCAGGTTCATCAGCACCCGGGCCAGCGTCGACTTGCCGCAGCCGGACTCGCCGACCACGCCGAGCGTCTCGCCGGCCTTGAGTTCGAAGGAGACGCCGTCGACCGCCTTGACGTGACCGATGGTCTTCTTGAACACCACGCCCCGGGTCACGGGGTAGTGCTTGACCAGGTCACGAACCTCGATGATGTGCTCAGTCACGGTTCACCAGTTCCTCGGCGAAGTGGCAGGCGCTGGCCCGGCCGTTGCCCAGTTGCAGCAGCGGCGGGACGTTCTCCCGGCACACCGGCTGCGCCATCGGGCAGCGCGGGTTGAACGCGCAGCCCGGCGGGATGTTCATCAGGTTCGGCGGGAGGCCCTTGATGGTACGGAGCTCCTGGCCCTTCTCGTCCATCCGCGGGATCGAGTTGAGCAGGCCGAGCGTGTACGGGTGTGCCGGCTTGCGGTACAGGTCGTAGACGTCGGCTTCCTCGACGATCCGGCCGGCGTACATGACCGCGATCCGGTCCGCGACGTCGGCGACCACGCCGAGGTCGTGGG